>DATAUV010000036.1:0-2895 GCA_036268075.1 Allostellaceae bacterium | reverse complement strand
GACCTTCAGCTACGGCGTCAATCGCCAGTACGGGCTGAGCGCGGCCTATATCGGTGCGACCCAGGCGGCGGCGGCGAACAAGGAGCTGCAGACCGCTCACGCCAACCTGATCTGGAACCCCGTCTCCTTCGTGACGATCGGTATTGAATGGATGTGGGGCGAGCGCACGATCGTGGCGACCACGACCCCCGCGGGCTCGTCGTCCAACCAGATGCAGACCTTAGAAGGCAAGTTCGACGTAGCCTTCTGATCCTGCCTACACGACCCTTGGGGAAACCCGCCGGCTCAGGCCGGCGGGTTTTTCTTGTGCGCCCAGCATGGGCGCACTCTTGTGGGTGGAAGTCCGATCGTAAGCTGGTCACGGCGAACGAAGTGAAGCGCAACTGCATGAGGGCGACCGAGTGTAAGGAAAGATCAGGCCGGCTCGGGAGAGCGCGATTGGCTCAGCCTAAGGCAGCCGCAACATCATCATAGGTAATGCCGGGCATATGGGTCTGGATTTGCCGCGGCGTCCCCGTCTGGTTCTGCACCGCCCGCTGCACGCTGTGCGGTGGATGTTGCCCGAGACGGTCGCTAATCGCAGCGGCGATTTTGGCTAGAGTGCTTAGTGCTTGAAGACGCAAGGGTCGCGGCGCAATCCTTATCCGGAGAAGGGCTGGCTTTATCCGGAGAAAAGTCGGCTTTGTGTCGAGAAGGGCCGGCTTTGCGCGGGCAAGGGAAGGATCGCGGCGTGATGGGCTCGGCATTTTACGATGCGCTCGAAACCCGCGACGCCGCGGCGCGCGAGGCGGCGCTCATGACGGCGCTGCCCGGCCTCGTCGCCGCGGCGCGCGATAAGGCGCTGGCCTATCGCGAGCTCCTTTCCGGGGTCGATCCGGCGGCGATTGTGAGCCGTACCGTGCTGGCCCAACTGCCGGTGACGCGCAAATCGGCGCTGGTCGAATTGCAGCGCCGGCATCCGCCGCTCGGCGGGTTCAACGCCGTGCCGGTGGCGGCGCTCGGCCGCATCTACGCCTCGCCCGGGCCGATCTATGAGCCGGCGGCGCGGCGGGCCGATTTCTTTCGCATGGCGCGGGCAATGTTCGCCGCCGGGATCCGCGCCGGCGAACTGGTGCACAACGCGTTCTCCTATCACCTGACGCCGGCCGGTGCGATGGTCGAAAGCGCGGCCGATGCGCTCGGCTGCCCGGTGATTCCGGCCGGCACCGGACAGACGGAATTGCAGGTGCGCACGATCGCCGATCTGCGCCCGACCGCGTATGTCGGCACGCCCTCATTCCTCAAGATCATCCTCGACCGCGCCGCCGAGCTCGGCACCGAGGTGTCGTCGCTGAACAAGGGGCTGGTCGGCGCCGAGGCCTATCCCGGAACCTTGCGGGCCGAATTTGCGGCTCGCGGCGTCGCCGCGCTGCAATGCTACGGCACCGCCGATCTCGGCCTCATCGCCTATGAGACGATCGATCCCGACGGCAAGCTCTGCGACGGGATGATGCTCGATGAGGGGGTGATCGTGGAGCTGGTCGCGCCCGGCACCGGCGACCCGGTCGCGCCCGGCGAGGTCGGTGAGGTGGTGGTGACGACGCTGACCCCGGAATACCCGCTGATCCGCTTCGCAACCGGCGACCTCTCGGCGCTGCTGCCGGAGCCGAGCCCGTGCGGCCGCACCAACCAGCGCATCCGCGGCTGGCTCGGCCGCGCCGACCAGACCGCCAAGGTGCGCGGCATGTTCGTGCACCCGATCCAGATCGGCGACATCGCCCGCCGGCACCCCGCGATAAAAAAGGCGCGGCTGGTCATCGAGCGGCCGGCCAGTGCGGATGTGATGACGTTGCATGTTGAGACCACAGGACCCGAAGCTGAGAATGCGGCGATCGTCGAATCGATCCAGGCGGTCACCAAGCTGCGCGGCGCCGTCGCGCGCGTGCCGGCGGGCAGCCTCCCCGATGACGGAAAGCTGATCGAGGATCGCCGCCCGATCGGGTAGGATTCACCAAATCGCCCCAATTTCTTCACACCGGCGACCCAATCGGGCACGAATATCATATGCGTAAGGTTCAGCCTTACAGGTTTGTCCCCCAAACCTCGTGTCCGGCCGATCTACTCGGCCGGAAGCGTTGCGGCCTCGGATCTCCCCCTCCGAGGCCGCTTTTTTGCCCGGGCCTCGCGCCCCTCGGTTTTCAAATTCTCTTGCGCGGGATAGGCTTGGCCGAGGGAAGTAATAGACTTAGTCCGATATGGAACTAGAGCTAACCAGCGACCTTGCTGGCGAGGATCTGGCGTGCCTTCGGGGTGAGCGGCTGGTATTCGCGGCCTTGTCGCTGCGTCTGCCGGCGGGGGCGGCGTTGGTGGTGACCGGCGCCAACGGCAGCGGGAAGTCGAGCCTCTTGCGGCTGTTGGCGACGTTGCTTCGACCCGAGGCGGGCCGCCTTTTATGGGGCGGCCGGGCGATCGCGGCCGATCCAGCGCCCTATCGCGCCCTCGTCCACTATGTCGGTCATCTCGACGCGATCAAGCCGGCGCTGACCCCGCGCGAGACGCTGGGGTTCTGGGCGGGTCAGCGCGGCGGTGCGGTGCGGCCGGAGAGGATCGCCGAGGCGCTGGCCGCGCTGGGGTTGGATCGGGTGGCGGATTGGCCGTGCCGCTGGCTGTCGGCGGGGCAACGGCGGCGGCTCGCGCTGGCGCGGCTGGTGGCGTCGCCGGCGCCGGTGTGGCTGCTCGACGAGCCGGCCGCGGCGCTGGCCGGCGTGGGCGAGCCGCGGCTCGCCACGCTGATCGCGGCGCACAGGGCGGCGGGCGGACGGGTCGCCGTGGCGACGCACCAGCCGCTCGCGATCGACGCAGCCGAGAATCTGTCGTTGGGCGACTACGCTCCTGCCCCCGGGGCGGCCTGACGAT
>DATAUV010000035.1:0-24401 GCA_036268075.1 Allostellaceae bacterium | reverse complement strand
TCTTATGCATGATGGGTATTTGCCTAAACTATGAGCATTTGTCTTTCTTCGGTGCAGCTTGAGGACGGGGTGATCCTGGCGCCGATGTCGGGGGTCACCGATTTGCCGTTTCGCCGCATCGTCAAGCGCGAGGGCGCGGCGCTGGTGGTGAGCGAGATGATCGCGAGCCAGGCGGCGATCCGCGAGTCGCGCCAGTCATGGCTGATGGCCAAAAGCTGCGAGGAAGAGCAGCCGATGGCGGTCCAGCTCGCCGGCTGCGAGCCCGCGGTGATGGCCGAGGCGGCCAAGCTCAACGCCGACCGCGGCGCCAAGATCATCGACATCAATTTCGGCTGCCCGGTGAAAAAAGTCGTCAACGGCCACGCCGGCTCGTCGCTGATGCGCGACGAGATCCACGCCGCGCGCATCCTCGAGGCGACGGTCAAGGCGGTCGACCTGCCGGTGACGCTGAAGATGCGCACGGGCTGGGACGACAACCACCGCAACGCCCCGGCGCTCGCCCGCATCGCCGAGAGCTGCGGCATCCGCATGGTCACGGTGCACGGCCGCACGCGCTGCCAGTTCTACGCCGGCAGCGCCGATTGGGGCTTTGTCCGCGCGGTCAAGGAGGCGGTGTCGATCCCGGTTATCGTCAACGGCGACATCAACACGCTGGAGGACGTCGATACCGCCCTCGCCGAATCCGGCGCCGACGGCGTGATGATCGGGCGCGGCTGCTATGGCCGGCCGTGGTTCATGGCGCAGGTGATCGCGTGGCGGCGGCAGCGCCGGCGCCTTCCGGACCCGCCGCTTGATGTGCAATACGCGATCGTGTCCGAGCATTACGACGACATGCTGAGCCATTACGGCGTCGACACCGGGGTCAAGATCGCGCGCAAGCACATCGGCTGGTATTCGAAGGGGCTGCCCGGCTCGGCCGAGTTCCGCGCCCAGGTCAACCAGACCGAGACGGTCGCTCGGGTAAAGGAGCTGCTGCGCGGGTTCTACGAGCCGCTGATGGCGCGCGAGGCGGCCTGATGCTGCGGTTGCGGCGATCGGGCCTCGCGCCCGACGCGGCCGCATTGCTGGCGGCGTTGCCGAACCCGGTGATCGCGCTCGACGGCGCCGGCCGGCTGTGTTTCGTCAATCCGGCCGCGGAACAGTTTCTCGGCGCCGGCGCGGCGGCGCTTCACGGTTACGCGCTCGGCGATTTCATCCATCCGCACAGCCCGGTCTTCGCGCTCATCGACGCGGTGCGGAAAAGCGAGGGGTCGATCGCCGAATACGACGTGCTGCTCGAAGGACCGCGCTTTCCGGCCCGCACCGTAACGATCGAGGGCGCGCCGGCGGGCGATCCAGCCGATTTGTTGGTCCTGATTTTCCACGAGCGCTCGATGGCCGACAAGGTCGACCGCGCGCTGACCCATCGCAACGCCGCCCGCTCGATCACCGCGATGGCGGCGATGATGGCGCACGAGGTCAAGAACCCGCTGTCGGGCATCCGCGGCGCGGCGCAGCTTTTGGAACAGGACGCCGACGAGAGCGGCCGCGAGCTGACCCGCCTCATCTGCGACGAGACCGACCGCATCGTCGCGCTCCTCGACCGCATGGAGGCTTTTTCCGACCCTCGCCCGATCGAGCGGGAGGCAGTCAACATCCACGAGGTCTTGGAACGGGTACGCCGCATCGCCCACTCGGGCTTTGCCCGGCATGTCCGCATCAGCGAGGAATACGACCCGTCACTGCCGCCGGTGCACGGCAACCGCGACCTCTTGGTCCAGGTTTTCCTCAACCTGATCAAGAACGCCGCCGAGGCGGCGCCGGCGAGCGGCGGCGAGATCGTGTTGGCGACGGCGTACCGCCACGGGCTGCGCGTGTCGATGCGCAGCGGCGAGGGCAGGGTGTACCTGCCGCTGATGGTTTCGATCGCCGACAATGGCGGCGGCATCCCCGAAGACCTCGCGCCGCATCTGTTCGATCCGTTCGTCACGACCAAGCGAAACGGAAGTGGCCTTGGTCTTGCACTGGTAGCCAAGGTGATCGGCGACCACGGCGGGGTCATCGAATTCGATAGCCAACCCCGGAAGACGGTGTTCCGGGTATTCCTGCCGGTGGTCCCGCAAGACGGGGTTCGCTGATGGGCTCAACCATTCTGGTGGCCGACGACGACCGCGCGATCCGCATGGTGCTGAGCCAGGCGCTGGCGCGGCTCGGCCACGACGTGCGGCTGACCGGCAACGCCTCGACGCTGTGGCGCTGGGTCGCCGACGGCGAGGGCGACCTCGTCATCACCGACGTGATCATGCCGGACGAGAACGGGCTCGACCTGATCCCGCGCATCAAAAAGGTGCGGCCGGAGCTGCGCATCATCGTGATGAGCGCGCAGAACACCCTGTTGACCGCGGTCAAGGCGACCGAGCGCGGCGCGTTCGAGTACCTGCCCAAACCCTTTGACCTGCGTGAGCTCGTCAACGTCGTCGAGCGGGCGCTGACCGCGCCGTCGACCGTCACCGGCAACGGGCTCGACGAGCCCGAGGAGCAGCTTCCGCTGATCGGCCGCTCGCCGGCCATGCAGGAGATTTATCGCGCGATCGCCCGCCTGATGGGCACTGACCTCACGATCCTGATCACCGGCGAAAGCGGCACCGGCAAGGAGCTGGTGGCGCGCGCGCTGCACGATTACGGCAAGCGCCGCGGCGGCCCGTTCGTCGCGATCAACATGGCGGCGATCCCGCGCGACCTGATCGAGAGCGAGTTGTTCGGGCACGAGCGCGGCGCCTTTACCGGCGCGACGGCCCGCGGCATCGGCAGGTTCGAGCAGGCGAAGGGCGGCACCCTCTTCCTCGACGAGATCGGCGACATGCCGATCGAGGCGCAGACGCGGCTGCTGCGCGTGCTGCAGGAGGGGTCGTATACCTCGGTCGGCGGACGCACGCCGATCCGCGCCGACATCCGCATCATCACGGCGACCCACCGCGACCTGTCCCAGCTGATTCGCCAGGGCGTGTTCCGCGAGGACCTGTTCTATCGCCTCAACGTCGCGCCGATCCGCCTGCCGCCGCTGCGCGAGCGCAGCTCGGACATTCCGGCGCTGGTGCGGCATTTCTCGGCGCTGGCGGCGAAGGAGGGGCTGTCCGCAAAGACGCTCGACGACGCGGCGATGGAACGGCTGCGGCGGTATCGCTGGCCGGGGAATGTGCGCGAGCTGGAAAACCTGATGCGCCGGCTGGCCGCGCTCTACCCGCAGGAAATCATCGGCGCCGAGACCATCGAGGTCGAGCTGGCCGAGGCTACCGCGGCGCCGCCGGCCGTCGACGGCGCCGGCGGCGAGGGGCTGGGCGCGGCCGTCGAACGTCATATCCACGATTACTTTATCGCCCATAAAGGCGCGCTGCCGGCGTCCGGGCTTTACGACCGGGTGCTCCGCGAGATCGAACGCCCGCTCATCGTCGCCACGCTGGGCGCCACCCGCGGCAACCAGATCAAGGCCGCGCACCTCCTCGGCCTCAACCGGAATACCCTCAGAAAGAAAATCCGCGAGTTGGACATCCCGGTCGTCCGCGGGCTAAAATAGCACAGGGTTGTGGCAACGCTGCCACGCCCCCAATCAGGGGTTGCGTCGCGCCGTTGCGCGCGGACAGTGGGGAATCCGCATGAGCCTGGCACAACAGGTTCCTACCTGGGCCAGCCGCATGGGTCTGTGGCGCAAGATCACGATCGCGCTGGCGGTCGCCGCTCCCGCTTCGGGCATCGCGACGTATCTGCTGCTGACCGGATGGCGGCCGGTGGGCACGCATCCGGCGCTCGTTCTGCCGATGCTTTACCTCGATTTGACGCTGCTGCTGGCGCTCGGCGCGCTGGTGGCGAAGCGGCTGGTCGAGGTGTGGGCCGAGCGGCGGCGCGGCATCGCCGGATCGCGGATGCAGGTCAAGCTGGTCGGGCTGTTCAGCCTAATCGCGGTGCTGCCGACGATCATCGTCGCGGTGTTTTCGTATCTGTTTTTCAGCTTTGGCGTCGAATCGTGGTTCAGCGACCGGGTGCGCACGGCGATCACCGAGTCGGTCGCGGTCGCCGACGCCTACGTCAAGGAGCACGTCCAGGCGATCCGCGCCGACGCGCAGTCGATGGCCACGGACCTCAACCACAACGCCTCGGCGCTGATCCTCAATCCGCAGTATCTGGGGCCGATTTTGACCGCGCAGGCGGCGATGCGCGGTCTCACCGAGGCGGCGATCGTCGACGGCAACGGCAAGATCGTCGAGGGCACCGGGCTCGTCTTCGCGCTCGGTTTCGAGGATGTGAGCAAGGACGCGCTGCACCGGGCCTCGCAGGGCGACGTCGTGATCATGACCGACGACCAGGACGAGCGCGTGCGCGCCCTGGTGCGGCTCGACGAGTTCAGCGACCTCTATCTTTACGTCGGACGATTTATCGAGCCCAAGGTGCTCAAGCACCGAGAGGAGACGCAGCTTGCCGCTGCGCAGTACGAACAGCTCGAAACCCAGCGATCCGGGTTCCAGATCACCTTTGCCGTCGTGTTCATCCTGGTGGCGATGCTGTTCCTTGCCGCGTCGGTGTCGATCGGGATCAATTTCGCCGCGCAGCTCACCGACCCGATCAGCCGGCTGGTCAACGCGACCGAGCAGGTCAGCGCCGGCGACCTGACCGCGCGCGTGCCCGAAGGCAAGAAGGACGACGAGCTCGCCTCGCTGAGCCGCGCGTTCAACCGCATGACCAATCAGCTCGAAAGCCAGCAGCGCGAGGTCATCGAGGCCAACCGCCAGCTCGACGAGCGAAGGCGGTTCACCGAGACGGTGCTGACCGGCGTCTCGGCGGGCGTGATCGGGCTCGACCGGGCCGGCCGCATCAACCTGCCGAACCGCACCGCGTCGGCGCTGCTCGGCGTCGACCTCGACATGTCGATCGGCGAGGATCTCGCCGAGGTCTCGGCGGAAATGGCGTCGCTGCTCGAAGAGGCGGCGCGGCGCCCGGACCGGCTGGCTCAGGCCCAGGTGCAGATCGCCGGCGCCAACAGCACCCGCACGCTGCTCGTCCGCATCGCCGCCGAGCATGACAACCGCGAGGTCAGCGGCTTTGTCGTGACCTTTGACGACATCACCGAATTGCTGTCGGCGCAGCGGAAGGCGGCCTGGGCCGACATTGCCCGACGCATCGCCCACGAGATCAAGAACCCGCTGACGCCGATCCAGCTCGCCGCCGAGCGGTTGCGTCGCAACTACCTGAAAGACATCAAGAAAGACCCGGATACGTTCCGCCTCTGCACCGACACGATCGTGCGCCATGTCGAGGATATCGGGCGGATGGTCGACGAGTTCTCGTCGTTCGCGCGGATGCCGCAGCCGGTGCTTAAGCCCGAGAACCTGGTCACGATCGTCGAGCGCGCCGCGTTTTTGCAGCGCACCGCGCACCCCGAGATCGCGTTTACGACGCGCTTTCCCGGCCACGCGGTCTCGCTGCGCTGCGACAACCGACTGGTCGGGCAGGCGGTCGTCAACATCGTCAAGAACGCGATCGAGGCGATCGAGGGGCGCATCGCCGAAGACACCGCGGCAAAGCGCGAGGCGGCTCGCGGCGAGATCGCGGTGGCGATCGAGGACGGCGACGGACAGGTCGTCATCGCGGTCGAGGACAACGGCAAGGGGCTGCCCAAGCACGGCCGCGAACGGCTGACCGAGCCCTATGTGACGACGCGCGCGAAGGGCACCGGGCTGGGGCTCGCCATCGTCAAGAAGATCATGGAAGATCACCAGGGCGAGCTGACGCTCGAAGATCGCGAGCCGCGCGGCGCGCGGGTCAATCTGGTCTTCATGCGCGATGCCCGAAGCGTCGCGCGTCCCGATGCACCTGTTCCGCCGGCAGAATTGAGCACCGTCGACCATGGCGCATGACATCCTGATCGTCGACGACGAAGCCGACATCCGCATGCTGATCGCGGGCGTCCTCAAGGACGAGGGCTACAACACCCGCGAGGCCGCCAACAGCGACGAGGTGACCGCGGCGATCCAGGTGCGCCAGCCGACGCTGATCATCCTCGACATCTGGCTCCAGGGCAGCGAATTCGACGGGATCGAGATCCTGCGCCAGCTCCGCACCGACATCCCGCCGGTGCCGGTCGTGATGATCAGCGGCCACGGCACGATCGAGACCGCGGTCGAGGCGATCAGGATCGGCGCCTACGACTTTATCGAAAAGCCGTTCAAGGCCGACCGGCTGCTGTTGCTGATCGCGCGGGCGATCGAAAGCGCGGCGCTCCGGCGCGAGAACGAGGAGTTGAAGCTGCGTGCGGGCGGCGACCTCGACCTCGTCGGGGCCTCGATGGCGGCGAACCAGCTTCGCCAGCAGATCGACCGCGTCGCGCCGACCGGCAGCCGGGTGCTGATCACCGGTTTGCCCGGCGCGGGCAAGGAGGTGGTCGGCCGGCTGCTCCACTCGCGCTCGCGGCGGGCGCAGGGGCCGTTTGTCGCGATCAACTGCGCGACGATGCACCCCGACCGGCTGGAGGCCGAGCTGTTCGGCTGCGAGAACGGCGTCGACGGACGCAAGATCGGTACGTTCGAACGCGCCCACGGCGGCACGCTGTTCCTCGACGAAGTCGCCGACATGCCGATCGAGACGCAGGGCAAGATCGTGCGCGTCTTGCAGGAACAGACCTTCGAGCGCGTCGGCGGATCGCACCGGGTCGAGGTCGACGTGCGCGTCGTCGCCTCGTCGAACCGCGAGTTGCCGGGCGAGATCGCGGCGGGGCGGTTCCGCGAGGATCTGTTCTATCGCCTCAGCGTCGTGCCTATAAAAGTGCCGCCGCTGCGCGACCGGCGCGAGGACATCCCGCTGTTGGCGCGGCATTTCATGGCGCGCGGGGCCGAGGCGGCGCGGGTGCCGCCGCGCGAATTTGGCGAGGATGCACTGGCCGCGCTGCAATCCTATCCGTGGCCCGGCAACGTGCGCCAGCTTCGCAACGTCATCGACTGGCTGCTGATCATGGCGCCGGGCGACCCGCAGGAGCCGATCCGCGCCGAGATGCTGCCCAACGAGATCACCTCGATCGCCCCCACCGTCGTCAAATGGGACAAGGGCAGCGAGATCATGACCCTGCCGCTGCGCGACGCCCGCGAGGTGTTCGAGCGCGAGTACCTCTTGGCCCAGGTGACCCGGTTCGGCGGCAACATCTCGCGCACCGCCGCGTTTGTCGGGATGGAGCGCTCGGCCCTCCACCGCAAGCTCAAATCGCTCGGCGTGATGGGCAACGACCGGCCCCTGAAGAACGGAAACTGACCAGTGTCTCGCATCGCCTACGTCTCCGGGCGCTACCTGCCGCACCGGCAGGCCGCCGTGCATATCGAGGATCGCGGCTACCAGTTCTCCGACGGCGTCTACGAGGTCGTCGCCGTCGTCAACGGCCGCCTCATCGACGAGGAGCCGCATTTCGCGCGGATGCACCGCTCGCTGAGCGAATTGCGCATCGAGCCGCCGATCGCCGACGCGGCGCTCAAGATCGTCATGCGCGAGGTGGCGCGGCGCAACGGCGTCCTGTCCGGCATCGTCTACCTCCAGATCACCCGCGGCGTCGCGCCGCGCGACCACGCCTTTCCGAAATCGGCGAAGCCGGTGCTGGTCGTGACCTCGCGCCGCTCGAAGCCGGCCGACCCGAAGCTCGGGCGCGACGGCATCGCGGTGATCACGATCCCCGACATCCGCTGGCAGCGCTGCGACATCAAATCGGTGTCGCTGCTGCCGAACGTGCTGGGCAAGCAGGCCGCGCGCGAGGCCGGGGCCTATGAGGCGTGGCAGGTCGACCACGACGGCAACGTCACCGAAGGCACCTCGACCAACGCCTGGATCGTGACCCGGGACGGAGAGGTCGTGACCCGTGCCTGCGACCACGCGATCCTCAGCGGCATCACGCGCCTCGCATTGCTCGACATTATCGCGCGCGAGGGGCTGAAGCTCGTCGAGCGTCCGTTCTCGGTCGACGAGGCCAAGGCGGCGCGCGAGGCGTTCCTGACCAGCACGACCGCCGACGTCCTGCCGGTCGTGGAGATCGACGGCGCGACGGTCGCCAACGGCAAGCCGGGCTCGCTGGTGACGAAGCTGCGCGACGAATACCTCGCCCACACGGCCGCCGCATGAGCCGGCCCATCGGTCGGCCACGCGCGATCATCTTCGACTGGGACAACACGCTCGTCGACACCTGGCCGACCATCCACGAGGCGTTCGTCCATTGTCAGAAGACGATGGGCGTGCCGTTGTGGACTCTCGACGAGGCGAAGGTACGGGTGCGCCTCAGCCTGCGCGAGGCGTTTCCGCCGCTATTCGGCGACCGCTGGGAGGAGGCGCGGCGCGTCTATCTCGAACATTTCGAGGCGATCCACCTCGACCGCATGCGGGCGTTGCCGGGTTGCGACACGATGCTGCGACAGCTCGCCGATTCGGGGCTTTACCTCGCGGTCGTCAGCAACAAGACCGGCGAGTTGCTGCGGCGGGAGGCGGATCATCTGGGCTGGTCGCCGATGTTCGGCCGGATCGTCGGCGCCGGCGACGCGGCGCAGGACAAGCCGGCGCCCGACCCGGTGCTGATGGCGCTGGAGCCGAGCGGGATCGTGCCGGGCGAAGACGTGTGGTTCGTCGGCGACACCGACGCCGATATGGAGTGCGCGATCGCCAGCGGCTGCATGCCGGTGCTGCTCCACACCTCGGCGACCGGGGCGGAATTTATTCGCGTGCCGCCGCGTTTATGGTTCGCCGACGCGGCGCGTTTCTTTGACCATGTGCGGGGCTTGTGATTTTCCGGCGCGAACCCATCTTCGTAACCGGAATTGGGAGTTTCCCGTCGCCGCCGCCTTCCCTTTGACCCGAGCCGCAACCGCGCCGCTCCAAAAACGAATCGGGGCTTACCGATGACGACCGAAAAATCCCAGAATGTCCAAGACGTGTTCCTGAACCACGTCCGGAAAAACAAGACGCCGGTGACGATCTTTCTCGTCAACGGAGTCAAACTGCAGGGCATCATCACCTGGTTCGACAATTTCTGTGTCCTGCTGCGCCGGGACGCGCATTCGCAGCTCGTCTACAAGCACGCGATCTCGACCGTGATGCCGGCCCAGCCGATCCAGCTCTTCGAAGGCGGCGGGGAGGCCGCGGAGCTCTGAGGCAAGCCGCACACGTCACGGCCGCGCCGACGGCGCGCGCCCTCGTCATCCACCCAGCGCTCAAGAACTCGTCATCGAAACGCGATGGCGAGGCCGGAACCGTGCGGTCGGAGGAGGCGCGGCTCGACGAGGCGGTCGGGCTGGCGCGCGCCATCGACCTCGACATCGCCGCGACGCAAATCGTGCGGATCGGCCGTCCCGTGCCCGGCACCTTCATGGGCAGCGGCACGGTCGCGACGCTCGGCGAGGCGATCGCCGAGGCCAAGATCGACCTCGTCGTCGTCGACGGCGCGCTGTCGCCGGTGCAGCAGCGCAACCTCGAACGCAAATGGAAGGCCAAGGTCATCGACCGCACCGGCCTCATCCTCGAAATCTTCGGCGCCCGCGCCCGTACCCGCGAGGGGCGGATGCAGGTCGAGCTGGCGGCGCTCACCTACCAGCGCTCGCGCCTCGTGCGGTCGTGGACCCATCTCGAACGCCAGCGCGGCGGTTTCGGCTTTCTCGGCGGCCCTGGCGAAAGCCAGCTCGAAATCGACCGCCGCCTGATCGGCGAGCGCATCGGGCGGCTCAAGCGCGACCTCGAAAGCGTCAAGCGCACGCGCGGCCTCCACCGCGAGGCCCGGAAGCGGGTGCCGTATCCGGTGATCGCCCTCGTCGGCTACACCAATTCCGGCAAGTCGACGCTGTTCAACCGGCTGACCAATTCCGGCGTGATGGCCGAGGACCTGCTGTTCGCGACGCTCGACCCCACGATGCGGCGGCTCGGCCTGCCGTCGGGCAAGACGGCGATCCTGTCCGATACGGTCGGGTTCATCTCGGATTTGCCGACGCATCTGGTGGCCGCCTTCCGGGCGACGCTGGAGGAGGTCACCGAGGCCGACATCGTCGTGCACGTCCGCGACGCGCATCACCCCGACAGCGCCGCGCAGCGCGCCGACGTGCTGGCGGTGCTCGACGATCTCGGCCTCGGCACGCTTGTCGCCGACGGGCTGATCGAGGCCCTGAACAAGATCGACCTGCTCGACGAGGAGGCGCGGGCGGCGCTCGTCAACCGCTCGCAGCGCAATGACGAGACCGTGCCGCTGTCGGCCGTGACCGGCGAGGGCTGCGACGGTCTCCTCCGCACGATCGAGACGCGGCTCGACCAGGCGGCGAAGCCGGTGCGGCTGGATATCCCGCTCAGCGACGGCAAGACCCTCGCCTGGATCTACGCCCACGCCGAGGTGCTCGGCCGCCGCGACGACGAAGATGCCGCGCATCTGTCGGTGCGATTGTCGGAAGCCGATTTGGGGCGCCTGCGGAACCGCCAGCGACCCAGCTGACCGGTTTGGACCGCGGGCGTCCCGCATCTTCAGGAAGAGCGGGCGGGACACCCGCGGTCCAACAGGATCAGTGCTTGATGCTCGAATAGGGCATGATCGGGTCGCCGTTCTTGTATTCCTCGGGCCACAGGACGGCTTCGCCCTTGCCGTCGCGGAAATCGTCGACGCTGGTGCCGGCGATGTTCTGGAACTGCACGGTCATGACCCGCGACTTGGCCCACTCACCCTTTTTGCCGAAGGTCACGTCGCCGACGAGAGTCTTGAAGGTGTGGGTGCGGATGTAGTCGGCGATCTTGTCCTGGTCGAGGCTCTTCGTCGCCTCGACCGCCTCGCCGAGCACCTGCAGATCGGCATAGGCCCAAGGTCCGAGATAATAGCCGAGCGGGTCGACGCCTTCCTTCGGCGCGCGCGCCTGGTACTTCTTCAGGAAGTCCATGACGCCGGGGAATTGCAGCTTTTGCGCCGGCAGCCACCAATCGAAGGTGATGAGACCATTGAGCATCGAGCCCAGCGACATCTTGATCGAGGTCGATTGCGGCCCGGTCGGGCTGCCGCCGAAGATCTTGGTGTTGAGCCCCAGTTCATGGACGCTGCGGATAAAGCCGACGCTGTCGTTCGGATAGGAAGACAGATAGACGATGTCCGGGCTGGTCGCCTGGATCGCGCGGATGATCGGGCTGAAATCGGCCGTGTTGAGCGGGTAGGTCTTGTCGTAGACGATATCCAGTCCGGCAGCCTTGGCGTTTTGGCGAGCGCCATCGGCGCCGTTGCGCGTGGCTTCGCCGTCGCCGACCGCGAGCGCCATCGTCTTCAGCCCAAGCTTGTCCTTGTACTGCTTGACGACCTCGAAGAACCCGTCGGAGATCGCCCGGCGCGGGTCGGGGCCGACCGGCAGCATCGAGAAGTAGTTCGGGTATTTGAACTCCTCGTTGATGTCGAGCGCGAAGAGGCCGATGAACGTCATCTTGTGCGCGATCACGACCGGCATCGCTGGCGCCGCGATATTGGTGCCGTAGCCGGAGACGACGAGGTCGACCTTGTCGACGTCCAACAGCTTTGTGTAGATGCCCGGGACCGAGGCCGGGTTGGTCTGGTCGTCGTAGAAGTCGAGCTTGACCGGACGCCCGAGAAGGCCGCCTTTCGCGTTCTGGTCCTCGGCCCAGATCTGCATCGCCAACAGCCCCGACTTGCCGTTGACAGCGAGCGAGCCGGTCAGCGCCATCGAGAAGCCGATCGTAATGGGCTTGCCGGTCGGCTCAGCAGCGAAGGCCGCCGGTCCCGCCAGCATCAAAGCCGCGACAAAGCCCGCGATGCGAGCGCCGATGTTCATGCGTGTTCTCCTGTTCCCTCTGGCGCACCACGGTCCCCATTTGCCGCGGTACGGAATCCCATACCATACGCGATCAACTTTTGGTGAGGGCATCTTTGCGTCGGATGCATGTCGGCTTGCTTGATAAGCGTTGCTTACGATCTCGCGTTGTTCCGCCCGCTGCGCTACCATCTGCCGAGGTCAGTTGCAGGAGCAGATCATGGCGCGCGTCTATAACCGCATTGATTCGGACGGCCATATCCTCGAGCCGATCACGCTGTGGAACGATTACATGGACCCGGCTTTTCGCGACCGGGCGCCCAAGCTGATCATCGACGAGGACGGCAAGGAAAAGCTGTTTCTTGAAAACCAGGTGCTCGGCAGCCAGCAGGGCATGGGCGGGATCGGCGGCGTCGGCGCGCGCCAGGGCGCGATCAAGGCCGAGATGATGAAGTACGAGGACGGGCGCCCGGGCGGGTTCGACCCGCACAAGCGCATCCCCGACATGGACCTCGACGGGATCGACGCGGCGTTTCTCTATCCAAGCATGGGCCTGTTCTCGGGCGCGGTGCACGACCCGGCGCTCGCCGGCGCGTTGTGCCGGGCCTACAACCGCTGGCTCGCCGACTACTGCAAGCCGTACCCCGACCGCCTCTTCGGCATCGCGATGCTGCCGATGCAGGATGTCGACGCGGCGATCAAGGAGATGACCTATGCCCGCAAGGAGCTGGGCATGAAGGGCGGCTTCCTGCGCCCGAACCCCTATAACGACCGCCTGATCCACGACCCGGTCTACGAGCCGTTCTGGACGGCGGCGGAAGACCTCGATTTCGTCATCGGCTTCCACGAAGGCGGGGCGAGCGGCATGCCGACGGTCGGGATCGATCGCTTCAAGGGACGCGGCGCGCAGCACATCATTTCCCACACGATGGAGATGATGCTGGCGGCGCTCAGCATGATCTGGGGCGGCGTCTGCGAGCGGCACCCGAAGCTGCGCGTCGGCTTCATGGAGAGCGGCGGCGGCTGGATCGCGCCGTGGCTTGATCGCATGGATCGCCATTTCGACGACCAGGGCTTCAACGACAGCGGCCTCAAGACCCGTCCGAGCGACATCTTCCGCCGCCAGTGCTGGATTTCGTTCGAGCCGGTCGAGGGGAGCCTCGCGCACCTCGCCGACTATATCGGCCCCGACAAGATCCTGTGGGCGACCGATTATCCGCACCGCGACGGGTTCTTCCCCGGCGCCCCTGCGATGATCGAGAAGATGCTCGAAGGGGTATCGCCGGAAACCCGCCACGGCGTCTTCGCCGGCGGCGCGATGAAGTTCTACGGGCTGAACTGACGGAAAATGGACCGCGGGCGTCTCGCCCGCATTCTTTTAACAAGTGCGGGCGAACAAGTGCGGGCGGGACGCCCGCGGTCCAATACGGGAGGAACCATGCCGCGCGCCTACAACGTCGTCGATGCGGACGCCCATATCCTCGAGCCGCTCGATCTGTGGGAGAACTATATCGATCCGGGATTCCGCGACCAGGCGCCCAAGCTGATCACCGACAAGGACGGCAAGCAGCGCCTGTTGATCGGTGACCGGGTCATCGGCAGCTCGAAGGGGCTCGGGGTCGCCGGCGCGATCGGCGCGCGGGACGGCGTCGTCTGCGACGACACGATGGAATACAGCCAGGGCCGCCCCGGCGGTTTCGATCCGCACGCGCGCATGCCCGACATGGACATGGACGGGATCGACGCGGCGTTCCTCTACCCGACGCTGGGGCTGTCGAGCGGGGCCATCGAGGACCCGCCGCTCGCCGCCGCGTGCTGCCGCGCCTATAACCGCTGGCTCGCGGATTACTGCAAGCCGTACCCGGACCGCCTCTTCGGTGTCGCGATGCTGCCGCTGCAGTCGATCGACCTTGCGATCGACGAGATGACTTTCGCCCGCAAGGAGCTCGGCTTCCATTCGGGCTTTCTGCGGCCCAACCCGTACAACAATTTGTTGATCCACGACCGCGTCTACGACCGGTTCTGGGAGGCGGCGGTCGATCTCGATTTCGCGATCGGCTTTCACGAGGGCGCCAGCGCCGGCATGCCGCAGGTCGGAATCGACCGTTTCGCGACGCGCGGCGCGCAGCACATCATCACCCACACGATGGAGATGATGCTCGCCGCGCTCAGCATGATCTGGGGCGGGGTGTGCGAGCGCCATCCGAAATTGCGCGTCGCGTTCCTCGAAAGCGGCGGCGGCTGGATCGCGCCGTGGCTCGACCGGATGGACCGGCATTTCGACGACCAGGGCTTCAACGACAGCGGGCTGAAGAACCGGCCCAGCGACATCTTCCGGCAAAGCTGCTGGATTTCGTTCGAGCCGGTCGAGGGCAGCCTCAGCGTGCTCGCGAACTATGTCGGACCGCACAAGATCATGTGGGCGACCGACTACCCGCACCCGGACGGGTTCTTCCCCGGCGCACCCAAGATGGTTCAGGACAAGATCAAGGGGCTGTCGCCGGAGGGCAAGCACCAGATCATGGCCGGCGGGGCAATGGCGTTTTACGGGTTGAACTGACTTAAAGGACCGCGGGCGTCTCGCCCGCATTTTTCCGAAGAGCGGGCGGGACGCCCGCGGTCCAAGGGAGAAGCTGATGGCGCGTACCTACAACGTCGTCGATGCCGACGGCCATATCCTCGAACCGCTCAACCTTTGGCTCGACTATATCGACCCCGCCTACCGCGACCGTGCGCCGCGGCTCGTCACCAACAAGAACGGCAAGCAGCAGCTCCAGATCGACACGATGATGGCCGGCAGCGCCGAGCGCGGGCTGGGCGCGATCGGGGCGATCGGCGCACGCGACGGCCACGTGATCGCCGACGGGTTCGAATACGATCAAGGCCGCCCCGGCGGCTTCGACCCGCACAAGCGCATCCCCGACATGGACATGGACGGGATCGACGCGGCGTTCCTTTACCCGAGCATCGGATTGTTTGTCGGCGGGGTCGTCGATCCGGCGCTCGCCGGGGCGATCTGCCGCGCCTACAACCGCTGGCTCGCCGATTACTGCAAGCCGTACCCCGACCGCCTGTTCGGGGTCGCGATGCTGCCGATGCAGGATGTCGACATTGCGATCAAGGAGATGACCTTCGCCCGTAAGGAGCTAGGCATGCATGCCGGCTTCCTGCGTCCGAACCCATACAACAACCGGCTGATCCACGATCTGGTCTACGAGCCATTCTGGACCGCCGCCGAGGAGCTCGACTTCGCGGTCGGTTTCCACGAGGGCGCCGCGCCCGGCATGCCGCAGGTCGGCGTCGACCGCTTCATCGGGCGCGGTGCACAGCACATCATTTCGCACACGATGGAGATGATGCTGGCGGCGCTCAGCATGATCTGGGGAGGCGTCTGCGAGCGGCATCCGAAGCTGCGTGTCGGCTTTTTGGAGAGCGGCGGCGGCTGGATCGCACCGTGGCTCGACCGGATGGACCGGCATTTCGATGACCAGGGCTTCAACGACAGCGGCTTGAAGACCCGCCCGAGCGACATTTTCCGCAAGCAATGCTGGATTTCGTTCGAGCCGGTCGAAGGCGGGCTGAAGCACCTCGCCGACTATATCGGCCCGCACAAGATCATGTGGGCCACCGATTACCCGCACCCGGACGGGTTCTTCCCGGGGGCGCCGGAGATGGTCAGAAAGCGGCTCGAAGGGCTGTCGCCGGAGACGCAGCGGCAGGTGATGGCCGGCGGCGCGATGGGGTTCTACGGGCTGAATTAGGGGCGCAGTAAGCCCCCACCCTAACCCTCCCCCGCAATGCGGGCGAGGGGACAAGGAACTCTACTCCGCCGCCCGCACATACGCCGCGTCATGCGCGGCGATTTGCTCGGCGTAGTTCTCGCGATAGCGGCGATAGGCTTCCTCGTGCCGCGCTAACGCCGACGAGGCGAATTCGCTCTCCGGCGGCGGCAGAACGTCGAAATTCCCGTACCGGTCCTCGCCGCGCACCAGCGGCGCGCGCATCCGCACCGTGCCGGTGAGGCGGCAGCGCGTCGGGATGTAGGAGATGCCGATCCCGACCCGGCGATGCGGGGCGCGGTTCGGGGCCGAGCGGTGCCGGCACAGCGTGTGGTGCAGCGAGAAGCTGCCGGCGGGGAGGGCCATCATCACCGCGCTGCCCTCGTCGAACCCCTCGACGATCGCCTGGCCGCCGCCGTTGATGCTGTGTTCGAGGCCGAGCGCGGCGTGATGCAGTTGCGCCGGCGCACCCTTCGACGACACGACCTCCATGCACCCGGCCTCCGCGCTCGCGTCGCTGAGCGCGACCCAGGCGGTGACGTGCTCGTGCGGGGTCAGTCCGAAATAGGTCGCGTCCTGGTGCCAGGCGGCGAAAGTGGGGCTCAGCGCCTCCTTGATAAAGAAGGTCGCGGTGTAGACGAGGATGTCGGGGCCGACCAGGGTCTCGACCGCGTCGAGGATCTTGGGGTGGCGGATGAGCCGGTCGTACCACGGCAGGAACACATACGCGGCCGACCGCCAGCGCCGCTCCGCCGCGTTGACCGGGGACCCGAGCCATTCCTCATAGCGGGCGAGACCGGTGCGGCAATCCTCGAGCTCGGCCGGCGACAGCGCCGCGTGCGGGAAGGAATAGCCGTCGCGGCGATAGGCTTCGGCTTGTTCGCGGCTCAGCATTCGGGCTCTCCCTCCGCCAGGGGGAAAGCGTAACCCTGTTCCGCTGTTGAGCCTATGAGTTCTCGCGGATGAAGTCGCGGATCGCCGGGTAGACCTCGCCGGCCCAGCGGCGGCCGCTGAAGACGCCGTAATGGCCGACGCCTTCCTGGAGGTGGTGGCGTTTCTTCGCGGCGGGCAAGCCGGAGCACAGGCCCTGTGCGGCGACGGTCTGGCCGACGGCGCAGATGTCGTCGCGCTCGCCTTCGACAGTCAGCAGCGCGGTGCGGGTGATCGCGCCGGGATCGACCTTCCGGCCGCGCCAGACCAGCGTGCCGCGCGCCAGCTCCTGGCGCTGGAACACCTTGTCGATGGTTTCGAGATAGAACTCGGCCGGAAGGTCCATCACCGCGAAATACTCGTCGTAGAACGCGTGGTGGGCGGCGAGCCCGGCGGTGTCGTGGCCGACCAGCGCCTCGTAATAGCGGCCGAACGCGCGCGCGTGGCGCTCCGGGTTCATCGCCATGAAGGCGCCAAGCTGCAGAAAGCCCGGATAGACGCGGCGGCCGGCGCCGGCATGGGGCAGGGGCACCAGGCTGATCAGATTGGTCTCGAACCAGGCGAGCGAATGCTGCACCGCAAGCTCGGTGACCTTGGTCGGGGCGCGGCTCGTGTCGATGGGGCCGCCCATCAGCGTCATCGTCGCGGGTAGGGCGGGATTGTCCGCCGTCTCCATCACCGCGACCGCTGCGAGCACGGCGACCGCCGGCTGACACACCCCGATCGCGTGGGCGCCGGGGCCGAGATGCTCCAGAAACTCGATGACGTGGGCGATATAGTCGTCGAACCCGAACACGCCCTCCGAAACCGGGATGTCGCGTGCGTTGTGCCAGTCGGTCACATAAACGTCGTGGTCCGGCAGCATCGTGCGGATCGTGTGGCGCAGCAGCGTCGCGAAATGCCCCGACATCGGCGAGACCAGCAGCACGCGAGGCTGCGCGTCGCCGCCGTCCTTGCCGAAATGGACCAAGGAGCCGAACGGCGTCGCGGCGACGACCTCCTCATGCACCACGACCTCGCGGCCCGAAGACCTGACGCTGTCGATCCCGAATGGCGGGCGCTTGTGGGTAAGGTGGGTGCCGCCCAGCACAGTGCAGCCGGCGGCGAATCGCCGTTGCCAAACGGTGCCCGGAAAGCCCGGCCAGGAATGCTCCATCAGATCGGCGGTGGCGTTGGCGAGAGCCTGAAACGGCGTCATCGCATCGGCATAGGCCTGATACGCGTAATACATCATCTGGTGCTTGCTGCTCCCGGCGGCGCTCCGCCCGAAACCCACGGTACATCATGTTGCGCCGCACGACAGATATATTGCGCCGCAGCGACAATTCCACCCCGCCGAAAACTGGTCTAGCCTGTCGCACCCGCCTGGGAGGCCCGCTCATGGATTTCGCCGACGCCCCCGACCACGCCGAGTTCCGCCGCGATTTCCGCGCCTGGCTCGACGCCAACCTGACCGACGACCTCAAGGTCGAGGACGCCTCGGATTCCCGCGTCGCGCCCGATCGCGAGACGCTGGAGAGGCGCATTGCCTGGCAGAAGAAGATGCACGCGGCCGGCTGGGTCGGCATCTCCTGGCCCAAGGAATACGGCGGGCGAGGGGCGAGCTTTATCCAGCAGGTGATCTTTGACGAGGAATATTTCCGCGCCCACGCCCCGATCCTGCCGGGACACAGCGCGCTGAACCTGCTCGGCCCGACGTTGATCCAGCTCGGCACCGAGGCGCAGAAAAAGCGGCATCTGCCGGCGATCCTGGCCGGCGACGAGCGCTGGTGCCAGGGCTTCTCCGAGCCCGGCGCCGGCGGCGACCTCGCGAGCCTGCGCACCCGCGCGGTCGACCAGGGCGACCATTTCGTCGTCAACGGCCAGAAGGTGTGGACCTCTGGCGCGCATTGGGCCGATTGGTGCTTTCTCCTCGTGCGCACCGACCCCGACGCGCCAAAGCATCACGGCATCACTTATCTGCTCGTCGACATGAAGACGCCGGGGATCACCGTGCGGCCGCTGGTGCTGCTCAACGGGCACCGGCATTTCAACGAAGTGTTCTTCGAGGACGTCAAGGTCCCCAAGGAGAACGTCGTCGGCAAGATCAACGAGGGGTGGAAGACCGCGATCACGACGCTGATGTTCGAGCGCGGCGGCGCCGGCGGGCGCGACCATGCCGGGCAGATCGCCCGCCTCGTCGAGATCGCCAAGCAGTTCCCGAACCGCCAGGAACCCTCGTGGGACCAGACCCATATCCGCCAGATGATCGCCCAGCTCGCGATCGACGCGCAGGCGCTCAAGGTGACGCGGCTCCGCGGCCTCACCCGCCGCCTGCGCGGCCAGCCGCCGGGACCGGAGGGCTCGATCCTCAAGCTGTTCGGATCGGAGCTCGCCCAGCGCATCGCCGACGCGTCATCGACGCTGCTCGGCCCCTACGCGACGATCGACGGTCCGACCGAAACCGTCGCCGATTCCGGCCGCTGGGCCCATCGCGTGATGGGCTCGCGCCAATACGCGATCGCCGGCGGCACCAGCGAGATCCAGCGCAACATCATCGGCGAGCGCGTGCTGGGGTTGCCGAAGGGGTGAAGCGTATAAACGTCCAATGGACGATCCGAATAAGCTGCACCATATTTTCGGAAGGCGGCGACACGGGCTCGACGTTCTGGTTCGTCGGTACGGCGGCGAAGAGGCCGCTGGGGACGCGATCTATAGGGCGGTACGGGCCGCAGTTGAAAGGGGCAGCCTGCGGGTGAACAATGTCGGCTACTATCGGCAAGTCTTCGATGTTGCCGGCATCCGGGTTACGGTTGGTGGGCGGGTGGTAGACGGGATCGTGCGGATTGGAACCGCATTCATCGGCCCTAAAGCGGGATGACGCGATGACCAGTGTTTCTCCACTCGAATTACGAATCATCGAAGAGCTGCTGATCAAGGAATATGGGCTGGCATCGCCGTTGCTAAGGCAGCTAGCTACGGTCAGGGCCGGTGTCCGGCAAATGACCGGAACGGGCTATTATTTGGACCTTTTAGTCGGGGAGAACGTTCCCGGCTTGGATCGGATGAACGGCGATGCGTCCGATGGATACAAGACCAAGCTGGCCTCGCCGGCCGATCTTGTAGGGTTTACGATCTTTGTCAGGGATGGATACTTAAGTTGGTTTGAGGGCTACACATTCGGCGATGCGGCATGGCCGGATGGGCCGATTGAGAAGTGGCTGCGTCTGGAAGCTCACGCGGGCCAAGGGGTCGGCTGATGGATATCGGCTTCAGCGAAGAGCAGGAGCTGCTGCGCGACACGGCGCGGAAATTCCTCGACGCGGCCTGCACGACCAAGTTCGTGCGCGAGCGGATGGCGACGGCGGAGGCGGTGACGCCGGCATTCTGGGAGCAGATCGCCGAGCAGGGATGGCTCGGCATCCTCTTTTCCGAGGATGACGGCGGGATCGGGCTCGGCCTCACCGACCTGATCGTGCTGATGGAGGAGATGGGGCGGGCGGTGATGCCCGGGCCGTACCTCGCGACGTTGCTGGGCGGGCTTGCGGTCCACGAGGCGGGAAGCGTCGGGCAGCGGCGCGAGTATCTGCCGCGGATCGCCGACGGCTCGCTGAAGGCGACTCTGGCGGCGACCGAGCCGAATGCGCGGTGGGACGCGGCCGGGGTGACGCTCGGCGCGCGGGCCGAGCGCGGCGGGTTCACGCTGTCGGGGACCAAGCTGTTCGTGCCGGATGCCCATCTCGCGGACATCATCGTCGTCGCGGCGCGCACCCGCGACGGAACCACGCTGGAGGACGGCGTCAGCCTCTTTGTCGTGCCCCGGGACGCGGCGGGTCTCGCGATCACCGTGATGCCGTCGATCGACGAGACGCGAAAGCTGTGCGAGGTGCGGCTCGACAACGTCTCGGTGCCGGAGAGCGCGCTGCTCGGCGAGTTGCATGGCGGCTGGCCGGCGCTGTCGCGGGTGTTCGACGTGGTCGCGGTCGCCCTCAGCGCCGAGATCTGCGGCGGGGCGCAGCGGGTGCTCGACATGACCGTCGAATACGCCAAATTGCGCGAGACGTTCGGGAAGCCGATCGGCAGCTACCAGGGCGTCAAGCACAAATGCGCCGACATGCTGGTCGAGGTCGAGAACGCCCGGTCGCTGACCTATTACGCGGCCTGGGCGGTCGACGGACACGAGCCCGACGCGGCGCTCGCGGTGTCGATGGCGAAATCCTATGCCTCGGACGCGAGCCGCAAAGTGTCGAATTCCGGCATCCAGCTCCATGGCGGCATCGGCATGACCTGGGAGCACGACCTCCATCTCTACATGAAACGCGCGAAGGCGAGCGAGGTCGCGTTTGGCGACGCGACATGGCACCGCGAGCGGGTCGCGCGACTCATCGGCGCGTGACGCTGCGGCTGGTCCCGCCTGTTCTCGACCGCATGCCCGAATACGCCGTGGCGCTGGAGGCGGGCTGGTCGCCGGATACGACGCGGGATGTTTCCGGCGCGCAGCTCGCGATCTACCGGCGCGACCCGGCCGAGTTGCTGGCCGGGATCACCCGCCAGGACGGGACCCTCACCCTCGCGAGCGGCAAGACGGTGCCGCGCCTGCCGTCGCGGGTGTTCTGGCTCGATGACGGCGAATTCTGTGGGGTCGTCAATCTGCGCTTCTGGCGCGGCAGCAACGACCTGCCGCCTCACGTCAGCGGTCATGTCGGCTATGCCGTCGTGCCGTGGAAACGCCGGCGGGGCTACGCGACCAAAGCCTTGGCGATGATGCTGCCGGTCGCGCGCGAGGCCGGGCTGACCCGGCTCCAGATCACCTGTGACGACGACAACGGACCCTCGCGTCGCGTCATCGTCGCCAATGGCGGCGTGTTCGGGCGGAGCTGCGAGGCGGACGGCAAGACCAAGCTGTCATTCTGGATCGATCTCTAGACGGGCTCGGCCGTCATGGCGGCGCCCATCTGCACGCCGCGGCCCCTCTCGACTTGACCCCCGCCGCCCGTGTCGGGAGGATGGGGCGATGAGCGAGCATCTCTACGACGCACCGCATCTCGCGCAGAACGCAGCGAATTTCGCGGCTCTGACCCCGCTCAATTTCCTCGCCCGCGCCGCCGCGATCTATCCTGACCGGGTCGCGGTCATCGACAGTATGCGCCGGTTCACCTATCGCGAGTTCTACGCCCGCTGCCGCCGGTTTGCCGACGCGCTGCGGAAGCGTGGGATCAGGGCGGGCGACACGGTGTCGGTGATGGCGCCGAATGTGCCGGCGCTGCTCGAGGCGCATTACGGCGTGCCGATGGCGGGCGCGGTGCTGAACGCGCTCAACTACCGGCTCGACCCGCCGACGATCGAGTTCATCCTCGGCCACGGAGAGGCCAAGCTGCTGATCGTCGACACCGAGTTCGCGCCGACGATCGCCACGCTCGGGCTCAAGATTCCGCTGGTCGAGATCGGCGGCCAGACGCTCGGCGTTACCGAATACGAGGATTTTCTCCTCGAAGGTGACGGCGGGGCGGGGTGGTCGCCGCCGGAGGACGAATGGGCGCCGATCGCGCTCAACTACACTTCGGGCACGACCGGCAACCCCAAGGGCGTCGTGTACCACCATCGCGGCGCCTACCTGAATGCGCTCGGCAACGCGATCACCTTTGGCATGGACCGGCATTCGGTGTTCCTGTGGACCCTGCCGATGTTCCATTGCAACGGCTGGACCTACACCTGGGCGCTGTCGGCGGTCGCCGGGACGCATGTGTGCCTGCGCCGGGTCTATCCGGCGCCGATCTTCGCCGCGATCGCCGAACACCGCGTCACCCACATGGCCGGCGCGCCGATCGTGCTCAACATGCTGGTCCACGCGCCCGCCGCGGTGAAGCGCCGGTTCGACCACGTCGTCGACGTCTCGACCGGCGGCGCGGCCCCGCCCGGCGCGGTGATCGAGGCGATGGAGGGGATGGGGTTCCGGGTCACGCACCTGTATGGCCTGACCGAAAGCTACGGGCCGACCACGGTCTGCGCCTGGCAGGAGGAGTGGGACGAGCTGCCGCCGGCCGGCCGGGTGGAAAAGATGGCGCGGCAAGGGGTTCAGCACCTGATCCTCGACCGCCAGCGCGTGGTTGATCCCGGTACGATGCAGGATGTTCCCCCGGATGCGACGACGATCGGGGAGATCGTGCTGCGCTCGAACACGCTGATGAAGGGCTACCTCAAAAACCCCACCGCGAGCGGCGAGGCATTCTCGCACGGCTGGTTCCACACCGGCGACCTCGCGGTCATGCACTCGGACGGCTATGTCGAGATCAAGGACCGGTCGAAGGACATCATCATCTCGGGTGGCGAAAACATTTCCTCCATCGAGGTCGAGGAGGTGCTGTACCGGCACCCCGCGGTGATGGAAGCCGCCGTCGTCGCGCGGCCGGACCCGTTCTGGGGCGAGACGCCGTGCGCCTTCGTGACGCTCAAGGAAAGCGTTGCGGGCGACCCCGCCGAAATCATCGCCTTCTGCCGCGCCCGCCTCGCGCATTACAAGGCGCCGAAGCACGTCGTGTTCGGCCCGCTGCCGAAGACCTCGACCGGCAAGATCCAGAAATACGCGCTGCGCGAGCGGGCGAAGGAGATCGGCAAGTGAGCATCAAGCTTTTCCCCTCGCCCGCATTGCGGGAGAGGGTGGATCGCGAAGCGAGACGGGTGAGGGCGCGCGCAGCGCGGCTGTCGCCGCGGCCCTCACCCTCCCATCGCTTTGCGACGGGTCCCTCCCTCTCCCGCGATGCGGGCGAGGGGGATATTTGGCTATGACCGCCTTGCCCAGCTTCGACATCCACGACCAGGTCGCGCTCGTCACGGGGGCGTCGAGCGGGATCGGGCTGTATTTCGCCGAGGTGCTGGCGGCGGCCGGGGCCAAGGTGGCGTTGGCGGCGCGCCGGGCCGATCGGCTTGAGGAGGCGTGCGAACGGATACGGACGGAGGGTGGAACCTGCCTGGCGGTCTCGCTCGACGTCACCAGCCGCGACAGCATCGCCACCGCGCTGGCCGAGACCGAGGATGGGCTCGGCGGGGTGTCCATCCTCGTCAACAACGCCGGCGTGGTCGTCTCCAAGCCGTTCTTCGAGCACACCGAAGCGGATTGGGACTACGTCATCGACACCAACCTCAAGGGCGCGTTCTGGGCCGCGCGGGAGTTTGCCGCGCATCTGATCGGCAAGAAGCGGCCCGGCCGGATCGTCAACATCGTCTCGGTGCTGAGCCACCGCACGATCGCGCGGGTGCCGAGCTATCTCGCGGCAAAGGCGGGGCTCGCGCATTTGACCGCCGGGATGGCGATGGAGCTGGCGCGGTACGACATCCTGGTCAACGGCATCGCGCCCGGCTACGTGGTGACCGACTTCAACCGCGATTTCCTGGAAAGCGAGGCCGGGCTGAAGCTCGCGGCCCGCGTGCCGATGAAGCGGGTGGGGCAGGTCGAGGACCTCGGCGGCGCGCTCTTGTTCCTCGCCTCTCCGGCCAGCGCCTATGTGACCGGCGCGGTGATCGCGGTCGATGGCGGGCACGGCGTCGCCGCCGTCTGAGCGGGTTTGGTCGAAGGTGATCGGTTTCGCGATGCTCAACCCATCCTACGGCACCGAATTCGTAGGATGGGTTGAGCATCGCGAAACCCATCACCTTGAGCCCAACTCGTGATCGATCTTCCCGGCCTGAAACGGTTCCTCGCCGCCGAGACCGGCGCACGATCGGTGTCTGTCGCCGCCATGGCTCTGCTCGAAGGCGGGGCGATCCAGCAGAATTGGGGGATCGACGCCGTGTTTGTCGGCGGCTCGCTCGACGGGGCGCAGCGGCTGGTGGTGCGCACCGACTCGCCGACAGGGGTGGCGGCGAGCCTGTCGCGGATCGAGGAATTCGAGGTTCTGCGCGCCGTCTTCGCCGCCGGCGTCACCGCGCCCGAGCCGCT
>DATAUV010000034.1:0-47658 GCA_036268075.1 Allostellaceae bacterium | reverse complement strand
GGCGCTGGCGGCGGAGGGCGCGGCGGTCGCGGTCAACTATCGCAGCTCGGCCGACGCGGCGCGGGCGGTGGTGGCCGAGATCGCGGCGGTCGGCGGCTCGGCGATCGCGGTCGGGGCCGATGTCGCGGATTTCGCCGCCGTGCAGGCGATGGTCGCGCGGGTGGTCGGCGAGCTCGGCGGGCTCGACATCCTCGTCAACAATGCCGGGGTGGCGCTGCGCCAGCGCTTCAGCGAAACGACGCCGGAGGATTGGCGGCGGCAGATCGATGTCTGCCTCTACGGCGCGATCCATTGCTGCCACGCCGCCGCGCCGCATCTCGAAAAGAGCGGCGACGGGCGGATCATCGCGCTGATCGGGGATTCGTCGCGGGTCGGCGAAAGCGGCCTCTCGATCGTCGCGGCGGCACGCGCCGGAGTGATCGGCCTCGTCAAATCGCTGGCCAAGGAGTTCGGGCGGTTCGGCACGACCGCGAACGTCGTCTCGCTCGGCCTCGTCGAGACCGCGCACGACCGCAATTGGGTCGAGGCCAATCGCGAGCGGCTGGTGCGGCTCTATCCCCTCCGGCGGCTCGGCCAGGCCGGCGACGTGGCGCCGATGGTGACGCTGCTCGCGTCGGCCGGCGGCGGCTGGATCACGGGGCAAGTCATCAGCATCAGCGGCGGGTTCAGCATGGTGTGATGCTCGCCGTATGCGCGAGTAAGTTACTTGCCAGCGGGCGGGCGCGCAGCCGACAATTCGCCTGCAAGAACACGGGAGAGGTCGATGCTGGGAAGACACTGGCGGTTGGCCGCGCTGGCCGCCGCGATCGTGCTGGGCGCGGGCGTTCTCGACGCGGGGCTCGCGCCGACGCGGGCGGACACCACCGTCAAGATCGGCATCATCAACAGCTATTCCGGCTTTGTCGCCCAGGCGGCCGACGAAATGCAGAAAGGCATCGACCTTTACGTCAAGGAGCACACCAAGGACCTGCCAGCCGGGGTCAAGATCGAGATCATCAAGCGCGACGACACCTCCAACCCCGAGGTCGGCAAGCGCATCGCGCAGGAGCTGATCACCCGCGACCATGTCCAGCTTCTCGCCGGGGTCATTCTGTCGCCGGTCGCGGCCGCCGTGGCGCCGCTGACCGCCGAGGCCAAGGTGCCGTTCGTGCTGACCAACGCCGCCGGTGTCTCGATCCCCCGGCTGTCGCCCTATGTGGTGCGGACCTCGTTTACGCTGTGGCAGCAATGCGCGCCGATCGGCAAATGGGCCGCCGAGCAGGGCTGGAAGACCGCGTTTACCGGCGCCACCGACTTTATCGCCGGCCATGACGCCGAGGGCGGGTTCACCAAGGGCTTTACCGACGGCGGCGGCAAGATCGTCGGCAAGGTCAATTTCCCGGTACAGAACCCGGATTTCGTGCCGTTCGTGCAGCGCATCAAGGACGCCAAGCCCGATGTCGCGTTCCTGTGGGTGCCGGCGCAGACCCAGGCGACCGCGATGATGAAGGCGGTGCGCGACATCGGCCTGCGCGAGGCCGGGATCGCGATCACCTCGGCCCAGGACCTGTTGCCGGACGAGGAATTGCAGAACATGGGCGATGTGATCGAGGGGCTGATCACCGCCGGCAACTACTCGACCGCGGCGAAGCGCCCGGCCAACGACGCGTTTCTCGCCGCGTGGAACAAGGAATACGGCGGCAAGACGATCCCCGATTTCTTCTCGGTGGACGGTTGGGACGGGATGGCGGCGATTTTCGACCTGGTGATCGCCAAGAAGGGCCAGTTCACCCCCGAAGAGGCGATGGATTTCCTGTCGCACTGGAAGAACCCGAACAGCCCGCGCGGCCCGATCTCGATCGATCCCGAGACCCGCGACATCGTGCAGAACATCTATATCCGCAAGGTCGAGAAGGTCGACGGCACGCTCGCCAATGTCGAGATCGCGACGATCCCGAACGTCAAAGACCCGTGGAAGGAGCTGAACCCGGCGAAGTGATCATGGGCCGCGGGCGTCCCGCCCGCTCTTACAGCAGATGTGGGCGGGACGCCCGCGGGTCCGGGATTGGTGACGATGCACGCCGTCACTGAGGCCGCCATCAGCATCGGCTTCCACGGCCTCGCCTTTGCGATGGTGCTGTACCTGATCTCGGTCGGGCTGTCGGTGACGATGGGGCTGATGGGGTTGGTCAACTTGGCGCATGCCGTGTTCGCGATGCTCGGCGGGTATGTGCTGACGGCGCTGATGAACCGTTGGGGGGTGCCGTATGCCGTGTCGCTCGCGGGTGCGGCGGCGGCGGCGGCGCTGGCCAGCGTGCCGCTGGAGCGGCTGCTCTACCGCCGGCTCTACGGCGGCGAAGAGCTCGACCAGGTGCTGTTGACGATGGGCATCATCTTCATGTCGGTCGCCGGCGTCACCTATGTGTGGGGGCCGCTCAACCAGCCGGTCTACCTGCCGCATTGGCTCGACGGGCAGATCGATTTCGGGTTCCGGCATTTCCCGACCTATCGCAGCTTTCTGATCCTGTGCGGCGCGGTGCTGGTGACGCTGTTGTGGCTGGCGCTCGAACGTACCCGGTTCGGCGCGCAGATAAGGGCCGCGGTCGACAATCTGCGGATGGCGCAATCGATTGGCATCAACACCTCGCGCCTGTTCACGCTGACGTTTGCGCTGGGCAGCGGCCTCGCGGGGCTGGGCGGCGCGCTCGGGGCCGATTTCCTGCCGATCAGCCCGAGCTATGCGCTGTCGAACCTCGTCTACTTCATCATCGTCGTCGCGGTCGGCGGGCTCGGCAGCATTCGCGGGCCGTTTGTCGCCGCGCTGCTGATCGGCATCGCCGATACCGGGTTCAAGTATTTGTTGCCCGAGCTCGGGGCGTTTTTCATCTATGCGCTGACGATGGCGCTGTTGCTGTGGCGGCCGCACGGGCTGTTCGGCCGGGCATGACGGACCGCGCATGACCGTCAAGGATCTCGACAGGGCACGTTCTGACCGAAATGGGGCGATCGAGGCGTTTGCCCGGCGCCACCGCTTTCGCCCGCTCGAAGCCGTGCCGTGGGTCGCGGCTTTGGCGGCGGCGTTTGTGTTTCCCGGCTATCTGCCGCTCGGCGCCCAGATATTGGCGACGATCCTTTTCGTGATGTCGGCCGATCTCGTCGTCGGTTACGCCGGGATCGTGACGCTGGGGCATGCCGCATTTTTCGGGACCGGCGCCTATACCGCCGGAATCCTCGCCGCACATGGCTGGGGCGAGCCGCTGAGCGGGCTCGTGGCGGCGGCGGCGGTGTCGGCGCTGATCGGGTTTCTGAGCGGCCTCGTTATCCTGCGCACGACCGGCCTCGCCCTGCTGATGCAGACGCTGGTCGTCGCCGCGATGCTGCTGGAGACCGCGAACAAGGCGAGTTCGATCACCGGCGGCGATGACGGGCTGCAAGGCGTCGATGTGTGGCCGATCTTCGGCGTGTTCCACTTCGATATGTTCGGGCGCGTCGCCTATGGCTATTGCCTCGGCGTGCTGCTGGTCGGTTGGCTGGTGACGCGGCAGATCGTGCATTCGCCGTTCGGCCGCTCGCTGACCGGAATGCGCGAGAATGTGCGGCGGATGCACGCGATCGGCGCGCCGGTATTCCGGCGGCGGCTCGTCGTCTACACGATCTCGGCGGCGCTGGCCGGCGTTTCGGGCGGGCTGATCGCGCAGACCACGCAGTTTGTCGGGCTGACCTCGCTGAGCCTCGAACGGTCGGGCAATGCCCTTATCATGCTGACGATCGGCGGGGTCGGGCGGCTCTACGGCGCGTTTATCGGTGTGCCGCTCTACATGATCGCGCAGGACCAGTTCGCCGAGATCGAGCCGGTCTACTGGTATTTCTGGATCGGGCTGTTGATGGTCGCGGTGGTGATGTTCGCGCGCGGCGGCATCATCGGTCTCGTCGAGCGGTTTCGGCGATGAGTGATCTGGCGCTCGAAACCCCAGCCTTTGAGACCATCGGGCTGTGCCTCAGCTTCGGCGCGCTGGCGGTCGCGAGCGACATCGATTTCCGGCTGGAACGCGGCGCCCGCCATGCCCTCATCGGCCCGAACGGCGCCGGCAAGACCAGTTTCGTCAACCTCGCCACCGGCGTGTTGAGCCCGAGCGCCGGCACGATCCGGCTTGGCGGCGCCGACATCACCCGGCTGCCGCAGGCGGCGCGGGTCAAGCGCGGTCTGGCGCGGACGTTCCAGATCAACGCGCTGTTCCGCCGGCTCGACGTTCTCGAACACGTGACGCTGGCGATCGCCGAGCGCGACGGGGTCGCGGGCGGGCTGTGGCGGGCGGCGGGGCGGCATCGGCGGATCATCGACGAGGCCTATACGCTGCTCGAAACCCTCGGCATCGAGGAGGACGCGCTGCGGCCGGTCAGCGCGCTCGCCTATGGCCAGCAGCGGCTGGTCGAGATCGCGGTGGCGCTGGGGCTGTCGCCAAAGGTGCTGCTGCTCGACGAGCCGGCCGCCGGGGTGCCGTCGGGCGAGACCGGGCTCATCATCGGGGTGGTCGAGCGATTGCCGCCCGACATCGCCGTGCTGATCATCGAGCACGACATGGACCTCGTCTTTCGCCTGGCTAAGACGATCACGGTGCTGGTGCAGGGCCGCATCCTCGTCGAAGGACCGCCCGCCCAGATCGCTGCCGACGAGCGGGTGCGCGAGGTCTATCTCGGCGATCGGGTACGTCAGCCATGACCGGGCTCGCGCTCGACAGGGTGGTGGCGGGGTACGGCGAGACGATCGTGCTCGAAGACGTGTCGCTGGCGCTGCCGCCGGGTGGGACGCTCGCGGTGCTAGGGCGCAACGGCGTCGGCAAAACCACGCTGGTGTCGACGATCATGGGGCACGCGACGCTGCATCGAGGCAGCATCGTCTTCGGCGGCACCGAGGTCACGCGGCTGCCCGCCTATCGCCGGTCGCGGCTCGGGATCGGGCTGGTGCCGCAGGAGCGCGAGATTTTCGGGTCGCTGACGGTCGAGGAGAACCTGGCCGTCGCGGCGCGGCCGGGGAAATGGTCGATCGCGCGCGTCTACGATTTCTTTCCGAGCCTCGCGGCGCGGCGGACCAACCGGGGGACCCAGCTTTCCGGCGGCGAGCAGCAGATGCTGGCGATCGGCCGCGCGCTGATGGGCAACCCGACGCTCTTGCTGATGGACGAGCCGCTCGAAGGGCTGGCGCCGGTGATCGTCGACGCCGTCTTGGCGGGGCTCCAACGGCTGAAGCACGAGGACGATCTGGCGCTCCTGCTGATCGAGCAGCATGCCCACCTCGCGCTCGAATTCTGCGCCGAGGCGATCGTCTTCGACCGCGGTCAAATCGTCTTTTCCGGAGCGAGCCGTGAGTTGCTCGACGCGCCGGATCGGCTCGCCGGGCTGATCGGGGTCGCGCGATGACGGCGATGCCGTCGTAAGATGGGTAGAGCGCAGCCAAACCCATCATCTGTGGTGAGAAATTGATGGGTTTCGCTGCGCTCTACCCATCCTACGACGACTGTGGTGACGAGCCTCAACCCGTCAGCAGCGGCGGCACAGTGTGTTCGCTTCCCCCGGTCTGGCCACCGACGATCGGTTGAATACAATATGCGGCGGGGGGTCAAGGCGGCCATGCCGGTTCGGTGATTCGCCGTGGGCCTCCGGAAAACCGCTGGCCCGGCATTAATTTTCACGCCTAAATTGGTGCTCGGCTTGTGCAATATTAAGTCCGGGTAAACCGCGTTGCTCGGATACTGGGACGGACCGAACATGCTTGCCTCGTGACAAGCATCGGAGACGCTGAGCGAAATGCAATCTGTCCTGCCAAGCACGCGCCGACGGCCCCGCGGGACGGTTTCGCCATGACCCTGCCGTTCACCGGAAAGATTCGGCTCAGGCCGACCATCCTGGCGCTGTTTGCGCTACTGACCGTGCCGATCTTTGTCGCGATCGTCTCGATCACCTATGTGTCGAACGAACAGGTCGCCCGGTCCAACGCCGACTCGCTGATCGGGCGGTTCCGGACCGACGCGGTCCAAAACATCCAGGACATGCTGGAGCCGATCAAGTCGCTGGTGCGCAGCGCAGCGGTGGTGGGCGAGCAGCAGACGGATTTCTATTCGGATAACCGTTCGCTCAAATATCTGTTCAGCATCCTTCGCCACAGCGAAAAGCTGATCAGCGTGTATGTCGGGCTGGCCGACGGCTCGTTCCGCCAGGCGCGGCGCATGAGCCCGGCCGTCGAGGTTCAGGACAAGCTGCCGCCGGCCAGCGTCAAATACGCCTATCGCTGGATCGGTCCGCCCAGCGGCGCGGCCCCGGTAGACCACTACGACTTCCTCGACGACAACCACGACAACATCGGCACGTCGCAGCAGACGACGACCTATGACCCGCGCCCGCGGGAGTGGTATCGCAAGACCGCGGAACGGGGATCGATCTACATCACCGATCCCGAGGTCTTCGCGGCGTTGGGGCTGATCGGGTTTACGGTCGCGGCGCCGATCAAGATCGACGGCAAGATCGCCGGCGTGGCGGCAGCGGATTTGACCCTCGACGGCCTGTCGGAATACCTCGCAGAGAGCAAGATCAGCCCGGGGACGACGAGCTACATCCTCGATTCCCAGGACGGCGTGATCGCCAATTCCGAGCTGCAAAAGACCTATACGATCTCCGACGGGCGGGTGCAGCTTCAGCACATCGCGTCGCTGGACGACAAGCTTCCCGCCGTCGCCTTCAACGACCGCCCGCGCAACAGCGACCGGCTGTATTCATTCGGCTATGACGGCAAGCGCTACGTCGCGAGCTATACGACCCTGCCGCTGAAGTTCGGCAGCCGATGGCAGCTTTTCATCATCACCCCGCTGGAGGATTTCACCCGCACGCTCAACGAGCATAACGACAAGCTCTTGATCATGGGGATGGGCTCGATCGTGGTGGAGATCGGCCTGATCTACTTCCTGTCGGCAGCGCTGTCGCGCCCGCTCGAACAGCTCGCCCTCCGGGTCGGCAAGATCGAAGATCTGAGCGCCGGTGAATACAAGCCGCTGAAATCGTCGATTCGCGAGATTTCGGTGCTGTCGAAGGCGATCGACACGCTCGATTCGACGATCAAGTCGTTTGCCGCCTATGTGCCGGTGAGCCTCGTGCGGCAATTGCTCGGGTCGGACCGGCTGGAGCTGGGCGGGCATAGCCGGTTCCTGACGATCTTCTTCTCCGATCTGGAGGCTTTCTCGACCCTGTCGGAGGCAGTGCCGTCGCAGGAGCTGGTGACGCGCGTCTCCGCTTATCTCGAAGCCGTCACCAACGCGGTCAACGACGAATTGGGCACGATCGACAAGTTCATCGGCGATGGCGTGATGGCGTTCTGGGGCGCGCCGGCGCTGCTCGACGACCATGCCTGGCATGCCTGCATCGCCGCGCTGCGCATCTGCGACGCGCTGAACGGCCTCAACGCGCAATGGGAGCAGCAGGGGCTGAAGCCGCTCAATATCCGCATCGGCATCCACAGCGACGCGGTGCTGGTCGGCAATATCGGCTCGCGAACGCGGATGGCCTATACGGTGATGGGCGACGGGGTGAACGTCGCCTCGCGCCTCGAAGGCGTCAACAAGCTCTACGGCACCCGCATCTGCATCAGTCAGGCGGTGTTCCGCGAGACCGGAGAGCGGTTATGCGTCAGGCCGATCGACGATGTCGTGGTCAAGGGACGGCGCAGCAACATCCCGATCTACGAGCTCCTCGGCGCCCATGGCTCGGACCCACGGTTCGAACCGAACGAAGAGACGCTGCGGCTCGTCCAGTTGACGCGGACGGCCTATGAGGCGCTGGTTCGCGAGGACTACCCGTTTGCCATCGCCCGGTACAAGGAAGTGCTCGCCGAATTTCCGGAAGACTCGGTCGCGCTAGAAATCATTAGGCGACTTGCATCTACAGAATCCGCCATAAGGGTTCATAGACAAGCATCAGGGTGACGCGGTAGAACAGGAGCACAAAATCTTGGCTGACATCACCGCCCCTCGGGATGCATGTCGCTACTCGAGGTGATTTGATGCTTGATCCCGTCGCCGATTCGGATGATGTCGCCGATATTCCGGTCGGGGCTCTGCGCCCGAGCGAGTACACGGCCGCGCTGATCCAGATGTTGCGCAATCGGGCGGCATGGGCGAGCGGCGCGGACGTGCTCGAAATCGGATCCGGCAGCGGGGTCGTGCTCGCCGTGCTGGGCGAGCTGGGCGCCGCCTCGCTGTGCGGCGTCGATATCGAGGCCGACGCGGTGCGCTGCGGCGCAAGCCTGCTCGACGAGCTCGGCTACGGCGGCCGCGCCACCATGCTCGAAGGCGATATGTGGGAACCGCTCCACGGCCGGCGCTTCGGCCTGATCGCGGCCAATTTGCCGCATTTTCCGATGGTGTCGCGCGATTTCAGCGGCCGTCTGCCGACCTGGAGCTTTGGCGGGCCCGACGGGCGCATGGTGCTCGACCGCTTTCTTAGGGGACTGCCGATGCATCTGGCGGCGCGCGGGCGGGCGATCATCACCCACAACGCCTTCGTCAACCTCGCGCAGTCGCAGTCGATGGCCGAGCGGGTCGGGCTGTCGCTGCGGGTCGCCGCAACGCTGATGGTCCACATCCCTCCGGAAAAGCTCGGCTTGATGACCCGGGCGATCCTGCGGGTCGAGAATGGCCGGTCGATCCACCGCTACGGGCCCTATACCTTCGGCGAGCTGAACATCGTCGAGATCGGGACCCCTGAGGCGCTCGGGTAACTTGCCGACGCGGCGCTGTCCCCTCGCTGTCCTTCTGCGGACCGCGATCGTCGCGGCGGGGCTGCTGGCGGCTACCGCGATGCAGGGCCGCGCCGACGAGTCGCCCGATGCCGCGCTTGCGGGGCTGCTGACCCAGGCGCACGACGCCGCCAAATGCGGACAGCCGGGGATCGACCGCCTCGTCCGCGTCCTGTGCTCGGGACACCTGCGCGTCGGGGTGCGCGACTATTACCCGCTGTTCGGCATCGAATCGCACGGCGAGCACAAGGGGTACGAGGTCGATGTCGCCCGGGCGATCGCCGCCAAGCTCGGGGTCGAGCCGGAGTTCTTGAAGGTCAACGCCGGAAGCCGCATCCCGCTTGTCGACAGCGGCGAGATCGACGTCGCGATCGCGACGATGGGGCACAACACCCAGCGCGACGGCCAGGTGCGGTTCATCCGGCCGCATTACTACCAGTCGGAAACCGTTCTGGTCGGCGCGCGCGACCTCAAGGTCGGCGGCTGGAACGATGTTCGCGGCCGCACCGTCTGCGCGACGGTCGGCAACGGCTCGAACATCGAGCTCGTCGCGCATGGCGCGCGGCTGATGCTGTTCGCCGAGGCGGTGATGCTGCCCGACCGGCTCAAGGACCTGTCGTGCACGCTGGCGGCGCAGGACGACAGCTTTTTCGCCTACTACTTCACCGAGCCCGATTTCGCCGCGCAGTTCGCGCCCAAATTCGGGTTTTCACAGGTTCCGTGGGGGATGGGGGTCGCGCGTCACGGCAGCGCCCAGCTCGCCCGCGCGCTCGACCTGATCAGCCAGATCTTTCACCGCGACGGCGTGTTCCTCGAAGCGGCCCGCGCCAACCATATCGGGACCGCGTTTCTCCAGCGCCAGCATGCGGTCTGGCAACGACCCGCATGCAACGACGCCGCGGGCAGCACCAACCCGTCCTGCATCCTGCCGCCGTTCGACGCGACGACGCAGTCGACGCCGATCGCGGGCGAGGTCCTCGGCTTCGAGCGCTGGGTCCAATCGTTGACGGGCATCGACCTGCAGATGCCGATGCTGAAGACAGTGCCGGCCTGGTCGATGTTCGTGACCGGGGTCGCCAACACGCTGGTGTTGATCGTCGGGGCGATCGCGGCGACACTGGTGTTCGCGCTGACCCTCGGCGCGGCGGCCGGATCGCGGTTCCGGCTGCTGCGGTGGCCGGTGCGCGCGGTCACGATCACGCTGCAGTCGACGCCGATCGTGCTGACGCTGGTGATCGTGTCGGCGGTGATGGACGCGGTCATGCCCTATTCGTCGGCGGTCGCCCTGACCGCGGCGATCCTGGCACTGGGACTCGCCAATGGCTGCAATGCGGGCCAGGCGATCGCGGAGGCGATGGTGACGCTGCGCGCCGAGCGCGAGGGGTTGCCGAGCCATGCGCTCGACCTGTTCGTCCGGGCGCTGAGCCGGTCGTCGACGCAGATCGTCGCGTTCCTGATCAACGCCGCCAAGGGCTCGCCGATCGCCAGCTTTATCGGCGCCCCCGAAATCCTCAGCGCGATGACCGACATCAGCTCGTTTTCGAGCGGACGGGCGACGACCTATACGTTCCTGTTGGTGTTCTACACGGCCATCGTGATCGTCGTCATCGCCCTGTGCCGGCGGATGGAGCGGTTGCTGGAGCGGAGCTACGCGCACGCATGAGCGAACTGCTGTCGCCCCCGATGCTGCGGTTCCTGCCCCGTTTTCTCGAAGGGATGACGGTCAATTTCGAGATCGCGATGATCGCGCTGTGCCTCGGCCTCATCCTCGGCGTACTGCTCGCGGCGGGGCGCCTCGCCGGCGGGATCCTGGGTGGCGCGACGGCCGGGGCGACCGGGCTGATGCGCGCGGCGCCGACCTTTGTCGTGATGTTCTTTGTGCTCAACGCGCTGCCGCACGGCGATCTGTCCGGGATGATGATCGTCGCACTGTCGCTGGTGCCCTATTCGGCCGCCTATATCTCCGATAGCGGGGTCGACGCGATGCGGCAATACCGGCTCGGCTCGCCGCTCGCGAGCTTTCTGTTCTTCCCCAACGTGGCGCGCGCGTTCTTCGTGCTCGTCATGTCGTCGGGCGCCGGAGCGGCGATCGGCGTCAGGGAGGGGATCACGGCGCTCTTGACCCATGCCGAGCACCTGCCGTCGCTCGGCGACAAGCTGGGATGTTTCGCGATCGGGGTCGCCTGCTTCGCGATCCCGCTGCAAGCCGGGTTTGCCGTGATTGGGCTGATCCAGCGCCGGCTCGGCCGGATGGCGGTCGGCTACAGCTTCGGCACCGCCGCGCCCGGCGACTGAAGGGCGGCGCTTGTTGCGCGGGCGGCGAACGGCGACAATCGCGTTCCCGATCCCGCAACGCGAGGGCAGCCCATGTCGCTTCTCAATTCCCCAGACCCCGCGGCGCGCGCGGCCGTGGTGCAGCAGGACCTCGGCAACGTCCTGCACCCGATCGTCCAGCACCGGACGCTCGAGACCAAGCAGATGGTCGTCACCGGCGGCTCCGGCTCGACGATCGTCGACGCGGACGGCACCGAGTATCTCGACGGGATGGCGGGGCTATGGTGCGTCAATATCGGCTATGGGCGGACCGAGCTCGCCGAGGTCGCCGCCAACCAGATGCGCGAGCTGTCGTATTTCCCGCACACGGCGATGAACCTTCCCGCCGCGGAGCTCGCCGAGAAGATCAACGCGCTGATGGGCGGCGGCTACCACACCTACTTCGTCAACTCGGGCTCGGAGGCGAACGAGGCCGGGTTCAAGATCGCCCGCCAATACATGAAGCACGAATACCCGGGCGAATTCCGCTTCAAGACGATCAGCCGCTACTACGCCTATCACGGCACCACGCTGGCGACGCTCGACGCCGGCGGGATGGGCGAGCGCAAGGCGAAGTTCGAGCCGTTTTCGGGCGATTTCGTGCATGTCGCGCCGCCCTACTGCTATCGCTGCCCGTTCGGCCTCAGCTATCCGAGCTGCGGGCTGGCCTGCGTCAAGAACATGGAGACGGCGATCCTCGGCGAGGGGCCGGAGACGGTCGCGGAGGTGATCGTCGAGCCGGTGATGAGCGGCGTCGGCGTCGCGGTGCCGCCCGACGAGTACCTGCCCGAAGTCGAAAAGCTGTGCCGGAAATATGGCATCCTGTTGCACGTCGACGAGGTCATCAACGGGTTCGGCCGCACCGGCAAGATGTTCGCGCACCAGCATTCCGGCGTGTCGCCCGACATCATCGCGGTCGCCAAGGGAATCTCCAGCGCCTACCTGCCGATCGCCGCGACCGTGGTGAAGAACAGTGTGTTCGACAGCTTCCTCGGCGACCCGGCGGAAAACCGGCAGGTGGCCCAGGTCAACACCTATGGCGGCCACCCCGTCGCGGCGGCGGTCGCGGTGCGCAACATCGAGATCATGGAGGAGGAGCGCCTCGCCGACCGCGCGGCCGAGACCGGCGCCTACCTGCTCGATGGGCTGCGCGGGCTGATGAGCCACAAGGCGGTCGGCGACGTCCGCGGCAAGGGGCTGTTGATCGGCGTCGAGCTGGTGAAGGACCGCGCCACCAAGGAGCAGCTCGACGGGGCGCAGATGGCGGGCGTCATCGAGTTCTGCCGCGATCACGGCGTCATCGTCGGCCGCTCCGGCGGCGGGCGGAACTACGGCACGACGGTCGCGATCTGCCCGCCGCTGGTGATCACCCGCGGCGAGTGCGACCGCATCGTTGCTACGTTGGGCCGGGCGCTGAAGACGCTCGATGTGGGGTAGCGCGGTCGTTTGAGGTCAACATGACCGTCATCCCGGCGAAGCCCGGGACCCACGATTCAAACGCATGAGCCGCGGACGAGTGGGTCCCGGCCTTCGCCGGGATGACGGTTTAAAGGATGCAGCTCACGGCTGCGACTGCCCGGGTCCTAATCCCGATAAGACGGGTCGAGCCGGTCGGCGAGGCGGAGGCAGGCGGCCCAGTCCTTGCCGCCGGTGAGGAAGCTGCCGGCCTCGGCGAACTGGCTGTGCGCGTATTCGCAGGCTTCCTTGCTCGGGACCGAGTAGTTGCCCTCGCCGGCCGCGAGCGCGGCGATCTGGCCCTGGCAGGCCATTTCGATCCAGTGGTGATTGACGACGCAGCCGGCGACACCCGCGCCGCAAATCAGCACGCCGTGATTGCGCAGGATCATGTATGAGCCGCCCTGGAGGTCGCGGAGCAGCTTTGGCGTCATCTCCGGGTCGAACTCGAACCCTTCGAATTCGTGGTACTTCATCTCGCCGTAAAAGCGCAGCGCGTGCTGGTTGATCGGCAGCAACCCGAATTTGTGCGCCGCCACGCCCATGCCGGCCACCGTATGGGTATGGAGCGTCGCGTTCAGGTCCGCGCGCGCCTTCAACAGGCCGGCATGGATGATCAGCGCCCCGCCCTTGATCGTCCTGACATCGGTGTCGGTCCGCACGTTGCCGTCGAAATCCACCTTGAGCAGCGACGAGGCGGTGACCTCGCAGAACATCCAATCGGTGCGCTTGATCAGCATCGCGTCGGGCTCGCCCGGCACGCGCAGGCCGAAATGGTTGTAGGTCAAGTCGTTGACGCCGTGATGGGCCAGCACGCGATGGCCCGCCGCAAGCTCGACCCGCGCCGCCCATTCCTCGGCGCTCACCTGATCGCGGACCGATTTCCTGTCGGACACAAGCTGAACAGCCATGACGCCACCTTTTGCAAAAAAAACCGCGGGTTCCCGCAGCCTCGGCGCATCGCCGATGTTGGAGCGGGCGAAGCGGTTCAATGGAGCGGGCAAAGCGCGCTGATTGTGAGCTCAGTGTAGTAAATCACCGTGCAATGTCAATGAGATAAAAGGGATGACCTGACAACTGGTCAAATGTTGGACGCCCTGTTGGACGTCCTTTTCGCAAATGATCGAGGGCTTATGGCCGCCACACCGGGGATAGAAGGCGCGGATGGCGATCTCGCGCGCAGGGGAGGCAACCCATGCCTCAAAGCGCTCCCAGTCCTTGGCAGGTATCGTGATGATGCGGCGTTCGGGAACATCCGCTTCCGCAGCTTCCTGCGCCTTGCGCCCCACGAAGTCGCTGAGGCTCGTGCGCGCCCGCGAAGCGAACGGAAAGGGTTCAAACGGTTACAGCAAGTTATGTGAGGTGGGTTCTCATTGGAGCAGGCTTCAGGCTAGGATTCTGCCTCAGCCAGGGGATGCGCGCCTTTCAGACTGGACCGTGAAGGGGGCCGGATTCATATTGGATAATCCCTAAGTACAAATTGGGATTAAATAATCTACTATGGGACTAATCATAATCTACGTAAGGACAACTATCTTAGATTGAACAATTCGGTGCCTCTCTGAGTTTGGAACGCTTCAAATCTTCCCGCCGTTTGGCAGGAAAGGATATTGCCTCTCTTGGCACAACCTTCCACTGACCGAACGGAAAGGGAAACGATGTTTGTTCACAACAAACGGCTGCAATACACCGTGCGGGTTGCCGAACCGAACCCGACGCTGGCGAGTCTGCTGCTCGAGCAGTTCGGCGGTCCTCAGGGTGAGTTGGCGGCGGCAATGCGCTATTTCAGCCAAGCGCTCGCGGAAAGTGACCCCGGCCGGAAGGACATGCTGCTCGACATCGCGACCGAGGAGCTGAGCCATCTGGAAGTCATCGGCAGCGCTATCGTCATGCTCACCAAAGGCGTCAAAGGGAAGCTGGCGGAGGGCGCGGCGGACGGCGAACTGCTGGCGGAACTTACCCAGGGCGGAGAGAGCCACACGTTGTCGCTGCTTCATGGCGGCCTCGGTCTCGTCAATTCGGCCGGAGTGCCGTGGACCGCGGCTTATGTCGATACGATCGGCGAACCGACAGCAGATTTGCGTTCGAACATCGCCGCAGAGTCTCGCGCCAAGATCATTTACGAGCGCCTGGTCAACTGCACCGACGACCCCGGCCTGAAGGAAGCGCTCAGCTTTCTGATGACCCGGGAGGTCGCGCACCAGAAGTCGTTCGAGAAGGCGCTCTACGCCATCGAGCCGAACTTCCCGCCCGGCAAGATGCCGCCCATGCCGGAATTCGAGAACAAATACTTCAACCTCTCGCAAGGCGAAGGCGACATGGAGGGGCCATGGAACACAGGACCGCAGTGGGAACGTGTCGATGTTCCAGAGCCTGCCGTCGACGGCGGCGACGGGATGCCGAGCGTCAAACTGCCGAGGAAGGATCAGCAGACTTTTGACAAGGCAGCGGCGCGGACCGCGTCCCGCACGGATGTGGATCCGGCGACCGGCGCGGAACTCGGAATGGCGACGGCATCGGCCCCGTCCAAATAAACCATTGCCGCCATGCCCCAGGCAATCCTGGGGCATGGCGGCTCTTCATCCATGTTGATCTGAGGGCCGGGCGATGGTCTCGCTGCCGGATATCGGGCGGGGATTGCGGCGAGGTGAGCGGCAAGCCCGGGGCATGGAGGCCATGCTGGCAGGCCGGCAGCGCCTTCTGCTGTTCCTCGGCCCGGCTATCATGGCCGCCACGGCCTACATGGACCCAGGAAATGTCGTGGTCAATCTCGAGGCGGGAAGCCGCTACGGCTATCGGCTGCTCTGGGTCGTCATGGCGGCGAACGTCGTCGCCATGCTGTTTCAGGCGCTCTCGGCAAAGCTTGGCTATGTCACCGGGCGCAATCTGGCCGAGTTGTGCCGCGACCACATGCCATGGCCCGCCGCCTGCGCGATGTGGATGCTCAGTGAAATCGCCGCGATGGCGACCGACCTCGCGGAATTCGTCGGCGGCGCCATTGGACTGATGCTGTTGTTTCACGTGCCTCTGCTGCTGGCCATGGCCGCGGCGGGTGCCATGACGTGGCTGATCCTGCTGTTGGACCGCGCGGGGGCCGGTCGCCTCGAAATATTGATCGCGGCGTTCGTCGCCGTGGTCGGGCTTTGCTATCTCGGGCAGATGCTGATAGCGCCGGTGGACTGGCCCGCGGTGGCTGGGGGCATTCTTGTTCCGCGCGTCGACGATCAGGCGGCGTTGACGCTGGCCGTCGGCATCATCGGCGCGACGGTCATGCCCCACGCGCTCTACCTCCACTCCGGGCTTACCCAATCCCGCGTTGCTCTGAGGAAGAGGCGCCCGCAAGGCGACCTTTCCAATCTCGCCGTCATCGCCGCCTTGACCGTGGCCGGCGCGATCAACCTCGCGATGGTCGTGATGGCGGCGAGCTGTTTCCAGGGCCACGCCGGAACGCTCGGGATCGGTGAAGCCTATTCGCTTCTCGGGCCGCTTTTCGGCTCCGGAGCCGCTGTCCTGTTTCTCACCGCCATCATCGCCGCGGGTCTTTCGAGCTCGGCCGTCGGGACGATAGCGGGCCAGATAGTCATGCAGGGGTTCACCCGCCGCCGGCTTCCTCTGTGGCTCCGGCGGCTGGTGACGATGCTGCCCGCCTTCGCCTTGATCGGCGCCGGTGTCGACGCCACGAAGGCGCTCGTGCTCAGTCAGGTCGTCCTGAGCCTCATCCTGCCCTTGCCGATGATCATGCTCATCCTCTTCACGAGCCGACGCGACATCATGGGAAGCCAGGTGAACTCGCACGCGACCGCCGCGCTCGCCACCGTCGCGGCCGCGCTCGTGATCGGCTTCAACCTTCTCCTGCTGGTCAGGACCGTCTGACGTGGAACTTGTCAGAACCTGATCCGAACGCCGCCATAGATGGCGCGCGGTATCCCGGGCGCGACGAAGCGATTGTCGACGCCGCCGCCGCTGGCGGGCACTCCCGGCGCCCCGACCCCGGTCGCGTCGCCATAGGCCCCGAGCGTCGCATACTTGCTGTCGAGCAGGTTCGAGATGTCTGCGAAAAGCTCGATGTGGTCGCCGGCCTTGTAGGTGCCGTGGAGATTGAGCACGACGTAACCCGGTAACGGCGCGTTCCGGTTCGACTCATCGCCGCGCAGGTACTCGTTGCTGAAATAGGTCATCGCCAGCCCCACCGTCGCGTTGTCGGTGACACGATAATCGACACCGGCCTTGAGCTGGTGCAACGGGATGCCCGGCAGCCGGTCGCCGGGTGTCACGTGGATGTCGCCGGCGGCGTCGGCGAAGGGGTTGCTCGGTGACGGCAGGGTCAACGGTGACCGGAAGATCGCATCGACCACACTATAATTTACGAAGGCGGACCAGGAATCGTCTTTGTAGCTGAGGCCGGTTTCGATTCCCTGCCGCCGGGTCGAGCCGATATTCGCGAAATATCCTGAACTGACTGAGGTCGCGACGCCGTAGATGTCGTCCGTGAGATCGGTGCGGAACAGGCCGGCATTCCAGGCGAAATTGCCGGGCGCCAGTGAAGGCAGCCCAAAGCGGCCGCGCAGGCCCGCCTCATAGGTATGAGAGACGACCTGCTTCAAATTGGGCGGATCGGAAGACAGCGACGACGGCAGCAGGCAAGGCTGCGCCGGGTTCGAGCATTCGATCTCGCTCGGTGTCGGTACGCGGTTTCCCTCCGAATAACCCGCATATGCCGTGATCCGTTCGTCCAGCTTGTAGGTGGCGCCGATCGCCGGGTTGAACCGGCTGTAGCGGCTCGATCCGGTGAGGTTGGGGCCGAGGCGGTCCGAAAGCGCGATCTCGGCAAGGTTGAACCGGCCGCCGGCAGTGACGGCCAGCGCCGGCGTCGCATTGAACGTGTCGGTGAAGAAGGCCCCGTAATAATCGTCAGTCGCGCCGAGATCGACCGGCGTCGCGAGAAACCCGCTGTTCTCGGGCGTGTTGACGAAGAACCCCGACGATTGCACCTGTAGCGCCGGGTTGATCGCGCCGATTTCAGCCGCCGAGGCGAAGTCGACGGTCGAGTGGTCGATGCTGGCGCCGATCACGAGATGGTTGTCGTGCCCGAGCACCCGGCCGGTATAGGTCGCCTGCAGCGCGCCGCCGATCGTCGTCGTGTGGATGTCCTCGGTATCGTTTTCGCCGAGCGGAATCATGCCGTCGTTGGACAGATCGGGGATCGTGCCGCCGCTCGCGGTCACCAGCGGCGTCGCGCCGTCGGGCTGACACAGGAGTTCGTTGCCGGCGGCACAGGCCGTGTAGTCGGTGGTGTTGCCGTTGGCGACGGTCTGATGAAACTGGCGGCGATAGCCGTTGAGCTGGAAGGACAAAGCATCGGTCGCCTGATAGCTGCCATTGAGCGTTACGAAAGCGAGCTGGTTGGCGTTGCCTTGCGGTGTGGTGAAATCAAGCGTCCGGTTGACCGCCAGCGATTGGATCGGGGTGGTTCCCTCGCCGTTGAGTCCGTTGTCGGCGCCGCTGAAGCTGATGTCGAGCGTCCCCTTGTCGCCGCGGGCCGCGAGGTCGGCATAGATCTGGCGCAGGTGGTCGGGGGAGAATTGGCGCCAGCCGTCCTCGTCGAACCAGCGCCCCGCGACGTAGCTCGCCCAGTTGTCGACCTGTTTGCCGTACTGGAACGCAAAGCCGCGCTGTCCGAACGAACCGCCGGCGAACTCGCTCTCGAACCCCTGGTAAGTGAACCCGTTTTTCATCGTGACGACCGCCGCGCCGCCGAGGGCGTTGAGCCCGTAGATCGGGTTGGCGCTCACCATCTCGAACCGGTCGATCGCAATGGCGGGGATGAGGTCCCAGTTGACGGTGTCGCCGAATGCCTCGTTGATGCGCACGCCGTTCTGGTAGACCGCGATCCCCTGCGGCGTGCCGAGCACCGGCGACGCCTCGAACCCGCGATAGAGGATGTCCGGCTGAAGCGGATCGCCGAGCGTTCCGTTGATGTTGACGCTGCCGGCCTGGTCGGCGAGCCCGCGGATCAGGCTCGGCGTCCCCTCGCGCCGCAAATCTACGGGACCGAGCGTCTGGACATTGGCCGGCACCCTGTCGGGGTCGATGCCGATGCCCGGCAGCGGCGTCACGGCGATGACGTTTACGGTCGGCAGCGTCAGCGCGCCGGATGGAACCGGGGCCGAAGCGGGCGACGGTGTCTGCGCCGCGGCAATGCCGGTCGGCGAGACGATCAGCGCCGCGGCCAGCAGCGTCTCTCTGAGCACCAATGTTCCTGGTTTTTTCTGCCGCCGGCCTGTCGGCAACCCTCTCGGCTCAATGCAAGCTCTCGAGATAGCTGGCGATATCTCGCGCATCGCCCTCGCTGAGCGACATGTCGGGCATCACGTTCCCCGGCACGATACTTTGCGGAGAACGCAGCCAGGCGACCATGTTGTCGGAGGTATTGCGCAGCATGCCGGCGATGTAGGTGCGGCGTCCCATCATCGTCAGCGGAGGTCCGACGACACCATTTCCCTGCGCGACGCCCGGTATAGTGTGGCAGCCGCCACAACCGTATGCGCTGATCAAACGGGCGCCGCGCCGGGCACCCGTTTCCGCCGCGTCGCTTTTGCCGCAGCCGCTTAACGCGATCGGCGCGAGGCAGCACAACGCCATCAGCGGCAGGGCCCGCCTGAGCGCAGGCCGCCGCCGTTCGTCCTGCTGCAGCCACTTCACGAATACCCAGCCGGCGGCGATGAGATACACAAGCCCGCCCGGAATCCACATGACGATGCCGGCGAGCTGCTGGTCTTCGAGGAGCGTCAACCCCCAGGCCGCGTCGCCGGCCGCATGCGCCGGGTAAAGCGGCCGCGGGGCGAGCGCGATGAGGGCGCCGGGCAATCCGCTGAGGATTGCGGCGGTGACGACGAAGACCAGCGTCGGCCCGTAATCGAGCCGGCGAACGCCCGACGGCTCGACCACCAGCGACCAGAACATCAGCGCGCTGACGAAGAAGGTCACATGCTCCAGCGTGTGAATATTCTCGTCCCGCAAAGCCCACTGGTACGGCCCGGGAAAATGCCAGACGACAAACGCACCGCAGAACAACAGCCATACGACGATTGGGTGCATCGCCACGGCGAGCCCGCGGCGGAGGCCGAATGCCTTCCACAGCCACCCTACCCGGCGACGTCCGCCGCCCCCGAACGCCCACAGGAACGCCAGTGCCGGACGCCCCATGATCAAGAGCGGCGTCGCGACCAGGAGCAGCGCGAGGTGCTGCACCATATGCACCCAGAACAGTTGGTCGGCGACCGCATCGAACGGCGACACCAGCACGATGAAGAGGATCGCCATCCCCGCTGAGAACGCGGCGATGTGGGACTTGCCGATAGGGCCGCCGCTTTGGCCGCGGTTGTAGAGCCGGGCCACGCCGGCGGCATACCAGCCGGCCCCTACGATCAGGCTGACCCAAAGCCCGATATTGTCGCTCCACCCGCTCAGTATGTGCATATCGGCACCATCAGGTGCGACACCGTCTCAAGCGCGGTGATCAAAAAGAACGTCGCGCCGAAGCCGATGCCGACGATGCCCAGATACCGGGTCCGGCCTTCGCCCCGCTCGATCAGATGGTGGTGATGGCCGTGCGGCGGCCCCGTGCGGATCCAGCAGACATAGGCGGCGATCGTGCCGCTGGCGATCAGCGCCAAGGCTACGAGGTGGCACGCCAATACCAGCGGCCACACATGGTCCATCCCGGCGGTCGGTTGGACCAGCGGCGTGTCACCGGGATAACAGGCGTGACCGACAAGTCCGAAAGTGACCATCAGATCCCCGGCCCAGACGATCGGCGCCGCGAACAGCCCATAAAGAATGAGGCCCAACCCGACGAGATGCCGGTGCGGCGCGGGATGATGCGCGAGGCTGTAGGCGATCAGGTCGTCGTCCATCGGGCTCATCCCAGATAAGGGCTGACGTAGAGCGTGAATAAAACGCCCAGCCAAACGACCGCGACGAAGTACCAGTAGACCGCCGCGACCGTGACCGGCACATGCCGAGCCGGCCCGAAATATCCGAGGCACGACCACAGCAGCACCGCGCCGATCATCACGGCACCGACGATCGCATGGCCGAGATGAACGCCGCCGATCGTGAAATAGAGCGAGCTGTAAGGGTTTGTCGCGAGGCCGAACGGCTTCCCATGCCAATCGAGTATCTGGAAGGCGATGAAAGCCAGCGACAGCCCAAAACTGATCGCCAGTCCGACGACCAGACCGGCGCGGGCGTGGCGCGCGGCCGCGCGATCGGCCCACCACATCGTCACGCAGCCGATCAATGCGGCCGCGGTTTGCAGCACCGCCCAGGTGACGTCCGGCGGTCCGCTCGGCGGCCAGGGACCAGGGTGCGGCTGCACCGAGAAATAGAAATAGGAAAAGAACAGGTAAGCGAAGATCGAGGCTTCGGACAAGATCAGGAATACGACGCCCCAGAAGCCCGAAGACCGGCGGCCGATGCTCCCCAGCGGCAATGCCGGCTGATAGGGAAAGGCGGTGCGAGCCACGCTCCTATTCATCGGCCGGCACCTCCCGCTGACCTGCCTCCGGTAGCGGCCACAGCCATATGATGACGGCCAGCGCGGTCGCGACGGCGCCGACGATGGCCAGCCACCAGATGGCGGCGACCAGCCCGGCGAACAGCACCGAAATGCAGATCGTCGTCAGAACCGGCATGTAGGATTCGCTGGGCATTTTCAGGATCAAATCGGGCTCGCCATCGATCGCGCCGACAGCCAGCGTCTCGTGGTGATGGTCGAGCACCATGCCGCGATCGAGCATCGATTGGCCGTCGCCCTCCTGCAGGCGCTCTTCCCACAACGGGTGCCGGCTGGCGATCGACGGGATCACGGCGAAATTGTAGGGCGGCGGCGGCGAAGGCACCGACCATTCGAGCGACGGCGCGTCCCACGGGTTGGGGCCCGCGATCGCGCCCCGGCGCCGGCTGACGAACACGTTGATGAAGAACAGCAATATGCCCACAGCCAGGATGAAGGCGCCGACCGTCGTGATCATGTTCAGGGTCGACCATCCCATCTCCGCGGGGTAGGTGTAGACGCGCCGCGGCATGCCCATCAGCCCGGTGATGTGCATCGGGAAGAAGGCCAGGTTGAACCCGACGAACATCACCCAGAAGTTCCACTTGCCAAGCCGCTCGTTGAGCAGGCGGCCGGTGATCTTCGGAAACCAGAAATAGACGCCGCCGATCACGGGAAAGAGGTTGATGCCGATCAGCACGTAGTGGATGTGCGCCACGACCCAATACGTGTCGGTCAACTGCCAGTCGACCGGCACCGAGCCGGTGACAAAGCCCGATACCCCGCCGATGACGAACAACACGACGAACCCGGCGAAAAAATAAAACGCGGCCGTGAAGATCGGGCGCCCGGTCCAGATCGTCGCCAGCCAGGCGAAAACCTGCACGCCGCTCGGCAGCGAGATAAGGATCGAGGTCGCGGCGAAAAACGACATGCCGAGCGACGGCAGCCCCGTCGCGAACATGTGATGCACCCAGACGCCAAAGCCGATCATCATGGTGACGACGGTCGACAGCGCGACGGCGGTGTAGCCGACCAGCGGGCGCCGGCAAAACACCGGCAGCGCGTCCGAGACGATGCCCATCGCCGGCAGCACGATCATGTAGACCCAGGGATGGGCGAACATCCAGAAAAGGTGCTGCCATAAGAGGGGTTGGCCGCCGTTGTCGGCGCTAAAGAAATGCGTGCCGAACTGCCGGTCCATCCATAGCATCAGGCAGGCGATGCTCACGGTCGGCACCGCGAGGAGGCCGGCCGCGTTGGCGCTCAGCGTGCCCCAGACCACGATCGGGAAGCGGTTCACCGACATGCCCGGGCAGCGGGTTCTGAGCGTCGTCACCACGAAATTGATGCCGCCCGCCGTCAGCGAAATGCCAAAAAAGATGAGGCCCAGCAGGTAGAAGTCGATGTTGGGGCCGGGGTTGTACTCGCGCGACGCATAAGGCGGGTAATTGAACCAGCCGTCATTGGGCGCGGCGCCCACCAGAAAACTGCAATAAAGGAACAGGCCCGAAGCAAGAAAAACCCAGTACGAGAACGCGTTCACCCTCGGAAACGCCATATCGCGCGAACCGAGCAGCAGCGGCCAGAAATAATTGCTGAACCCGGAAAGTATCGGGAAAGAATACCAGAAAATCATCGTGGTGCCGTGCATCGAGAACAGCTCGTTGTACTGCTCGGGAGTGACCAGATGCTGATTGGGTCCGGCGAGCTGCAGACGGATAACGAGCGCCTCGAGACCGCCCGCGACGAGAAACGCGAAGGCGGTGACGAGATACATGATGCCGATTTCTTTATGGTCCACCGTCGACAGCCAGCCGCGCAGGCCGGGTGGCGACTCCCACATCCGTTCGAGCTTTTCCTCGAGGGCCGGCGTCACCACGCGGATTTCAGGGACGCGCTCGTGCTCGGCGATGGTCACTTCAGCGTCTCCACATACGCCTCGATATCCGCCAGTTGCGGCCCCGACAGATCAAGGATCGGCATCAGGTTGCCGGGCTTCAGGTGCTGCGGGTCGGCGATCCATGCGGCGAGATATCCCGGCTCGTTCGGCGCGGTGCCGGCGGCGATCGTCCGGCGCGTCATCAGATGGCTCAAATCGGGACCCAGAGCGCCGCCGGCCTTCGTTCCGCGCACCGAATGACAGATGCCGCAATGGGCGACGAAATTGGTCTCGCCCCGCGCCACCTGCTGCGACCGCGGCGGGGCCGGCGCTTCGAGCTGCGCCTTCCACCAGGCCTCGAATTGCGCCGACGGCTCGGCGATGACGCTCATCGCCATATGGGCGTGCTGCAAGCCGCAATACTCGCCGCACTGGCCGCGATAGGTGCCGGCCTTGTCGGCTTCGATCCAGCTCACATTGTGCTGGCCGGGGATCGTGTCGGTCTTGCCGGTCAGCTCCGGCACCCAGAACGAATGGATCACGTCGGTGCTGGTGAGGCCGACGCTGACCGGCTCGCCGACCGGGATGTGGATTTCGTTCGCGGTGGTGAAGATGCGCGAGTGGTCGCTGCTGTCGTATCGCACCTCCCACCACCATTGATGGCCGATGATTTCGACCTTGACCGCCGCATTGGGCGGCACCGCGCTGACCGCCGCCAGCGTCGAGAATGTCCAGAGCGCGGCGGCAACCAGCACCACCGCGGAAATCGCCGTGCCGACATAGATCCACGAGAGGCCGTGATCCGGCCGCTCGACCGGCACCTCGGCCGGCTCGGTCGCGCGCGGCTGCCCGCGCCGCCGCGCGATGCCGGCGACCAGCAGCACCGTGACGATGGCGACGACCAGCAGTGACACGATCAGCAGCGCCCAGAGCAGCGTCACGACGCCGTAATTGCGGGTGCCATAGCCGGCGGTGTAGGCCATCGGCGCCCCGGCGCGCGCAACCGGCGCAGCGGCGAGCGCCGCCAGGATGATCGCCGTGCGCGCAACCGCATGGCGGCGAAATCGTCTACTTACCGGCATGCGCCGGGTTCTGGCCGTTGCTGAACGGCTCGGTGTGAGCCCAGGGATTCGCCGTCGTCGTAAACTCGGCGGGAGCCTGTTCAATGGCCGGCGAGCCGGGAGCGACCGTTGTGCCCCACTGCTCGTCGGGCGCCTGGTTGATCTGCTCGATATAGGCGACGAGGTCCCAGATGACGGGGTCGGGCAGCAGCGCGCCCCAGGCCGGCATCCCGTTCGGCCGGCCCTGGGTAATGGTCAGGTAGATATTGGCCGGGCTCGCGCCGTAGAGAAAATCGTTGCGGTCGGTCAGCGCTCGGCCCATGCCGCCGGCGCCGTTTGCCGCGTGGCACCCGACGCAGTTGAAGGCATTGAAATAGGCCATGCCGCGCTGCGCCGCCGCGGGGTCCTTCCCCACCGGGTTCTTGATGTCGGGGCGGGTCGACACGCCTCCCGGAAAGATGCCGGTGACCGGCGTCTTGAACAGTGCCTGCGCACCCGTGAACTGCGCGGCCGATTGCTGTTGCCCCTCGGGCTCGCTTGACAGCCCGTGAAGCGGCGAGCCGGCAACCTCGCCCTGGGCGACCGAGGCCGGATTTTGCGCGGACGCGGCGGCGGCGAGGGCGCTCCCTATTGCTGCGGCCGCGATCAGAATCGTCGCGCGGATCATTGCCCTGTCCTATTCCGTCGAACCGCGCGGATTGGCGGAAGACAGGCGCGTCGGCTCGATAAGCGGCACGCCGTACTCCTTGAGCACCGCCTCCATCCGCGGCCGGTCGCGCGCGATCGCACCGTCGAGCGCGGTACGCAGCCTCTCGTCATCCTGGCGCACGGCCATCGCGATCTCGTATTGCAGGCCCAGCAACTCGAAATGGGTCTTGCGCGCGCTGAATTCGTCGGTGTCGCCGATGGTCGTCACCGTCAGGGCGGCCGGCGCCTTCCGCGCCCAATAGCCGGCGGAGGGTCCCCAAACGGCAGCTATATCGACGTCGCCATGGACGATCGCGTCGACGATCTTTCCGGATTGCGAGGGACCGTCGCCGCCGTCATCGACCGGATACGCCACCAGGTTCTTGCCAAGGCCGCTCTGCGACAGCGCGCGCGCCGGCGGCGCGTAAAGCGTGTCGCCGTCGATCGACGCCACCCCGATTTTCAGCCCGCGCAGGCGATGATCCTTGAGCGAGCTGATCCCGAGGCCGCGATCGGTCCGCGAAATCAGGACATAGCTCGACCAGTAATAGGGATGCGTGGTCGCCACCCCGCTAAAGCCGGCAGGAACCCCGATGACAAGATCGCAGTGGCCGGCGGCGAGCGCCGTCAATGGGTCCTTGGTTCCGTCCGCCAGCCAGCCATAGACGAGCGGCCGGCCGAGATCGGCGGCGACCAGCGAGGCCAGCTTGTTCTCGAAACCTTCGCCGTTCGCGTCGGAGAACGGCATGTTGTCGCGGGCCGCGCAGACGCGGAGGGGCGCGTCCGAAGCTACCGCGGCCGCCGCCGGCGGCAACAGCGCGGCAAGCGCGGCGATAACCGGCATCGCCAATCCTCTATTTCGGCTCATTGCCGGGCTCCTGTGTGCTGGATCCGGAATTCTGGTTGGCCCCACTGCCGCCTGCCGGCAGCGGCGCGCCGCTGGTGGGTTGCCCCTGCCCACCCGGCCGCGGCAGTGCGAAGACCATCAGCGTGCTGCCCCCCGAGGTGTATTGCGGCAGGTCCTGCATCGCGCCGGTGAAGCCGAGCGCTCCGTTACGCACCCGTGCGTCGACCGGCGCGTTGGCGACGACGCCCGGCCATCCGCCGACTCCGGAAAGAATCGCGACATACTGCCGGCCGTCGGCGCCCGCGTAGGTAACCGGCTGGCCGATGATCCCCGACGGCGTCCGGATCTGCCACAGCACCTTGCCGCTCTTGGCATCCACGGCCTTGAACCAGCGATCCATCGTTCCGTAGAAGACGACGTCGCCCGCGGTCGCCACCGTGCCGCTCCAAACCGGGAAATTCTCCTTGATCGCCCAGGCCTTTTTCCGCTGGACCGGGTCCCAGGCCATGAACTCGCCGCGGTAGCCGCCCGGGCCGGCATACATGTCGACCGTCGCGCCGACATAAGGGGTCCCAGCGATGTAGCCGACCTGCGAGGTCTTCCAGTTCATGCAGAGATGCTGGTGCGGCACGTAGATGAGCTTGGTGCGGGGCGACCAGGCTGAAGGCTGCCAATCCTTGGCTCCATCGGCGTTCGGGCAGATGTCGGTGACGGTCTTGCCGAGCGACGGCCGTTTCGCCTCGTTCTTGATCGGGCGTCCGGTTTTCAGATCGACGCCTTCGGTGGCGTTGATCGTCTCGTAGGCGTCGGCCGAATAGACCTGACCGGTCACGCGGTCGATCAGGTAGATGTATCCATTTCGCCCGATATGAACGAGCACCTTCTTGGTTTCGCCGTTGACGGGCAGGTCGAGCAGGATGCTTTCGTTGATCTCGTCATAGTCGAAATCATCGTGCGGATTGTATTGATAGGCCCACTTGGCCATTCCGGTGGCCGGGTCGCGGGCGAACTCCGCCGTTGTCCACAGATTGTCTCCCTCGCGCTGGTTCTGGTTCCACGGCGAGGGGTTGGCCGTGCCGTAATAGATCAGGTCGAGTTGCGGGTCGTATTGGATCCATCCCCACATCGTCCCACCGCCGATCCGCCATTTGTCGGCGGGCCAGGTGCTGACGCCGAGGTCCTTGCCCTGCTGGTCCTTGTAGAACGGCTTGAAGTCGGGACCGATCAGCACATCCTTGTCCGGCCCGGTGGCGTAGGCCCGCCACGCGATCTTGCCGCTGTCCTCGTCGACGGCGGTGACCCAGCCGCGCACGCCCATCTCGGCGCCGCTGTCGCCAACCAGCACCTTTCCCTTCACGACGAGCGGCGCCATCGTCATCGTCTCGCCGGTGTTGATGTCGCCGAGCTTGGTGTGCCACTGCTCCTTTCCGGTCTTTGGCGTCGATCGCGACGAGGTAGTCGTCGAGCGTGGCGAGGAAGACCTTGCCGTTATCGTAGGCGAGACCCCGCGTGACCACGTCGCAGCACGCTTCGCCGGCGGCCGACGGGTCCGGTTTCGGCGCGTATGACCATTTAAGGTCGCCCGTCGCCGCGTCGAGGGCGAAGACCTGGTTCGGGTGGACCCCGAAATACGGGGCGACCACGTACATGGTGCCGTCGATCACCAGCGGCGCCGCCTCTTGCCCGCGATCGGCGCCGAGCGAAAAGCTCCAGGCCAGTGATAGCTGACCGACATTTTGCGCGTTGATCTGGTCGAGCGGGCTGTAGCGCGTATTGGCGTAGTCACGCGGCGCCATCGGCCAATTCTTGGCGTCCTGCGACAGCGATGACAGATCTTCCGCCGCTACCGGCTGCGCCCCCATCAGCGCAGCGAGAACTGCGAGCGCACGCAGCGCCGTCCCCCCATAGGGCGCGATCATTTCTTCATCACCTGAGCCCATTGCGGCACGAAGCCGGATTTGATTTGCGTTGCCACCCCGGCTTCCGAGCCGCCGCACAGCGGATGGCCATAGCCCGAGACGCTCGTCTTGTCGGGCAGGATGTCGTAGATGATGGCGTCGTTATGGGCCGGGCTCACGCCGTTTGGGACGTGGTCGAGACCCAGGGCCTGCCGCATGCGCCACGCAACGTTATGGTCGGCACAGGACGTGTCGCCGCTCACCCCGATAGCTCCGACGATCCCCTGGCCGTTGTAGAGCGCCAAGCCGCCGCCGAAGACGACCACGCCGCCCAGATGCTTGCCGACCAACGGATCGTGCTCGGTGCCGTAGGTCTTCGGATCGCCTGCCGAGATCAGCGCGGGGTCGGGCGGGTTGGTGTTCACCAGCCCAAGCAGAGACCCGCCCGGCGCCGCCCCCGCATAGAGATTTGCGGTCGAGAGCGCCATCGTCGCGAGGCTCAGCCCGTTTGAGGTGTTGGCCTTCTCCGCCGCTATGGCGCGGCTTCCGAGCCATTGATCGTCGGCCTTGCCGCCGCTGAACGTGACGGCGCAGATGGTGCCGTCACGGGTGACGAGGGCCGCCCATTCGTTGTTGTCGAAGCCCCCGTTGCCAGGTCCGCCAGCCGGTTTGACCGCTGCCTTGAGCGCCTTGGTGAGTTCGTCGCGAGAGGCCGGACAGCTCTGTGCCGATGCCTCCGCGGTAAGGCAAAGGACCAGCGCGGCTGCGAGCAGTCCGGACGCGGCTCTCGCCGCGGCTGCGTTCATTTGCCACCCCCCGCAACAGGACCCCGTGGCCACCGGACCGGGATGAGCAGGAGGCCGGCCAGGAAGATCACTGCCCCCACCCAGGGAGGCACGAACGGTACGATAGACAACGCCGCGGCCCACAGCAGAGCCCAGCCGAAGACCGTGAGGCCCAGCGCCGCGCAAGCAAGCACGTCGACGCGGAGACCTGCCCTGAACCTGCTAACCGTATCCACCTCGCCTGCGGCAGATAACATGAGTTAATCCTCACGTTTATTGTCGGCGCGGTTTAAACGCAGCAGCATCATCCTGGTTCCGCCGCTGATTGCCGGCGCGGCAATCGATCAAAGAGTTTTCGGCGGTAACTGCGCGGGCGCGACGGCTATGTCCCGCTGCACGTCGCGTCGGAACCTGCGACGAAGGACGGGCGCTTTCGTCTAAACAGGTTGCGCCGCCTGACGCTACGGTTCGGTAATCGCCATCGTTGCTCTCGACAGGTAGAGCAGGATTTCGCCGCCATCGTGCAGCGCGGCCACGGCGACGCGACGGGGTTTGGCCGTCCCGCCGGGCGGTATCGCAATCAGCTTGCCGTCGTTGACGAGCCGCTCCACGACGGCGAGATCATCGCCGCTCAGGCTGGTCCCGCGCCTGGACTTAGCCAACGGTGTCTCGAACAAGCTGGCTGAGTGAGCGGTCGTCAATCTGGTGGAGGCAATCGCTCAGCTTGGCATTGGGATCGCATTCAGCCGCAAAGCCTGGCCCGTAGGTCTCCCGAAGGGTGCGGATCAGCGTGTTGCCGTGCTTACGGCTGATCTCGCCATTCTTGTCGCGATGTCTGCTGTCGAGGCCGGGCTGTTGCACGAGGTCTCCTTGGGATCTGGGTATCGCCCTTTAAACGGCGTCGAAAGAGAGCCTGTTCCGACCGATCAACGGGCGGCAGCCCGCCGCGGCGCTTGAAGAGCGAATGAAGTCACCCTGTTGAACGCAGCGCGTCCTCTGGCGTTGGAGAAGATGAACCTATTTTCGCGCCGGTCGCCGGCCTCGGCAGGATGAAAGAAAGCGCTGTCGCCTTGTCGATCCTGGTGTTGCTCTCCGGCTGCAAGCGCGAAGAGCGCAGCTTGCGCCTGCAGCCGCCGGTCGCCGCCGCACTCAATCAGGTCGCGTTGATGCCGAACAAGATCGGAGGCTCGCCGCCTTATGTCCTGTTCGCGCTCGACCATCCTTACGACAAGAACGCCTACCAGCTCGCGCAAGGCAAGCGGCTGTGGAAGTGGTACGGGTGCCCCGCCTGCCACGGCGACGGCAGTGGCAAATCGGGGCCGTCGCTGGTCGACGGCTGGTGGCGCTACGGGCCGGACGAAGCATCGATCTTCATCACCATCCGCGACGGCCGGCCGCACGGCATGCCGTCCTTCGCCGGCAAGATGACGACCGAGCAGATCTGGCAGCTCACCGGCTACGTGCGGGCGATGGGCTCGGATTACTCGACCGCCGCGGCACCCGGCCGCAACGACGACGTCCAGACCCGGCCCGCCGAGAACCGGGCGCCGGTCGCGCTCGACCCGCTGCTGCACCCGAGCGAAGCGCGATGAGGACGGCCCTGCGGCTCGGCCTGGGCGGGTCGCTGCTGGCGCTGTGCGCGGGCTGCCGCGGCTGGCAGTCCGCCCTCGACCCGCAAGGACCGGAGGCCAGGCATCTGCGCCATCTGATCTGGCTCTTCACCGGCGTCGCCGCTTTGGTCTGGGTGCTGGTGATGGTGGTGCTGTTCGTCGCGATCCGGCGACGCTGCCTGGGATCGCCGGAGCCGGTCGCGCTCACCCCGCCGGCGGAACGGCGCGCGACCTTCGCCGTCGGCGTCGCCAGCGTCGCGACCGTCATCGTGCTGGCGCTGTTGACCGCGGTCAGCTACCGCGCCACCGGTGCGCTCGGTCAGGACACGGAGGACGCTGTCAACATCCGCCTGCGCGGGTACCAATGGTGGTGGGAGGCGACCTATCTCGGCCCGTTGTCGGAGGCGACCTTCGTCACCGCGAACGAATTGCACATCCCGGTCGGGCGGCCCGTGACGATCGATCTCTCGTCCGACGACGTCATCCACTCGTTCTGGGTGCCGAACCTCGCCGGCAAGCAGGATTTGATCCCGGGCCGCGATAACCGCATCACGATCACCGCCGACCACGCCGGAACATATCGCGGGCCGTGCGCCGAGTTTTGCGGTCTTCAGCATGCCCACATGTCGCTCTTCGTGATCGCCGAACCGCCGGCCGAGTTCGACAAATGGCGCGATGCCCAGAAGCAGCCCGCCGCCGCGCCTGGCGGCGACGAGCAGCAGGCCGGCCAGCAGATCGTCACCGGCACGCAATGCGCCGCCTGTCATACGATCCGCGGGACGGCGGCGAAAGGCACGGTCGCACCCGACCTGACGCATCTTGCAAGCCGCTTCTATCTCGCGGCGGGGGAGCTGCCGATGACGCGCGGCTCGCTCGCCGCCTGGGTTGCCGATCCGCAGACGATCAAGCCGGGGAACAACATGCCGCAGGTGCCGCTGACCGGCGACGAGCTGCGCGCCGTCTCGGCCTATCTCGCGAGCCTCAAATGAGCGAGGCGGGGGACGCCGTCGACCTCGTCGACAGCGCGCTGGCCGACGGAATCCTGGCGGCGCGCCTTGCCGAGACCTGGGGCACCGGGCGGAGTCTCGTCGCCTGGTTGTCGACGGTCGACCACAAGATCGTCGGCCGGCGCTACATCGTCACCGCCTTTATCTTCCTGATCCTGGGCGGCGTCTTGGCGCTGCTGATGCGGGCGCAACTGGCGCGGCCGGAGAACCGGCTGCTGAGCGCGGATTTCTACAACCAAGTCTTCACCATGCACGGCTCGAACATGATGTTCCTGTTCGCCGTGCCGGTGATGGAGGCGATGGCGGTGTACCTGGTGCCGCTGATGGTCGGCACCCGCAACATCGCCTTCCCGCGCCTCAACGCCTTTTCGTACTGGATCTACCTCGCGGGCGGCATCACCTTGTGGACCGCCTTCCTGCTCCGGGTGGGGCCGGATGTCGGCTGGTTCGCCTATGTGCCGCTCTCGGGTCCGCAATACGGCATCGGCAAACGCGCCGACATCTGGGCGCAGATGATCACGTTTACCGAGGTGTCGGCGCTCGCCGTCGCGGTGGAGATCGTCGTCACCGTGTTCAAGCAGCGCGCCCCGGGCCTGTCGCTCGGCCGCATGCCGCTCTTCGTCTGGTCGATGCTCGTCACCTCGTTCCTGATCATCGTCGCGATGCCGGCGATCGTGATGGCGAGCAGCTCGCTGATCCTCGACCGCCTCGTCGGCACGCATTTCTTCAACCCGGCGGAAGGCGGCGACGTGCTGTTGTACCAGCACCTGTTCTGGTTCTTCGGCCATCCCGAGGTCTACATCATCTTCCTGCCGGCGGTCGGGATGGTATCGACCATCCTGCCGACCTTCGCGCGCCGGCCGGTATTCGGCTATTTGGCGTTGGTTCTGGCGGTGATCGCGATCGGCATCTTCTCTTTCGGGCTGTGGGTGCACCACATGTTCGTCACCGGACTGCCGCGCATCGGCGAGAGCTTTTTCACCGCGTCGAGCATGGTGATCGCGGTCCCGAGCGGCATCCAGATCTTCTGCTGGCTCGCGACTCTCTGGCACGGACGTCCGGTGCTGGCGGCCCCGATGCTGTTCGTATTGGCGTTCTTCGCGACCTTCGTTCTCGGCGGCCTGACCGGAGTAATGGTGGCGTCGGTGCCGCTCGACACGCAGGTGCACGACACCTATTTCGTCGTCGCCCATTTTCACTACGTGCTGATCGGCGGCTCGGTGTTCCCGCTGCTGGGCGGCGTCTATTACTGGTTCCCGAAACTCACCGGCCGGATGATGAGCGAGCGCTGCGGCCGCTGGGTCGCGGGATTGGTGTTCGTCGGGTTCAACCTCACCTTCTTCCCGATGCACCTGCTCGGCCTCGCCGGCATGCCGCGCCGGGTCTACACCTATCAGCCGGAGATGGGCTGGGGCGGCGCCAATTTGTTCATCAGCCTCAGCAGCCTCATCCTCGCCGCCGGCTTCCTGCTGTTCTTTATCGATGCCCTGCGCAGCATCCGCTGGGGCGCACCCGCGGGCGACAACCCGTGGGACGCGCCGAGCCTCGAATGGGCGACCGCATCGCCGCCGCCGCCCTACAATTTCCTGCACATCCCGGTGGTCACCAGCGCCTATCCGCTGTGGACCGAACGCGAGACGCTGCCGGTGACCATCGGGCTGCGCGTCGAACGCCGCGAGGTGCTCGTCACCACGGTTGCCGAGGCGCGGCCCGAGGCGCGCGAGACGTCGCCGCGCAACTCGATCTGGCCGCTGCTGACGGCCTTGACGACGACGGTGATGCTGATCTGGTCGATCTTTTCGCCCTGGGCGGTGGTCTGGGGTTCGATCCCGATCGGCATCGCGCTCATCGGCTGGTTTTGGCCCAAGGGGACGCCGGAGGACGACGCATGAGGGAGCGCATGGTCCTCGACCTGTCCCAGCTTCCGCTGCACGGCGAAAAGAGCACCAGCGTCACCTGGTGGGGAACATGGTCGTTCATCCTGATCGAGGGCACCGGGTTCGCGATCGTCATCGGCATGTACCTCTATCTCGCCAGCCTCGCGCCGCGCTGGCCGATCGACGCTCCGCCGCCGAGCCTCGGTCCAGGCACCGGGGTTCTGCTCGTGCTGCTGGTCAGCGCGGTGCCGAACTACCTGGTGATGCGGTGGGCACAGCGTGACGACCTGCGCCGGCTGCGCATCGGCCTCGTCGTGATGGTGCTGTTCGGCATCGCGCCGCTGGTGCTGCGCGCGTTCGAGTTTCCGGCGCTGCACATCAAATGGGACACGAACGCATACGGCTCCGTCACCTGGCTGCTGCTCGGGCTCCACACCACGCATCTGATCACCGACCTCGGCGAGACGATCGTGCTCATGGTGCTGCTGTTTACCCGGCATGGCGAAAACAAGCGCCGCTACGGCGACCTCGAGGACAACGCGCTCTATTGGTACTTCGTGATCGCGGCGTGGGTTCCGATCTACGCCGTGTTGTACTGGGTGCCGCGGCTGTGAGCGCGCCGGACGCCATCACGCTGCTGCGCTCGCTCTGCACCGCCGAAGGCGGCTTCGGGCTGTGGACCTTTGACCTGTGGATCACCGCGCCGCTGGCGCTGTCCGCGGTGCTGTACGCGAGCGGGACCGTCCGGCTGTGGCGGCACGCGGGGATCGGCCGCGGCATCGGCGGCTGGCAAGCCGGCTGCTACGGCGCGGGCTGGCTGGTGCTGTTTGCCGCGCTGGTATCGCCGATCCATCGCTGGGGTGAGGGTCTGTTCGCCATACACATGATCGAGCACGAGCTGGTCATGGCGGTGGCGGCGCCGCTGATCGTGCTGGCGCGGCCGGGCGGCGCGGTTGCGTGGGCGCTGCCGGCGGCATCGCGTCATCGGCTCGCGATAGCGTTGCGGCGGTTGGGGCTGCGGTCTGCGTGGCGGACGGCGACCCGGCCGCTGTTGGCGACGGTCGCGCATGGCGTCGCGATCTGGGCATGGCACGCACCACCGCTGTTCGAGGCCGCGGTCGTGAACGTGGCGCTCCACCGGCTGCAGCACGTCAGCTTTCTCGTCACGGGCCTCCTGTTCTGGTGGTCGCTGGTGCGGCGACGGAACGCGGGGGTCGCGGCGGCGCATCTTTTGGCCACGATGCTGCACACCAGCATACTCGGTGCGCTGATCGCCCTCGCGCCGCGCGTCATCTACCCGCTGCAGACGGGCGGCGCCGCGGCCTGGGGCCTGACCCCGATCGAGGACCAGCAGCTCGCCGGGCTCTTGATGTGGATCCCCGCGGGAACGGTCTACGCCGGCGCGGCGCTGTTCTGTGTTGCTCAATGGGTGCGCCGCTCGGACGCCTCCAGCGTCATCACACCCGCCGTCGAGATGAGTGGGACCTATCGTGAAGCGGCTGAGTAAGGTTCTGGCGGCCATCGCCGTGCTGCTGGCGGGCGGCGCGATAGTCGGCGTGGCGCGGGTGCGCGCTGTCATCCCCGATTACCCGCCGCCGCTCGATCGGCGGCTGCCGCCATGGGGCGGGGCGCTCTTAGGCCTGGCGATACTGGCCGCCGCCGTCATCACGGGATCGGAATACCTTCTATCGCAGGAGGAAACCCTGGCGACGGCGAAGATCATCACCGGCGGCGATCCCTCGCGCGCGCCGTGGCTGTTCGCGCGCTATGGCTGCGGGGGCTGCCACACGATACCGGGCGTGCCCGGCGCCGACGGCAAGGTCGGTCCGACGCTGCAAGGCCTGTTCGAGCGCGTCTACATCGGCGGCACCGCCGAGAACAAGGCCGACAATTTGGTCGGGTGGATCACCAACCCGCCGCAGTTCTCGCCGCACACCGCGATGCCGCCAACCGGGATCAGCGCCGCCGAGGCACGCGACATCGCCGCCTACCTCTACACCCACTGACCCAGCTCAGGGCGGCGGTGTCGACCGCTTTGGCAGCGACTTGATAAATGTCGCGACCGCATTACGATCCTCTGCCGGCAACGCCGCCATGTTGGTGACGATATCCGCCATCGTCGAGCCGAGGACATGTCCTTGCGGCGTGCGGCCATCGGTCAGCGCCCGTACGATGTCGTCTTGCGACCAGTCGCCGATGCCGCCCGGCGTGATGTTTGGGACATAGCCGACCCCCTCCGGGTCGGGACCGCCGGCAAAGCGGGTGTTTTCCTTTATGGCCCCAGCGAGGTTCCGCGACGAATGACACTCGTCGCAGTGGCCGAGCGCCTCAACCAGATAGCGCCCGCGGTTCCAGGCGGGGGTTTGGCCGGGATCGTCGCGGATTGGCGCGGTGTCGAGATAGAGCAATTTCCACAATCCGACCAGCCGCCGGATGTTGAACGGGAAATACAGCTCGTGCGGCGGCGGTTTGCCCTCCACCGGCGGCAGCGTCTTGAGGTACGCCATCAGGTCGCGCAAATCCTCCATCCGCATATGCGTGTAATCGACGTAAGGCAGCGCCGGGTAATAATGCTGATCTTTCGGCGATACGCCGCTGATCAGCGCGTTCGCGAGATCGATGGTGCGCCAGCGCCCGATGCCGTCGTTCGGGTCGGGCGAAATGTTCGGCACCCGGAAGATGCCGAACGGCGAGGCCAGCGCCAGCCCACCGCCGAGCCGGCGCCGGTCGTCCTGCCCTGGCGAGGCGTGGCAGGACGCGCATCCCGCGGCGTCGAACACGGTTTGTCCCTTGGCTGGATCGCCCGGCTGCTCCAGTTCCTCCGCCTGCGCCGGCGAAAAAGCCGGCCGCGGCGCCGAAGCCAGCCACAGCCCGACCGCGGCACCGACTCCGACGATCGCGCAACCGATGAGCAGCGGGATAACGCGGATCTCTGGCTTCCTTTCGGTGCGTTTGCTCTGACCCGCCCATTCGTGAAATTGCCGAGCGCGCGCGCATCCGGCTAACGCGCCCGGCGCTCTCCGGTTCGCCGCGGTGGGCGCAAAGAGCGGTTCTTGCACATCGGCCCTTCGACATCGACAAATTCAGCGGGAACGCAACCGGAAGCGGGCCTCGCACCGGACCGCGGAACTGCTACAGCTCATAGAGGCGACGCGGCGGCGCTCGACCTGGTCAATCAAAGCATGTTCCGGAAAAGTGGTCACACTTTTCCGATAAGAACATGCTCCATTTCAAATAGTTAAAGAGAAAAACCCGAATCAATGGGGTCGGATTTTTCCCGGTCCCGGTGCTCGGCGAGACGAGTGTCACTGATTACGGCATCGGCATCAAGGCCGGCTTCCTGGTCGAGGACATTAATACCGGCGGGCTGGCGGTAGGCGAGGTGAACGGCGGGTCGGCGCAATACACGCTCATTGGCGGGGTTGGCCCCGAGTGGCAATTCGAGGGCACGGGCGATCTGCTTGGCCACGGGCAGGACGATTTCCTGATTTGGGACGGCACGAGCTCAAGCCCCAATTACGGCGCGCTCGTCGTCGGCGAGGCAGAGGGCGGTTCGGCGCAATATACGCTCCTCGGCGGCGTCGGGCCGGAGTGGCAATTCCTCGGCGTCGGCAATTACGACGGCAAGACCCCGTCCGAGTTCGTGATGCGCAGCAGCAGCACCGGCGCCATCGTCCTCGGCACAGTCTCCGCGACCAACGGAACCTACGGCGTCACCTATTCCGTCGCCGGCGGCGTCGGCCCCGAATGGAATTTCCACACCACCAATGCCGCCACCACGATATGAGACAAGCCGCAAGTTTCGCGCGGGCGCGTAGGCTAGGCGATCTTTTCGGGCAGCGGAAACCATCCGGCGAAGCGGTCGAACAGCGGGCGGTCGCCGGTGAGCGTCAGCTCCCCGCTCGCCTCCGTATCCGAAACCGGCCGGCAACCATAAACGACCGAGGCCAGCGACATGGGGTTGGTTGAGACGACCAGCACGCATCCGTCGGGCTCGCCGCGGCGGGTGTGAATGCCGTCGGGGCCAAAATCCACCACAAAACCTTCGTCGCCGAAGCGGAAGCCGATCGTCGCCGCTTCGCCTTTCGCCCGTTCTCGGGAGTACATCGTCCGAAACGACATCATGATGGAGGCCGCCGATAGGGGTAGCGTCGGATCGTGCAGCGGAGAGCGCGTCGCCCAGCGCCCCAGCTCCTGCAATATGATTTCGGCCTCGTAGCCCCAGGGGGTCAGTTCGTAGATTTGGGCGGACGCCGGGGGTGGCAGCTTTCGCCGCCGGATGATGCCGACGCGCTCTAGACCTTCGAGCCGCTGCGCGAGGATATTTGCGCTGATGCCGGGCAGCCCCGATCTGAGATCGGAGAAGCGCCGCCCCCCGAACATCAGCTCACGCACGATCAGGAGCGACCAACGCTCGCCGACCAGTTCGAGCGCCAATGCCGTGCCGCAGGCATCGTCATACCAACGGTTCCCGAGGGGGGGGGTAGTCGAAGTTATCTTTTGTAACTTCATAGTTGTTTTTTATAACTGATCGGACTATGAAAGTCAAACCCCGGGTCGCCGAGGAAACTCGTCCCGGAAAGGAGCAGTGCCATGCCCAAGATGATTTTCGTGAACCTGCCGGTCGCCGATGTCGAAGAATCGGCCGCCTTTTATCAGGCTGTCGGCTTCACCAAAGACGAGCGCTTTTCCCGGCCCGGAACCTCCGCCGCGATGAATTGGTCCGACGCGATCGCCGTCATGCTGCTTAGTCACGCGCATTTCGCTCAGTTCACCGCCAAGACGATCATCGACGCGCGCTCGTCGGTCGAAACGCTGCTCTGCCTCTCGCGGGACAGCCGCGCGGAGGTCGACGCGATCGTCGAAGCTGCGCGTGCAGCGGGCGGCAAGGCCGATCCCTCCCCTCGGCAAGACTACGGCTTCATGTACGGCCGCAGCTTCGAGGACCTCGACGGCCATGTCTTCGAGCCGATGTGGATGGATCTCGACGCCGCGCTCGCCGCCATGGGCGGCCAGCAGACCGCCGCCGCCTGACACGTCCGCCTTTAGGAGGAAAACCCATGCCTGATGTCACCCCCTGCCTCTGGTTTGACGGGAATGCCGAAGAGGCCGCCGATTTCTATGCCTCGCTGTTCCCCGACAGCCGGGTCGACGCCGTCCGTCGCGCTCCGGGCGACTACCCCGCGGGCAAGGCCGGCAACGTGCTGATGGTCGAGTTTACGCTGATGGGCCGGCCGTTCACCGGCTTGAATGGCGGACCGCATTTCAAGTTCAACGAGGCGATCTCGTTCCAGATACCCGTCGAGACCCAGGAAGAGGCCGACCGCCTCGCCGACGCGCTCTCGGCGGTCCCCGAGGCGGAACAATGCGGCTGGGTGAAAGACCGCTTCGGCGTGTCGTGGCAGATCGTTCCACGCCAGCTCATCAGGCTGATCTGCGATGACGATCCCGCCCGGGCGAAGCGCGCCTTCACCGCGATGATGGAGATGAAGCGCATCGACATCGCGGCGATCGAGCGTGCCGCCGATGGAGCCGCGTGAACCGTTATGGAGACCGCATGCTCCTTTTCAATCGGTCTGATGGATCACGGTGGCGGCGCTGTGGTCGCCGTTGACAGCCGCCGAAGCCCAGGCACACGGAACTACCACGTCTGGCCGGGCGCTGGTGACCGCTCATTTCAGTGCTTTCGGCTCTTGAGTCTCTGCGAGGGTAAAGTCAATGATCCGATTTGGAGGATGACATGCCACGATCTCTATCGCCGAGATTGCTGTCGTTCGACGTATTCGGCACGCTGATCAGCGTACGCGATGGCTCGTACGACGCTTTTCGCTCGATCATGGCGGACGCACCGGGCGGCGACCGCGTCGATGTAAAAGATTTTTTTGAATACTGGGAGGAGCGCAATATCGCCCATTACTGGGAGCCCTACCGCCGTTACCGCGACATTGCCGAGCTGTCGCTCGGCGAGGCCTTCGCGCATTACGGCTTGCACGGCGATCCGCGATGGATCCAGCGCTATTTCGACGCTTTCCGCGGGTTCGAACTGTACGACGATGTGATCCCGACATTGCAGACCCTCAGCCGCCGTTGCCGGCTCGCCCTGGTCTCCAATATCGACGACGACCTGCTCGCCGCGACGCAGCTCGGCCGCGATTTCGACCTCGTCTGCACGGCCGAACGTGCGCGCGGCTATAAGCCAAGCGGGGCCTTGTTCAGCTACCTTATTGAGCATGCCGGTGTGGCAACGGACGAAATTCTCCATTCCGGACAGTCGCAGTTCACGGACATGGTCGGCGCCAAGCCGCTCGGCCTTGCGGTCGCCTGGATCAATCGACGGCATATTGAGCTGCACCCGTCCGTACCCAGACCCGATTTCGTCTTGCCCGATATCGCATCGCTGATCCCACTAGTTGCTAGCTGACCCGAGGACGCCACATGGTGCCGCCGCAACAAGCCCGGCTCGGGCCGCCGTCGGCCTCGTTGGCCGACTAGGATCATTCGATTGCCGGGTGATGCCCCGGAACGGCCGTTGGCGCTGGCTCTGAGGATTGGCTGGGCTGGATGGAATTCGGATCTTCTGAGTTCGCCGTGCGGCGCGTCCACGGCTGGACGACTGTTGGGCCGGGCGCGGCAAGATGTAACGGCTGCGGTCATTGCAGGTTGACCGGCGGGTCAATACATTTCGCGGCTGCGGCGAATGTCGATGATTCGCTGCCGGGGAGGCGCCTTCGGTGGGCGTTCCGGCTACGGGGAGGCTTTGGGCGGCTGCGGCCGCGAGCAAACGAGATGCACCTTTGGATCGGGGCCGCAGGTCTATCGGCGTCCGCAATGCCCCGGCAATAACCATCAAACACGCGGCGGAACGGCCCGCCCGGGGAGAGGAACCGAGATGACAAGCTCGAACGATTCATCGATTGGCACGTCCAGACGGACGATTTCCCGCCGCACCATGCTGGCCTCGTCGGCGGCGGCGGGCATCTTTGCCGCGGTCAGCCCGCCGATCGTCACCGCGCTCGGCGAAGAGCCGGTCAAGCTAGGCTGGATCGACCCGTTCACCGGCACCTACGCCGCGCTCGGCACCTCTCAGTTGAACGGCGCCAAGATGGCGATGGCCGAGATCAACAAAAAGGGCGGTATCGTCGGCCGCCAACTCACGATCCTCGCCGAAGACAGCGCCGCCAATGTCGGCCAGGCGACCGAGAAGCTGAACAAGCTCGTCGACCAGCAAAAGGTCAATTTTACCGCGGGCAGCGTGTCGTCGGCCGAGGGCGCGGCGATGAGCCATGCCGCCAACCTGAAGAACGTACTGTACATCGCGGTCGGCGGCCATGTCGACACGATCACCGGCAAGGATTGCCACTACAACACCTTCAAGCTGTGCTCGGACACCTGGATGCTCGCCCAAGCGCTGTGCGACACGCTGCTGAAGAAATTCGGCAAGAAATGGTCGTTCTGCACTCCGGACTACGCCTGGGGACATTTCCTCTTCGCGGGGTTCTCGGAGATCCTGAAAAAGGCCGGCGGGACGGTGCTCGGCAACGAACTGATGCCGCTCGGCGCCACCGATTTCAGCGCCCCGCTGATCAAGGTGCAGCAGGCCAAGCCCGATGTGTTCATCGTGCTGCAGGGCGGCGACGACTTCGTCAATTTGATGAAGCAGGCGACCCAGTTCGGCATGACCAAGAACATGGTGTTCGGCTATGGCCTCGTGGAGCTTGAGCCGCTGGCCGCGCTGCCGGTCGAGGCGCGGACCGGCTGGGGCGTCATGGAATGGTGGTGGGACCAGCCCAACCAGCCCGGCGTCAAGGAGTTCGTCGCCGAGTACCACAAGCTCTATAACGCCACGCCCAGTGCGCGGAGTTGGCTCGGCTATGTCGCAACCCACAGCATCGCGCTGAGTGCGAACAAGGCGAAGAGCATCGAGACGGTCAAGGTCGCCCGTGCGATGGAGGGATTGGTGTTGCCGCCGGAAATCGCGCTGGAGCCCGGTACGCCCACCTACCGCGCCGGCGACCATCAGTGCCTGATCACGCAGTTTGTCGGCGAGGTCGATCCGAAGGGGCAATACCCCAACCTGTTCAAGGTCGAACAGGTGATCCCAGGCACCAATTTGGCGCGCACGCCGGAGGAAAAGGAATGCAAGATGACCTATCCGTCGTGATCGGCGGGTAGAGGGGCGCCGCCGCTCGCGGCCGAGCGAACGCGCCTCTTTTTCCGGACTATCGGCGCCGCATCCCGAGGGCCTCCGGCCCTCGGGATGCGGGCGTTGTCGTGTAGGGACCGCCCTGCCGCGGGCGATTTGGGAATTGATCGATGCAACTATTGCTGTTCGACGGTTTCAACGGCCTGATCCAGGGCGCGTTCTATGCGCTGATGGCGCTCGGCCTGTCGCTGATCATCAACCTGAACTCGGTGATCAATTTCGCGCATGGCGGGTTCATGGTGATCGGCGCCTATTTGGCGTTTTCGCTGGCGCCGTATATCGGGTTCTGGGGCGCGCTGTTCGTCGGGCCGATCCTCGCTGGGGCGATCGGCCTGATCGTCGAGCGCGCCCTCGTGCAGTACATGTATTCGCGGCCCGATCCGGTCTACAGCCTGCTGCTGACGTTCGGGCTGGCGCTGATCATCGAGGATTCGGTGCGCTCGATCTGGGGCGCGCAGGGCGTGCCGTTTCAGATCCCGGCCGGGCTCGGCTCACCGGTCAGCGCGACCTATTTCTTCCTGACCGGGTACCGGCTGTTCGTGATGGGCGCGATCGTGGTCGCGACCCTGGCGCTGTTCGCATTTCTGCGCCTGTCGCGCTTTGGCATCCGCATCCGCGCCGGGATTCTCGACCTCGAAACGGTGTCGGCGCTGGGGGTCAACGTCTATTTGCTGCGGACGGTCAATTTCGGGATCGGCATTCTCTTGGCCGGGTTTGCCGGGGTGCTGGCGGCCGGGGTGTTCCAGTTGGTGCCGACGATGGGCAACGACGTGATCATGGCGACCTTTGTCGCCATCGTCGTCGGCGGGCTCGGCAATTTGTTCGGCAGTGTCCTCGGCGGCCTGCTGATCGGTCTCGCCGCCGGCCTCACCAGCGCCTTTTACCCGGTGGCGAGCGACGTCGTGATCTACGTCATCATGGCCGCTGTGCTGATCGTGCGGCCGCGCGGGCTGTTGGGCCAGGAAGGAATGTTCGAATGAACCGGCGGCTGATCGTCAACGGCGCCGTCTGGCTGGTGCTGCTGACCGCGGCGATCTGGCTGCCACTGCTCGGCGGCTACATGGCGCTGGCCTCCCGCGTGCTGATCTATGCCCTCGGGGCGATGGCGCTCAACCTGCTGCTCGGCTTCACCGGCTGCATGTCGTTCGGCCAGGCGGCCTATTTCGGGCTCGGCGGCTATGGCGCCGGGCTGTTCCTGACGCATTTGGGCAGCAGCTCCGTGCTCGCCATCGTCGCCGGGACGCTGCTCGGCGGTGTGGTGGCCACCGCGTTCGGGCCGCTGATCATGCGCCGCCGCGGCATTTACTTCGCGATGATCACGGTCGCGATCAGCCAGATCTTCTATTTCATCGCCGAGCGCTGGAACGATTTCACCGGGGGCGAGGATGGGTTGTCCGGCTTCTCGCGCCAGCCGCTGCATCTGGGTTTCGCCACGGTGCCGCTCGATTCGGTCGCGTTCTATTACTTCGTGCTGTTCTTCTTTGCGGTCGGCGCCGGAGTGATCGCCATGCTGCTGCACTCTCCGCTCGGCCATACCTTTATCGCGATCCGCGAGAACCGGCGCCGCGCGCAGTTTCTGGGCATCCACGTCGAGCGCTATGTCTGGGCCTCGTTCGCGATCGCCGGGTTCATCGCCGGGCTGGCCGGCGCGTTGAACGCGCTGCAGAACAATTTCATCTCGCCGGCCAACCTCTATTGGGTCGAATCCGGGAATTTCGTGATCATGGCCGTGCTCGGCGGGATGCGTAATTTCTGGGGGCCGCTGGTCGGCGCGATCATCTTCATCGGCATCCAGGATTACGTGAGCAGCTATTTCCCCAACAACTGGCAAAGCTTTATCGGCGTGCTGTTCGTCATCGCCGTCATCTTCTTCCCGACCGGCATTCTCGGCATTCTCCGTCAGCGGGTCAAAGTGGCATGAGCCTGCTCAGCCTTACCGCCGTATCACGCACCTTCGGCAGGGTCGTCGCGCTACAGGATGTCGACCTCGAGATGGAGGAGGGTCGGCTCTATGCGGTGATCGGCCCAAACGGCGCCGGCAAGACGACCCTCTTCAACCTGATCAGCGGCTTCTACCCGGCATCGAGCGGCCAGATCCGCTTCGACGGGCAGCAGATCAACCGCGTTCCGGCGGCCAACCGCGTCACGCTCGGGCTCGTCCGCACCTTCCAGATCACCGAGATCTTTCCGGAATTGTCGGTGTTCGAGAATGTCCGCATCGGGGTCGAGGCCGAGGCGCGGTGCAGCGCGCGGCCCTGGTGGAGCCCGGCCCTCAGCCGTCAGATCAACGAGCGGGTCGACGAGCTGCTCTCCATCACCGGCCTTACCGCGCAGTCGGGCCGCACGGTCAGCGAGCTCGCGCACGGCGACCAGCGCGTCGTCGAGGTGACGATGGCGCTGAGCCGCCGCCCCAAGCTGTTGATGCTCGACGAGCCGACCGCCGGCATGGGCCAATCGGAGACCGAGCACATGGTCAAGCTGATCCGCGACCTCCATGTGCGGCAAAAGCAGAGCATCTTGTTCATCGAACACGACATGGACCTCGTCTTCGGCATCGCCGACCGGATCACCGTGCTCAACTACGGCAAGGTCCTGGCGACCGGGACGCCGAAGGAAGTCGCCGCCGACCACCAGGTGCAAGCGGCGTATCTGGGGGAAGCCGAGTGACCGCCACGGTGCTGAGGGCCGAAAACCTCCATACGTTCTACGGCAAGAGCCATATCCTGCACGGCGTGTCGATCGAGGTCGGCGAAGGCGAGATCGTCACTCTCTTAGGGCGTAACGGCGCCGGCAAGACGACGACCTTGCGCAGCCTCTGCGGCCTCACCCCGGCGCGCGAGGGGCGGATCGAGATCTTCGGTCAGGACACCACGCGCTCGCCTGCCTACAAGATCGCCCGCCTCGGCGTCGGCTACGTGCCCGAGGGACGCAAGATCTTCCCGAACCTCACGGTGCTCGAAAACCTCGCGGTGCCGATGACGCGGCCCGGGTATTGGACAGTGGATCGGGTGCTCGAGCTGTTCCCCAATCTGGGCGCGCGCCGCGACAGTTGGGGGCGGCAGCTGTCCGGCGGCGAGCAGGAGATGCTGGCGATCGCCCGTGCCCTTTTGATCAACCCCAAGCTGCTGCTGCTCGACGAGCCGTCGCAGGGGCTGGCGCCACTCCTGGTGCGCGAGGTGTTCAAGGTCGTCGCGTCGATGCGGCAGCAGGGCATTTCGATCCTGCTGGTAGAGCAGAACGCGCGCTTCGGGCTCGAAGTCGCCGATCGCGTCTACGTCCTCAACGACGGCGAGGTCATCCATTCCGGCCCGGCCCATGAACTCGCCAAAGACGAAACCCGAGTCCGCGCCCTGGCCGGCGCCGGGGCCAGCGAGGCATGAGAAACAAGGCGTGTTCAAGCCGAAAACCAAGTACATGACCGCTATTTGGCGCGAAGCTGCCGGAGGCAGCGAACATCACCGCCTTCCGTTCCTGCCCCTAAAACAGCCGTTCGTAGCAGTCTCGGCGGAGGTTATCGCTGCCTGAGAAGCGGACATTCGCCCCGCCGTCACTCAATCACCTCGTCGGCTTGTGCCAGCAGCACTTGCGGCACGGTCAGGCCAAGGGCCTTGGCGGTCTTCAGGTTGATGACCAGCTCGAAGGTGGCCGGTCGCTGCACCGGCAAATCGGCCGGTTTCTCGCCCTTGAGGATACGCCCGGCATAGATCCCGACTCGTCGGTAAACCGCCGCGATGTTTGGTCCATAGCTGATCAGGCCGCCCTCGGTGGCGAATTCGCGATACTGGTAAATCGTCGGTAAGCCGCCGCGCGCCGCCAAGGCGATCAGGCGTTCGCGACGGGAGTTGAAAAACGGATCGGAGCCGGCGATCAGCCCGCCGGCATGCGATTGGGTGAGGGCAGCAAACGCGGCATCGATCTCTGCGTCGGTGCCGGCGTTGAGGATTTGCAGCTCCACCCCGATTGCGCGCACTGCTTCGTTCGCGTCTCTGACGATGCCCTCGGTCTGCGCGTTTTTCGGGTTCACCAGCAGCCCGATCACCTTCGCCTCGGGCACCAGTTCCGACAACATCTCAAGCCGTTTTGGCGTCAGTCCGCTGGTCATGAACGCGATGCCGGTGACATTGCCGCCCGGCCGAGCGAGGCTGGCGACCAGGCCCAACGCGACCGGGTCGGCGCCGGCGTCGAAGACGATCGGGATCGACGCGGTCGCCGCTTTCGCCGCGCGTACCGAAGGAACCCCCGTGGTAGCAACGATCACATCGACCTTGCGGGCCGCAAGATCGGCCGCCAATTCGGGCAGCCGATCGTAATGGCCTTCGGCCCAGCGGAATTCGATCGCCAGGTTCTGTCCTTCCGCGTAGCCGGCGTCACCCAGCCCCTTGCGGAAGGCGGCGACCAGCGGCGCGGTCGTGGCAAGCGAGTTGCTATTGAGGTAGCCGATCACCGGCAGGGCCTTCTGCGCCCGCGCCGCCAGCCGCGGGAAAGCCACCGCGCCGCCAACTAGGGTCAAAAGTTCACGCCGCCTCATGCGATAGCCTCGCCCCGAGGATACGGCGCAACCTATCACGGGAGGTCCCGCGGACGCGACGAACGTGTCCCAGCCACTGGCCCCTGTGGAACGACCGCTATCGGGGTCGAACCTCGCGGTTCCACCAGGATTCATCGAACGTCGCGAATCGGCGCATCCACTCCTCTGCTAACCGCTCCAGCCGGTGTCGGCTAACTGAACCGGTAGCCGACCCTTGTGGCGGCGCCATCGGATCGCAAGAAGCAGTTCGTGGGCTGTTCTAGTTACACGCTGCCCTCGACGATGACCTCGAGCAGCACCGGCTCGCTGGCCCCGAGAGCTTCCGCAAAAGCGGTTCTGAACACGGCCGGAGTCTCAACGCGGCGACTCTGGACGCCGAGCGCGTTGGCGAGTTTCGCGAATTCGATGGGCGGATCGACAAAATCCATCCCGATAAAATGTTCCGTATTGTGGAACAGCTTCAGTCGCTGCTTGATGATCCGGTATCCGCCATTGTTGAACACGACAAAAATTATCGGCAGCTTTTGGTGGGCCGCAGTCCATAGGGCTTGGATCGAATACATGGCGCTTCCGTCGCCGATCAAGGCCACGACCTTGCGGCTCGGCTGGGCCAGTTGGACACCCACCGCGGCGGCGACGCCCCAGCCGATGCCGCCGCTCACGTTGCCGAAATAAGCGTACCGGTCTGCGAGACGCATAAAGCTGGCAAGGCTCGCCGCCGTCGTCAGGGCTTCGTCGACGACGATGGCATCCGTTGGCAGCAGGTCCGTGATCGTCAGCATCAGCCATTCGGGGTCGATCGGCTGTGCCGCCTTGGCCAACGCGGCCTCGGCGCGAGCCCGGCGGGTCGCGGTCCAATTGCGCCCGGCCAGGGCGGCAAGACCTTCCTGCGCTCGCTTGTGCTGCGCCGTGCCGCCGAGCTCGGCGATCAGCGGGGCGAGCACCCGGAGGGTTTCCTTGACGTCGGCGCGCAAGGCGATTTCGGCCGGATAGGTCTTGCCCATCTCCCCGTCGCGCAACCCGATCTGGATGACGGACATGTGCGGCGGCAGCGGCTCGACCTCACTGTAGACCGACATGCGCAGGAAGTCGGAGCCGATACTGATGACGGTGTCATACGGGTCCAGCCGGGCGCGCACGGTCTTCTGGTCGCGCGACAGCGGGCCGAGGTAAGCCGGGTGCTCGGTCGGGAAATGCGCTCCCTGCAGCACCGTCTGGTCATAGACGGGACACCCCATCACCTCCGCGAACCGAACGGCTTCCGCGAAGGCATCGCCCGCGACGATCTCGTGCCCGGCGATGATGACCGGCCGCTTCGCGTTGAGCAGCCGCACAGCAAGTGCGTGCAGGGCCTCGTCCGATGGTCGAACGCGCGTGTCGACCCGGGTCGCCTGCCCCAGATCGATCGCGCCGAATGCGTTCAATATGTCACCGGGCAACGAGATGAACACCGGCCCGGTCGGGGGTGTCGTCGCGACCTTGGCGGCGCGATGGACAATGCGGGGCAGGTCATCGAGCCGCGTCACCTCGGTCGCCCATTTCACCACCGGCGCGGCCATCGGGACCAGTGGCGCATAGAGCAGCGGCTCGGTGAGCCCGTGCCCTTGCTCCTGCTGTCCGGCGGTGACGATGAGCGGGGTGCCGGAATTGAATGCCGTGAACAGCGTGCCCATCGCGTTTCCGAGCCCCGGCGCGACGTGCACGTTGCACGCGGCCAACCGCCCCGAAGCCCGGGCATACCCGTCGGCCATGGCTACGACGATCGACTCTTGCAACCCCAGGACGTAGCGCATGTCCGGATGGTCGGCGAGCGCGTGCATGATCGGCAGCTCGGTCGTCCCCGGATTCCCGAAGAGGTGCGTGACGCCCTCGGATTTCAGCAATTCGATAAAGGCGCTGCGGCCGCTTATCGTGTTTGGGGCAGGGAAAGACGTCATTCGGACAGACCCTTTGCGCACAAATCTAGGCCGCGATTATTATGGCAGGCGGGTAACGCCTTTCACCTCAAGGTTCGCGGGTCGTCTGCCAGCGGAAGGCCCGGCGCTCGCTGTGGGCGATAATCGTATTGAGCACCACCGAAATCGCCATCAGCACCAGCAGCGCCCCGATCACGCCCGCCGTGTCGAAGGTCCCGGCGGAATATGAGATCAGATAGCCGAGCCCGCGGTTGGAGGCGATGATCTCGCC
>DATAUV010000033.1:0-31875 GCA_036268075.1 Allostellaceae bacterium | reverse complement strand
CTGCGCCGCCTTGTTGCCGACGGTGTCCATCATGTGCGCGGCCTTGAGCGTCAAGAGGCGCGACTGCTCGATCTCCATCCGCGAGTCGGCGATCCACTCGCGGATCACGCCCTGGTCGGCGAGCGGCCGGCCAAAGGCGGTGCGGCTTTTGACCCGCGCGACCATCGCCTCCAGCGAGCGCTCGGCGAGGCCGATCATCCGCATGCAATGGTGGATGCGCCCCGGCCCGAGCCGCCCCTGCGCGATCTCGAACCCGCGCCCCTCGCCGAGCAGGATATTCTCGGCCGGCACCCGCACGTCCTTGAACTCGACCTCGGCATGACCGTGGGGCGCGTCGTCGTAGCCGAACACGGTCAGCGGCCGCACCACGTTGACGCCCGGCGTGTCGCGCGGCACCAGGATCATCGATTGCTGCTGGTGGCGCGGCGCGTTGGGGTCGGTCTTGCCCATCAGGATGATGATCTTGCAGCGCGGGTCCATCGCGCCGCTGGTCCACCATTTGCGGGCGTTGATGACATAGCCCTGGTTGCCGTCGCGCTCGATCCGCGCCTCGATGTTGGTCGCGTCGGACGAGGCGACGGCGGGCTCGGTCATCGCGAAGGACGAGCGGATTTCCCCGGCCAGCAGCGGCTTCAGCCACCGCTCCTGCTGTTCCGGCGTCGCGTAGCGGACGAGCGTCTCCATGTTGCCGGTATCGGGCGCGGCGCAGTTGAAAACCTCGGGCGCGATCGGGCTGCGGCCCATGATCTCGCAAAGCGGCGCGTATTCGAGGTTGGTCAGCCCGGCGCCGAGATCGCTTTCCGGCAGGAACAGGTTCCACAGCCCCTCGGCCCGCGCCTTCGCCTTCAGCTCCTCCATGATCGGCGGGATCTGCCAGCGCGTCGGCGCCTCGTTAAGCTGCCGCTCAAACACCTTCTCGGCCGGATACACATGCTCGGCCATGAACGCCTTGACCCGCGCCTGATAGCGCTGCGTGCGTTCAGAAAAGTCGAAATCCATCGCCACCCCCCGCCTTCGCCTCTAGCGACACCATAGCGTCATTCCTGCCAAAGCGGGAATGAGCAGGGGCACGAAGGACTCAGTGGATGAAGAGCTTGATGACGATCGCGATCTGGAAAGCCAGGACGACGCCCAGCATCCATTTAATCAAGATGTTGTCTCCCTTCAGCGCCGCCACGTCGCGCTTCAGTTCCGCAACATCCCGCTTGAGCTCGGCAATATCCGTCTCGACTCGTAAGCGTCGAACCCCGCCATCGCCTCAGCGGCCTTGCGCGCCTTGTCCTCGGAAGACCCGGCAGCAAGCAGCATCGTACAGCTCGGCGATCATCGTCATCATGCGAGCATCATATCATCCCGCCTCACCCGCTGTCGGCTTCCTCGCGCAGCCAGTCGCGGAAGGCTTTGACCTTGGGGCGGTCGAGGGCGCCGGGGGCGGTGGCGATGTAGTAGGCGAACTGGTCCGGCAGCGAGAGGGTGAAGAGGCGCACGAGGCGGCCGGCGGCGAGGTCGGCGGCAGCGATAGTGCTGTAGGCGAGGACGACGCCGTGCCCGGCGATCGCCGCGTCGAGCGCGAGGTGGCTGCCGCTGAAGGTGAGCCCCGGCGCCGGGATGTCGGCGACGCCGGCGGCGCGCAGCCACATCGCCCAGGTCGGCATCAGCGGGTCGCCGGCCTGCACGTCGATAAGCTGGTGGCGGCGCAGATCGTCGGGCGTCGTCAGCGGCGGGCCGGATTTCAGCAGGTCCGGGCTGCACGCCGGAAACAACTCGTTCTGCATCAGCTTTTCGACGACGAGGCCCGGATAGCGCCCGGTGCCGTAGCGGATGCCCATGTCGAAATCACCGGCGGCGAGGTCGACGATGTTGTCGCTGGCGGAAATCCTCACGTCGATCTCGGGACAGCGCGCCTGAAACCGGTGCAGCCGCACCACCAGCCACTTCCCGGCAAAGGAGGGCGACGCGGTCACGGTCAGCGTGCCGGTGTCGCTGTGCGCCCGCAGCCGCCGCACCGCCGCGCGGATGCCCTCGAAGGCGTCGCTGAGGCCCGGCAGCAATTCCCTGGCGGAGGGCGTCAGCTCGACGGCGCGGTTCATCCGGCGGAATAGCGGCACCCCGAGATCGGCTTCGAGCGCGGCGATCTGGTGGCTGATCGCGGCCGGCGTCACCGCCAGCTCGTCGGCCGCCTTGCTGAAGCTCTTGTGCCGCGCCGCCGACTCGAACGCGCGCAAGGCGCTGAGCGGCGGCAGGCGGGTCGATGTCTGCATGAGAGAAACTAATCCGATAGCTGAGAAACTCTCGTTTGTCGCTTTATGGTGCAATCCCAATCTTGCTGGCAAGGAGCGATGCCGCAGACGAGGCCGCTCCGGACCGGAAGATTAGGAGCACTAACATGAGTGCCATGAAGACGATCCGCAAATGGCAGCAGCGCGTCCGCGCCCGCCACGAGCTCGCCGCGCTGGGCGACCGCATGCTGAAGGATATCGGCATCACCCGCGCCGACGCCGTCACCCAGGCCAGCAAACCGTTTTGGAAGGAGTAACCGCCATGTCGATCGTGAAAAGCACCGCCGGCGCGCTGCGCCGCACCGGCCGCGCCGTCGGCCGCTTCTGGCTGCAACTGGCGGATTCCGCCGCGCCGTCGCGCAGGCCCCTTAACGAGGCGAAGTGGAGCGACTATCCTCGCTTCCCATGGTTCTAACGCGCAGCCCCATCCGACGGAGGACTCACCAATGACCGACCGAGCCAAACTGCCTCACGTCGAGGCCGAACTGAGCTACATGGCGCCGATGGCGGCGCGGCCGCGCTACCTCGCCTACGACCCGGAGCCGGGCGAGGAGCGGTCGAACATGACGCCCGACCCGCACACCGTCCCGATCTACGACATGCGGCCGATCCGGCAGGAACTCGATCTCGACCGGGAGGGCTTCGGCCTCGTCGAGCATCGCAGCGCCATGCAGGATTTCTGGGACGACGACGAGGTCCGCCGGGTCTACTACCCCGAGGCGGAGCGCTTCCTCAAGGAATACACCGGCGCCAGCCGCGTCTTCATCTTCGATCACCTTCAGCGCCGCCGCGTGCCCGGCGTGCGCGACTACTCGCGCAACGGTCCGCGCCAGCCGGCCGGCCGCGTCCATGTCGACCACACCTCCCGCTCGGGCCCGCAGCGGGTTCGCGACCTCCTTCCCGACGAGGCCGACGAGCTGCTCAAGGGCCGGGTGCAGGTCATCAACATGTGGCGCCCGATCAAGGGCCCGCTGCAGGACGCGCCGCTGGCGCTGTGCGACGCCCGCACGGTTTCGGCGGACGATCTGGTCCCGTCGGACCTGGTCTACAAGGGCCGGGTCGGCGAGACCTATTCGGTGACCTACAACCCGGCGCACCGCTGGCATTACGCGCCGGAGCTGCGCCGCGACGAGGCCCTGTTGCTCAAGATCATGGACAGCAATACCGACGGCCGCGCCCGGTTTATGCCGCACACCGCCTTTACCGACCCCACCACCCCGCCCGACGCCTTCCCGCGTGAGAGCATCGAGCTGCGGACATTGGTGTTCCATCCCGCGTAAGTTCGGATCGGCCGAAAAAGTAGCGACCGCCCATGCCCTCCCCCGCTCGGGGGAGGGTTTTCCGTCACCGCAGCGCCTTCTGTACCGAATCGGCGATCGCGATGAGCTTCAGGCCGTCTTCGCCGGTGGCGAGGCGGGTGCGGCCGTCGGCGACGTCAGCGGCGAAGGCATCGAGCTCGTCGCGGTAGAGGTCGCCCGCCGGGATTTCCTCCTCGTCGAGCCCCGCGGCGGTGATGACCGCGATGTGGTGCTGGTCGACCCAGCGCAACGGACCGGTCCGCAACATCCCGGCAGTGCCGATCACGACCAGGTCGCTCGCGGTATAGGGCGCCTCGCGCGACGCCCGCACGGTCGCCTGCACCCCGTTCTGCAGGCGCAACAGCAGCGTCATCGTGTCGGGCGCCTTGCCCGAATCGGGCGGCGGCGAGGCAACCGCGGAGACGGTCGCGATATCGGCGCCGGCGAGGCGCGGCACGAGATCCAAAAGGTGCACCCCGACATCGTAGAGGATGCTGCCGCCCTGCGCGGGGTCCTCGCGCCATCTGACCCGCTCGTCGAGCGGCGCTGAACGTTCGATCGACAGCGCCCGCACGTCCCCGATCGTGCCCATGCGCAGAATCTCGGCGACCCGGTGCAGGCTCTTTTCGAGCCGAAGATGGAGGCCGAGCCGCAGCACCACCCCGGCCTCCTTGCACGCCCGCACCGCGGCGTAACCGGAGGTGATGTCGAGCGCCAAAGGCTTTTCGCAGAACACGTGCTTTTTCGCCGCCGCCGCCGCCAGCACGATCGGGACGTGCTCGGCATTTGGGGTCGCGATAAAGACCGCGTCGATCCCCTCGTCGCGGACCAGCGCGGCGGCGCTCTCGTAGACCCGCGGGATGCCGTGGCGGGAGGCGAATTCCTGCGCCTGGCCCAGCTCGCGCGAGGCGCAGGCGGCGATGACCGCGCGCTGGGACCGACGCGCCGCCGGGATCAGCGCCTCGCCGGCGAATTTGCCGAGCCCGACGACACCCCAGCGGACCGGCTTGCCGGGTTCGGCGGAAACAGCCACGTGGTTCCTCCGGGGTTCGCTGCGAGGCGGCAGATTACCTGGGCCGCCCGCCCGCCGTCCATCGCCGCTTGAGCGCGCCCCCGCGTGCGCCCAGTCACACTGCGGCGGCAAACTCGGAATCGCTGATCTCTCGCATCAAACCGCGCATCTTGGCCGAGCGCTTACGGCCGAGCGTAGCCTCGAATCGCGCCTGTGCCGCGTCCCAGCATTCGCCGGCCGCCCGCTGCCGCGCCAACCCCTTGCCGGTAAGCCTGAGCTCGCGCCGCCGACGGTCGACATCGGAGGCGACGATCTCGATCAGCCCGTCGCGTTCGAGCGGCAGGATGTTGCGCCCCATCGTCGTGCGGTCCATGACGAGCGCCGCCGCGAGCGCGTTGATCGGAATCGGCCCCTCGTGCCGCAACCGGGTCAGGATGGCGTATTGCGTCGCCCGCAGCCCGGTCGGCGCCAGAAGCTGGTCGTAGAACTGGGTCACGTGCCGCGCCGCCTGGCGGATCGCCAGGCAGTTGCACTCGACAACCCCCGCCTTCTTGCCCGATTTCACCGCTTTTCTCCCGCGTGAGAGAACGACCACAAAGAGCGCTTACGCTGATCGAGTCGTATATGCACTCTTATTTGCTCTCCAGGGGTCAAAATCGTCGGGCTGGCCAGCGTCCGCTACCGCCGGCATTGTGAGGTCCTCAGCGCTGGGGGCGGTCGATGGCGGGAGGGGGGCGGCGGGTCGGGGTGATCGGCGCCGGCATGGTCGGCATTTGCGTCGCAAGCTATCTGCAACGCGACGGCCACAGCGTGTTTCTGATCGAGCCCGGCAATCCTGGCGAGGGCGCCTCGTTCGGCAATGCCGGCGCATTCAACGCCTCGTCCGTGACGCCGGTAGCGATGCCGGGCACGATCAGGAACGTGCCGAAATGGCTGATGGACCCGGTCGGTCCCCTGTCGCTGCGCTGGAGTTACCTGCCGCGCGTCCTGCCCTACCTCTACCGGTTCTGGCGGGCCGGGACGCCGGAAAAGGTGCACGAACAGGCGCGCGCGCTGCGGCCGCTGGTCGGCGCGACGCTGACCGCGCTGCGCCCGCTGATCGAGGCTGCCGGCGCCGAGCATTTCGTACACCAGCGCGGCCATCTCTACGTCTACCGGTCGGCCGAATCCTTGGCCAAGGATGGCCTCGCGTGGACGCTCCGCCGCGAAAACGGGGTCACGGTCGACGAATTCGACGCCGACGAATTGCGCCAGCTCGAACCGACGCTGTCGCGCGAGTACACGCACGGCCTGCTCGTGCGCGAGAACGGCCACACCAGCAACCCGCTCGGCCTCGTCACCCGGCTGGTCGAGCATTTTATCGGCCGGGGCGGCGAGATCGTCCATGCCCGCGCGCTCGGCTTCCGCCTCGACGGGCATCACCTCACCGCGATCCGCACCGACGCCGGCGAGTTCCCGGCCGACGCCGCGATCATTTGCGCCGGCGCCCGTTCCAAGCCGCTCGCCGCCGCCCTCGGCGACAAGGTGCCGCTCGAAACCGAACGCGGCTACCACCTGATGATCGCCGACCCGGAGGTAATGCCGCGCATCCCGACCGCCGACGCAGACGGCAAGTTCGTCGCGACGCCGATGGAGCTGGGGCTGCGCTTTGCCGGCACGGTCGAGCTCGCCGGTCTCGCCGCGCCGCCCGATTGGCGCCGTGCCCGCATCCTGTTGGAGCAAGGCCGCCGCATGCTGCCGGGCCTCGCCGCCAGCCATCCGGAGGAACGCATCTCGGTGTGGATGGGGCACCGCCCGTCGATGCCCGACTCGCTGCCGGTGCTGGGGCCGTCATCGGCGAGCCCCGACGTGATCTATGCCTTTGGCCATGGCCATGTCGGGATGACCTCGGCGCCGATGACCGGCCGCGTCGTCGCCGACCTCGTCTCCGGCCGCCCCGCGACCATCGATATTTCTCCGTTCGCGGCCAGCCGGTTCCGCTAGTCTTCCGGTTCCGCTAGTATCATCGCGCATCCCGACCGCGCAGGAGGCTCCGATGGCCAATGACGTTTCGACGATCTCGACCAAGACGGCGACGAAGCCGGGCGTTTCCCGGGCCAAGAGCCCGGCGATGACCCCGGGCCGCCGCGAGTTCTTCAGCTATCGCGACCTCCTTATTAAAAATGCGAGCGACGGCGCGATGCGGGGCCAGGTGATGAAGGCGATCACCGGCATGACCCAGCCGACCGGCTGGCACTACCACACCTGCGACGGCCAGTTCGTCTATCTGCTCAACGGCTGGGTCGAGCTCGAATTCGACGGCAGCGAAACGCTGCGGCTCGAACAGGGCGACTCGATCTACATCCCCGGCGGGCTCGTCCACAACGAGCTGCGCACGTCGAACGATTTCGAGGCGCTGGAAGTCTCGATCCCCGGCGAGCTCGGCACCGTCTCGGTCGACGCGCCCGCGGGACACTGATCGGCAAGCGATGGGCTGAGCAACGCGAAGCCCATCCTACCAGGCGCGGTCATTTCACCGCGCCCCCGGTGATTCCGGCGATAAAGCGGTCGAGGAACAGATTGTACGCGATCGCCACCGGCACCGCGGCGATCAGCGCGCCGGCCATCAGCTCGCCCCAGAAATAGATGTCGCCGCGCACGAGGTCGGTCGCGACGCCGAGCGTGATCGTCTTTTGCGACGAGGACGAGATGAAGGTCAGCGCGTAGACGAATTCCTGCAGGGTCAGCGTAAAGGTAAAGATGACCACGGTCAGGATCGCCGGCACCGACAGCGGGATCACCATCTTGATAAAGGCGCTGAACACGCTGCAGCCATCGACGATCGCCGCCTCCTCGATCTCGCGCGGGATCGCCTTGAAGAACCCCATCAGGAGCCAGGTGCAGAACGGTATCGTAAAGGTCGGATAGACCAGAACCAGCGCCCACAGCGAATCCTGCATCCCCAGCATCGTGATGACCCGCGACAGCGGCAGGAACAACAGCGTCGGCGGTACCAGATAGGTCAGGAAGATGCCGATCCCGAGCGCTTCGCCGCTGCGCCCGGTCATCCGCGCGAGGCTATAGGCGGCGGGTAGCGCGGTGACGAGGGTGATCCCGACGACGCATACCCCGATGATCGCCGAGTTCAGCAGCCACCGGGCGAACAGGGTCTGCGTGAACAGATACTCGATGTGCTCGAGCGTCGGCGGGTCATTGAACCAGAATGGGATGTTGCTGATATCGTAAAGGTCGGCGTTGGTCTTGAACGCCGTGATCGCCATCCAATAGAACGGAAAGGCGGCCAGGATCACGAAAAACGCAACGGCGCTGTAGAAGCCGACCTGGCTCAGCGCATTGGCAAGCGGGCGCGGCATCTCAGATCTCCCGCCGCCGGATAAAGCGCAACATCACGACCACCAGCACAAACAGGACCGGCAGCATCACCAGCGAGATCGCCGCGCCATGCGCGACATCGCCCGAGACGATGCCGACCTGGAACCCCTCGAACCCCAGCACCGAGGTCGCGTTGACCGGCCCCCCATTGGTCAACAAGTAGACGATCGACAGATCGGTAAAGGTAAACACGGTGCCGAAGATCAGCCCGACGACGACGATCGGCGCGATGATCGGCACGATGATCTGATAGTTGCGGCGCCAGAACCCGGCGCCGTCGACCGTCGCCGCGTCGATCACATCCTGCGGCACCGCGGTGATGCCGGCGAGAAAGATCACGATCGCGAACGGGAAGAACCGCCACGCATTGACCACCATCACGCACAGCATCGCCAAATGCGGGTTGCCGAGCCAGTTCGGCGCGTCGGACCGGTCGATCACGCCGAGCGCGATGAACGTCCAGTTGATGACGCTGTAGAGCGAATCGAACATCCATTCCCACGCCACCGTGGCGAGCGCGACCGGCACCGCCCACGGCAGCACGATCAGCGCGCGCACGATCTTGCGTCCCGGAAACGGCTTCAGCAGCAAGAGGGCGCCGAACTTGCCGAGCACCAACCCCAGGATCTGCGAGCCGAACGTAAAGATGAACGTATTGACCAAAGTCGTGCGGAAAATGTCGCTTCCGAATATCTGAACGAAATTGGCCAGACCGACGAACTTGTAGCTCTGGCTGTAGATTGTATAAGCGCTGACCGAATAATACAGCGCCAAGCAGAACGGGGCGCCGACCAGCGCCAGCACGTACAAGATCGCCGGCGAGACAAAGAGCGGCCCGAGTATCTTTGGCCGGTCCAGAATAGAGCCGAACCGCGATCGCGGTCTGACGAATTTTTCGGCGATAGCAACCATCAGCGCGCCCTTAAGCTTAAAGAAATCCGCTCGCGTCAGTGCCGGTTGGCACGCTTGCCGTCCTTGTCGAAGTAGCACAGCGTCGCGTTACGCACGGCATAGGGGTGATATTCGCCCGGTCGGATATTTTCGAAAGCCACATGCGCCGGCGGCAATTTAGCGGTGATCTCGGTCGCCGATTCGAGGCCCTCCAGCGTCCCGTAAACGATGCGCTCGGAACCGAGATATTCGCTGCGGTCGACGCGGAACGAGAAATCGGTGACGTCACCGCTTTCGACCATCTCCTTGGGCAGGAAATTCTCGGGCCGGAAGCCGAGATGCCCGCCGTTCCAGTTGACGAGGTTCATCGGCGGGGTGCCGACAAACGTCGCGACGAAGCGGTCGGCCGGGTCGTCATAGATCGCCGTCGGGGTGCCGACCTGGCGGATCTGGCCGTGGTCGATCACCGCGATGCGGTCGCCCATGCCCATCGCCTCGACCTGATCGTGGGTGACGTAGATCGTCGTGGTGCCGACGCGTTGCTGGAAGGCCTTGATCTCGTTGCGGGCCGAGGCGCGCAACTTGGCGTCGAGGTTCGACAGCGGCTCGTCGAGGAGCAGCACGGTCGGCTCGCGCACCAGCGCGCGAGCCAGAGCGACACGCTGGCGCTCGCCGCCCGAAAGCTGCCGCGGCCGGCGGTCGAGCAGATGGGTGATACCGAGCAGCTCGGCAGCCCAACCAACCTTTTTCTTGATCTCGGCAGACGCCACCCGCTGCGTACGCAGCGGGAAGCCGATGTTCTTGCGCACCGTATAGTGCGGGTAGAGCCCATAACTCTGAAACATCATCGCGACGCCGCGGGCGCGTGGCGGCAGCTCGTTGACGACGTTGCCGCCGATGACGATGTCGCCGCCGGTCTGCTTTTCCAGCCCGCAGATAATGCGCAGGAACGTGGTCTTGCCGCAGCCCGACGGACCCAGCAAAACCATGAACTCACCATCGGGAATGGCGAGGCTGATGCCATTGACGGCGGCGACGCCTTCAAATTGCTTGACGATGTCGGTTGCCTGCACCGCGGCCATCAAATCCCTCATTCAAGACGCGAAACCGGCCCCGCCCTGGAGTTGGGCGGGGCAGATATCATACGGGCGCTCCTCTAGCCGAACTCGACCGGATCGCCCCGCCGGCCAAGTGCAGGACGCGCCAACGCCGCGGCCTCCCTGTCAACTCAGGCGTTCTGCCACTTCTTGAAGATCCCCTCGCACTCTTGGGTGGCCCATTTGACAGCGTCTTCGGCGCTCATCGCACCGGTCGCCGCCTTGGTCATCATGTCGTTGATGATGAACTGGTTATAGACCTCGTCGGTGGCCGGCCAGGCCGGGCCGGGATAGCCCGAGACCGCGCACCATTCGTCCGAGGTCTCGGTGACCTTGAGCTTGTCGGCCGGATGCGAGCTCGGGTCGTTGCTCAGGATCGGGAACGGCTTTGGCACGATATTGGGGAAGATCGGCATGTTGTAGCCGGTCGAGGCCTTGAACGCGTCGCCCCAGTTGGCCGCGTAGTAGCGCAGGAACTCCATCGCCGCGTCCTTGTTCCTGGCGAAGTTCCAGACGCCGTAACAGTTCGACGCGGCGCCGACCATCTGCCCCACCGGCCCCTTCGGGAATTTGAGGAAATAGATGTTGTCGGCGAGCTTGGGGTTGACCTGCTGGGTCGTGCGGTAAGCCGATAACGGGTTGACGATGAACGAGCCGACTCCCGAAGCGAGGTACTTGTTGTTGCTCGAATCGTCCCACGACAACACGTCGCCGGTCATCGATTCCTTGTACAGCGCGGCGACAAACTTGGTCGCCTCGATCGTCTCTTTGCTGTTGAGAACGATCTTTTTGCCTTCCTTGTCCTGGATGCTGGCGCCCCAGCTCCACAGCACGCCGCGCCAGCACAGGCTGGGGTCGTTGCTGTGGCCGAGCGAGAGGCCAACGGGGTGCCCCTTGGCCTTGAGCTTGGCACCGCCGGTCCGCACATTGTCCCAGGTATCCGGCAGCACCCCGATCTCGTCCCACAAATCCTTGCGGTAGATGCCGGGATTGTTGATGTAGTAGTCGGGGAAGGCCGACCAGGTCTTGTCGTCCTGGTTATAAGCGATCTGCTGACCGATCGTGCTGACCTTGCCGTATTTCTTTTCAAGCTCGCCGACCAGGCCGGTCATGTCGACGAGGAACTTGCGGTAGAGGTGGGCGCCGCCGGCTCCATTCCACATGAACAGATCGTGACCCGACTTGGCCGACGCCTCGGCGGCGGCGCGGGCGGCGATGTTCTGCTCGGGGATATGATCTACGGTGACCGAAACGTTGTTCTTCTTGCCCCAATCCTGCGCGAACTGGTCGAACCACTTATCGAACGCGGGAACGAAATGGCTCCACTGGATGATCGCCAGCTCTTTGTCGGCGGCGAGCGCGCGCGATACGAACGGGCTGGACAGTCCAGGGACGGCGCCGGCGGCGGCAAGACCGACGCCCGCGCCCGTCAAAAACCGCCGCCGCGTGACCGGATGAAGAATACGTGAGCCTCCCGATGGCATCTTGATGCCTCCTTCTTTGTTCGAGCGGAAACGCAAGCGGCGGCGCAACCACGCCGGCGCCCCCCTCAGTTCCACGCTACTATGCGCTTGTTACCATGAGGGTTCATGTTGGCACCATTAATTGTTAGTCAGGTTGGCCAACTCTCGGGATGCTTTGCGGCGCGGTGGCCCGGCGGCCTCCTTCGCCTGGTTTTGCGCCTCGCTCGCCAGGTTTTGGTCTCGTTCCGGGGGCCGCGGCTCTTGCTCGTCCGCCGGGGCGACACGAATTATACTTGGTGACCGATGGTGCCGCGGGACGTGGCGGTGATGAAGGTCTTGCTGGTCGAGGATAACGAGCGCGTCGCCCAATTCGTCTCCAAGGGCCTGTCCGAAGAGGGGCACGCGGTCGATCACGCCGATAACGGCCGCGACGGGCTTTCCCTCGCCGCGACGGGGCGCTACGACACGCTGATCCTCGACCGCATGCTGCCGGGCAGCATCGACGGGCTCGATATCGTCGAGTCGCTGCGCGGTACCGGCAACAAGACGCCGATCCTTATTCTGAGCGCGCTCGCCGAGGTCGACGACCGCATCCGCGGTCTGCGCGCCGGCGGCGACGACTATCTGACCAAGCCGTTTGCCTTTGGCGAGCTCCTGGCGCGGCTCGAGGCGCTGGCCCGGCGCGGCCGGGTCGGCGGCATACAGACGGTGCTGACCGTCGACGGACTGCGCATCGACCTCTTGTCGCACAAGGTCGTGCGCAACGGAAAGCCGGTCCAGCTTCAGCGCCGAGAGTTCAAGCTGCTGGAATATCTGGCGCGCCACGCCGGCCAGGTCGTGACCCGCACGATGCTGCTGGAAAACGTGTGGGACCATCATTTCGACCCGCAGACCAATGTGATCGACGTGCACGTCAGCCGGCTGCGGCAAAAGATCGACGCCGGTTTCGAACCGCCGCTGCTGCACACGGTGCGCGGCGTCGGCTACCGGTTGGGCGGGGATGCTTAGGCTCCTGCGCTCCACCTCGGTGCGGCTGGCGCTCGCCTTCGCCCTGCTGTTCGTGGCCTCGTCGCTGCTGCTGGTCGGATTATTATGGTGGGGCACCGGCGATTATCTCGCCCGCGAGACCGCGGCCGTGATCCGCGCCGATACCCAGGGGATCACCGACGATGTCACGCTTGGCGGCGCCCAGGCCGCGGCGGAATCGATCGGGGTCCGCGCCAGCCAGACCTCGGACGGGCGCGCCGTCTACCTCCTGGCCGGCGCTGCCCTGCGCCCGCTCGGCGGCAGCCTCCTGGCCTGGCCGGGGAACGTGCCGACCAAGCCGGGCTGGTATCAGCGTCCGCTCCGGCTCGAGGGCAATTTGCGGCTGATGCAGCTCGAGGTCAGCGAGCTTTCCGGCGGGCTGCACCTGATGGTCGGCCGCGATATCCGGGAACGGACCGAAATCCGCAGCCTGATCGTCGACAGCCTCGGCTGGGCCGCCGCCGGCGCCTTCCTCATCGCGATCCTCGGCGGGATGTTCGTCCGCCGTGCGGTGCTGCGCCGGGTCGAGATCATCAACCGAGCCGCCACCGCGATCGTCCAGGGCGATCTATCCGGCCGCCTGCCGACCCACGACACCAGCGACGAGTTCGACCAGCTCGCCCAGACGATCAATTTGATGCTGCGCCAGATCGAGCGGCTGATCGACGGCGTGCGCAACACGGCGAACGCGGTGGCGCACGATTTGCGCACCCCGCTCGCCGAATTGCGCGCCCGGCTCGAAGGGATCATCCGTGACCGGCCACCCCGTGCCGCCGCCTTTGACGAGATCAACCACGCGGTCGCCGACATCGACCGGCTGATCGGTATCTTCAACGCGCTGCTGCGCCTCGCCGAGATCGATTCCGGGATGCGCCGATCGGGGTTCCGCGCCGTCGAGCTGGCCGCGATCACCACCGAGGTCGCCGAGCTGTACGGCCCCCTGATCGAGGAGCACGGAACCGGATTTACGGTAGACGTGCCGGACGGCCTTGAAGTCAGCGGCGACCCGTTCCTCCTGGCCGAGGCGGTCGGCAACCTCGTCGATAACGCCGCCAAATACACCCCGCGCGACGGCACGATCTCGGTCGCGGCCCGTCATGCCGACGACCAGCACATCGAGATCACCGTCGCCGACAGCGGCCCCGGCATCGATGCAACGGAGAAATCGTCGGTGACCGCCCGGTTCTACCGCGGCCGGGCGGCCGATCGGACTGGCGGGGTCGGGCTCGGCCTCAGCGTCGTCGAGGCGGTCGCACGGCTGCATGGCGGCACGCTCGACCTCGGCGACAACGGTCCGGGCCTCGTCGCGACATTGCGCATCGCGAGCAACCTGCCTGCCGCAATGCCGGCACGTCCGGCGATGGCGGCCGACTAGCGCGATCTGGTATGGTGCGCATCCCTTTTCGCGGAGCGACGATGCCGCCCATCAACCTGACCGTAAACGGCAAGCCGGCCCAGATCGCCGCCGACGGCGACACGCCGCTGCTCGACGTCTTGCGCAACCATCTCGGCCTTTCCGGCACCAAGTTCGGCTGCGGCCTCGAACAGTGCGGCTGCTGCATGGTGCTGGTCGACGGCGAGCCGGAAAAATCCTGCGGCAAGGCGGTCTCGACCGTCGCCGGCAAGGCGATCACGACGATCGAAGGCCTCGGCACCCCCGACCATCCGCACCCGCTACAGCAGGCGTTTATCGACGAGCAGGCCGGCCAATGCGGCTATTGCCTCGCGGGCATCCTGGTCACGGCCAAGGCGCTGCTCGACCGCAACCCGTCGCCGACGCGGCGGCAGATCGCCGAGGCGCTCGACGACAATCTGTGCCGCTGCGGCAGCCATTTTCGGATCATGCGCGCGGTCGAGCGGGCCGCCGCGCAGATGCGGGGAGCCACGGCATGAACACCGCGACCGCGCCGGCGCTGCCGGCCCTCCTCGAAACCAACCCCCGCCTCGACCGCTGGGTGCGGTTCGAGACGCGCGGCCGGGTCACGGTCGCGACCGGCCGCGTCGAGATCGGCCAGGGCGTCCTGACCGCGATGCTGCAGATGGCCGCTGACGAGCTCGACCTCGCGCCCGAGCGCATCGACCTCAAGACCGGCGACACCGACCTGACCCCCAACGAGGGCTATACCGCCGGGAGCCAGTCGATCCAGTACGGCGGCGTCGCGCTGCGCCTCGCTTTGGCCGAGGTGCGGGGGATGTTCCTCGACCTCGCCGCCGCCCGTCTCGGCTGCCCGGCCGCCGAGCTGTCGGTGAGCGACGGCGCGGTCCTCCGTGGCGGCGCGGCGACCAGCCACGACTACTGGTCGCTCGCCGGCGAGATCGACCTCAGCCGCCACGCCACCGCCAAGGCCGCGCCGAAAAAAGCCGCCGACCTTCACGTCATCGGCGGCAAGACCCCGCGCGTCGACCTCGCCGCCAAGGTGTTCGGCGCCCCCATCTTCGTCCACGACATGACCGCCGACGGCATGGTCCACGCCCGCGTCGTGCGCCAGCCGCGGCGCGGCGCGACGGTCGCCGCGCTCGACGAGGCCGCGATCCGCCGGGCCGCCAAAGGCCCGGTAGACATCCTGCGCGTCGGCAACTTTATCGCGATCATCGGCGCCGACGAGACCGCGGTCGACATGGCCGCGGCGGTCGCGCCGAGCCATGTGAGCTGGGACGGGCTCGACCCGATCAACCCGCAGCAGGAAGAGGCGCGGTGGCTGATCCAGCAGCCGTCGATCGACCGCGTCATCGGCGCGGCGCTGTCCCAAGGCCCGACCCAGGGCGGCGCCTGGCGCGAGGCGACCTTTACCCGCATGCACATCGCCCACGCCTCGGTCGCGCCGTCGAGCGCGATGGCGGTGTTCCAGGACGGCCACCTGACCGTGTGGACGCATTGCCAGGGCGTCTATCCCCTGCGCGCGGCGCTCGCACGCATGCTCAAGTTGGATGCCGCCGCGATTTCGGTCCGCCATGTGCAGGGGCCGGGCTGCTACGGCCATAACGGCGCCGACGACGCGGCGGCCGACGCCGCCGTGATCGCCGTCAACCGGCCCGGCTTGCCGGTGCGGGTGCGCTGGCGCCGCGAGGACGAGTTCGGCTTCGAGCCGGTCAGCCCGGCGATGGTGACGACCGTGCGCGCCCGCCGCGACGACCGCGGCCGGCCCGGCGACTGGACCACCGAGATCTGGAGCGGCCGGCATTCGAGCCGCCCGGGCGGCGGCGGCAACCTGCTGGCCGCCGAGGCATTGCCCGACCCGCCGCCGGCCCCGCCGGCCCAGGACCCGCCCGAAGCCAATGGCGGCGGCGGCACCCGCAACGGCGAACCGCTCTACGATTTCGCGCAAAAGCGCATCGTCCACCACCTCGTCGCCGAGACGCCGGTGCGGACCTCGTCGCTGCGCGGCCTCGGCGCGACGATCAACGTCTTCGCGATCGAGGGCTTTATGGACGAGCTCGCGGAGGAGGCCGGCGAGGACCCCGTCGCCTATCGCCTGTCGGTGCTCGGCGACCCACGCGCCCGCGCCGTCATCGAGCGCGTCGCCAAGATGGCGGGCTGGCAGCCCGGCGCGTCCGGCGGCAACGGCAAGGGTCGGGGCGTCGCCTTCGCCCAATACAAGAACCGCGCCGCCTATTGCGCCGTCGTCGCGGATGTCGAGGTCGACGAGAGCGTGCGGGTCACCGATGTCTGGTGCGCCTGCGACGGCGGGCTGATCGTCAGCCCCGACGGCGCGGTCAACCAGCTCGAAGGCGGCATCATCATGGGTGCGAGCTGGGCGTTGAAGGAAGGCGTGCGGCTCGACAGCGAAGGCATCGCCTCGCGCGACTGGGAGAGCTATCCGATCCTGCGCTTTACCGAGGTGCCGGACATCGCGGTGGAGCTCGTCGACCCCCTGGTCGACCGCCCGCCCCTCGGCGTCGGCGAGGCCTCGGGCGGTCCCACCGTCGCCGCGATCGGCAACGCCGTCGCCCAAGCCCTCGGCACCCGCATCCGCGACCTGCCGATGAGCCGCGAGCGGGTGATGGCGGCGCTGCTGAAGGGATGAATGGGGGAACGAGCTTGGCGAGACGACCATGATCAGCCGCCTCAGTCGCGACGCGCGGGTCAATCTGCTGATCTGCTCCGGTCACACGCTGTCCCATTTCTACATTCTGTGCCTGCCGACGATGTTCATCGCCTGGCAGAAGACGTTCGGGGTGCCGTTCGCGGTGCTCGGGATCTCGGTCGCGGTGATGTCGGGGACGACGGCGATCGTGCAGACCCCGATCGGCTTCCTCGTCGACCGCTACGGCGCGCGCGGTTTCCTGATCGGCGGCACGCTGGTGATGACCCTGTCGGTCGCGGCGATGGGGCTGGCGACGCAGTTCTGGCAGATCGTCGTGCTGGCGATGCTGTCGGGGCTCGGCAACGCGGTGTTCCACCCGGCCGATTACGCGATCCTCTCGGGCTCGGTGAGCTCCGAGAAGATGGGCCGCTCGTTCGCGCTCCACACCTTTACCGGCCATGTCGGCTTTGCCAGTGCGCCGCCGGTGACAGCCGCCCTGACGCTGCTGTTCGGCTGGCGCGCGACATTGCTGATCGTCGGGCTCGTCGGCATCCCGGTCGTGCTCACGATCATCTGGCAGAGCCGCATCCTCGCCGATCAGAAACGCGTCGCGAAGCCGGCCGGCGCCGCCAGCTCGACGCGGATGCTGTTCTCGCGTTCGATCATGCTGTTCTTCGGGTTTTTCATGACCTCGTCGATGGCGGGCGCCGGCGTGCAGTCCTGGCTCATCACGGTCCTCCACAGCACGCACGGGCTGACGATCGAGGCGGCCTCGTCGGCGCTGACCGCGTTCATGGTCGGCACGATGAGCGGGGTTCTCGTCGGCGGCTGGGTCGTCGACCGCACCGACCGGCATTTCACCTTTGTCCTCGCGTTGACCCTTGTCGGCTCGGCGCTGATGCTGATCGTGAACCTTGCCAGCCTGCCGCAAGCCGCGACGATCGCGACGCTGTTCGTCACCGGGCACCTGATCGGTGCGAGCCGCACCCCGCGCGATGTGATGGTCAAGGACGCCGCCCCGCCGGGCGAGATCGGCAAGGTTTTCGGTTTCGTCAGCGCCGGCCTCGCGCTCGGCGGCGCGATCATGCCGGTGCCGTATGGCATGCTGATCGACGCGGGTCGGCCCGATCTGGTGCTGACGCTGGTCGCGATGCTATGGCTCGCGAGCCTCTGCTTCGCCGGCAGCGCGCGCGTCGGCGTGCGCGTCGAGCCGATACCGGCCCCGGCCGAATAAAGGGCTCGCCCACGGTGGACAACGACGCGGCCGGGCCGGCCGAACGCTACCGCGCGCGCTGCGCCGACGGCAGCGTGCGCCCGGACCCGGCCCAGCAGCGGGTCGTCGACCGCCTGCAGCGTCTGTACGACGGGCTCGCCGGCTACCAGCCGCACCCGAAGCGCCGCGGCCTGCTGTCGCTGCTGCATCCGGGGAACGGCAACGGCGTGGCGCCGCGCGGCATCTACCTGGTCGGCCCGGTCGGGCGCGGCAAATCGATGCTGATGGATTTGTTCTTCGAGACCGCGCCGGCCGCGCATAAAAGGCGGGTGCATTTCCACGCTTTCATGCTCGAAGTCCACAATCGGATGGAGCAGGAGCGCCGTGCGCACGCCCCGTCGCCGATCCTCAACGTCGCCCGGGACCTCGCCGCCGAGGCGACGCTGCTTTGCTTCGACGAATTCCAGGTCAACGACATCGCCGACGCGATGATCCTCGAACGCCTGTTCGTCGCGCTGTTCGACGCCGGCGTGGTCGTCGTCGCGACCTCGAACCGGGTTCCCGACCGGCTCTACGAGAACGGCCTCCAGCGCGACCGCTTCCTATCCTTTATCGACCTGTTGAAGGAACGCCTCGACCTCGTCACCCTCGACAGCGGCCGCGACTACCGCCTGGCGCGGATGCTGGGAAAGCCCGTCTACCACACCCCGCTCGGCAACCCCGCGCACGACGCGCTCGAAACCGCCTTCGCCGACCTGACCGAGCACGATAAGGGCCACCCCGAAACCCTGACGGTGATGGCCCGTGCGCTGGAGGTGCCGCGCACCGCCCGCAACGTCGCCTGGTTCGGCTTTGACGAGCTGTGCGCCCGGCCCCTGTCGGCGGTCGACTACCTGGCGATCGCCGAGCGTTACGGCGCCGTCATCGTCGAGGGCATCCCCCGGCTCGGCCCCCGCGACCGCAACGAGGCCCAGCGCTTTCACATCCTGATCGACACGCTCTACGAGGCCCACACACTCCTGATCGCCTCCGCCGCCGCGCCGCCACAGGAGCTCTACACCGCCGGTGACGGCAGCTTCGAATTCCAGCGCACGGTCTCCCGCCTGATGGAAATGCAGAGCGAGGAGTACGTCGCCAACCGGGAGGTGCGAGGCCTGGAGTTAGAGCCTGGGATATGTTAAAGATATCTCCGAGAGGAGATCGCCATGTCGGTCGTCACTATCGGCAAATGGGGGAAGAACCTCGCGGTCCGTTTCCCGGGCGAGGTCGCGAAGGTCACCAAATTGCGCGACGGCGAGCGGGTCGACATCGAAGCCCGCGACAACGAGATCGTCATACGCCGCGTCGCGTCGCCGGTTACGATCGAAGCCATGTTCCGCGGCAAGACCGCGAAGGAATGGCGCAAGGAATACGCCGGAGCCTATGACTGGAGCCCCGATCTCGGCCGCGAAGTCGTCGAGGAATGAGGACGGACCCCTACGTTCCAGACACCGGCGACCTGATCTGGACCGACTTCGATCCGACCAAAGGCCGCGAGCAGGCCGGGAGACGGCCTGCGCTTGTCGTCTCCCCGGCGACATTCACCGAGAGCACCGGCCTTGCGATCGTCTGCCCCGTCACGTCGCGCGTCAGGCTGTTTCCGAGCAGCGTCGTGCTGCCGGACGGCCTACCCGTCTCGGGTGAGATCCTGCTCAGTCATATCCGCAGCATCGATACTGACGGCCGACCGGTTCGCTTCGCCGGCGCGGCCGTCCCCGCCGAAACGGCTCGGTTGGTGAGAGCTAAATTGGACGCGCTGATCGCGATCTGACTGACGACTTGCCGTAACCTTCTCCCATCCGGCGACATCAAGGACCCATCAATGCCCGAGCGCCCCGACATCCGCCTGACACCCGAGGAACAGGCACAGTTTTTTCGCGATGTGCGCAAATGCGCGCTGGCGACCGTCGATAAGGACGGGTTTCCGCATGTCGTCGCGATGAACTATTTCGCCAAGGACGGCGCCTTCTACATGACCTCCTACGGCAAGGCGCAAAAGGTGCTCAACGTGCAGCGCAACCCGCGCGTCGGGCTGATGATCGAAACCGGAGCGGCCTACGCCGAACTGAAGGGCGTGATGGTCCGCGGCACCTGCGAGATCATCGAGGGGGCGGACGCAGTGACCCAGGCTTTCGCCGACATGGTCGAAACGCGTGGCGGGACCTATGCTCGCCCGGCCGCCGCCAGCTCCAGCGCGCCGAAGCGGGTGGTGATGAAAATTGTCCCGCACAAGGTCATGACCTGGGATCACGCCAAGCTCGGCGGCCGTTACTAGCGGCGGGCGGCCGCCTTGCCCGTCTCGGCAAATCGCGCTAAGACGCCCCATCTCGCTGAGAAAAGACCACCCTTGCGGACGAGGATTCATCGATGGCACGCAACAAGATCGCGCTGATCGGCGCCGGTCAGATCGGCGGCACGCTGGCCCTGCTGGCCGGCATCAAGGAACTGGGCGACGTCGTCCTCTTCGACATCGTCGACGGCATCCCGCAGGGCAAGGCGCTCGACATCGCCCAGGGCAGCTCGATCGAGGATTACGACGCGTCGATCACCGGGGCCAGCGACTATTCGGCGATCAAGGGCGCCGATGTGATCATCGTCACTGCCGGCGTGCCGCGCAAACCCGGCATGAGCCGCGACGATTTGATCGGTATCAACACCAAGGTCATGGGCCAGGTCGGCGCCGCGATCAAGGAGAACGCCCCGAACGCCTTTGTCATCACGATCACCAACCCGCTCGACGCGATGGTGTACGTGATGCGCGAGGCGACCGGGTTTCCGTCGAACCGCGTCGTCGGCATGGCCGGCGTTCTCGACAGCGCCCGGTTCCGCTATTTCCTCGCCGACGAATTCAAGGTGTCGGTCGAGGACGTCACCGCCTTCGTCCTCGGCGGCCACGGCGACACGATGGTCCCGCTCATCCGCTATTCGACCGTCGCCGGGATCCCCGTCCCCGATCTGATCAAGATGGGTTGGACCACCCAGGAGCGGATCGACAAGATCATCCAGCGCACCCGCGACGGCGGCGCCGAGATCGTCGAATTGCTGAAGACCGGATCGGCGTTCTACGCCCCGGCGAGCGCGGCGATCGCGATGGCCGAATCCTATCTCCGCGACAAGAAGCGCGTGCTGCCCTGCGCCGCGTTCCTCAACGGCGAATACGGCGTCAAGGATCTCTATGTCGGCGTGCCGGCGGTGATCGGCGCGGGCGGGATCGAACGCATCGTCGAGATCCAGCTCAACGCCGACGAAAAGGCGATGTTCGACCAATCCTGCGGCGCGGTGCGTACACTGGTCGACATTGCCAAGAAGATGCGGGCCGAGGCGGCGTAAGCAAATGGCCTCGGACGCGGACACCGATACGCTCATCCCATCGGAATTGCTTCCCGAACTACAGGCGGCGGCCGAGGAGGAGCGGCGTACCCCGAGCGAAGTCGTCGGCGAGGCCCTTGAAACCTACCTCAAGAACCGGCGCTGGCGCCGCTTGCTCGAAATGGGTCAGGCGCGGGCCCGTGCGCTGGGTCTTACGGAGGACGATCTTCCTCGGTTGATCGCTGAGTCGAGGGAAGAAGCGCGTCGAGGCCGGTAGGTGACCATCGAGGTAACCGCCGACAGCAACATCTACATTTCTGCCCTGGTCTTCGCCGGGCGACCGCTGCAGCTCCTTGAGGCGGCCCGAGGCGGTGCGGTGCAGTTGGCTATTTCGCGCCCATTATTGGACGAGATTCATCGCATCCTGCGGGACAAATTCGGATGGCCCGAGCGCAATCTTGCCGGGACCGCCGAGGAACTCGCGACGTTCACCAGCTTGGTTTGGCCCACGCGGCGCATCGACGCGGTCCCGGAGGATCCCGACGGCAACCGCGTTCTCGAATGCGCCGTCGCCGGTATATCGTCACTGGCGACCGGGCGCTTCTTCGACTCGGCCGCTTCGAAGGCGTACACATTGTGCGTGTAGCTGATTTCATGGCGTTGATCGATCCCTAGGCGGAGCTCGCGTCGATGAACATCCACGAATACCAAGCCAAGGAATTGCTGGCGATTTACGGCGTGCCGATCCCGGCGGGCGGGGTCGCGTATACCGAGGCCGAGGCGGTCGAGGTGGCGAAACGGCTCGGCGGGTCGGGCTGGGTGGTCAAGGCGCAGATCCATGCCGGCGGGCGCGGCAAGGCGGGCGGGGTCAAGCTTGTCCGTTCGGAGGCAGAGGTCGCCGAGGCAGCCAAGTCGCTGCTCGGCAAGCGGCTCGTCACCCATCAGACCGGGCCGGAGGGGCGCGACGTCAAGCGCGTCTATGTCGAGGCCGCCTGCGACATCGCCCGCGAGATCTACCTCGCGCTGTCGGTCGACCGCACGAGCGGCCGGATGATGCTGATCGGCGCCGGCGAGGGCGGCATGGAGATGGAGGAGCTGGCCGCAAGCTCGCCGGAGAAAATCCTCAGGATCGCGATCGACCCCGCCGCCGGGCTGTCGCCGTTCCACGGCCGCCGGCTCGCCTTCGAGCTGGGACTGAATCCAGCCCAGGCGGCGGCGATGGTCGATTTTGTCGGCGCCCTGCATCGCGCCTTTACCGAGCTCGACGCGGCGCTTGTCGAGATCAACCCGCTGGTCGTGACCGGCGAGGGCAAGCTGCTGGCGCTCGACGCCAAGATGGGGTTCGACGACAACGCCCTCTTCCGCCACCCGCAGATCGCCGCGCTGCGCGACGAGGACGAGGAGGACCCGATCGAGGTCGAGGCGGGGAAATACGCGCTCAGCTACGTCAAGCTCGACGGCAATATCGGCTGCATGGTCAACGGCGCCGGGCTCGCGATGGCGACGATGGACATCATCAAGCTGAACGGCGGCGCCCCAGCCAATTTCCTCGATGTCGGCGGCGGCGCGACGCGCGAGCGGGTGACCGCCGCGTTCAAGCTGATCCTCAGTGACCCCAACGTCGAGGCGATCCTCGTCAACATCTTCGGCGGCATCATGCGCTGCGACGTGATCGCCGAGGGCATCGTCTCGGCGGCGCGCGAGGTCAATCTGCATGTCCCGCTGGTGGTCAGGCTGGAAGGCACCAATGTCGACCTTGGACGCAAGATTCTCGGCCAGTCGGGGCTCGCGGTGATCGCCGCCGACGACCTCGGCGACGCGGCGCAAAAAGTCGTCGCGGCAGTGGTGGAGGGCGCCTGATGTCGATCCTCGTCGATGCCTCGACCACGGTGATCTGCCAGGGCTTCACCGGCGCGCAGGGCACGTTCCATTCCGAGCAGGCGATCGCGTACGGCACCAGGATGGTCGGCGGTGTGACGCCCGGCAAAGGCGGCACCCGCCACCTCGACCTGCCGGTATGGGACACGGTGCACGAGGCGCGCGCGGCGACCGGCTGCACCGCCAGCGTCATCTACGTCCCGCCGCCCTCGGCCGCCGACGCGATCCTCGAGGCGATCGACGCCGGGATCGAGTTGGTGATCTGCATCACCGACGGCATCCCGGTCCTCGACATGGTGCGGGTGAAACGCAGCCTCGCCGGCACGAGCACCAGGCTGATCGGCCCCAATTGCCCCGGGGTCATCACCCCCGGACAATGCAAGATCGGGATCATGCCCGGCCACATCCACCGCGCCGGGCGGATCGGCATCGTCTCGCGCTCGGGCACGCTGACCTATGAGGCGGTGGCGCAGACGAGTGCGGCAGGGCTGGGCCAGTCGAGCTGCGTCGGCATCGGCGGCGACCCGATCCACGGCCTTGACTTCACCGACATCCTGGAGATGTTCCTCGCCGACGACGCGACCGAGGGGATCGTCATGATCGGCGAGATCGGCGGCCATGCCGAGGAAGACGCCGCCGACCTGCTCAAATCCGCCGGCCGCAAAAAACCGGTCGTCGGCTTTATCGCCGGGGCGGCGGCGCCGCCCGGCCGGCGCATGGGCCATGCCGGCGCGATCATCTCGGGCAGCAGCGGCGGCGCAGGCGACAAGATGGAGGCGCTGCGCTGCGCCGGGGTCACCATCTGCGACTCCCCCGCCGCGATCGGCACCACGGCAAAGGCCGCCATGAGCGGCTGAAAGGTCAGCATTCCAGCCGTTTTTTGCGCGTGCGGTAGATTCCCTCCGCCGCCGTTCAACCTTTTTCTGCTGCCGTTCAGCCATGCGCGCGTGGGGGGCACCGGGAACTGGAATTGCGGCGTCGCGTTCCAATCTCCATAGACACGGGGCCGTTGCGTTGATCGCTGAAACCCCCGCGAACTTGGAGGATGGTCGGATGACCCTACGGAATTTGATTGGCCTGAAAGGTCTGACTTTGGCGGCCGCGGCGGTGATCGGCGTGGCCGGCGCGACCGCGACCCCGCAACCGGCGCATGCCCTCGGCACGGGCGCGGCGGTGGGTCTGGGCCTCGGTGCGTTCGCCCTCGGCACGGCCGTCGGCGCCGGCGCCAACCCCTACTACAACAACGGCTATTACGCCCCCGGTTACTCCGGTTATTACCCGCCGCAGCCGGCCTACTATCCGTACGGTCCGCGGCAGTGCTGGGACGGGTATTCGGGCCGCTACTACAGTTGCTAGTCGCAGCACCAGCTAGGGAAAGAGGCGGGCGAGAAATCTCCCGCCTCTTTCTGTTTCTAAAGGTATTTGGTTGGTTCTAGAGGTACTTGGTTGGGCGGTTGAGCGTGCGCCACATATGCGCCGACGGGCTGTCGTCGAAGCCCAGCCCCTCCGCCGGCTGGCGGAAGTTGCGGCCGATGATGTCGACGAACTCGTCGAGCACGACCGTCACGTTCGGGTCAAACGAATAGATGTCGTGGACGCAGATCATGCGCGCCGACATGTACCATTTGTGCTTCCGCGCGCGCTCGTAATCGGCCTTGATGTACTCGTCGGGAACGTAGTCCGCGCCGAAATACCTCCGGTACTGGTCCGGATAGGGATAACCGGCGGCCTCGTCGGCGAAAAAGCGCAGCGCCTGATGCGCCCGGATCGCCCAGGTCACCTCCTCATCGACATAAGGCTCGACAAGCTGCGCGCCCCAATAGCCGTGGTCGGAGCGGATGAACCCGATCACGCCGATATCGTGCAGCAGGCATGCCAGAACCATCTTTTCCGGCAACCCGTCGACCAGCGCATGCTTGGCGCTTTGCAGCAGGTGCTGCGCCGGTCCGAAGCGGTATTTGAAGAAATCGACCAGGGTCGGCTTCTCCGGCATTTTCGGCAGGCGCGGATCGTCGCCCATCAGCATCTTCGCACCGGGCTTCTCGGCCTGCAGCGTCGCGCCGTTGGGCCACGAGAAATCGGCGTCGGCGAGCATGAACAGGCGCGACTTCACGATGATCGCCTGGTCCAGCTCTCGCATTTTCTTGTGTTCGAGCGCGTCGGCGCGCTGCTCGACGGTCAGGGTGTCGTTCATGTGAATGCTCCTACAGATACTTCGCCGGCCGGATCATCGCGCGCCACATATGCGCGACCGGGCTGTTGTCATAGCCCAGCCCCTCTTCCGGTTGGCGAAAGTTGCGGCCGATCACGTCGGTGAATTCCTCGAGCTCGACCTCGACGCTGGGATCGAACGAATAGATGTCGTGCACCGTGATCATCCGGCCCGACATGTACCATTTGTGGTCTTTGATCCGGCGATAGTCGGCCTCGATATAGTCGTCGGGCCGGTAATCGGCGCCGAACGCCTTCACATACGAGGCCGGATACGCATAGCCGACCGAATCATCCGGATAGAAGCGCAATACCTGATGCGCGCGGATCGCCCAGGTGACCTCCTCGTCGACGTAAGGCTCGACGAGCTGCGCGCCCCAATACCCGTGATCGCCGCGGATAAAACCCATCGTCGAGATGTCGTGCAGCAAGCAGGCCAGAACCATCTTTTCCGGCAACCCCGCATTGACCGCGTGCCGCGCGCTTTGCAGCACATGCGCGGCGGGGCCGAAGCGGTAGCGGAAGAAATCGACCAGGGTCGGCTTGGCCGGCATCTTCGGGAGGCGCGGGTCGTCGCCCATCAGCACGCGCGCCCGCGGGTTTTGCGCCATCATCGCGCCGGCATTCGGCGGCGGGGCGAAATCCGCGTCGGCCATCGAATAGATCCGCGATTTGATGACGATGTAGTCGAGCTCCTCCGACATCTTGTGCTCAAGCGCGTCGGCGCGCTGGCTCAGTGTCATCGCATCGTTCATGGCGGGGGCTCCTTCCCAGGCGGGCCTTTGGCGCAGGCGGGCGTCGGCCAAAGCCTAGCAGATTGCGCCGATCTTGACAGGGTTTACGCCCGCTTCCTAAATGCCGCCGGCCGGATGCCGGCGATGGGCCGGGCGCATAGCTCAGCGGGAGAGCACACCCTTCACACGGGTGGGGTCGTAGGTTCAATCCCTACTGCGCCCACCACCGGCCCGCGGCCAGGACAGATGACCGACGAACCCGAACGCCTGCCGCCGCCACCCTTCTGGCGAACCCGCTATTTTGCCTTCGATGTTCTGCCGCGCCGCGAATATCTGGACCCGATCGAGATCCGGCGAGTCATCCGACAGCCCGAACGCCGCGAATTCGAACCAGGCGGGCGCATCCGGTTGTGGGGTTACGCGGCAAGCCTCGGCGGGTATCTCCGTGTTGTGCTACTCTCGGATGGAGAGACGGTGCACAACGCTTTCCTCGACGAGGATTACGGATGAAGCTGTCCTACGACAAATCGACAGACAGCCTCTACATCGAGCTTCGGCCGCTCGGGGCGCGGCAAACGCGCGAAATTGAGCCGGATGTGATGTTGGATATCGGCGCCGATGGCGCGCCAGTCGGCTACGACGTACAGCACGCCTCGACGAAGCGCGATTTGATCCTGTCGATCATATTGGCGGAAGAGCCCCAGATCGCCGCCGAATGATCACGGGAGCGGGATACGCGGCCGCCGTCTGCATCATGCTCGGCACGCTCCCCGCTCTCGCCGGCGCTGTCGATACCCCCGAATGCCGCTCCGCGCTCGACGATGCGGACCGCTTGATGCGGACGGTGCAGGAGCGGCAGATGCAATTCAGCCGCTATGATCCGAGGGAAAACTGCCGGCTGATGCGGGCGAACCTCGACGACCTCGCGACGGCGCGCGCGCCGATGGACCGATGCCTGACCGCCGCCGTCCATGACGGCAGCATCGGCCAGATCGACGCGGCGATCGAGCAGGTCCGCGCCCAGCTCATCAGCAATTGCCGGCGATAAAGCGGCGGGCTCGGCGTCTGGCCAGCCGCCCTCGACGCGTCTAAGCTGTCGCAAAATCTCAAGGGAGGGTTCCCATGCGCAGCGCCGTCATCGTCTCCACCGCGCGCACGCCGATCGGACGGGCCTATCGCGGCGCGTTCAACGACACCCAGGCACAGGCGCTCGCCGGCCATGCGATCGCCGAGGCGGTGAAACGGGCCAAAATCGATCCCGCCGAGATCGACGACGTGATCCTGGGCGCGGCGCTCCAGCAAGGCAGCCAGGGCTCCAACGTCGCGCGGCAAAGCGCGCTGCGCGCCGGATTGCCCGCGACCGTCGCGGCGATGTCGCTCGACCGGCAATGCTCGTCGGGGATGATGGCGATCGCGACCGCCGCCAAGGAGATCATGCATGACGGGATGCAGGTCGCGATCGGCGGCGGGGTCGAATCGATCTCGCTGGTGCAGAACGACCACATCAACCGCTATCGCAGCCAGGATCCCGATCTGGTCGCGATGTCGCCGGCGATCTACATGACGATGATCGAGACCGCCGAGACCGTCTCGGCCCGCTACAACGTCTCGCGCGAGGCGCAGGACGAGTACGCGCTGCGCTCGCAGCAGCGGACCGCCGCCGCGCAGCAGGCCGGCCGTTTCGACGACGAGATCGTCGCGCTGCCCTCGACGATGCTGGTCACCGACCGCAACACCGGCGAGACCGGTCCCAAGGCGGTAACCCTCGGCAAGGACGAGGGCAACCGCCCCGAAACAAACCTCGAAGGCCTCGCCGCCTTGAAGCCGGTGTTCAAGGACGGCCTGACGATGAAGGAAGGCCGCTTTATCACCGCCGGCAACGCCTCGCAGCTTTCCGACGGCGCCTCGGCCGCGGTGCTGATGGAGGAGAAGGAGGCCGAGCGCCGCGGGCTCCAACCGCTCGGCATTTATCGCGGCATCGCCGTCGCCGGCTGCGGCCCGGACGAGATGGGGATCGGCCCGGTTTTCGCGGTGCCCAAGCTCCTCGCCGCACACGGCCTTACGATGGATGACATCGATCTGTGGGAGCTCAACGAAGCCTTTGCCTGCCAGGTGATCTATTGCCGCGACCGCCTCGGCATCCCCAACGACCGGCTCAACGTCGACGGCGGCGCGATCTCGATCGGCCACCCCTATGGCATGTCCGGAGCCCGCATGGTCGGCCACGCGCTCATCGAAGGAAAGCGCCGCGGCGCCAAATTGGTCGTCTGCACGATGTGCGTCGGCGGCGGCATGGGCGCGGCGGGGCTGTTCGAGGTGGCGTGAGGCACGAATAGGCCGCAGGATAGGGCCATGGGCAGGCGGATTTTCTTCACGGCTTTATTGCTCGCCGGCGCGGCGGGCGGCTTTCTCGGCGCGGCGCCGATCCCGGCGGGACCGCTCAACCCGTTCGGGATTGTGTTCCTGGCCCTCGCCGGAGTGATCTGGTTCGGCTGGAGCGTCATTCCCGACATCTATGCCTACCATGACGAGCGGGTCGCGGCCGGTCGGCTGCGCGTCGACCTGATCGTCCTGCGCATGGCCCCGGTTCTGACGATGCGGTCCGACCGCAAGAAGAAGCCGGTTTAGGCGCTGTCGGGGTCGGTTGGGTCGAAGCGGCGGAACAACGCCACCACGAAGTCGGATGTGCATGAGCCGATAAAGGCGAGCGCGAAGAGTCCCGTGGCGACGGCGCCGTAAGGCTGGTCGCGCACTGTTTTCAAGAGCCCGCCGAGCTCGTGCGCCTCCTGCGGGTTGCCATGCCACGCCGCGGCGCAGAGCGTGACGCCCACCGCGGCGATCGCGACGCCGCGCCCGCCGGTCCCGAACCGACCGATCGGCTGGAATATCAGCCGTTCGGCGCGCGGCAGCGACAGCGGCCCTTCGACATCGCCGGTAGCCGCCCAGGCCATGAGCCCGGCGCCGCACGCAAAGACGACGGCGCCGGTCGCGCCGATCAGCAACCGACCGCCGCTGAAGCCGGCCAGCCAGGCCACCCATGACTGCATCTCGGGGTCGCCGCCGTGCGACGCGCCGACCGCGGCTTCGACCACGAACGCGACAAACCCGATATAGATCGCGGCGTCGCCGAGCGTGCCCGCCACCAGGATCGCATGCGCGGGACCGGGATGATCGGATCGCAAGATCGCGGTCACGGCAAGCCAAGCGGAGAGACACGCGAGCCCCGCCGCGATCAGCATGATCAGAACCGCGCCGAGCCAATGGTGCTGCAGCGGCTTTAGCGATTCAATCACGCCGCCCGGGCGATAGTCCCTGCTGAGCGTCGCCAGCCCGGCGGAGATGCCGACGCACAGGTAGATGGCACCACGCGCGCCATAACCGAGCCGGCCCAGGAGGCTGACGGCACGGCGCTCGGTCGGGGACTTGAGAAGGCTTTTCGGCATGCTCATGTTGCGCCAGACTCAACGCAGGCCCAGCTTCAAACGCTTATAATGCGACGGAGTTGCCGCCGGAGGATTCTCATGACCCTGCTCGAAGACATCGCCGGCAAGATCGCTGCGATCCGCTATGACGACCTGCCGGAAGCGGCGGTCACCGCCGCCAAGCGCGCCGTGCTCGACACGGTCGGCGTGACGCTGGCCGGGGCGGCAGAACCCTGCGCCCGCATCGTCGCCAAGACGCTCGGCGCTGCCGGCGGCGACTGCCTGGTCTTTGGCAGCGACCGCCGCACTGCCCCGCTCGACGCCGCGCTCGTCAACGGCACCGCGTCGCACGCGCTCGATTTCGACGACGTCAGCAACTCGCTCGGCGGCCATCCGTCGGCGCCGATATTGCCGGCGCTGTTCGCGCTCGCCGAGACGCGCGACAGCACCGGCCGCGATTTCATCGCCGCCTTTGTCGCCGGGTTCGAGACCGAGACGCGCATCGCCCGCGCCGTGCATTTCCATCATTACGAAAAAGGCTGGCATCCGACCGCGACCCTCGGCGTCTTCGGCGCCGCCGCCGCCTGTTGCCACCTGATGAAGCTGAAGCCGGCGCAGACCGCCCAGGCGCTCGCGATCGCCGCGTCTTGCGCGAGCGGGGTCAAGGCCAATTTCGGCACGATGACCAAGCCGCTCCATGTCGGCCACACCGCGCGCGACGGCCTCTTCGCGGCGATGCTGGCGGCCGAGGGCTTTACCGCCAACCCCGGCGCGCTCGAACACAAGCAGGGTTTCCTGATGGTGTTCAACGGCGAGGGCAATTTCGACGCCGCGAAGATGCTGGAGGGCTGGGGCGACCCCTACGACATCGTCAAGCCCGGGATCGGGGTCAAGCAGCACCCGTGCTGCGGCAGCACCCACCCGGCGGTCGACGCGATGCTGGCCCTGCGCGAAAAGCACAAGCCGCAGATGAGCCGGGTCGCGCGGATCGACTCCTGGACCCATCCGCGCCGCCTCGCCCACACCGACCGGCCCGATCCGCAATCGGGCCTCGACGCGAAGTTCAGCGTGCAATATTGCGTCGCCCGGGCGCTGATCGCGGGGCAGATCGTGCTCGAGGATTTCGAGAACGACAATTGGGACGACGAGACCACCCGCGCCGTCATGCGGCGTATCCACGCCGCGCCGCACCCGTCGATGGCCGCGGACGGCGCCGAATACCTCGGCGCGGAGGTCAAGCTTACCTATGACGACGGCCGCGTCTTCGAGGAAAAGATCGGCGCCGCCCTCGGTCGCGGCCCCGACAACCCGCTGTCGCAAGAGGCGCTCGCCGCCAAATTCGCCAATTGTGCCGCCCGCGCCCTGCCTCGCGACTCGATCGCGCCGCTCGAACAGGCGCTGATGACCCTCGAAGAAGCCGCGAGCCTGCGCGCCGTCACCGCCGCGATTTCAGTCCCGCCGATGGTGCTCAGGGCGGCAAGAATATAGGAGGTTGGGAATGCACATCCGGCAGCTCCACCCGCTCTTCGGCGGCGAGGTCAGCGGCGTCGACATCGCCAAGCCCCCGAGCCGCGAGACCGTCGCCGCGATCGACCGCGCGATGGACGAATACGGCGTGCTCGTGTTCCGGGGCCAGCCGATGACCCAGGACCAGCAGATCGCGTGGGCCTCGTCATTCGGCCGGCTCGATATCGGCCTCAACAAGCTCTCCAAGTCCAAAAGCCGGCTCGATTATCCCGAGCTTCTGGACATCTCCAACGTCCTCCGGGAGGGCGACATCGCCCCGGCCGGGCACAAGCGTCTGGCCGGCGGCCTCGCCAACCAGCTCTGGCACAGCGACAGCTCGTTCCAGGCGGTGCCGGGCAAATATTCGATGCTGTCGGCGGTGATCCTTCCCGACCCCAGCGTGATGGGCGCCGGCGAGACCGAATTCGCCGACATGCGCGCCGCCTACGACGCGCTCGACCCGGCGATGAAGGGGCGGCTCGACGGCCTCGTCGCCGAGCACTACGCGCTCTATTCCCGCATGTGGCTCGGCGACGACGAGTGGACCGACGCCGAAAGGCGCGGCATGCCGCCGGTGCGGTGGAAGATCGTGCGCACGCACCCAGGCTCCGGCCGCAAATCGCTGTTCATCGGCTCCCACGCCAACCGCGTCCTCGGCTGGCCGATCCCCGAAGGCCGAATGTTCCTCCTCGACCTGTTGGAGCACGCGACCCAGCGCCAGCTCGTCTACCGCCACGAATGGCAGGTCGGCGACCTCGTCATCTGGGACAACCGCTGCACCCTCCACCGCGGCCGCCCCTACGACATGACCCAACGCCGCGAACTCCGCCGCACGACCACCAACGACGCCGACGCCGTGAACGAAGGACTGGCGCAGGTGGCATAGAAGCGCGGGCGTCTCGCCCGCACCTCGCAGAAGAATGGCGGGCGGGACGCCCGCGCTCCCTACTTACTCCGCCGCCTGCCTCAGTGGCCGGACCGAGGCGTCCAGTTGGCGGGCATAGGCCTTGCGCCAGTCGAGGCCGGCATCGGTAAGGAAATCGCCGCTGCGGGTCGCGTAGAGCTTTTCGGGATCGTCGACACCTGGCGGCACCTTGCCC
>DATAUV010000032.1:0-3676 GCA_036268075.1 Allostellaceae bacterium | reverse complement strand
GACCCGTTCGCCTGGATCTACGAAAAGACGATCCTCGACAAGGATCCGCACTGGTACGAGAAGAACGTGATGGGGTCGGGCCCGTTCAAATTTGCCGGGTACGAGACCGGGCAGTCGATCAAGGGCGTGCGCAACCCGGATTATTTCAAACCTGGCCTCCCCTATCTCGACGGGTTTGTCGGCATCTATGCCGTCAAGCAGGCGACGCAGGTCGACGCGATCCGCTCCGACCGCGCCGCGATCCAGTTCCGCGGCCTGCCGCCGTCCGCGGCGGACGAGATCAAGAAGGCGCTCGGCGACAAGGTCACGGTCGGCACCAGCGACTGGAATGTCGGCTCGTCCTTTACCCCGAACCACAAGAAAAAGCCGTTCGACGATGTTCGGGTCAGGCGCGCGCTGACCCTGGCGATCGACCGCTGGCACGATACCGAGGCGCTGTCCAAGGTCGCGATCGTCAAGACCGTCGGCACCTTCGCCTTCCCCGACTCGCCGCTGGCGCCGACCAAGGAGGAATTGCAGACGATCGCCGGGTATTGGCCCGATATCGAAAAGTCGCGGACCGAGGCGAAGCGCCTCTTGAAAGAGGCCGGCCAGGAGAATTTGAGCTTTGAGCTGCTCAACCGCAATGTCGACCAGCCGTACAAATACGTGGCGCTGATGCTGATCGACGACTGGGCCAAGATCGGGGTCAAGGTCACGCAAAAGGTCGTGCCGAGCGGGCCGTGGTACGAGGCGCTGCGCAGCGGCAATTTCGACGTCGCGGTCGAGGCGCCGGGGCACGGCATCGTCAACCCCTTGCTCGACGTGCAGAAAGAGCTCGGCGCGTCGTCCGAGAATTACGGCGGGTATGACGACAAAATCGCCGACGCGATCTACGACGAGATGCTGCACGAGCCCGACCCGGCGAAGCAGCACACGCTGATGCTCAATTTCGAGCGCCGCAACCTCGACGAGGAGGCGCACCAGCCCTATGTCGTCTGGTGGTACCGGATCGTGCCGTACCATTCCTACGTCAAGGGCTGGTCGATCGGCCCGAGCCATCTCGCCAACCAGGATCTCGCGACGGTCTGGCTCGACAAGTAACGGTGGTCCGACCCGTGGCCCGACCGCGTTGTGACTGACGACCCGCTGATCCGCCCGAGGAATATCGGCGCCCGGGTTCGGCGCGTCGAGGACCCACGGCTGCTCACCGGCGCGGGCCAGTTCACCGCCGACCGGATCGTGCCCGGCGCGCTGCATATCGCATTCCGGCGCAGCGACCAGGCCCATGCCCGGATTGCGGCGATCGACACGACGACCGCGGCGGCGATGCCGGGAGTGGCGGCGGTGTTTTCGGCGGCGGATTTGGCGGGGGTCGTCGGGCCGGTGCGGGCGATCTCGCGGATGGCGGATTACCACGCGACCGATATCTACCCCCTCGCATGCGGCAAGGTGCGTTATGTCGGCGAGCCGGTCGCGGCGGTGCTGGCCGACAGCCGAAATCTCGCCGAGGACGCGGCCGAGCGGATCGAGATCGAGTACGAGCCGCTCCCGCCGCTGGTCGATCCCGAGAAGGCCGCCGCGCCGGATGCACCGCTGTTGCACGACGAGGCCGGGACCAACGCGCTGGCGGTGCGCGAGTTCGCCCGCGGCGACGCCAAGGCCGCGCTGGCGGGGGCGGCGGTGCGGGTCGGCGGACGGTTCCGGTTTCACCGCAAGGCGCCGGCGGCGATGGAGCCGCGGGCCTATCTCGCCGAATGGGACCGCGGGCGACGGGCGCTGACCTTGACCGGCTCGACGCAGGTGCCCGGGATCATCCGCGACCTCCTCGCCGACCTCCTCGACATGCCGGGGTCGCGCCTTCGGGTCGTGGCGACGCAGGTCGGCGGCGGGTTCGGCGGGAAGGCGTCGCTGTACCCGGAGGAGATATTGTGCGCGGCGCTGGCGCGGCATCTCGGCCGCGCGGTGCGCTGGACCGGGACGCGGCTTGAGGACATTGCGACGACCAGCCATGGGTTCGACGAGATCGTCGATGCGGAGCTGGGGCTCGATGCCGAAGGGAACATCGTGGCGCTCGAGGCCGAGGCGATCGGCGATGTCGGCGCCTATTCGATCTATCCGTGGACCGCGGCGCTGGAGCCGGTTCAGGTGGTGAGCTTCCTCCCCGGCCCCTACCGCGTGCCGGCCTATCGCGGGCGGACACGGGCGGTCGCGACCAACAAGGCGCCGATGGGCCCCTATCGCGGCGTCGGCCGTCCGATCGCGGCGTTCGTCACCGAGCGGCTGGTGGACATGGGCGCCGCTAAGCTGGGGCTCGACCCGGTCGAGTTGCGGCGGCGCAACCTGGTCTCGGCGGCGGAATTTCCGTACCGGGCTGCCTCGGGAATCGTGTGGGACCGGTCCGGGTTTGTCGAATGCCTCGACGGCGCCTGCGCGGCAATCGACTACCCGGCCTTGCGCGCGGCACAGGCGAAAGCGCGGGCGGAGGGGCGGCTCTACGGCGTCGGCGTCGCCAGTTATGCCGAGCTGACCGGGATCGGGTCGCGCATCTCGGCGGCGCCCGGGATGCCGATCAATACCGGCACCGAGACCGCGACGATCCGGCTCGATTCGACGGGCGCGGTGACCGGCGCGTTCGGGATCGCGTCCCATGGGCAGGGGCTGGAGACGACGCTGGCGCAAGTCATCGCCGACGAGCTCGGCGCGCGGTTCGAGGATATCGAGATATTCCAGGGCGACAGCGCCGTCGTCGCGCACGGCACCGGCAGCTATGCGAGCCGCAGCGCGGTGTTGGCCGGCGGGGCGGCGACCGCGGCGGCGAGGTTGTTGAAGGAACGCGTGATCCGCGCCGCCTCGCACCTGCTCGAAGCGGCGGTCGAGGATATCGACGCGGCCGACGGCAAGGTCTTTGTCGCCGGCACCGACCGCTCGATGACATTTCGTGAGCTCGCGAAGGCCGTCTATTCCGAGATGGGTCGCCTGCCCCGCGATGCGCGCGAGGAGCTGGAGGTCACCAAGGTTTACGACCCCTATTTCGGCACCACGACCTCGGCGGCCCATATCGCCGCGCTGGAGGTCGATCCGGAGACGGGCCGGGTGACGATCCACCGCTATGTCGTCGCTGAGGATTGCGGGCGGGTCATCAACCCGATGATCGTCGAGGGGCAGGTGCATGGCGCGGTTGCCCAGGGGATCGGCGCGGCGTTGCACGAAGAGCTGATCTACGATGCGGACGGGCAGCTTTTGACCGCGAGCCTCGCCGATTATGCGATCCCGATCGCGGGCGAGGTGCCGGCGATCGAGACGCGGCATATCGAGACCGAATTGCCGGCGACCTTGGGCGGGTTTCGCGGGATGGGCGAAGGCGGCACGATCGGCGCGCCGGCGGCGATCGCCAACGCGCTCGCCGACGCGCTCGGCTTCGACATTCTGGAATTGCCGATGACGCCGGAGCGGATTTTCCGGCTGATGGGAGGAAAGCGATGAATTCCGGCCTTTCGGGCAAGGTTGCGCTGGTCACCGGCGGCGCCAACGGTGTCGGACGCGAGATCGCGCTGGCGCTGGCGGCGGAGGGCGCGGCGGTCGCGGTCAACTATCGCAGCTCGGCCGACGCGGCGCGGGCGGTGGTGGCCGAGATCGCGGCGGTCGGCGGCTCGGCGATCGCGGTCGGGGCCGATGTCGCGGATTTCGCCGCCGT
>DATAUV010000031.1:0-3403 GCA_036268075.1 Allostellaceae bacterium | reverse complement strand
GGGCAGGGTATTACCCCACCCGCCTCACCCGCCGCGGCTCGGAGAAGACGATCAGTTCGGCCGGGATCAATTCGGCCGTGATCAGTTCGGGCGTGATCAGTTCGGGCGGAAGTTCAGTGTGATCGCGGCGATGCCCGCGGCGACGTTGAGCCCCTGGTTGCCCTCGATGCTGAGCGGCTGCAGGGCGACCGAGTTGCCCGACCCGCCGATCAGCGCGTTCGCGCCGACACCGACGCCGACCGTCGCGCTGGCCGTGCCGCCGGCGTAATTGCCCTGCAGCGAGCCCGGCCCGAGCTGGGCGGTCGGGGCGACGACGCCCCAGACGATCACGCCGCCCTGGGTGTAGCCGATATCCGCGCCGAACTTGGAGATCCGGCCGGTGTAGTGCTCGTAATGCCCGCCAGCGCCGGAAAAGGTGCAATTGAGCGCGCGCGACGAGCCGAAGATGAACCCGAAGCCGCTGGCGACATTGCAGGTCAACGACCCGACGGTGACGCCGCTTTGCGCGGATGCCGGCGCGGAGAGCCCCCACGCAGTGCCCATGACGGCGACAATGGCGGCGGCAATACGCATTCTCCGTGACATGCTTTATCTCCTTAAGTGTGCCGTTGTCGGCGGGGTCACTGGATGACGAGCCGCATCATAGCGGTATGATTTAACATGGGCGACGATTCTTAATCGAAGCGCAATCTTGTTTTTGCAGCCTAATTCCTAGGCAGCCGCCATCGGGGCCGTTCGGACGGATGACGGGCCCGGTCTCGCGCGGTGCGCGATTCGACAAGCGCCGCACGCTTTGTTTAAATAGCGCGAAAGCGAGCGCCCCCTTGGCTCTGTTGCAGCGGATAAAGACGCCCTTTGTCGAGCCTCCGGCCGAGGAGCCGGCACGTCTGCGGGGTCGGTCCCGGTCGATCGGCGAGCTTTTGCGCGACCGGCGCGAGGAGCTCGATCTCGATCTCGAGACGATCGGGGCGATGCTGCGGATCAAGCCCACCTACCTCGTCGCGCTCGAGCAGGACCGCTCGCACGAATTGCCCGGCGCGGCCTATGCGATGGGGTTCATCAAGGCCTATTCGCGGCATCTGGGGCTCGACGAAGAAGCGGTGCTGAGCCGGTTCAAGGACGAATCGTCGGGATTGACCGCGCGCCAGGACCTGTCGCTGCCGGTGCCGCTCGGCGAGCGCAGCCTGCCGGGCGCGGCGATGCTGCTCGTCGCGCTGATCCTGGTGCTGTGCGGCTATGGCACCTGGTACTACCTGTCGACCGGCGAGCGCAGCCGGCCCGAACGGGTGGCCTCGGTACCGTCGGCGTTGCAGCCTCCGGCGCAGCCGGCCGCCGGCATCGGCGGCGGGATCACCTTGTCGCGCGGCCTCGGCGCCGGCAGCGACAACACCCCGTCCGCACCACCGCCGCAGCCGGCCGCCGCCCCGCAATCCCCGCCCGACGCGCTGCCGCAAGCCACGACCCCGGCTCCCGCCGCGCCGCCGAGCCAGATAGCGGCTGCGGCGCCGCAATTCAGCGTGCCTCCGCCGGTAAGCCCGGCGCCGGCCGCCAAGCCGCCCGCGACGCCCCCGCCGGCCGCCCCGCAGGCGACGCCGGCAGCGGCGGGCGGCGACGCGTCACGGGTGTCGATCAAGGCGGTCGCCGATTGCTGGATCCAGGTGCGCGGCGGCGACGATTCGATCGTCTTCTCGCGCGTCTTGAAGTCGGGAGAAACTTACAAGGTGCCGGCGAAAGCGGGCCTCTTTCTGCGCACCGGCAATGCCGGGGCGCTGCAGATCGCGGTCGACGGCAAGCCGGCGCCGTCGATCGGCGGCATCGGTACGATGCGCCGCAACGTCGCGCTCGACCCGTCTGAACTCGCCGACGGAACCGCTGTTCACGGATAGAACGGGGCACGGTTTGGTGCCGGGTTCTTTTTTCCGACATCAAAGCGTTCTATAAGCCGGGTGGCAATTTCTCCGGGGTTGATGATGACCGTCAGGCCGTACCGCGATATCCAGCGCCGCAAAAGCCGCAAGATCTATGTCGGCAAGGTGCCGGTCGGCGGCGATGCGCCGATCACCGTGCAGTCGATGACCAACACGGTAACCTACGACGTCAAGGCGACGGTCGAGCAGATCCAGGCGCTTGAGCGCGCGGGCGCCGACATCGTGCGGGTGTCGTGCCCGGACCAGGAATCGTCCCTGGCGCTCAAGCAGATCACGCGCCAAGTGCAGGTGCCGATCGTCGCCGACATCCACTTCCACTACAAGCGCGCGATCGAGGCGGCCGAGAACGGTGCCGCCTGCCTCAGGATCAACCCCGGCAATATCGGCTCGGCCGAGCGGGTGCGCGAGGTCATCAAGGCGGCCAAGGATTATGGGCTGTCGATGCGGATCGGCGTCAACGCCGGCTCGCTCGAAAAGGATTTGCTGGAGAAATACGGCGAGCCGTGCCCGGAGGCGATGGTCGAGAGCGCGCTCGATCACGCCAAGATCCTCGAAGACAACGATTTCTTCGAGTTCAAGATATCGTGCAAAGCGTCGGACGTGTTTCTCGCCGTCGCCGCCTATCAGCAGCTTTCCGAGGTGTGCGACTATCCGCTGCATCTCGGCATCACCGAGGCCGGCGGGCTCAGGGGCGGCACGGTCAAGTCGTCGATCGGCATGGGCAATCTGCTCTGGGCCGGGATCGGCGACACGATCCGCGTATCGCTGTCGGCCGACCCGGTCGAGGAGATCAAGGTCGGCTACGACATGCTGAAATCGCTGGGACTGCGGCGCCGCGGGGTCACGGTGATCTCGTGCCCGTCCTGCGCGCGGCAGCAGTTCCAGGTGATCAAGACCGTCGAGATGCTCGAAGAGCGGCTTGCCCACATCACGACGCCGCTGACGCTGTCGGTGATCGGCTGCGTGGTCAACGGCCCGGGCGAGGCGCGCGAGACCGATATCGGCCTGACCGGCGGCGGCAACAACACGCATCAGGTCTATCTGAGCGGCGTCACCGACCACCGCCTCAAGGACGCGAGCATCGTCGACCACCTGGTCGAACTGGTGGAGAAAAAAGCCGCCGAGATCGAGGCGGCAAAGGCTGCCGCGGAACCGGCCCTGGAACCCGCGCAGTAGGATCGGGTTCTTCTGTTACAGCGCCCCGGTGTTACAGCGCCCCGGCCATCTCGGCGTGGGTCGGGACGGTGCTGGCGGCGCGACGCCGGCGTAACCCGGCGGCGATCCACGCTCGGCCCTCCTCGGCCTGGGCCGTGGCGTAGACGCGGATTTCGGCGGGGATCAGAAAGCGCAACGCCTTGACCGTGTGACGCAGCCAGCTCACGTCGGTGACAAGGGCGACGCGCTCCCACGGCTGCAGTTGCAGCGGGGCGATGTCGAGGTCTTCCCAGGCCGCGCCGGGGAAACGGCATTCCAGC
>DATAUV010000030.1:0-2196 GCA_036268075.1 Allostellaceae bacterium | reverse complement strand
GAACGCATAAAGCGTGTCGTAGACCGCGAGCGAGAAGTTGCGGGTGATGTCGGCCGTCGTCCACACCGGGTCGAGCGAGGCGAGGTCGGCATGGGGCACGAAATTGATCAGCGATTCCTTTTCCGCCCGCACGATCCCCGGTGCCGCCAGCGCCGCCGCGCCGGCGAGGCCCGACTTCAAAAACTCCCGTCGCTTCATCGCGGTGCTCCCAGTCCGCGGCCTCCGTCGGCCGATGCCCCAATTTTAGCTGGCAATTGCGGAGTGATGGGGGTTTTTTGCGATACGGGGCCGATCTTCCGCATCGCGGGGGCGCAGAGGCGCCGCGAACAGGGCCGAGCAAAGGTTTGAGCGATATGGCAGGACCCGTTTCCGGCGGCGATGCGCCGGGGCCGAGCGAGGTTGACTTCCCGTTCCTGACGCGCCGAACCCGGCCCCAGACGGTCACGGTGCGTCGGCGGCCTGAAGGCGATCTGGCAGTCTTCGAACTCGGCGAGCCGGCAGCGCGCCGGCGCGAGATCCTCATCCTCAAGCTGGACCATATCGGCGATTTCCTGATGGCGCTGCCGGCGTTCGAGGCGCTGCGCCGCAGTTTTGCCGATGATCGCATCACCCTCATTTGCGGACCGTGGAACACTGCGTTCGCCACGGCCGCCGGGGTCGCCGACGAAATCCGTGCTTATCGCTTCTTTCCTGAGGACGGCGCCCTATGGACCGGCGAGCCGGTCGAGGGCTTGCCGCGGTTTCGCGAGGTCGCGGCCGGCCGGTTCGACATCGCGATCGATCTGCGCGTCGATGATGATACGCGTTTTCTGCTCAAGCATGTTGACGCCGCGGTCAAGGCCGGGATCGGCGGGCGCACGCGGCATCCCTATCTCGAGGTCCTGCTGCCGGCGGCGTTCGAGCGGCGTGAAAGCGATCCGGCCGCACTCCGGATCGATCCGCACTCCTTTCAATCCCGGATGCCGGTGCAGACACTGACGCACCACGAGACCGACTTTTCCACTGGCAGCGGACACCTCGTCTACGGGCCCGATCTGGTGCTGCCGGCGGGGCGCTTTCGGGCGACGTGGGATGTCGATCTGCGCGTGCCCCTGCTCCGCTTCCCCGGGGTCGAGATCACGCTCGACGTGGCCCGCGACCACGGCGAGAAGATTGTTGGCAGTCGTAGAGTGAACTGGCGACACCGGCCGGACCTCTCTGCCACATCCGTCGAATTCGACAACCCGATCGATGGGGCGGCGCATGAGTTCCGGTTGCATGCTCGGGGCCGCCCTCGGTGGGCACGGCTGCGGTTCTCGGGGGTGTGGGTCGAGCGGCGCGATCACGCGGTAGCGCCCCGCTTCAAGCCGGCGGAATTGCATAGCGGAGAGCAGCTCGTTTTGCTGGCACGGCTGGTCGAATTGCGCACGCGGTCGCCGGAATCCCCATTACCGCGCGGCGAGGCGATCCCAATCCCGATCGTGTGGAGTCGTACCGCCGCTCGCATCGTCATCGCGCCGGTCAGCAACTCGCGGCTGCGCGATTGGGGGCTCGACAACTTCTCGCGGTTGATCGAATTGCTGCTCGATCGGGTCGATGCCGCGATCGCGCTCGTCGGGTCGCCGGCACAACGCGCCCTGCTCGCCCCGATCGCGGCGCGGGCCGGCGGCCGGGTGGTCAACCTCGCCGGGCAGACCGATTGGCTGCAAACCGCCGCGGTGATTCGCGAGGCGGATCTGGCGATCTCCAATAATTCCGGGATCGGGCATCTCGCCGCGGCTTGCGGGACGCCCACGCTGGCGATCTATTCGGGGAGCCACCAGCCCCAGGAATGGGGCCCGCGCGGGCCCCGCGTCAGGGCGGTGATGGCCCTGGTACCGTGCTCGCCATGCGGGTACGATAAGACTGAGTCTTGCCCGTACGACCATCGCTGTATGCGACAAATCACGCCCGAGGCGGTCGCCGAAGAGGCATTCGCGATGTTGTCCGGACCCAGAAACGGGTGAGGCGGCCGCGCATGACAAAGGCGCGCCGGCAGTGCATGCTCGCGCCACCATGAACGACGCCCCGCATCTCGCCCTGCTGCCGACCGGCTTTTACGACCTGCTGCCGCCCGAGGCGCAGGTCGAGGCCGAGGTTACCGCCCGCCTGATGGCGGTGCTGGCCTCGCATGGCTACGAGCGGGTCAAGCCGCCTCTCGTGGAGTTTGAGGAGACG
>DATAUV010000029.1:0-31108 GCA_036268075.1 Allostellaceae bacterium | reverse complement strand
GAGGAACGGCGCCTGGGCGAGCCGGGCGAGGCGGCGGGCGATCTCGGTCTTGCCGCAGCCGGTCGGCCCGATCATCAGGATGTTCTTGGGCAGCACCTCCTCGCGCAGGGCGGGTTCGAGCTGCTGGCGGCGCCAGCGGTTCCTGAGGGCGATGGCGACGGCGCGCTTGGCGTCGTCCTGGCCGACGATGAAGCGGTCGAGCTCGGAGACGATCTCGCGCGGACTGAATGAATTGGTCAAAGGGGGAGCTTTTCGATCGTGACGTTGTCGTTGGTATAGATGCAGATGGAGGCGGCGATCGCCATAGCGCGGCGGGCGATGGTTTCGGCGTCGAGCCCTTCGCGGTCGACGAGCGCCCGTGCCGCCGCCAGCGCGAAGCCGCCGCCGGAGCCGATGCCGATGATCCCGTCCTCGGGTTCGAGCACGTCGCCGGTGCCGCTGAGGATCAGCGACACGTTGGCGTCGGCCACCGCCATCATCGCCTCCAGCCGGCGCAGATAGCGGTCGGTGCGCCAATCTTTCGCGAGCTCGACGCAGGCGCGGGTGAGCTGGCCCGAATACTGTTCGAGCTTGGCCTCGAGCCGCTCGAACAGCGTGATCGCGTCGGCGGTCGCGCCGGCAAACCCGGCGATGACCCCGCCGCCGCCGAGTCGCCGCACTTTCTTGGCGTTGGCCTTGAGCACGGTGTTTCCGAGCGTCACCTGGCCGTCGCCGGCGACCACGACGGTACCGGCCTTGCGCAGGCAAAGGATCGTGGTGCCGTGCCAGGCGGTGTCGTCCATATTCCTGGGAAACCCGATTTGTGCCGAGGCTCACATGTAGGGTTCGCGGCCGGGCCGTCAAGCACGGCCGGCGCGAGCCGACGCGGAGACAGTTGGATCGCGGCCGGCCGGGCCGTAAGATGTAGTTAATACAGGCCGCCGATATTACTTTGCCTGTGCCCGCCCGGCATCGCCCCGGACGGCGGCGGCTCGGCATCGGACGAGGGAACATCGAACGTGAATACGCAGGGCGCCGACAAGGCGGATATCGGCGCGCAGGGGCGCCTCATCACCCTGACCGAGGGAATCTATTCGCTGAGCTTTGCTCCGACGCCACAGATCGGCGGTGCCGATGGCGTGCAATGGCCGGCGGTCAACGTGTCGACCCCACCCTCCGACGATCACGACATGGCCGAGATCGTCACCGGATCCGGCGATCTGCCGGAATGGATCGACGCCGCCGGCGGGGTCGTCGTGGTCAAGGCGCCGGCCGGGGGCGGGGTTGTGCTGGTGACCACCTATGGACCGGCCGGCGCGACCGCCGCGGTCGAGGTCGAGATCCAGCGGATCGGTCACGGCGCGCCGTCGGCGGCATCGCCGGCGGCTGCTCCCCGGCTGCCCGCGCCGGCCGCCGTGGAGGATGCGTCCCACGGGCCGCGCAGCGAAATCGTGCTGCATATCGAACGCGAGGGCGACCGCCGATTCGAGGCGCAGGGCTGGGCCGGCACGCGCGGCCAGCGCCGGCGGGTCGAAGCCTTCAGCATCCGCCCGCTCGACACGCTGGCGCCGGGCGACGTCGAGTACAAGGCATTCGGTCCGAGCGGGCGGGAAACCCCGTGGGTCAGCGATGCAAAGCTGTGCGGCACGCGCGGCCGCGGCCTGCCGCTGACCGGGTTCGCGGTTCGCCTCGCCACGCATCTGCGCGATCGGTTCGACATTGTCTATGAAGGCGCCTTCTTCGACAGCGGCGTCGCCGGCCCGAACCGCAACGGCGAGCCGTGCATGCCGAAGGTAGCCGACGATCCGCTGGAGGCGATCAATCTGCGGGTCCTTCCGCGGGGCGCCGAATAGGCGGGCATATGGTTTTGCCGGGAGAGCGTATGGGCGCGTCGGGCGAAGACGAGGAATCCGGTTTCTTCGCCGCGGAGGTTCCTGCCGCCGCCGAAGGGGCCGGGCCGCGGGCGGAGACGCCCGGCGAGGCCGGCCGTCAGCGACTCGTACTGAATGTCGGCTGCGGCTATCCGCCCCGCACGCGGCTGCACCCCGTGTTCCAGACCGACGAGTGGCGCGAGCTGAGGCTCGATATCGACCCGGCGGTGAAGCCCGACATCTGCTGCTCGATGACCGAGATGACGCCGGTCGCCACCGACTCGGTCGACGCGGTGTGGTCGTCGCATAACCTCGAGCATCTGCATCGCCACGAGGTGCCGCTCGCGCTGCGCGAGTTCTGCCGCGTGCTGCGGCCGGGCGGGATGCTGCTGCTGACCCTGCCCGACCTGCAGCGCGTCGCCGAACTGGTCGCCGCCGATACGCTCGAGGAGGCGGCCTATATGTCGCCGAGCGGCCCGATCACCCCGCTCGACATGATCTTCGGCCACACCGCCTCGCTGGCCCAGGGGCGGGTCTACATGGCGCACAAGACCGGTTTTACCGCGACATCGCTGCAACGCCTTCTCGGCGAGGCGGGATTTGCCGCGATCGAGATGCGCCGCTCGCCGTTCGATCTGTGGGCGAGGGCCCACAAACCCGCCGCCTGACCGCTGCGCCTCCGCCGAGACTGCCGACCGGGCGATGAACTGGCTCTTCATCCATCAGAACTTCCCCGCGCAATACGTGCATGCCGCCCGCTATTTCGCCGCGGCGGGCGATACCGTGTACTTCATCACCCAGCAGCAGCAGCGCGACCTGCCCGGGGTGCGCAAGATCGTCTACAACCCGCGCCGTCGCAGCCAGCGCGGGCATCCGTTTGTCCGCGACATGGAGTTCGCGGTCGAGAACGCGCTCGCCGTGGCGGAAGTCTGCGAAGGGATGAAGCGCGACGGCTTTACCCCGGACCTCGTCGTTGGTCATAACGGTTGGGGCGAGACGCTTTACGTCAGGGACGTGTGGCCGAAGACGCCGCTCCTTTCCTATTTCGAGTTCTACTACCGGAGCACCGGCAGCGATCTCGACTTCGATCCCGAATTTCCGCCCTCGCCGACCGACGCGCTTCGCATCCGCACGCGCAACTCGATCAACCTGCTCGGGCTCGAGACGGCGGATTGGGGCCAGACCCCGACGCTGTGGCAGCGCAACCAGTACCCGGCCCGCTATCAGCGCCAGATCACGGTGATCCACGAAGGGATCGACACCGGCGCGGTGCAGCCCGACCCCTCGGCGCGATTGTGGCTGCGCGGTCATCCGGGACTGTCGGCGAGCGACCAGGTGATCACCTACAGCGCCCGCAACCTGGAGCCTTACCGCGGCTTCCACGTCTTTATGCGGGCGCTGCCCGAGCTGTTGCGGCGCCTCCCAAACGCCAGGGTCCTGATCGTCGGCGGCAACGAGGTCAGCTATGGGCGTCGCCCGGAAAAGGCCAAAACCTGGCGCGAGCAGATGCTTGGCGAACTCGGCGACAGCCTCGACGCGAGCCGGGTGCATTTTCTCGGCACGATTCCCTATTCGCAATATCTGGCGATCCTCCAGATTTCGTCGGCGCATGTCTATTTTACCTATCCGTTCGTGCTGTCATGGTCGTTCCTCGAGGCGATGTCGGCCGGCTGCCACATGATCGCGTCGCGCACGCCGCCGATCGAAGAGGTCATCGCCGACGGTGAAAATGGCGAACTGGTCGATTTTTTCGATCGCTCCGCGCTGATCGACCGCGTCGTCGAGGCGGTCACGAGCCGCAACGAAAAGCTGCGCGAGGCAGCGCGGCGCACGGTGCTGTCGCGCTACGATCTAAGCGGGGTCTGTCTGCCCAATTATGTCGGGTTGTTGCGAAGGTTGATCAGACGCGGTGCGTATTAGACCGGTCGTAAGCATCGGGATCTGACCTAACCATTTGTAAAGATTACACCATCGGCGGATCGTTAACCAACGTCAGGGTAATCGCGTTAAACAGCTTGAAATTTGTTGCGAAATCTTAGAAAACTAGCGGCGTTCCCCCGTTGCGCAAGAATCTCAAGGCTCTACGTTAACTAAGATGCCCCCCGCATTAACCACGAAATTTTTTTCAAATTATGCAAAATTGTTGCAAAAAACTTCTCGTACGCTTGTTACCGCGTTTGTGCAGGGTTGAACATGCTGAACATACCTCTACCGGATCGTACCGAACCTTGGTTTCAAGGACTCCAGTCTTCTTCCCCGAATGATCGGGTGGGATTTGGGGGCTTTGCCGCCGTAGATCGGCGTTTCGTTAGTCGTACCCGTGCAGCGATGCGGTCGAGATAGGGGTGCGACAATGCCTACGGCAACCACGATAGTCGTCGCTCGCGAGGATTTTTCGATCCCCGGGGGCGATCCGAGCACGGAACTCGACCCGTCCATTAAAGAGCTTGGGCACGAGAACCGATTTTTTAGCCTGTTGCGCGATTCCAAGCCGGATGTGGTGGTGCTCGACCTGACCCACGCCAACGGCAAGGGCGTCGAGACGATCCTGCGCATCCGCCGGCAGTCGACCGTGCCGATCCTCGTCGTATGCGAGGAGGATTCCGGCAACGCGCGAGACTACCGAATCGCCGGGGCGGCGGAGTGCCTGCCCACGCCGGTCGACGTCATCATGCTCAACCAGGCGCTCCAGCAGATCGTGCGGGTGACCAAGGTGCCGGCGATGCCCGGCAACGGCAACGGCAGCCATCGCGAGCTGGGTACGATGGCCTTTGCCGGGATGCGGTTCCGACCGCAGCAGAACGTGCTGATCGGCGACGACGGCTCGCGGATCCGCCTCACCAGCGCGGAAAACCGACTGCTTTCCCACCTGGTATCGAACCCCTGGGAGGTGCAGTCGCGCACCATCCTTGCGGAAGCGCTCTATGGGCGGCACCGCCCGGCCACCGATCGGGCGATCGATGTCGTGGTCAATCGGCTGCGCAAAAAGCTCGATCCTATTGGCGACTCGGCGCGGGATTTGATAAAGACCGAGTTCCGCCGCGGATACCGCTTCGTCAGCGACGTTTCGGCCGAACTGTGAAGCCTTGCGACGGCGCGCCCCGCCTCCGTTCGGGTGGTGCGGGCGATGCCGGCGCGGTGGCTGATCGGGGCGTGTGCGAGCCCCGGGACGCGATGACCAGGGCCCGGGACGCGATGATCAGGGGACGATAATGGCCAGAACCATGCCGCCGCCGACCCCGATTCCGCCGGCGGCCGCGTCGAGCGCCGTCGGTCCCTCGCTGCTCGGCGCGCTTGTCGTCTGCGCCCGGCACCGGGGTGTGCACCTGACGGTCGCCCAGCTTGTTCACGACCAGCTCCTCCAGCCGGAAACCATGACGATCGGCCGGCTGATCACGGTGGCGCAGGCGGCCGGCTTGCGCGCCGATCAGACCCGCTTGCGGTGGCGCGATCTGAGCGAGCTGGGCCAGGCCCTGCCGGTGATCGTGATGCTGCGCAACGGCAGCGCGATGGTGCTGCGGTCAGTCAGCGCCGATGGCGACACGCCGAACGTCACCTTGCAGGACCCCAGCGCCGGCGAGGATGCGCTGCTGCAGATCGACGAGGCGCGCTTCACCGCGGCGTGGACCGGCGAGGTCATCCTCGTCAAACGCGACTACCGGGTCCGCGACGAAGACCAGCCGTTCGGCATCTGGCTCATCGCCGGCCAGTTGCTGAAGGACCGGCGCATCGCCCGCGATGTCGGCGTGTCGGCGCTGGCGCTGAGCCTGTTGGCGTTGGCGCCGATCATGTTCTGGCGTCTCTTGATCGACCGCGTGCTGGCCTATGGCAGCCTCGACACCCTCGCGGTGCTGTGCATCGCGATGCTGATCCTGACTGCGTTCGAGACGGGGTTCTTCTATCTGCGGCGGTACCTGGTCCTCTATCTGACACAGCGCGTCGACGCGAAGTTGTCGGTGTACATGTTCGAAAAGGTGCTTGCCCTCCCGATCGATTTTTTCGAGCGGAACCCGATCGGCGAGATCGTGCGCGACATGAACGAGTTTCACAAAATCCGCACCTTCCTCAGCGGCCAGATGTTCGGCACCATGCTCGACGCGATGGTGCTGTTCGTGTTCATCCCGATCATGTTTTTCTTCAGCCCGTTGCTGACTTTCTTTGTGCTCGGCATCTGCGTGCTGATTTGCACTTGGATTCTGCTGCGGCTGCCGGCGCTGCGCCGCGCGAACACCGGGGTATTCGAGCTCGAAGGCCGCAAGGGCTCGTTTCTCGTCGAATCGCTCGTCGGCATCCGCACCGTCAAGGCGATGGCGCTCGACGCGCGGCGCAAGCACGAATGGGACGTGCAGGTTGCCGAGTCGGCGCGCCTCCGCTTTGCCGAGGGCCGCCTTGCCAACGTCGTGCAGACCGTCGTCCACCCGTTCGAACGGTTGATGACCAACGGTGTCTTCGCGCTGGCGGTCTACCTCGCGGTCTCGACCAAGGAAGAGGTGTATGTCGGCGCGCTGGTCGCCTTCATGATGCTGACCGGCCGCGTCGCGCAGCCGCTGATCCAATTGACCCAGCTCATCACCCAATACGACGAGGTGCGGTTGGCGGTCGGGGCGATCGCCAAGCTGGTCAACCAGGCCCCCGAAGAGGGCAGATCGGCTTTCGGCGTGCGCACACCGATCCGCGGCCGGGTGGAATTTGCCGATGTGCGCTTCCGCTATCAGGGGACGACGAGCCCGGCGCTCGACCGCGTGTCGTTCGAAGTGCCCGAGGGTTCCGTGTTCGGCATCATGGGCCGCAGCGGCTCGGGCAAGACCACCGTCACCCGGTTGCTGCAATCGCTGCACAACAATTACGAAGGCCTCATCAAGGTCGATGGGATCGATCTGCGCCAGTACGACGTCGACCATCTGCGCGCGAGCCTCGGGGTCGTAATGCAGGAGAATTTCCTGTTCCGCGGCACGATCCGGGAGACGATCTCGGCGGCCAAGGCGGACGCGACGTTTGACGAGATCGTCGTCGCGGCACGGCTCGCCGGCGCCGAGGAGTTCATCGAGCGGCTGCCGCGCGGGTACGAGACCTATATCTATGAAGGGTCGCCGAACCTCTCGGGCGGGCAGCGCCAGCGCCTCGCGATCGCGCGGGCGCTGATCACCGACCCCCGCGTCCTGATCCTCGACGAGGCGACGAGCGCGCTCGACGCCGAGAGCGAGGCAATCATCAACGCCAACCTGACGCGGATCGCCAAGGACCGCACGCTGATCATGATTTCGCACCGGCTGGCGATGCTGGTGCCGGCGGACCAGATCCTCGTGCTCGAACGCGGCTCGGTCTACGACATCGGCCGCCACGACGACCTTTTGGAGCGTTGCGACATTTACAGCAACCTCTGGTATCAGCAGAACCGGCATTCCACGACGAGGCCCGCACATGAAGTCATTCCTTTCCGTCCGGCGGGCAGCGAATGATCTGGTAGAGCCGGGCAAGGAAATCCGGCTCTACCAGTCTGAAACCGCCGAAATTATCGAAGGGCCTGACCCGGTCCAGGCGCATGTGACGCTGTGGGTCATCACCGGGCTGTTCGCATCGATGCTGCTCGTGGCCGCGGTCACGCGGATCGACCGCGTCGTCAACTCGACCGCGGGGCATATTGTCACCGTCGACCCGACAATCGTGCTTGGCGGGCTCGACCAGTCGCTCGTCAAGACCATCGAGGTCGGCGAGGGCCAGCAGGTCGAGGCCGGGCAGCTCCTGGCGACGCTGGACCCGACCTTTACCACCTCCGACGTCGACGCGCTGAAGGCGCAGGTCGCCAACTACGCGGCCGAAATCGCCCGCTGCAAGGCCGAGCTGGCGCAGCAGCCGTTCAACATGGCGCCGACCGGGTCGCCGGGCGTCGCCGGCTACGTTGCGCTGCAGCGGGCCTATTACGACCAGCGCAAGGCCCAGTTCGACGCGCAGGTCAGATCCTATGACTCGCAGATAGGACAGCAGAAGGCGACGCTCGCCAAATACCAGAACGACGCCGCCCGCTATGTCGACCGTTCGAAGATCTCGGCCGAGATCGAGCAGATGCGCGCGACCCTGGCGGCCGCACAGGTCGGCAGCAAGCTCAACCTGCTGGCGGCGACTGACCAGCGCCTCGAAATCCTGCGCAACCTCGAATCCGACCGCAACTCGATGACCGAGACGCAGCACCAGCTCGACGCCGCGGCGGCGACGCGCGCGGCCTATATCCAGCAATGGTACGGCGACACGAGCAAGGAGCTGGTGACCGCACAGGGGCAATACGACGCCGCGGTCGAGCAGCTCAACAAGGCGACCAAGCACCAGGACCAGGTGCGGCTCGTCGCGCCCGCCGACGCGATCGTGCTGAAGATGGCCAAGGTGTCGGTCCATTCGGTGCTGAGCCAGGGCGAGCCGCTGATCTACCTGGCGCCCCTGAAATCGCCGGTTCAGGCCGAATTGCACATCTCGCCGCGCGAGATCGGGTTTATCCGCGTCGGCGACCATGTGACGGTCAAGCTCGACGCCTTCAATTATGTCGAGCACGGCAGCGCCGAAGGCGTCGTGCGCTGGATCAGCGACGGCTCGTTCACGACCGACGACGCCGGCGCCGCGACCGACAGCGCGAGCGGCCAGGCCGTCGAACCGTACTACAAGGTCATGGTCCGGTTTACCGATACCGCGCTGCGCAATGTTCCGGCCGGCTTTCGCCTGGTTCCCGGCATGACCCTTGCCGGCGACATCCATGTCGGCAGCCGCTCGGTGTTCATGTACATGATGCGCGGCCTTCTGCGCGGGTTTGACGAATCGATGCGTGAGCCCTGATGGCCTCGAGGGACGAGATGAACCGGGCGATCCCGTTTCCACCGACGCCACTGCGGCCATATTGGCGGGGCGCGGCAACAGCACCGGCGAGCGCCCGCGCCGCCGCCGCGCCAGACCCGACCCCTGTGCGCGAGGCCGCGGCTCCGCCGCCGGTTCGCGTTGCTCCCCCGCCGCCGCCCCAGCCGTCGCCGCCGCCTGCCCGCGACCGGGCGCCGACGGATTCGACGGTCGAGGCGTTGGCGAGGCGCCTGATGCCGATGCATGCCGGCCGCGTGGTCCGGCGCGATCCGCCGCCTGCGCCGCCCGTGACGATCGAGATGACCGCCGAGCCCGCGCACGATATCGACGCGGTTCCCGAACCTTTCCCGTCACCCGCACCGCCTCCGCGCGAAATCAGCGTCCCGGGCGTCGCCCGCGCCCGCTTCAACACGGCGCCGGGCAGCATGGTGATCCGGCCGGGGACGCCCAACCCGGCGGCGGAAGCCTCGCTGGTGGCGCGGCGTCAGGCACCGCCGCCGTCTCCCTCGCTACCGGCGTTGGAGTCGTGGCCGGAACCCGAGCCTCCCGTCCCCGAGCCTCCCGTCCCCGAGCCTCCCGTTCCCGAGCCTCCCGTTCCCGAGCCTCCCGTTCCCCGGCCGCCGCTCGTCGCCCGTGCGCCTCGCGGCGAGCCGCCGAGGCCGGTCGAGCCGCCGCCGGCCCGTGCGGCGCCGCCTCCGCCTCCGCCGCAGGCGTCGCCGCCTCGGGCCGCGGCTCCGGCCGTGCCGGCCGCTGCGACGCCGCGCCGCGAGGCCAATCCGGCACCGGCCGCCGCGCGCGCCCGGGAGGCGCTCGACCAACAGGATTATACCGCCGCCTTCCAGGCATGGTCGGTCGCGGCGGCCGGCGGCGATGCCGAGGCGCAGTATCAGCTCGGCCAGCTTTACGTGCATGGGCGCGGCGTCATCCGCAACGTGCCCGACGCCGTGGTGTGGTACCGCCGCGCCGGGGAGCGCGGGCATGCCGAGGCGCAGTACCAGGTTGCGCTGATCTACCAGAACGGGGTGGCCGGCGGCGCCGGAGCGGCTGATTTCTGGTACGAGAACGCGGCGGGACAGGACCGGTCGGCGGCGGCGAGCAATTTGTCGGTGCTGTTCCCGAACGGGTTGACGATCGAGAAGGACGAGGCCGAGGCGCTGCGTTGGTGCCGTGCGGCGGCCGCGCAGGGCCATGCCGCGGCGCAGGCGACGCTGGGCCTGATATACGCCCGCGGGCTCGGCTGCGAGGTCGACTACGCCGAGGCCCGGCAATGGCTAGATCGGGCCGCGGCGACCGGCAATGCGACGGCGCAATTCGGCCTCGGCGTCCAGTTCGCCAACGGCTATGGCGTCGAGCTCGACCTGGCGGCCGCCGCCGAGTGGTATCAGCGCAGCGCCGATCAGGACTACGAGCCGGCGCAACTCGCGCTCGGGCTGATGTATCTCGCCGGACAGGGGGTCGAGCGCGACCCGGCCAGGGCGGCGGCCTTACTGCGGCGCTCGGCCGAGATCGGCAATGGGCGCGCCCGCTACGACCTCGGGCTCCTGACGCTGCGAGGCGAGGGGGTGCCGCAAAACCGCGACGCCGCCGAAACCCTGCTGCGCGCCTCGGCGCGCCAGAATTACGCGCCGGCGATGGTCGCGCTGGCGCGGCTTTACGCCACCGACCAGGGCGACGCCGCGAACCCGCAAGAGGCCGCGCTGTGGTACCGCGCCGCCGCCGAGGCCGGCGATGTCGGAGCCCAGTTCGTCCTCGGCACGCTCTACGCGCGCGGCGACGGCGTGCCGCAGTTCATCCCCGAGGCGGTCAAATGGTTCGAAAAGGCCGCCCAGCAAGGGCATGCGTCCGCGCAGTTCAACTACGGCACGTTTCTCGCCAACGGCACCGGCGTGCCGCGCGACCCCGTCGCCGCGGCGACATGGTTTGAAAAGGCGGCCGAGCAGGGCATGGCCGGGGCGCAGGTGCGGCTCGCCAGCCTGATCATGTCGGACCGCAACGGGATGCTGGGCGACGCGACGCGGGCCGCCGGGCTCTTGACCCGCGCCGCGGATGCCGACGATCTCGACGGTATCACCGGGCTCGGCCGGCTTTATCAGCACGGGCTCGGCGTGGCACAGGATTCGGCGAAGGCCGAGGAATTGTTCCGCCGCGGCGCCGAGCGGGGCCACACCGCCGCACTGGTCCAGCTCGGCCAGATCCTCGGGGCGCGTGGCGAGGTGCAGGAGGCGGCGCAGCGCTATCAGGCCGCGGCCGAGGCCGGCGACCTCGACGCGCAGCTCCTGCTGGTCAATTGCTACCGGCGGGGCGAGGGCGTCGCCCGCGACGACGAGATGGCGGCGGTCTGGCTGCGCAAGGCGGCCGAGCAGGGCCATTCCGGCGCACAATTCCGCCTCGGCGCGATGTTCTGCGTCGGCCAGGGCGTCAGGCGCGACCTCGTCGAGGGGGTCAAATGGTATCGCCTCGCCGCCGAGCAGGGCGATCGCGTCGCGCAATACAACCTCGCCGTCATGCTCGGACGGGGCGACGGCGTCGAGGCCGACCCCGACGAGGCGTTCCGCTGGTGCCAGCGCGCCGCGGAGCGCGAGATGCCCGAGGCGGAAATGCTGCTCGGCGACTTGTTCGCCGGCGGGCGCGGCACCGGCGTCGATGTCGACTCGGCGCGGGCATGGTACACGCGCGCCGCCGCGCACGGCCTCGCGGCGGCGCGGGCCAAGCTCACCCGCCTCCCGCCCGGACTCGCCTCCGCCGCGACGTGAGGCCGGAAGCCGCCGGCCGATAGTCGGCAATCGAGCTTAATCGGGCGCGAATTAAGGGTTTATCCAGTTCGGTATGGTTACTTTTCGCGTTTTCGGGTAGGTTGTCCAAGCCGCGAAAGCGGCGGAAATGACGGCATATCAGACCGGTTAGAGGTTGCCGCGGGCCGTGACAAGTTGAAACAACTTTACACTCGCATTCGCTCCCCGGTCGGGTATGCTCCGGACAGCTTACGGTAAAGCTTTAGTTAACGCTGCAGCGAAGAGTAGGTCCGATAGCGGGCTGAGAAACGCGCAGGTCATTCGAGGTCGGCTATGGCGTCAATTGCAGGTTCACAATTCGTTGCGACGGCGGCGACCGCCGTTAATGTCGGGATCACCAGCGACGGGACCAGCCTGCCGCCGCCGGTAGGCGGGGAGTTCAATCTCGAAGTGTGGACGGGGGGCGGTACGCCAACCCTCGCGCCGGGATATCAAGGCCTTTTGGTCGACTATAACGGCCAATATGCCGATCTGGTAACCGGCGCCTTTGCGCTGACGGACAGCAGTTCGGGCGGCCACTACATCCAGGTGGACGGCGTCAACGAGACGGTCACGGGCGCGCCGGGCGACGTCATCGTCACCAATGCCGACAGCGTCACCGCCATCGGCGACGGCAACGTCATCCTGGGCTACGGCGACCACTCGACGTTCAACCTTGCCACTGGCAACAACACCCTGTTTGCGCCCACCGGCGACAACGACACGATCACGACCGGGACCGGCAACAACTTCGTCTTTGTCGAGGGCGCCAACGAGAAGATCAACCTCGGCAGCGGTAACGACACGGTCTTTGCCTACACCAGCAGCACCGGCGACACGATCACCGCCTCGAGCGGCAACGATTTGATCTACTCGCTCGCTTCGAACGTCACGATCAATGGCGGCTCGGGCAATGACACGATCGCCATGGTCGCCTCCAACGACTCGTTCCTCGGCGGTGCGGGCGGCGTCTATACGGCGCAGGTCATCGGCAACAACGACACGTTCAACGGCGGCGCGAGCCACGGCACCGTCCTGGTGTCGGGCAACAGCGACTCGATCACCGCCGGCTCGGGCGGCGCCGACACGATCACCGTGTTCGGCAACACCAACACGGTCTCGGGCGGTGCCTCGCCGGGCGCGCAGATCGCGGTCTACGGCAACACCAACAACGTCCTCGAAGGCACTGCGAACAACGCGGTGACCGTCAACGGCTCGGGAAACACCGTGACCGCCGGCTCCGCCACCGGGACCAACCAGGACACGGTGAACTTCACCGGCAGCACCGACTCGTTCGTCGACGGCGGCAAGCTGTTCAACGATACCGTGATCGGCTTCGATCATGCTTCGGGCGACACGATCCACCTGACGAGCCCCGACACGGTCTCGACCGCGGTGGTTACGGGCAGCGACACGCTGCTCACGCTCAGCGACAGCTCGACGATCCTGCTGAAGGGCGTCACCAACTACAGCGGCGGCTTTCTCAGCTAAATAGAAGCTGCGGTCGTTCTCAGACGCGTCACTCCGGCCGGCTCATACGCCGGCCGAGGTGGCGCGTCAGCGCTATCATGTCAGTGGGTTCGGCCGCGACCTTCGCGTGCTCCTCGACGAGGATGCGCACCGCCTCGCGAATCTGCTCCTCGCTATGCGCCGCGGTCAGGAAGAAGCGTAACCGCGCGGCGCGCTCGGGCACGGCGGGGTAGAGGATCGGCTGCACGTTGATCCCGCGCCCGAAGAGGGCGTGGGCGAGGCGCCCGGCACGGATCGAGCTGCCGGTGATGATCGGCACGATCGCCGCCCCGATCGAGCTGCCGACATCAAGCCCGCCTTCCCGCGCCAGGCGCAGGAACAGCTCGGCGCGCTCGTTGAGCCGGCGAACGCGGTCCGGCTCGGCCTCGAGGATTTCGAGCGCGGCCAGCGCCGCCGCCGCCGCCGCCGGCGCCATGCCGACGGAAAAGACAAAGCCCGGCGCCATGTGCTTCAGGTAATCGATCAGATCCCGGCTGCCGGCGATGTAGCCGCCGCAGGAGACGAGGCTCTTGCTGAGCGTGCCCATCCAGATGTCGATCTCGGACGGGTCGACCCCGGCATGTTCGGCCGAGCCGTGGCCGCGCGCGCCGAGCACGCCCAGCGCATGCGCCTCGTCGACCATCAGCCAGGCGCGATGCTTGCGCGCGACGGCGACAAACGCGGCGAGGTCGGGCACGTCGCCATCCATGCTGTAATGACCCTCGATGACCAAGAGCGCATGCCCGTGGCGGCCGCGCGATTGGCCCAGCAATTTGTCGGCGGCCTCGTGGTCGAGATGGGGAAACGGCGCCCGCCGGGCCCCCGACAGCATCGCGCCTTGAACGATGCTGTTGTGGATCAGCGCATCATGGACGATCAGGTCGTTGCGGCCGAGCAGCGCGCCGATCACGGTGACGTTGGTCGCGTGGCCGCTGACGAGGACGACCGCGTCCTCGGCGCCGTGGATTCGGGCGAGGCCTTGCTCCAGCTCGCGATGCACGGGCCGCTCGCCCGAGACCGGGCGGCTTGCTCCGACCGAGGTGCCATAGCGGTCGACCGCCGCCGCGACCGAAGCGGCGACGCGCGGGTCACCGTTGATGCCGACGTAATTGTACGACGCAAAATTGAGGTAGGTGCGGTTGCCGATCACGGTTTCGGCGCCGGCGATCCCCTCATGCACACGGAAGAACGGGTTCGAAATGCCGAGATAGTCGCCGGCGGCCTCGATCGTGCGCAGGTCGCGATAGCCTTGCAATTCGGAGATGTCGAGCCGGCCCGTACCGCGACGCGAGGACGGCGCCGGCGCCGCCGCGCGCGGTTGGGTCGCCGAAGCCAGCTTTTCAAGCAGCCGCGCCTTGGCCTGCGCGGTCAAGCCGAAGAGATTGCGTCCCGATTCCACCGCCCTTTACTCCGCGGCGGCGGACCGCTCGTCGGCCGGCTCGAAATCGCCGGCCAGCGCCGCCAGCTCGGCGCCTTCGCCGACCTCATAGCGGGCGGCGAGGGTCAGCACCTCGTCGCGCTGCGGCCGCGACGAGACCGCACCGGCAAGGCGCGCGGCGATCGAGGCGACGCTGGTGCCCTCGGCGAGCGAGACCAGCGGCAGGTCGATGCGCAGCCGGTTTTCGAGCGCGAGGCGGAGCTCGACCGCCATCAGCGAGTCCATGCCGAGCTCCGATAGCGGCCGCTGCGCGTCGATGCCGGAACCGGGTAGGCGCAGGATGCCGGCCGCCTCCTCGGTTACGACGCTTCTGAGCAGGCTCACAGCCTCGTCGCCATCGAGCGCGGCGAGCTTTTCGAGGAGCGAATCGTCGGAGGGGAGCGAGCTCGCCTCGGCGCGGATTTCGGTGAAGAGCGAGGTCGCGAGGATCGGCAGGTAGCGCCGCGCCTCGTTCCAGCTCGTCTCGGCAAAGGCGGCAAAGGGGAGGGCGCTGGCGGCGAGCGCCGGGAGGCCGGCCAGGGCCTGCGCCGCCGGAATGGGCTTGGCGCCGAGCCGCCGGGCGAGCGCGTCGCGGGTCTCGGGGCGGTCGGCGAGGTAGCCGGCATCCTCGATCGGACCCCAGCCGACCGCCAGGGCCGGCCTTCCCGCGGCGCGGCGATGCCGGGCCAGCGCCTCAAGCGCCATGTTGGCCGCGACATAGATGCCCTGTCCGGGCGCGCCGAGCAGGGTCGTCGCCGAGGAGAACAGCACGAAGAGGTCGATCGGGTCGTCGCGGGTCAGCTCGTCGAGCGCGATCGCGCCGGCGATCTTGGGCCTGAGAATCGCCGAGGCGGCCTCGGCCTTGACATCGATCGCGAACCCGTCGCCGATCGCGCTCGCCGCGTGGACGACCCCGCGCAGCCGGCCCTGCCGCGCGCGGATCTGCGCCAGCACCGGGCCGAGCGAGGCGCGTTCGGCGACATCGCCGGCATAGATGCGGATATCGGCGCCGAGCGCGGCCAGCTCGGCGACCCGCTCGGCGGCACCAGGCGTGTCGGCGCCGCGCCGGCCCAAGAGGGCGAGCGAGCGGGCCCCCGATTGCACGAGCCAGCGCGCCGCCTCGAACCCGAACCCGGCGAGGCCGCCGGTGACGAGATAGGCGCCATCGCTGTCGAGCGTCGGCGGCGGCGGCTCGCGCAGCCGCACGGCGGCATTGCCGCTGGGGACGAGGACGAGCTTGCCGATATGGCCGGAGGCCTGCATCAGACGGAACGCGTCGTCGACCTCCGCAAATGGGAAGACGCGGTGCGCCAGCGGCCGGATCGCGCCCGATACGAGCGCCTCCGCCATCTCGGCGAGCAGCGACTGGGCGAGGTCGGGGCGCTGGATCGGGAGCTGATCGACGTCGATCGCGAAATAGGAAATGTTCTGCCGCAGCGGACGCAGATGGATGCGGCGGTTCTGGTAGAAATCGCGCTTGCCGAGCTCGAGGAAACGGCCGAACGGCTTCAACACCGCGATGCTGTTCTCCATCGCCTCGCCGCTCAGCGAGTTCAGCACCAGGTCGACCCCCGCGCCGCCGGTGATCGCGCGCACCGCGTCGGCAAAGCCGAGATCGCGCGAGTCGAGCACATGGTCGGCCCCGGCGCGGCGCAGGAACGCGCGCTTGGCCGGCGACCCGGCGGTCGCGATGACGATCGCGCCCTTGTGCTTGGCGTACTGGATCGCGGCGAGCCCGACCCCGCCCGCGGCGGCGTGGACCAGCACGGTCTCGCCGGCCTCCAGCCGGCCGAGCGTGCCGAGTGCGTAGAATACCGTGACGAACGCGACCGGTGCGGTCGCCGCCGCGGCAAAGTCGAGCCCGGCGGGGATCGGCACGACGGCGCGGGCCAGCGTCGTGACGCGCGTCGCCAGCGCCGCCGGCGCGAAGCCGACGACCCGGTCGCCGATGGCGAGCCCGTCGACCCCGGCTCCGACCGCGCGCACCGTCCCGGCGCATTCGAGGCCAAAGGTCGGGCCGGCAAACCCGTCGATCAGCGCCTCTTCGGGCAACAGGCCCATGCCCCACATCACGTCGCGGAAATTGAGCGCGGCCGCCTCGACGTCGATCTCGATCTCACCGTCGCCGGGTGCCGCCGGGGCGATCGCCGACCAGCCGAGCGCGTCGAGCCGACCGGGCTGTGCGCTTGCCAGCCCGATCGGGTCCGCCGCCCCGGCCCAGCGCGGCGGCAGCCCGCGGCGCAGGCGCAAAACATGGCGGCCCGTCGCGGTCCAGACGATCTCGCTCTCCGTCGTCCCCGCCGCCAGCTCGGCCGAGAGACGCCGCGCCCGCTCGGCGGGCGACGATTTCGCCGGCAAGTCGAGCAGATGCAGGTCGAGCCCCGGCATCTCGTTGACCAGCACGCGGCCAAATCCCGATAGCGCGGCGCCGGCGAGTCCCTCGCCTGCCTGTTGCGCACCAAGGGTCACGATCCACAGGCTCTGCCGCCGCGGCGCCGCGGCGGCGGCGATTCGGGCCAGCGCGGTCATCGCGTGTGCGACGTGGTCGACCGTGTCGCCCGCCTCCTCGACGGGGAAGACGACGATGTCGCCCTCCTCGCCGACTGCATGGCCAAGCTTCTGCAGCTCCCGCCCAAGCGTTCCAGCGTCGCCGACGAGGGCGACCGAGGGGAGCTCGACCGGTTTCGCGGCAACCGGCGAACCGGCCGCCGGCCGCGCCCATATCGCCATGATGGGCCAGGGCCCGGTTGCGAGCGCGCGGACCGCCGGCGCGTCGAACCCGGCGATTTCCAGCGCGGCCCGCCATTCCTCGTCGGAGCGCAGCGCCGCCTCGCGTCGTCGCCGGCCGGCGTCGCGGGCGAAGGCCAGATCCCATAGCGGGTTCGGCCGCGGCTCGACGGCAAGGAACAGCCCTCCAGGGCCGAGCAACTCGCCGAGACGCGACAGGGCCGCCGCGTCGAGCGGCTGACGGGCGCCGCCGTTGACCGACAGCGCGACATCGAACGAGCCGGGCATGAACGCATCGCCGCCGTCGGCCGGCGACCAGCATTGCGCGGTGGCGCCGGTCACCGGCTCGACGGTGAACGCCAGCCTGGCCGCCTCATCGGCATCGGCGTTGGTCGCCGTATAGGCCAGCGCCACGCCGGATTGGGCGAGGCGGTCCAGCACGCGACGCGTCGCGGTGCCGCCGGCGGCGATTTCGAGCACCCGCAGCGGTCGGCCGTCCGGCCAGGACGCGGCAAGGCCGCCGAGCGTGTCGCAGACAAATCCAATCCCCGCCGCCGTCACCGGTGACGCGTCGAGCGGGTCGGGCAGCGCGGGCTCACCTTCATCCGGGCCTTCGGACAAAAGGCGAGGAAGATCTTCCGCCATGGCGGCGACCAGCCCGAGTTCCGCCCCGAGATCGGGGGCCTCGGCCAGCAGCAGCCGCCAGATCTCGTCGGGCTCGGGCAGGTCGTTCGGGCTCAGAAGCCGCCATTCGCCGCCGGTAAGGCTGGCGGCGCCAAACCGCGCCAGCAGGTGCAGTTGCGCGTCGAGCACCGCCGCCGAGTGTGGTGCGATGCGGTCGACCGTAAAGCCGGTATCGGCGCCGGCGAGGTCGCGGATCGCGGCAAAGCCGATCGCCGCGATCAACGCGTCGAGCAGCAGCGCCTGTTCGGCGCCGCGCTCGGGGTCGCCGGCATGGGCGGCGGCAAGGGCGGTCAGGGTTGCGTCGATGTCGGCGAAGATGGTTCGCGGCGGCGGGTCTAGCGGCGCGGGCACCAGATCGACGCGCAGCACCCGCTCGTCGATCGCGGCCGCGCGGCTCAGTTCGACCCGGCGGAACCAGCATTCGGAAAGCTCGGCGACCGCGGCGCCGGCGGCGTCGTACAGCACGATATCGGCAGAGGCCGACCGTGTGCCAAGCCGGGTTACGCGAAGATGGGCGCGGCGCGGCGGGCGCGCGAACGGCGCCGAGAGGCGCACGCGGCCGAACCGCCAGGGCAGGAAGCTCACGCCGCGCAGTTGCGGCTCGGCGCCGGCGATCAGCGCCAGCAGACCCTGCAGCGCGCCGTCGAGCAACGCCGGGTGCACCAGATAAAGGTCGAGCGGCGGTTCGATCGCCGACGGGTCGAGATCGACGATCGCCTCGTCCGGCCCCATGATTGCGATGCGCGTGACAGTGCGGAAATTGGGCCCGTAATCGAGGCCGAGCCCGGCGGCGAGACGGTAGAGGGCAGGTGCATCGACCTCACGCACGGGCGTCGCCGACGGCGGCGTCGGAACGCGCGGCGCGTCGGTCGCGGTGACGATGCGGGCGACGGCGTGGACGGTCGGGGTTTCCTCGGAGAGGCGAGGGCGGCTGCTCAGCTCCCACTCGCCGTCTTCAGGCTCGGCGCGGGTGCGCAGCTCGCGCGTTTGGCCCTTGTCGAAGGGCAGCGGGCGGCGCAGTTCGACATCGGCGACTTCGAGCGCGCGCGCCTCGGGCCGGCGGTTGCGGGCGGCGGCGAGCGCCATCTCCAGCACCGCCGCGGCCGGCAATACCGGCACCCCCTCGATCGCATGGTCGGCGAGCCAGGGCAGCAGTTCCGGGTCCAGGTGATTGACCCAGGCCGGCAGCGGCCCGGGGGCGCGAAACCCGAGCAGCGGGTGCAGGAATTGCGGGTTGACGAGGTCGGGGCCCTCGACCGTGGTCTCGTACCAGAACCGCTCGCGCTGCCACGGGTAAAGCGGCAGACCCCGCGCGTCCGCGGCGCCGTCGAACCACGGCGAGCCGGAGAGGTCGTGGCCGGCGACGTGGCAGCGCGCCGCGATCGCCGGGAACGGGTCGGCGGCGCCGTCCTTCTTCCCGAGGGTGCCGAGCACGCGGCCCTGCGTCTCGCCGGCTCGCAGCGCGTCGTGCAGGTACGATTGCAGCACCGGGCTGGCGCCGATCTCGACAAAGATGCGATGGCCCGATGCCACCAGCGCCGCCATCGCATCGACGAACTGAACCGGCCGCCGCACGTTGCGCCACCAGTATTCGGCATCGAGCTGGCCGGCCTCGACCGGCTCGCCGGTGACCGTGGATACGAGCAGCGACTCTGGCGTCGCCGAGGCGAGGCCGCGCAGATCGTTGCGCAGCTCGTCGCGGATGCGGTCCATCGCGTCGGAATGAAACGCGAATTCCAAGTCCAGCGCGCGGCAGGCGATGCCGCGGCGGCGAGCCTCCTTGCGCAATTGCTCGATCGCGTCGCCGGGGCCCGAGAGGGTCACCGACTGCGTCGCGTTGACCGCGCCGACCTCGATCGGGCTGCCCATCTCTGCGATCAGCTCGCGCGCCGTGTCGGCGCTGGCGGCCAGTGCAGCCATCCGGCCGATACCGCGGGTGCGCTCCTGGTTGCGGCTGCGGGCGACGATGACTCGCACGGCGTCGGCCAGCGGCAGCGCTCCGGCGCTCCATGCGGCCGCGACCTCGCCGACGCTGTGGCCGATATGGCCGGTCGCGACGATGCCGATGCGCCGCAGCACGGTCGTGATGCCGATTTGGATCGCGAACAGCAGCGGCTGCGCATAGTCGGCGCGAACAAGCCGCTCGGCATCGATGCCGTCGCGGAGGAAATCGGCCGCCGACCAGCCCAATGCGGGCCGAAGCAGCGCGTCGACCTCGTCGATCGCGGCGCGGAATTCCGCGCTGGCGCGATAGGCCTCGCGGCCCATATCGGAGAATTGCGCGCCGTTGCCGGAAAAGACGAAGGCGAGCTTGCCGTCGCGCACCGCGGCGCCGGCGATCGCGGCCGAGGCGGCGGGGTCGGCGAGGAAATCGTCGAGCGTCGCGGTGATCTCGGCGGCGTCGGCGCCAAAGGCGACGAGCCGATGCGGGTGGTGGTCGCGGTTGCGGGCGGCGGCGCGCAACCGGACGGGGGTGAGGTCGGCCGCGCTCCATTCCGCGACCAGCTCGCGCAGCGCTGCCTCGCTGCGCGCCGAGACGACCAGCGGCGGCAGTGGACCGCCGTCGTCGGGCGCCTGTTTGGCGGGGCGCGGGGCGGGCGACAGAACCGCGTGGCCGTTGGTGCCGCCAAAGCCGAACGAGTTGACGCCGACGCAATTAGCCCCGGTTTCGGGAAGCGGCTCGGGCCGCTGCAGCACGCGCAGGTTCAATTCGTCGAACGGGATCTTCGGGTTCGGGGTCTCGCTGTTGATGCTCGGCGGGATCAGGCCGTGTTCCAGCGCCAGGGTCGCCTTGATCAGGCCGGCCATGCCCGAGGCCGGTTCGAGATGGCCGAGATTGCTTTTGACCGAGCCGATCGGCAGTTTTGCGCGGCGTCCCCTGCCGAGCGCGACGCCGACCGCCGAAGCCTCGATCGGGTCGCCGGCCGGGGTGCCGGTGCCGTGCATCTCGAAGAAGGCGAGGTCGTCGGGCGCGACGCCGGCTCCGGCGTAAACCGAGCGCAGCAGGTCGGATTGCGCCGCCTCGTTGGGCAAGGACAGGCCGATCGTGCGGCCGTCGGAATTGACCCCGGTGCCCCGGATCACGGCACGGATGCGGTCGCCGTCGGCGAGCGCCCGGGCCAGCGGCTTCAGGACGACGACGCCGCCGCCCTCGCTGCGGACATACCCGTCGGCGCGCTCGTCGAAGGCGTAGCAATGCCCGGTCTGCGACAGCATCGCGGCGCGGCAGAACCCGACATAGGAAAACGGCGACAGCAGGATGTTGACGCCGCCGACGATCGCCGCCGAGACCCGCTCGGCGCGGATCGCCTCGCAGGCCTGGTGCAGCGCCACCAGCGACGACGAGCAGGCGGTGTCGACGGTAAAGCTCGGGCCGCGCAGGTCGAAGATGTAGGAGACGCGGTTCGACAGGATGCTGAGCGTGCCGCCGGTCATCGAATAGCTGTCGCTGCTCGACGGGTCGCCGACGCGAATATCGCGGTAATCGGTCGATGAGGCGCCGACGAAGACGCCGGTGTCGGTGCCGGCGAGGCGGCTTGCCGGGATGCCCGCGTCCTCGACCGCATGCCAGACCAGCTCCAGCATCAGCCGCTGCTGCGGGTCCATCTGCGCCGCCTCGCGCGGCGAGATGCCGAAAAACGCCGGCTCGAACCGGTCGATCCCGTCGATCAGCCCGGCGGCCCAGGTGTAGCTCTTCCCGCGTTCCCCGCGACCGGGGTGATAAAAGAACCGCGTCGACCAACGCTTGTCGTCGATCGTGCGCACGGCGTCGACGCCGTCGGCGAGCAGGCGCCAATACGCCTCGATCCCGTCGGCGCCGGGAAACCGGCACGAAGCGCCGATGATGGCGATTAATCCGTCACTCATGGCGCTCGTAAACACGGGGGCAGACAAAAAACAGGGTACCGGCATAAGGTGCGATGCGCACGACTGATTACACGTCGCCGGCCGGAATGACCAGCGCCGCAAACCACGCGCCCTCGCCGTGCCTCGCTATAACACAGCAGTCGCAATCAGTCCCCCGTTCACGCTGCAGCGGTTGATCTTGCGGCCTCGTTGGAGCGCGCCGCGCCTGATCAACTTGTCCCTATTTCCGAGGCTCGCGGCCAGCGAATTCGAACGCCGGCTCAGTCGGCGGTGGTCTCGCGAGGCCGCCTCATACCGCCGGCCCCACCTTCCAACGCGGTCCGAACTGCCTTGACTAACGTTTCGCGGCGATAGGGTTTCTCCAACAGCTCGAAGGCCTCGCCGGCGACTTCCGGGCCGTATTGGCTGTAGCCGGTCATCAGCAGCACGGGGAGCGCCGGGCGTTCGGTACGGAGGGCGCGGGCCAACTCGAGGCCGTTGGTCTTGCCCGGCATGACAATGTCCGAAATGACGAGCCCGATCGCGGGATCGCCCGCGATGGTCGCGAGCGCGCTGGCGCCGTCGCAGGTTTGGATGGTCTCGTGTCCAAGGTCGCGCAGGATCGAGCAGGTCAGCTCGGCGATCTCGCCCTCATCCTCGACGACCAGGATTTTGATCGGCGGCGTCGGCGCGGTGGGGAGTGCGGCGGCCGGTTCCGGTGACGGACCTCCTGCCGCGCGCGGCAGGTAAAGCGTGATCGCGGTGCCGGCGCCCGGCTCGCTGGCGATCGTCGCGGTGCCGCCGCTTTGCGTCGCGAAGCCGTAGACCTGGCTCAGCCCGAGACCCGAGCCGGCGCCGACCTCCTTGGTCGTGAAATAGGGCTCGAACGCGCGCGCCAGCGTTTCGGCCGACATCCCGGTCCCGGTATCCGACAGCGTCAGCGCGACAAAATCGCCGGTGGGCGCCCCGGGCGGGACATCTCCGGGCGCGATCGCGGCATTACCCGCGCTGATCTTGAGCTGCCCGCCGCCCGGCATCGCGTCGCGCGCGTTGACCGCTACATTCAGCACCGCCAGCTCGAATTCGGCGCGGTCGACCGAGACGGGCCAGAGATCCTCCGGCATCTCGACCGATACCTCGATGTCGTCGCGGGTCGAGCGGGACAGCATTTCGGCCATCTCGGCGGTGCGCTGTTTGAGATCGAAGACCTCGGGCCGCAAATTCTGGCGCCGGGAAAAGGCGAGAAGCTGGCGGGTCAGGCGCTCGCCGCGCTGGGTGGCGCGCAGGATGCCGGAGGATCGGCGCAGCGACGCGTCGTCGGCCGCGGCGTTGTGGATCAGCTCGGCATTGGCGCTGATCACGGTCAAGAGGTTGTTGAAATCATGGGCGATGCCGCCGGTGAGCTGGCCGATCGCCTCCATCCGCTGGGCGTGGCGCAGCGCCGCCTCGGCATTGCGGCGCTCGTCGATCTCGATGCGCAGGAGCCGGTTGGCCGCGGCCAGATCGCCGGTGCGTTCCTCGACCTGGCGCTCGATGCGGTTGGTATAGCCGGTGCCGAGCATCAAGAGGGCGCCGAGCAGCCCGGTGCCGAACACGCCGACCACCAGCAGCGCCCAGCTTTGCCACCCGCGATGCTGCTTCATGTAAAGCGCCGACGGCATGGTCTGGATTTCATAGCGGCGCTGGCCGAAATCGAAATCCAGGTGGTAGAGCGTCTCGTCGGGGCGATCGGGAAAATCGTCGTAGAGAGCCTGGCCGCTCGCCAGGTCGACGAGGCGCAGCCGCAGATTGGCGTTCATCGGCGCCAGCATGTCGGTGATGAAGGCGCCGATCTGCAATTTGACCAGGAGCAGCCCCGGACCCACGGCGCCATGGGGCACCGGGAGGACGACGAGCATGCCGGTCGGCTGGCCGGCTTGTCCGGCGAGGGGGATCGGGGTCGTCGCGATCAACGCGGTGCTGGATAGGGCCTTGGCCACTGTCGGCCCGCGCGCCGGGTCGGACAGCAGGTCGAACCCGAGCGCCCATTGGTTGCCGCGCTGCGGCTCGACATAGGTGACCGGATAGTACTCGGACGCGGCGCCGGCGGGCTCCAGCGATGCGCCGGGGCCGAGGGTGCGGATTTCGTACCCGGGCGATTCGGCCTGTTGCGCCGCCTCGAACTGCACCCGCTGGGGACCCTCGACGCGCGGCGCCCAGGCAACCGCCCGGATCACGGGGAAGCGCGCGAGGATGCCTCGGACGAGCGACGAAAAGGTCGAGCGCGGCAGCGTCGTTTCGCGTTCGAACGACCCCTGAAGCTGAACGAGGAAGATCTCCTGCTCCTCCAGACGGGTGCGCACCCGGTCGGCCGCCTGTTGCGACAAAAGCTGGAATTCGAGTAGCGCCTGGTCGTTTTCCCAGGTGCTGACGCGGATAAAGACGACGACGAAAAAGGCGAAGAACAACAGCATCGGCAAGGCCACCGGGCGCGCGCGGCCGCGCCACAGCGGCCGCGGCTCGCCGGCCAGCACCATCAGGAGCGGCAAGACCACCAGCACGCCGAGCGTGTCGCCGACCCACCACGTCAGCCAATTCGCCGGCAGCGCGGCTTCCCCGATCGACCCGAGCGCCCAAAGCCCGCCCAGCGACAGCGTCGCGCTCGTGATGCAGCACAGCGGCGGGAGCGTCAGAAAGCGGAGCAGGTCGTGGCCGGTGTCGAGCGCCATCGGATAGCCGTTCGCGCGCCGCAGCGTGGTCGCGGCGATGGCCGCCTGGGCGGTCGAGGCGGCGGCGATGACCAGCGCCGCCGGGAGCGCCGCGGCCAGGCCGTCGCCGCTGATCCCATAGCCGATCCAGATATTGAGCAGGAACGAACCGATGAATACCGCCGGCAGGGCGGCCGGTCCGCTGATCAGCGCCGCGGTGACCGCGACACCGGCCGGGGGAAAGATCGCCGTCGCGTAGCCGGGCGGGACGGCCAGGAGCAGCCCCAGCCGGCCGGACACGACATAGGCCGAGACCAGCAGCAGATAGAGGGCGATAAGGCGGAGCCGGCCTTGCGCATCGAAAGCCGGCCAGCGTACTGGTTCAGCCACGCACCACCACAATCTCGCCGCGTTGCGGGCGAATATACATCGAAACCGGCGGGTCAACCCGCCGACGGCGCCAGCGCCTCAAGCGCGAACGGCGCCGGTGGGAGTTTTAACAGAGGGTCTTGTGTCATGTATCGCCATGTTTGCGCTTCGATCGGTCTCGCGGCGGTGTTCGCCCTCGCCGCCGTGCAGCCCGGCCTCGCCGAGGAGCATCACGGCGGTGGGAACCACGGGGGCCATGAGGGTGGCCATTTCAACGGCGGCGGCGGTCATTGGAACGGCCATGTCGGCAACTGGCATGGCGGGGCCTGGAATCATGGCTGGCACAACGGGCGGTTTGGCTGGTGGTGGGTCGCGCCGGGTTTTGCCGATTGGTATTTCTACAATGCGCCCGTCTACCCGTCTCCCGACCCCTATGTGCCGCCGGGCATCGCCGCGGGACCGTCGCCGTATTGGTACTATTGCGCCAATCCGCAGGGTTATTACCCTTACGTGCCGCAATGCTACGGGCCGTGGCAGCCGGTGCCGCCGCAGCAGATGCCGCCCGGCTGATTGGCAGACGGGGCCTGATCAGCGCCCGGCTGATCAGCGGACGATGAGGAGGCCGTAGGCGGCGCGGGCGGCGGCCTGGCGGAGCCATTGCGGCTGCGCCTCGACCGCGCCGGCGCCCAGCACCAAAAGCTGGCAGTCGAGCTCACCGAAGCGTTCGAGCAGCGCAGCTCCGTCCTCGGGCGCCAGCTCGACCTGCAGCTCTAGCGCATACCCCGCCAGCCGCTCGCCGAGCCAGGCCTCGAAACCGGGCGAGGCGGCGAGCGCGGCGCTGCAGGCGACGGTCAGGATGCCGGCGACCGCCTCCGCGCATTGCGCCGCCGCGTCGAGCACCCGAACCGAGCCCGGCGAGCGATCGCGCAGCAGGGTTACGACGGTGCCGGTCGGCCCCCATTCGCGATGCACGAGGAGGTACGAGACGGCGGCGCTCTCCATGACCCGCCACCACCGGCACTCGACGCGGAAATGCCGGCCGATCGGTCGGGTCACGGTGCCGGCGACGAGAAAATCGCGCTCGGAGCGGGTCAGCGCGGCGTCGTCGGCCGCGGCCTCGGAAATCTCGAATGACCATTGCACGCCGTGGCGCCGTGCCGCCGCCTCGACCTCAAGCCGCGACCGCGCCGCGAAGGCGCGCAGGTGGCGCTCGACCTGTTCCGCAGTCAGCCGCTCGACGCCGGCGCCGAGGCTGACCTGGCGGGCGAACGGCAGGCGCGCGAGGTGGAGAAGGTCGCTGTCGCCGACGAACACGCCATGCAGCCGCGCGCCCCAGCGGTAGGCGAGCCGTGCCGCCGTCTCGATGGCGGCGCGGTTCTCGGATGCCGCGTCGAACGGAACGACGACCCGCTCGATCAGCCCCTTCACGGCAGCGACCCACCCGCAACGGCGTGGCGCAGCAACGCCGCCGCCTTGTCGGCAAACGCGTCGAGCCGCGCGGCGATGCGGTGGTTGAGCGTGCCGGGCGGGTAGGCGCCGCTTTCGTCCGGCGCACCGGCCGGGATGCCGGTCAGCAGTTCCAGCCCCTGGTCGATCGTGTCGATCGGATAGATCGCAAACCGCCCGGCGGCGGCGGCCTTGACGATATCGTGCCGCAGCATCAGGTGCTTGACGTTGCTCGCCGGGATGATGACGCCCTGTTCGCCGGTAAACCCGGTCAGCCGGCAGACGTCGAAAAACCCCTCGATCTTCTCGTTTGCCCCGCCGATCGCCTGGTACTGGCCGTGTTGGTCGACCGAGCCGGTGACCGCGAAACATTGCTTGATCGGCGCCTCGGCCAGCGCCGACAGCAGCGCGAACAATTCGGCCCCCGAGGCGCTGTCGCCGTCGACCCCGCCGTAATTCTGCTCGAACACGAGGCTGGCGTGCAGCGACAGCGGCCGGGCCGCGCCGAAGCGGCCGCCGAGAAAGCCGCCGAGGATCAGCACGCCCTTTGAATGCAGCGGCCCGCCGAGCGCCACCTCGCGCTCGATGTCGATGACCTCGCCGCGGCCGAGCCGCACCTGCGCGGTGATGCGGCTGGGGTTGCCGAACCCGGTCGTGCCGAGCGTCATCACCGCGAGCCCGTTGATCTGGCCGATCGCCTCGCCCTGGGTCTGCACCCGGATCGTGCCGCGCGCGATCTCCTCCTGGAGCCGGCGATAGATACGGTCGCCGCGGCGGAACTGGGCGTCGATCGCGGCCTGCACCTCCTCGGCGCCGACGATCTCCTTGCCGGCGTCGGCGGCGAGCTGGTCGGCCTCGTGCAACAAATCGATGATCGCGCGCATGCTGGTGGTGAGGCGGTCGGAATCACCGGCGAGCCGTGCCGCGCGCTCGACGATGCGGGCAATCGCGCCATTGTCGAAGCAGCGCAGGTTTCGGCGCCGCACCATCGTCGCGATCATGCGGGCATAGAGCAGCGTCATGTCGGAAGTGCGCTCGACGCGGTCTTCGAAATCCGCCGCGATCTTGAAGAGCTCGGGGAATTCCTCGTCCTGCGCGCTGAGGAGGTAATAGAGCGCCGGCGGGCCGAGCAGCACGATCTTGACGTCGAGCGGGATCGGCTGGGGCTCGAGAGCGACCGTGCTCGCCATGCTCATCAATTGCTCGAGGGTCTCGATGCGGATTTCGCCGGCGTTGAGCGCGCGCTTCAGCGAAGGCCAGCCGAAATTCCCGGTCAACAGCTTTGCCGCGTCGATGATCAGATAGCCGCCGTTGGCGCGGTGCAGGGCGCCGGGTATCAGCAGGTTGAAATCGGTGACGAGCGCGCCGAACCGGGCCAGATGCTCGGCGCGGCCGACCAGGGTCTGGTGCGTCGGGTTGTCCTCGTACACGACCGGCGCGCCGTGTTGGCCGCTATTGTCGACGATGACGTTGACCTGATAACGGCGAAAGCGGGCGTCTTCGGCCGCGGCGGCGAGGGCGGGGGGCATCGGAGTGTTGTCGGGTTGCGGCGCGGCCGGCTGGGGCAGGAAATCGTCGACGTTTTCCTTGATCGCGCCCTCGACCGCGTCGAGGTACTCGAGGACGGCCGGCAGCTCCTTGTACCCGGCGCGCACTTCCCCGATCAGATGGCCGATGGCAAAGCCGGTGGTCTCGCGGTTGAGGTCTCGGGTGGCGTCGCGGTGCTCGCGTTCCCATTGCGGCACCTGGCGCATCACCACTTCCAGTTCGCCCTGGATCGACTCGATCTCGTGCTGGATCGCGTTGCGCTCTTCCTCGGGCAGCGCCTCGAACGCTTCGGGGTTCATCACCTTGCCGTCGCGCTTCGGCGCCATTGCGAGGCCGGTCGGGGTCCGGATCAGCGTAATGCTGTGCGCCTCGGCGCGCTGCTGGACGGCGCCGAAGGCCTCCTCGTTGCGCTGCTTGAATTGCTGGTCGATGACCTCGTGGCGGGCGCGGTATTCGTCGCGCTCGAAGGCGCCGGGCAGCGAGGCGCGCAATTCCTCGACCAGCCGCTTCATCGCCGCCGCGAATTCGCCGCCCTTGCCGGGGGGCAGCGACAGCGCGCGGGGCTTTTGCGGGTCGTCGAAATTGTTGACGTAGCACCAGTCGGGCGGCGTCTCTTCGGCCGTCGCCTTTTCGTGCAACAGCTTGCCGACAAGCTCGTGCCGTCCGGTGCCGCTGTCGCCGAGGGCATAGACGTTGTAGCCCTTGGCCCGCATGCGGATGGCAAAGCGGATGGCCTCGGACGCCCGCTCCTGACCGATCTCGGCGGGCGCGTCCGCGAGCTCGCTGCACAGATCGAACGGCAGGTCGGCGGGGTCGCAACGCCGATACAGCAGCCCCGCCGGCAGCGGCTTGGCGAACTCGAAGGCGGGTGGGTCCGCTTTGCTTTTCATTTTGTTCGTGGCCCCCAGATTTAGCTCAGTTACCGCCCACGGACATAGCGGCGGCCGTCGACGCGGAGGTAGTCGCGGAAATGCGGCCGCATTTTTTGGGTCCAGGGCGTGTCGGCGGCGGTCTTCCACGCCGCCGTGTCGGTCACGCCTTCGCGGGCGAAGTGATAGATCGCGGCGTATTTCTGGGTCGAGCCGGTGCCGCGGTAGCGCCGCGCGCTGAGGACGCCGGGGACGCCGGCGAGCGCGTCGAGGTGCTCCTCGTTGTACCAGGCGTTGAACTCGGGTTCGATCTCGGGGGCGACGTTCATCGAAATGAGCAAGACCGCGGCGGCGTCGCCGGTCGGGGCGAGCTTGTCGCCCGGGTTCACCTGCTCGCCCTCCATGCGGATGAGGCCCTTGGTCTTGGCCGTCACGCGCTTGGTCCACGGGCTGCCGTTGGCCCCGCCGACCTTGTTGTACGGCGCGCTGAACAGCACCTCGCGGCTGTCGAGGTCGTAGAGCGCGACCGCGACCTTGGGGTTGGTGATGCTGATAAAGCGCTCGGCATTGACAAAGCCCGGCACCCCGAGACGCTCGGGTATGTGTTCGGTGTCGTACCAGTCGTGGAACTCGTCCTCGGCGACGGCGGTGAAATCCATCGCCACGATCAGCGCGCCCTTTGCCATCGTTCCCTCCGTCAGGCCATTGCGATGGGCCGCACCGGACACCCGGTCGCGCCCTTGTACTTTGTCGCCAGCAGGATAAAGCAGAACCGCGAGAGGCGGTCGCGCGCCAATTCTTCCAGCGCGAGATTTTCGATCAGATGCACGCCGGCCTCGGCGAGGACGTGCTGGTGCACCGGCATCATCTGGGTGGGGTCCGGGTTGGGCAGGACCTCGACCGCCATGTTGTCGCAGCCGATCGCGACGACATCCTGTCGGGTCAGCCAGCGCGCCGCCGGCACGTCGATGCCCGGCTCGCCTTCGAGATAGCGATGGTTGTCGACGCCGAAATAGCGGCCCCAGCCGGTGCGGATCAGCACCACGTCGCCGGCCTCGATCGCCAGTTCGGCGCGGTCGGCGGCGCGGGCGAGGTCGTCGGGGGTGACGACACGGCCCGGGTTGAGGTGCGCGCCGCCGTCGAGCCCCGACACGTCGAGCAGCACGCCACGCGTCACCAGCGGCGGCATATGCTCGATGCCGAGCCGGTCGAGCCCCCAATCGGTCACGACATCGACGGCCGGCAGCCCGTTGTAAAGATGGTCGCCGATCGAGAAATGGCCGAGCGCGTCGATATGGGTTCCGACATGCATGGTCATGCCGACCCGCTCGACATTCGACCCGGCGTCGTTGACGGCCCCCATCTTGCGCCGGCGCTTGATCGAATCCTTCCACGACGCCCAGATCGACAGCAGGAACGGCGTCTGGTTCGGCGGCATGTAGGGGGCGTTGGCGTCGATGTCGTGGCTGACGTCGTAGACCCGCCCCTCGCGCACGAGGCCGAGCGCGTTGAGCCGCGTCTGCGGGGTCAGGAGGTTGGCGGCGCCGAGCTGGTCGGTCAGGCCCCAGCGGGAGTGGTCGTGGATGGGCATGGTTTAGGCCTCGAACTTATAGAGGCGGCGCGCGGTGCCGCTGTAGAGGGCGAGTTTTTCGCTCGGCGAGCACCCGGCGGTGATGCGCTTGAACGCGTTCCACATCGTCGCGTAGCCGGTGCCCATCTTGTCGACCGGGAAGTTGCTTTCGAAATTGCAGCGGTCGGCGCCGAACAATTCGATGCAGCCCTCGACATAAGGTTGCCACGCGGCCGCCCATTCCTCGGAATTGGGCGGCGCCGCACGGTCGCGGAAATCCAGCGCCGCGCCTCGGTTCAGCATCCCGCCGAGCTTGACGCTGACATTCGGGCAGGTCGCGAGCTCCGCCATGCTCGCGCCCCAGCTATCGAGGATCTCGTCCTTGCGCCCGCCATAGGGACCGTAGCCGAGGACGCCGCCGACATGGCACATGACGATCGTCGCCTCCGGCACCGCGCGGGCGAGCGCGATCACCTCGGCAAGCTGCGGGTGATAGCACCAGGCGTCGAAGACGAGGTCGTGCGCGGCGAGGCGCTTCAGCCCCTTGCGGAACTCGGCGTCCTCGTAGAGATGCGGCGGGACGCTGCCGCTGTTGCCGATGACCGGGTCGGCATCGTAGCCGGCCGAATGGCGGATGCCCTTGAAGCGGCCGCCGCCGGCCCGGATCTGCGCCTAGATCACCGGCTCGACGCGGTCGCCGAGGGTCAAATCGATCGCGCCGACGATGCCTTGCGCGACTTTGGTCTTGCCGTAATTCCCGCTCGCGCTCATCGCGGCGATGCCGGCGACGAACTCGGTCTCGCCGACCGCGCGCAGCTCGGCGGGACCGTCGGCGCGGTACATCGAGTGGCATTCCTCGAACACGGTCGCGACGATGTTGTGGCCGGTGCCGAGGTCGGCGAGCAACTCGTCGAGCAGATAGGTGTGGCCGGCGCGTATCCAGAGGTGATGGTGCGTGTCGATGATCGGCAGATC
>DATAUV010000028.1:0-1716 GCA_036268075.1 Allostellaceae bacterium | reverse complement strand
GGAAGCCCAACCGGTCTTTAGTCCAGACCGGATCGAGATCGCGGGGCAGTCGAGGGCAATGGATCTCGGCTATCACATGCCGTTGCGCTTTTACGGACCCGAGGGAAGCTTCAGGCGCATCAGCGCGGCTCAGGTCCTCCGCGGAGGACTCGACCCGCAGGCGCTGCGCGGCAAAGTCGTCATTGTCGGCGTTACCGCCGCAGGCGCATCCGACTCGTTTGCGACCCCGTTCGATCGCGTCGCGCCAGGGGTGGAAGTCTTCGCCACAGCGATCGGCAATCTCATCGCCGGCGACGGATTGGCGAGGACGCCATCGACCCGCCGCCTCGATGCAGCCGCAGCGGTTGCGCTTCCCGTTCTCATGATTGCGCTCATGGCGATGCGGGGAGCGGCGACCGGGATCACCCTCTCAAGCTTGGTGTTCGTCCTGTGGCTCGCGGGAGTCTTTCTCGCCTTCGTCAATGGCTATTGGCTCAGCGTCGCGGCGCCCCTCGCATCGGCCGTGCCGTTGACCGTCGGCTTCGCCGCAGCCCGGTCGATTGTCGAACGCCGTGCGGGCACGAAGATCGCCGCACAGAGGTCGACGCTGGCTAAATTTCACTCGCCACTCCTTCTTGACCAGCTTTTGAAAGAGCCAGACTTTCTCGAGAAGCCGGTCCACCAGGATGTCGCGGTGATGTTCGTGGATCTGTCCGGGTCGACGGGGGTCGCAGAGGCGCTCGGACCTGAATGGACGCGCGATCTTTTCGGGGCGATGCAGACACTCGTCGAGGGCGAGGTCACCGCGCACGGGGGCGTCGTCATCAATTACATGGGCGATGGGGTTCTGGCGGTGTTCGGTTTGCCGAAGCCGCGAAACGATGACGCCGCGCGGGCGTTGGCTACGGTCGAGGCGCTTCACGAGTCGATGACCGCTTGGTTGACAAATCTGCCGCCCTCGGCGCGGGAACGTCTGGATTTCCGGATCGGCCTGCATTTTGGGCCCGCTATCCTGTCCCGGCTCGGTTCGCCGACCCAACAGCAGATCACCGCCACCGGCGATATTGTGAACGTGGCGAGCCGGCTTCTGGAAGTGGCCAAGCAGCAGCATTGCCGCATCGTCGTCACGGAGGATCTTTTCCAGGCTGCAAGCGCGACGGCGCCGGCGGCTACCCATCCAGGGCTCTACGCGCCGCTCACTGTTTCGATCCGCGGTCGAGCGGGCGATCTGCCGGTGCGCATCCGACGCTGATCGCCGGTTGCGGAAACAGGCGGGAGCCGGGTGGATGCTTTCGCGGGCATGACAGGGCCGGCCGATGTCGCTCTACAGCGACCCGGTCAGTCCGCGCCCTTAGCCTGATCCGCGATCCGTCCGAGGCTCTCCTCGCGCCCGAGCACAGTGAGCACGTCAAAAATGCCGGGTGAGGTCGAGCGGCCGGTCAAGGCCGCGCGCAGCGGCTGCGCGACGACGCCCAGCTTTGCGCCTTCTTCTTCGGCATAGGCGCGCACGACAGCCTCTGCGTTTGCCGCCGTCCACTCCGTGAGGGCGGTCAGGCGCGGCAGCAGGTTCTTGAGGTGGCTCCGACCGCCGCGGGCGAGAATCTCCTCGGCCTTCGCATCCATGCTTAGCGGCCGTGTCGTGAACAGGAAGCCCGCGCCGTCCAGCAACTCGACCAACGTCTTGGCGCGCTCCTTCAAGCCAGGAATCGCGGCGCGAAGCTGGGCGCTTTTATGCTC
>DATAUV010000027.1:0-25795 GCA_036268075.1 Allostellaceae bacterium | reverse complement strand
CCGAAATCGGTGGGGCAAACGACGAAGGCACGGTCTTCGAGATTGCGAAGACCGGCGGCGGCTATGCAAGCACACCGACCACATTGGTCAGCTTCGACGGGGACAATGGGGCATACCCGGTCCCCGACCTGATCGCCGACGCCGCCGGCAACCTCTTCGGAATGACCGGCGGTGGAGGAAACGGCGACGGCACGGTCTTCGAACTGAGCGAGACCGGATTTCAGACTCCGCCGATACCCACCGGCCTCGCATTAGCCGCCGCCTCCGACGGCGGCGCCCAGGGCGACGACATCACCGATATCGCGACCCCCACCATCACCGGCGGCGGTGCGGCCGGCGATACGGTCAGCGTGTTCGACGGGCCGACGCTTGTCGGGATCGCGACGGTCGCGCCGGACGGGTCGTGGAGCGTTACCGCGTCGCCTCTGGCAGACGGCACGCATTCGCTGGCGGCCGACCAGACCGACGGCACGAGCACCAGCGCGCTGTCCTCGCCGCTTTCGCTGTCGATCGACACCACTCCGCCCGCAGCGCCCTCGGGTCTCGTGCTCGACCCGTCAACCGCCAACGCCGGCACGGCCGGCGGCGAGACAGACTTCACGCAGGTCGCGATCGACGGCACCGGCGAGGCCGGCGACACGGTCACCCTCACCGAGGCCGGCGTGAGCCTCGGCACCGCCACTGTCGCCAGTAACGGCGCCTGGTCGGTCACCACCACCGCGCTGCCCTTCGGACCGCACCAACTGATCGCGACCGAAACCGACTCGGCCGGCAACATCAGCGCCGCATCGTCGGCCTTTCCCCTCGACATCGTCCCGCCCGACCTGTCGCTCGACTTTTCGACCGACAGCGGCATTCAGGGCGACGACATCACCGATGTCGCCGATCTCGAAGTCACCGGTGAGGGACAGCCCGGCGACACGATCAATCTGTTTGACGGATCGGTCCTTGTCGGCAGCATTACGATTCCCGCCGGCGAGACGTGGCAGCTTACGACCGGCGCACTCGCACCCGGCCCGCACAGCCTGACGGCGACCGAGACCGATACCAGCGGCAATACCAGCCCGGCCTCGGCACCGCTCGTCGTCACGATCGAGACCGTGCCGCCGGCACCGTCCGCGCTGTCGCTCCATCCGTCGACCGACAGCGGCGTCCAGGGCGACGCTGTTACCAATGCCGCGCAGCCCGAAATCGACGGCCAGGGTCAGGCCGGCGACACGGTCGCCCTGTGGGACGGCGCGACCTTTGTCGGCACCGCCACGGTTGCCGGCAACGGCGCCTGGCAACTCACGACCACGTCGCTCGCCCCGGGCTCATACAGCCTTACCGCGAGCCAAACCGACAACGCGGGCGATACGGGCGCGGCATCGGCGCCGCTGGCGCTGACGGTCACGGGAACGGCCGAAACCTCGATCGCGAACGGCGACTTTGCCAGCGGCGACTTCAGCGGCTGGACGCAGAGCACCTTTGTCACCAATCCGGAGCAGGCGCTCGACGACGCCAATCACACGACCGCCGGCTTTCTCGCCAATGAGGCGGCAGGCGCTCCGGCGCCCGCGACAAATGGCGTCGAAACCACGCAGACGACGGATTTCCTTAACGACCCCAGCGGCACCGCGATTACCTCGCCCGGCCCGGCGACGAATTTCGCGTTCCTTAGCAATCAGATCTCCGCGAATGAAGACCTCCTGACAGGCTCGGAGATCTCGCAGAGTTTCACGGCGACCGGCGCGGCACTCGCCTTCAGCGTCCAGTTCCTGTCCGACGAGGCCGTCGACTCCGACTGGGATTACGGCGGCGTCGCGCTGCTGTCCGGCAGCACGGTGATCGATCAGTTCACCCTCGATCACGACCCGGACAGCACAACCAGCGCCGCCGACGTGCATGCAACCGCCAATCCCGCCGGCGGTTTCTTTGACAGCACCGGGTGGCTCAACCAGTCCTTCAGCCTCAACGGCCTGAATGGGCAAACTCTGACGCTGGTCGCCTATGTCGAGAACACCGGAGACCGTTCGGTCGAAAGCCGGTTGCTGCTGACCAATGTCGCGGAAACCGGGTCGGCGCCTCCCCCGGCCCCGTCGGACCTGGCGCTCGACCCGTCTTCCGACAGCGGCGTTCAGGGCGACGGCATCACCAATGTCGCCCAGCCCGAGATCGACGGCCAGGGGCAGGCCGGCGACACGGTCAAGCTGTTCGACGGCGCTAAGCTGGTCGGCAGCGCGACGGTGGGCGGCAACGGCGCCTGGGCGATCACCAGCTCGCCGCTGAGCGACGGGCAGCACAGCCTCACCGCGACCCAGACCGATACCAGCGGCAATACCGGCGGCGCGTCGTCGCCGCTGGCCGTGACGATCGACACCGCGCCGCCGGCCGCGCCGACGGGCCTCGCGCTCGACCCGTCGACCGACAGCGGCGCGCTCGGCGACGGCATCACCAATGTCGTCCAGCCCGAGATCGACGGCACCGGCGAGGCCGGCGGCACGGTGGTGCTCTCCGAGGCCGGCACAAATCTCGGCGCCGCCATCGTGCGCGGCGACGGCACCTGGTCGGTCACCGCCACCGCGCTCACCCTCGGCCCGCACCAACTGACGGCGACCGAAACCGACACGGCCGGCAACACCGGCGCCGCATCGCCGGCGCTTGCCCTCGACATCGTCCCGGCTGCGCCGGTGATCGATTCCGTCAACTGGAACAACGCGACCCAGACCGTCGTCATCAGCGGCCACGGCTTTGGCTCGCAAAGCCCCTATGACGGCGATTCGTCCTTCATCAACATCGACAAGCTTCCGGTCGGCCCAGGCTTTTCCGCGGGGTTCGACGGAGGCGGGTTTTTCGATACGGTCCAACTGAACGTCACGAGCTGGACCGACACCCAGATCGTCATCAACGGATTCACCGGCTCGTACGGCGGCGCGTTCGTGTTCAATCCCGGTGACCAGGCGACGATTTACATTGCCAATCCCGCCCAGAGCCCGGCGCCCTCATTCCCCAGGGGCGATGCCTTTCAGACCAGCACCACGATCACCATCCCCGGCGCGATCGTCATCCCGCCGCCCACCGGCCTCGCGCTCGACGCCTCGACCGACAGCGGCGCGCTCGGGGACGATGTCACCAATGCGGCGACCCCACTGATCACCGGCCTGGGCGCGGCCGGCGACACGGTCACGCTTATCGACGGCGCCACCGCCGTCGGCACCGGCACCGTCGCCGCCAACGGCGCCTGGTCGATCGCCACCGCCGCCCTCGCCGACGGCGAGCACAGCCTCACCGCGACCGAGACCGACACCGGCGGGAATGTCAGCGGCGCCTCGACACCGCTGGTCGTGACGATCGCCACCACTGCGCCACTCGCCCCCTCCGGTCTCGCGCTCGACCCGTCGACCGACACCGGCGCGGTCGGCGACGGCGTCACCGCGTCCACTCAGCCACTGATTGACGGCCGCGGCGAAGCGGGCGACACGGTGACGCTTCTCGACGGCGCCGCCGCGGTGGGGACAGCCACCGTCGCCGTGGGCGGCGCGTGGTCGGTATCGACGCAGGCGCTCGCTCCGGGAAACCACTCGCTGACGGCGACGGAGACCGACGCGGCCGGCAACACGAGCGCGCCGTCGGACCCGCTCGCCCTGACGGTCGCCCCGACTTCGATCGGCCCCAGCGGCCCGGATCAGGTGTTTTCGGTGGCGGCCGACAACCAGATCATCCTCGGCACCTCGGGAAACGACACGATCGACGCGAGCGGAAGCGGCAATACGATCGACGGGCTCGCGGGCGACGACGACCTCAGCGCCCTCGGCAACGGCGATGCGGTTGACGGCGGCGACGGTAACGACATCGAGCTCGGCGTCGGCGCCGCCGACACGGTGAGCGGCGGCAATGCCGGCGACACGCTGCTGGTCGCCGGCACCGGCAACACCGCCTCGGGCGGGAACGGCGACGATGCGGTCTGGTCCTATGGCGGCAACGCCACGGTATCGGGCGGGGCGGGAGACGACTTCCTCGGCGTCTACGGCAGCGGCGAGACCGTCGACGGCGGCGGCGGCAACAACGTGATCCTTCTCGGGGCCGGCGACGTGTTGCTGCTCGACGGCGCCGACATCCACCACGATACGGTCATCGGGTTCGACCCGGCCGCGGGCGACACGATCCATTTGACCACCGACACGCCGGGCGACGCGATCGCTCGCGCGACCCAGATCGACGGCGGCACGGACACGCGGATCGCGCTGTCCGACGGCTCGACCATCGTCTTGACCGGCATCTCGCACGTCGACGCCAGCTTTTTCGCCTGATCCGCGCCTATCCGGCCAGGTCCTTCTCGAAAAACGCCAGCGCCCCACCGAGATCGGGACCGTAGGGCGCGATCTCGACAAATCCCAGCCGCTGATACAGCCGGATCGCGGCACCCATCGAGGCGCGGTGGCTGTCGAGCCGGAGTCGCGTGTACCCACGCTCGGAAGCCGCGTCGATCGCGCATTCGAGCAGCACCCGCCCGAGCCCCGTCCCGCGCGCAGCCGGCACGACGTAAAGCCGCTTCACCTCGCCCACGCCCGGCGCGAGCGGCTTCAGCGCGACGATCCCGACCGCGGGCGCGCCCTGCCACGCCAGCAGCAGACACCCGCCCGGCGGCGCGTAGGGCGCCGGCAGTCCGCCGAGCTCAGCAGCGAAATTCTGGAAATCGAGGCTGAACGGCAGCGACCGGGCATATTCCTCGATGAGCCCGCGCGCGACCCCGATGTCGGCCGCCCCTTCCGCCTCGCCGATCCGGGTTTCCATCGCGCGAGCATACACCGCGCGCTAGGCTGTCGACAGAGAGGGCCGCATCGAGATCCTCAACCACGCGCCGCGCGGCCTTCCCGCCGACGGCATCCGCTACCACACCTGCTACAGCATCAATATCGGCCCGCGCGTCCAAACGACGCCGGCTCGGCTGGCGCCCAAGACATTTTCGTTCGTGATACGTTCTGATATTCTGTTGTCGCCTCGATCGAGAGTGCATCTGCGCGAGCCGTAGGGCGGAAGAGCGTAGCGTCACCCGCCAATCCTTTGCGGCGCCGAGCGGATGGCGGAATGCGTGCTGCTCTTCCGCCCTACGCCCGCTCTGGGGATAGCCACGGCCAGCATCCGCCCAACGCTCGCTTGACAGCGCCGACGCACCCACTACGTTGAGGTTATGGCAGTCAAAAGCGAATCCCCGCTAGAGGCGATCCGCCACCGCTCGTCGCGTAGCGCCGCAGAGCGGTCCGCTTTGCGCGATATTTGGCTTTACGCAGCGATGCTGTTCGTCGTGGGCGGCATCATCGTCGCATTGTTTTCGCTTCTCGCGCAGCAGGTATTGTATCCGCTCCTGTTGATGCTCGCGCTGGTTTGCGTGGTTGGCGCGGGTTTGCTGCATCTCAGCACGCTCGAACAATGGGCGCGCGCGCGGCGGAAGGGCGAGGCCCCCGATCTGACACGCATTTTCGACTGAGGAAGTCGAGTTGATCGGCCTGCGCTCTCTCGTGGCCGGCTTGGCTATTGTCTGCGTGGTTGGGTTTTTCCTTCTTGGCCTCACAGTGGCGCGCGAGACCGTCGGCGGCGTTTTGGGATTGGCAGCCGGGCTCGCGTCGGCGACATTCTGGGCATTGGCATCTATATTCGCCCATTCGCCTGCGCGAAACATGCGCTTGAACCTGTTTGCGGCATTGTTCGCTGCCGGATCGCTTGGGTTTCTGGCTCCGATGCAGGCAATTTGCGCCTCACAACACTTCGTGCTGATGTGCAGGTAGGCGCGGTCGAGAGTTGCGATGAAATTCGGCTACTTCACCCTCAGCGACAACCATTACGACAGCAACCCGCGCACCCCGAACCAGCTCGTCGCGAACATCCTCGACGAGGCGGTGTACGCCGACGCGATCGGGATGCATTCGGCGTGGATCGGGGAGCATCATTTCTCGACGCTCGGGGTCCTCTCCTGCCCCGATCTGGTGCTGGCACAGGTGGCGGCGCGCACCGAAAACATCCGGCTCGCGCCGGCGGTGACGGTGTTGCCGCTGCACCATCCGATCCGGGTAGCCGAGCAATGGGCGACGCTCGACATGCTGTCGGGCGGGCGGGTCGATTTCGCCGCCGGGCGCGGGTACGACCGGCGGGAATACGGGCCGCTCGGCGCGGAATTTGAGGATAATCAATCGATCTTCGAAGAAGGGATGGAGATCGTCCGCCGCCTGTGGGCGAGCGACGCGCCGCTGACCCATCACGGCCGCCACTACCATTTCGACGACATCTCGATCACCCCGCAGCCGGTGCAGCGGCCGATCCCGAGCTATGTCGCGTCGTTCTCGAAGCCGTCGATCGAGCTGGCCGCGCGGCTCGGCTGCAACCTGATCGTCGCGCCGTTCGCGGCGGCGATGACCTTTGGCGGGCTCAGGCAGGTGCGCGACTTGTTCGACGAGGCCTCGGCCCGCCACTGCAACCCGCCCGGGCGGCTCATGTGCAGCTATTTCCTGCATTTTGCCGACACCCCGGCCGAGGAAGACGCCGCCCGCGCCCGCCAGATCCGCTATTACAAGGAATGCGCGATCGCCGCTTTCCCAAGCGACCTCGCCACCGCGCCGCCGAGCTACCGCTATTTCCTCGAGATCGTCGACCGCCTGCACAAGGTGCGGCCGCAGGATCTGAGCGACAATTCGGTCCTGCTCGGCACCCCGGCGCGCATCGTCGACAGCCTGAAAAAGGTCGAGGCCGCCGGCATCGCCGAAGTGATCCTCTACGTCAATGTCGGCCTCAAGCCGCACGCGCAGGTAAAGGACGAAATGGCCCGCTTCATGGCCGAGGTGGCGCCGGCTTTCGGGTAGCGCAGCCTCTTCCTACGACTTCACCTTCGCGGTCGAGGCCGGCGATGTAGCTTTCGATCCGAGCGGTATTGTCGAGGATGTCGGTCAGGCACTCCTCGGCATCGTGCTCAAAAGACACGGCGGCGATCCCGGTCGATGTTCGCCCGCAGCCGCGGCTTGATCACAGGCTCGGGAAGAAGATCGACTTTCCGCCCAAGGATCTGCCCAAGCCGGTTCTCGATCCCGGCGAGCCTGATGAGCCCGATATGCGCTTCGGGATCAAGCTCGGCCGCGAGGTCGATATCGCTTTCCGGCCCTGCCTCACCGCGCGCCGCTGAGCCGAACAGCGACAGGTGCCGAATGCCCGCGCGGCGCAATTCATCCGCTTGCGCGCGCAACCTGGCGACAATTGTCTCGGCGCTGTCCAGCGTACTTGGCAAGCGCGATCCTTCCGTCGTGAATTTATCACGACCCGGCCTACACCGTCGCGCTTTTGTCCGGCCCTCGGTCATCGCCCGCACCCGCGCGGCCAGCTCCTTGAACGACCGGCGCGGTTCCTCGGCGAGAGCGAGGCGCAAAATCTCCCGATGCTCGGCCTCGGCCGAGCGGCCGTGCTCGGCGGCCTGCCGCTTGAGCCGGGCGACCAGCCCGTCATCGAGATTGCGAACCACCAACTGTGCCACCACCCGCTCCGGCAATCGTCGCTATCAATGCAATCACTCCACGTATGAGCCGGCCGCTCAACCGCATCGCCCTTCCCCTCTACCGCAACCGGCGCTTTACTACCCGTTCCGCCCGCCAAGGAGGCTGTATGGACCTGAATGCGCTGCGCGAGGCCGCGATCGAAGCGACGGCCCGGACGCTCTACGACCGGAACGGGGTGTCGGCGAGCGAGGACAGCGAGGAGTGGGAGGACGAGTACCGCAAGCAGTTCGCGCGCCTTCGGGCGCTCGGCGGCGGCGGTGTTCCCATCGCGCCCGCCGCCGCCGCCGCGGCCGACGACAAGTGGCCGGAGCTGACCGGCACGCCCGAGGAAAAGCGCTGGGGCAGCCAGATCCGCGCCGAGCGGTTTGTCCAGATCAAGAGCGCCGGGGTGCGCCAGTTCCTCGTCGAAACCTATCCGCGCGCCAAGACCTGGATCGACACCCGCGACGTCCCGACCCCGATTTTTCTCCAGCGCCTCAAGCCGCAATTCGAGGAGTACCAGAAAAAGGCCACCGAGCGCGCCCAGGCCCGCAACACCGAAAAGACCGCCCAGGCCGCCGCCCTCGCCGCCTACAGAAAACGCCTCGCCGACGCCCACATCACCAGAGAAGGCCTCGTCGAGCTGATCGACGCCAGCGATCGCACCCCGCCCGCCCCGCTCGCCGCCAAGCTCGCCGAGATCGCGGTCGAGGGACGCACGCTGCGGGTCTTCGAGACCGGCGACAAGGCCCGCCTGCTGATCAAGGAAAAGAACGATCGCGGCCACGAGGATTACGGCATCGAGCGCGACGAGGGCCTCGTTGCCGACCTCCGGCTTTACGCCGACGGGCCGGCGACGTGAGCGGCGTCACGCGCTGGCTGGAGCTGGGGCTGGGGCTGGGGCTCCTCTGCGCCGCGGGGGCGACGGGGGCTGCCCTCGCGCAGGGGTCGCCGCGCTATGACGGGCATTATCTGGGCACGCTCGTCCTCACCAAGGCGATCGGACGGGGCGATTGCACCGAGCCGCCGGCGGGGGCGCAATACCCGATGACGGTGTCCGGCGGCACGGTCCGGTTCTCCTACGCCCCGCGCTTCGACACGACGCTGATCGGGACGGTCGACCACACCGGAAACTTTACCGCGATGGCACAGCTCAAGACCGGGCTCGTGCAGATGACCGGCCGCATCCGGCACGAAGAGGTCCGCGCCGCGATCACCTCGCCGAGCTGCGATTACAGCTTTCAGACGCGGCGATAGACCGGCGCCCCGGTCAGTTGCAGGCGCAGGGGCACGAGCGGTGGACGACGTGGTGCACGTGACGCACCCAGCGGCGATAATACACCCGCCGTTCGTACATCACGGGCGGGCCGTAATAGACCGGCGGCGGCGCGTAATAGACCCGTGGCGCATAGACCGGAATGCCGAAACCGACCCCGAAAAACCCCCGCGCCTGCGCGACCGGCGCCGCCGCCAGCCCAGCGGCCAGCCCAGCGGCCAGCAATGCCAGCCCGCCCACCGCCGCCGTCAAACCCTTACGCTTCCCCATCGCACGCCCTCCGGCGGAAGACGCCCGCCGCACCGACTCCGGGCCCGACCGCCGGTCCCTGACGGTTCTAGGGCGGCTGTGCGGGTATCGTGCCCGCCGCCATGCGTCAGGCGCATTGCCCCCCGCGAGGGCGCCGGCCGGCGTTGCTGCGGGCGGTATTTCGGCGCATGCTGAAATGGCATAGGCGCGATAAACGAGGGAGCACGGGATGCCCGACGACGTACAGGTGGCGCTCAGCAACAGCGCGAAGCCGCAGCAGCTTTACGCCGCGCTCGAAGAGCGGATCCTGGCGCGCGACCAGAAGGGCGCGAGCGACGTCTATTACGATCTCGTGCGGCAAAACCGGCCGCTGAAGGAGATCGTCGCCGAGGGCGTGCGCATCCACGCGCCCTATACCCACGTGCCGTATCACGAGCGGATCGACGACGGTTACGTCAACTTCGTCAACAACGACCATTGCCTCCTCTCGGCCCGCGCCGCGATCAACCTGACGAAGCTGATGCCGGCCGATTGCGCCGCGCTGCCCTATGCCCAGACCGTCTGGTACATCCCGACCGGACTCGACATCTGGAACCAGAAGATCCTCAAGGCCCCCGGCCATTACGCCCGCGCCCCCGGCTGGTCGATGCCGCCGGGACCGCCGCCGATGCCCGCGGTGGTGTGGCAGGACCAGGAGCCCGAGGTATTGAGCGGCCCCTTGCAGGAGCGGCTCGACCATTGGATGACGCTGGTGCATCGCGGCAATGTCGTCGAGGCCTACCGCGTGTTCCTCGGCCTCATCCAGAACCCGGCCGAGCGCAAGGAGGTGCTGGCGCAGCTTTGCCATGCCGGCCTCATCGACGTGCAGGACCGCGCCCTCTACAACCGCTCGTACACGACCGGCCACAAGGCGTTTCGCGCCCGCGCCACGGTGGAGCTCGGCAATTATCTCGGCTGGGACGACGCGCATGACGTGATCTATGCCGGCGCGCTCGACATCGCGGTCGGCCCGCGCTGGTACTCGACCTACGAGATGGCCTGCAACGCGGTCAAAATCTTCCTCGAAAAGGCGACGGTCTCGGCGATCCCCTATGGCGGCGCGTCGCAGACCGAGCTCGACATCCTCGCCAACAACAAGGCGAATTTGTCGCAGGAAGAGGCGCGCGAGCTGGAGAACGCCCTCATCCGCGAGCCCGAGCCGAATTGGGTCCACGTCCTGACCCGCCTCCTCGAAGCCGGAAAGAGCCCGCGCCGCATCCTCGACGCGATGCAGATCGCCGACGCCCAGGTCATCATGGAGACGCAGGGGGTCAACAATTTCTCGCTGCCCCAGCACTGCTTCGAATACCTCAACACGATGGGCTGGTACTTCGACAATTTCGAGCACAAGCAGCAGATAAAGCTGCTTTACACCGGCGCCTCGTACCTCAACCGCGCCGCCGGGCACCAGCAGGGTATCGGCGACGCCGAGCGCATCACTGTCAAGGCGCCGAGCGGGGCCGACAAGCTGTCGCAGGACGAAATCCTCGCCAACCTCGACGCCGCGGCGATCGCGCTCAACGGCGCGGACAGCCGCAACTGGACGCAGGCCTATCTCGAGCGTTTCACCGATCGCGGTCCGCTGATCCAGCACCTCGCGCTGCTGTCGGCGCGGATGGGAAACGACCCGCACAACCAGGAGATCGGCCAGGTCCTGATCGAGGATTACGGCAAGAGCCAGGGCTGGGACCGCGACCGCCTGCTCGTCGCCTGCGCCCACCACACCGCCGTTCACCGCAAATACGGCAACCCCCTCGACTGCGCCAACCGCTTCGGCGCCGCGATGGGGATTTCGCGGCTGCAATAGGCGGAGCACTTCGCGCGGCCCTCACCCGTCTCGCTTCGCGATCCACCCTCGCCCGCTTGCGGGAGAGGGTGGGCCTGTCGCGGAGCGATGGGAGGTGGGGGTACAAGTGCCGACGCGCGTCCTCTTCATACCGCTACTGCTGCTGCTTCTTCTCGCCGCCCCCGCGCGCGCCGAAGACCTCGTCGCCCTGTATCAGGCCGATTGGGCCGGGATGCCGGCCGCCGATCTGCGGCTGACGGTGCATGAGGGCGCGGACGGGTACCGCAACGAGATGGAAATCCGCACGCTCGGCCTTGCCCGCTGGGTCTCCAAGTTTCACGGCACCGCCGCGGGCGTCGGACGGGTCGTCGCCGGACATTTGCCGGCGGCGGCCTCGTTCGATGCGCATTACGATTTGCGCAAGCGCAAGAACCGGGTCCTCGGCATGCGCTTCATCGCCGCCGGCGGCGCCACCATCGCCGAGCGCACCCCGGACGACACCAGCCGCAAGCCGGCGCTCGCCGCCGAGTTTCGGCGCAACGTCGTCGATCCGCTCGGCGCGCTCGCCGCGATCCGCCAGCAGCTTCGCGAGCATCCCGGCGCCGGCTTTACGATCCCGGTCTACGACGGCGCGCGCCGCTTCGACGCAATCGCCGCCGACCCGCCGAGGCACGAAAACGGCACGCTCGTCCTCGCGCTCACCTTGCGGGCGATCGCCGGGTTCAAGGGCGAGAGCAGCGAGGACGGCGACCCCGACGACGCACCCCGCCCGGCCACGCTGACGCTGACCGACGACGCCCGGCTGATGCCGCTGTCGATGACGGTGCCGATCTATTACCTCCCGCTGACCGTGACGCTCTCGCGCTGGTGCAGCGCGGCTCAGCCTTGTCCGTGGTGAGGGCACACGAAAACCCCCGGGACGAGCCCGGGGGGTCTCCAATCAATATGCGTGTGCGTCGGTAAGCCGCTAGCGCCAATGGTGGTGATAGTGGCCGCCGCCAAACCCGAAATACACGCCACCCGTCGGGTAGCCGTAATACGGGTAGTCATAGCCGGAGGCGTACGGGCCGTAGGCATAGGGGCCGTAGGCATACGGCGCCACATAACCCGGAGCGCCGAAGCCGATCACGACGCCAGCCTTGGCCGGAGTGCTCGGGAGCATCGCGGAGCCGAGACCGATCGCAGCCACGGTGCCAAGGGCAACCCGGCGGAACCAGCGATTTTGCGTCAGACGGATCATGGCCGTCCTCCTTTCCTGTCATGCGCGGCCGTTTCAGGCGCGCTTATAAATTAGAACGGTACGGGAGCGTTTTCATTCCCGGAAAACGATTCCAGAAACGAAAACCCCCGGCGAACCGGGGGCATTTCGTCAACCCGGCAAGGGCTTAGTAGACGCGGCGCCAGCCCCCATAATTGTTGTGGTACCAGCCGCCGTTACGCCAGTAACCGTGATGGCGGTGACCGCCGATCCCGAAGTGGATGCCTCCGATCGACACCCAGGTACGGGCCTGCGCCGGCGCGGTCGGGATCGTAGCCGCGCCCAACACGGTCGCCGCGATCGCCGCAAAACCAATCCGCCGGAACCATTTATTCGTTTTGAGGGACATCCGACCCTCCTCTCCATGCTGACGTGGCTCACATTGGCCACTCAGATATGTATACGGTGCCGTAGCGTTTTGTATCCCCGAGGCAGAAATTTTTTCGATAGAGAGTCGAAACCCAAAAGGTGTCATCCCGGCGAAGGCCGGACCTATTTATCCGCCGCACGAGAAATGGAGGGGTGGGTCCCGGCCTTCGCCGGGATGACGGTTTTTGGGGACCTCCCGCAGGTGCCCTTACGGCACGATGCGGCGGGAGAAGGCTTCTGCGAGGGGGGTGACGATCTGGTGAGCGCGGGGGCCGAGGCGGAGGGGGCGCAGCAGCATTCCGATGCACATGCGGTGCGGGAAATGCCGGCGGATCGCCTCGCGCGGGCCGCGGCGGATCTGTTTGTAGGTCGCGCGGCTGAAGCGCTGACCGGGGTTGCGCGCCTCGAAGAGGTGCTTGATCGCGATGACGTTGTCTTCGCCGTCGATCATCCGCAGCCGGTTCCACAGCGCGAGCGCGATGTTGCCGCGCCCCGTCCGCTCCTGTCCCTGATAGCGGCGGAAATAGCGGAAGAAATGCTTGTAGTGGCGGATTTCGTCGTTGGCGATCTTCTGCGCGAGGTCGGCGAGGACCGGGTCGGCACTGATCCGGCTCAGCGTCGTATAGAAGCTCGCCGTGCCCATCTCGACGACGCAGCGCGAGGCCATCTCGCGGCTCCGCGTCGGCTCCAGCCGCTCGCCGGCGCAATAGGGCTCGAACTCGGCCATAAACCGCTCGTAGACCCCGTCCCAGTCGAATTCGGGCCAAGCGGTCTGCACATAGCGGCGCAGCGCCTCACCGTGCTGAAGCTCCTCGGGCAGCCAATGATCCGCCAGCCATGAGGTGATCTCGCCGTCGTCGGAAAACTTGTCGATCAGGTTCCTGGTGTACCGATCGGTGGTAATTTCCATAAACGACGCGGCCGCCACCAGGTAAAATAGCGAGTCGAGCTCGCGCGCCGGGGTTGCCCGGATAGCGTCCCAGTCGATCGCGTCGACCGTCCAATGCTGCTGTGCCGAGGGGAGGGGTAACCTCACACCCACAGCAATGACTCCTTCACGATACCGCGGCCTGTCCCGGCCGTAATATCTATCACCTCTGCGCGATTCCTAAAAGGTTGACGCCCAGCGGGCCCGATGCTCACCGCGCGGGGCTTCCGGTGCCTGGAGCATGTTCCGGAAAAGTGGTCCCACTTTTCCGACAAGAACATGCTCCATTTCAAATAGTTAAAGAGCAACAGCCGATTCAATAGGATCGGATTTTGCTCTAATGCTGCAGCGTGAACGAGACCTGGCCGCTATCATCGTCGACCGTGAACTTCACCGGCACGCCCTGGCGGTCGATCCAGACGCGCGACCGGCGGCCGCCGTCTATCTCGTACTCGCGCGCCGCGATCTGGGCGCCGTTGATGTCGACCGTGGTCTCTCCGCCCCCCACCACCTTGACGGGATCGACCTTGCCGGTATCGACCTGCATCATCGTGGTCGATTGCAGGCTGGCGGCCGACCACGGATTCGCGGGATGCACCGAGGCGGGCGCGGCGTAGGTGCCGGACGGCGTGGTGATGACGAACTCGTTATCACGGGCGCGGCCGTTGACGACGATGGTGCTGCCGTTCTTGTCGGTCACGCCGTGGAACGCGACGAGGCGGTTGTTCTTCCATTCCTCGGTGCGCTGGTCGTCCTCGCGGTGCATGGTGACGCCCAGCACCTTGACCGCCAGATGCACCGTCGTCGTCACCGTCGTCGTATCGCCGCTGGTCTGGACCAGATTGGCGTAGGTGCCGATATCGCCATAGGTCGAGTGGGTGACCTTGTATACCATGTTGCGGCTCGCCTGAGCCGCCGCTGGTGCGGGCAGCGCCGCCAACCCGGCCATCACCAGGCTGGCCGTCACCAGGACAGTCGCCGCCGTCAAAAGGAAGCCGCGCCGACGCGCGGGCGATGAGTCTCGACCGAATACGATATCCAATTTCACCAACAATTATTGCCGATCTGATGGATGCGGCCGGAGCCGGCGGGTCCCGACGGCGCTTGCCGTCGTCCCTTACTCTGCCGGACGGGCCGTATCCCCGTCCGGCAGAGTGGGCCTCTTTACCTCGATTTGCAAGGCCGGGAGGCCGGAACCTATTGCTCAGCGAGGCAGTTCGTCGTGCCGCGTCTCGCGTCCGATGACCATCGCGATCACGCTCAGGAGCGCAAAACAACTCATGAACGCGGTCACGTTGTTAAAGCTGCCGCCGAACGCCCCGACCAGCAATCCGGCCACCAGGGGCCCGAAGCTGGTGATGATCCGGCCGGTGCCGTTGCAAAACGCGACGCCGGTCGAGCGGATGTGGGTCGGAAACAATTCGGGAAAATACACGGCGTGGCCGGAGAAGACGCCGAACACGAAGAACCCGAAAACCGGCAGCACCACCGGGTACCACGGCTCGTAGGCCGGCAGGCCCAGATAGAGAATCAGCGCGAAGGCGACCGTCCCGAGGCTGTAGAACGCGATCGCCAGGCGGCGGCCGACCCAATCGGCGATCCAGCCAAACGCCGCATAGCCGAGGATCCCGCCAAAACTCCATACCATGATGCCGTGGCTGACGAACGGCACCGCGTCGGCGCCGCTGATGCCGCCTTTTTGCACCATCAGCGACAGGATCGTCGGCAGCCAGATATTGGTGGTCCAGATCGCCAGCAGCGAGCCCAGCCCGAACATCAGCCCGACCAGCGTGTTGAAGCGGTTAGCCGGGGTGAAGAGTTGGAGCGGCACCACGCGCATGAACGCGCCGTCATCAGCGCCCACCTTGCGGCCGGCGCTGATCGCCTGACGGCGCTGCTGCACCGAGGCGAAATGGTCGGGCTCGCTCATCCGCCCGCGCATGACCGCTAGCAGGATCGCCGGCAGGACGCCGATAAAGAACACCGCGCGCCAGCCGAACCCGCCGATGATGCTGTAGGCCCAGGCGCCGAGGAAGGTGCCGAATGCGCCGCCGGTCATCATCACCCCGGCGATTTTCGCACGGTGCGTTTCGCCCAGCGTCTCCGCCAAAAGCGGGATGCCGACCATAAGCTCGGCCCCGGTGCCGATCCCGGCGAGGAAGCGATAGGCGCCGAAATCCCAGATGCTGTGCGACACGCCCTGCAGCGCGGTGAACACGCTGAAGATGATGATGCTGAACATCAGCGCGCGGACGCGGCCGATATAATCGGCGATGATCCCGAAGATGAAGCCCCCGGCCGCCCAGCCCAAAAGCCCCGACATCGCGAGCAACCCGCCAACCTTGCCGAGCCGCGCGAGCTGCGCCGGGTCGAGCGTGCCGGAAAAGCCCAAAAGCTGGGTCAGCGCCGGCCGCAGCACCAGCGAATAGAGCCCGAAATCCGCCGCGTCGAGTGTCCACCCGGCCCAGACGACGATAAAGACGAGCCATTGATAGCGTGTGATCGCGCGAAACCCGCCTAACGCAGCGCTGTCGCTCCCGATGGTCATAGGCGCCCTCCCGGCGTCTCCAGAAATGTGCCCTGGCGTTCTCGCCGGTGACACTGCGGCCCTGATGCCGCTCGGTCACGTACCGTCACGACGGCGCGCGGTCAAGCCTTGCGCGGGTTCAGCGGCAATCCAGCGCCCTCCCCGCGATCCGGCAGGTTACGAGCACCGAATCGTCGGGGCTGTAAAACGTGCCGGTCCAGCCGTCGCCGGCACGGTCCATGACGAAATAGCCGAACTTGGCGAGGATCATGCCCTTCTGCACCTTGACCCCGTCGATCTCGGCCCCGACCAGCGGCGCCGCGGCCGCCGGCAACAGCGTGTCGCCGCCGGTGCCGGCGATAAGCTGCGACGGATGGCCGCCGCCGAAATCGTAGCTGGTGAAATCGTGCAGATGCCCCGACACGACCATGTCCAGCGTCTCCGGTACATGCCCCTTGATCGCCGCCTGGTTGGTCAGGTTCATTGGCACGCCCGGCAGATTGCCCTGCGCCAGCGCCCAGACCGGGCGATGGGTCACAAGCCAGCTATGCGCCGGCGCCCCGGCCAGCAGCTCCGCCATCTCGGCCGCGAAGACCGAGACCTTGGCCGGGTCGGTCTTGAAATCATCCGAATCGGCGCTGTCGAACACAGCGAGGCTGAGCCCGCCCGGGGCGATCCGGTAGGGCGCGGTGGTGTCGGCGCAGCCATCCGGGGTTGGCCGCGGCTCCAGCAGCCGGAACCAGCCCCGGCCGCCGCGCCGGCAAAGCTCATGGTTGCCGCGCACCATCAGCCACGGCGCGGCATCGAGGAGCGGCGCGGCGGGGTCGAAGAACTCGGCCTGCCACACCGGGAAATTGTCGCCGTGCGGGCTGTTGGCGCACCCCGCCTGTGCGGCCGGGCAGGCGGTCTCGCGGTAGTAATAGTCGCCGACATGGATGACGAGGTCGGGCTTGCGCGCCGCCGCGCGCGCGGCCACGGTCGCGTAGGGCCACTCCTTCGGGTCGTTGCACGATTGCGCCGATTTGCCCTCGATGCGGCATCCGGTGTCGCCGAACACGACGATCCGCTTGATCGCCGCCGGCACGACCGGCAGCGCCTTGCCGCCGAGGCTCAACTTCGCGACCGTCCCCGGCGCCGAGGCCTCGCACACATCGACCGGAAACGCCTCGTCCGCCCGCCCGCGCCTGGTCATCGCCACGGCCTTGCCGTCGGCCTCGACCGACGCGCACGCCGCGCCCTTCGCCACGATTTGCCGCACCGACAGCGACCCATCGACGCCCAGCTCCACCCACGGCTTCGGCAACTCGGCCCGGGCCGCCACGGGCAGCAAGAGGGCGAGCAGGAGCGCGGCGACGATGAGGAAAGCCACTTTTAGCTGCATGTCGATCGTGCGTCCCCTTTTGGACCGCGGGCGTCCCGCCCGCACTTTACCGCCCGCACTTTACCGCCCGCACTTTACCGAAAGATGCGGGCGGGACGCCCGCGGTCCAGTTGCGCTCAACTCGCCGGCAGGATCTTGGCCTTCACTGCCGCATCCGGCGTGCCCGAGATCGCACCAAGCCGCGCCGCCAGCGCCGCCCGTTCGACGGTCGCGCCGAGATCGGCGAACACCTTCCCGGAGTACAGCCCTCAAACCAAACAATCGTCACCCCGGCGAAGGCCGGGGCCCACCGTACCACAAGCTCGCCCGCCCGAACCGTGGACCGCCGCCTTCGCCGGGGCGACGAGCTGGGAGAGGCCCGGCCTCAGGTCTTGAGCACCACGTTCGCCAGGGCTTCCCCCCGCACATAGCGGTCGATGTTGCCGGCTACGGTGTTGAAGCGGCGGTTGCGGGCGCCGTCGGTCGCGCTCGAACAATGCGGCGTCATGATCAAATTGGGCAATTCGTGGAACGGCAGGCGCGAGCCCCGCCGGTTGGGTTCGTCCGCCGTCGGGTATTGCCACCAGACATCAATCGCGGCGCCGCCGATCTTGCCGTCCTTGAGCGCGGCAAAAAGCGCGTCCTCGTCGAGGATGCCGGCGCGGCCGATATTGATCAGGAACGCGGTCGGCTTCATCACCGCGAACCGGCCCGCATCGATCAGCCGCGCCGTCTCCGCCCCAAGCCCCGCCGCGACGACGACGATGTCGCATAGCGGCAGCATGCGGTCGAGCTCGGCGAGCGGGTAGATTTTCGACGCGTCGCCCGGGTCGGCGACGGGACTCCGGTTGGCGCCGATCACATTGCAGCCGAACCCGACCGCGCGCTTGGCGACTTCGCGCCCGATCTTGCCGTAGCCGACGATCCCGACCGTCTTGCCCATGATCTCGCCATGCGTCGGACCGCCGCCGGCCCCGCCGCCGGTCGACCAGACCCCGCCGCGAAACGCCGAGGTGATGTCGAGGAGCCGGTGCTGCCAGGCGAGCATCGTCATCAGCACGTATTCGGCGATCGCCTGCTCATGCCCGGCGACGCTGCAGATCGTGACGCCGGAGGGCAGCGACGGCACGTCGATCAAATCGATGCCCGCCGCCACCGATTGCAACAATTTGACCCGCGGCGCCGGCGGGAAATCCTTTCTCCAGATGTGGCTGACGACGATTTCCGCCTCGGCCAGCGCCGGGATCAGGCGCTGTGTGTCGTCGAGGTCGAACAGCACCGAATGGTCGAGCTTCTCGGTGGTCTTGGCGACGATCGCCTCCCACACCCCCGGCCGCGCGCCGAAACTTCCCAGGAAGACCGTCTTCATGTGCTCCTCACATTACTTGGACCGCGGGCGTCCCGCCCGCTCTTGACCGAAGGATGCGGGCGGGACGCCCGCGGTCCACTATTTCCCTCAACTCATCGTCACCAGGTTGATCACCGGCTCCCCGCGGGTGAAGCGGCGGAGGTTGTCGGCGATCTCGTCCCAGCGGCGCCGCACCATCCCGGCGGTCCAGCCGGAATTATGCGGGGTGACGATGACGTTCGGCAGCTCGTGGAATGGATGGCGCGAGCCGCGGCGGGTCGGGTCGTCGCCGGTCGGGTATTGCCACCACACGTCGAGCGCCGCGCCGCCGATCTTGCGGTCGCGGAGGGCCGCCCACACCGCGTCTTCCTCGACCACCTGCCCGCGCGCGATGTTGATGAGGAACGCGGTCGGCTTCATCAGACTGAGGCGGTGCGCGGTGATGAGCCCCGTCGTCTCCGGCCCGAGCGCGGTGCACAGCGCGACCGTGTCGCATTCCGGCAGCATCCGGTCCAATTCGCCGAGCGGATAGACGCGCTCGACCCCCGGCTCCGCGTCGCGCGGGGTGCGGTTCGCGGCGAGGATGCGGCAACCGAAACCGATCGCCCGCTGCACCACCTCGCGCCCGACGCGTCCGTACCCGACAATGCCGAGCGTCGACCCGCGCACCTCGCCATGCGGAGCGCCGCTCTGCACCCAGCTCGACCGCCACGACCCGCCCTCGCGGAATTCGCCGGAGATCTCGAACAGCCGGTGATTGAGCGCGAGCCACGTCATGACGATGTATTCGGCGATCGCGGTCTCGTGGCCGAACGAGTTGCACACCACGACCCCTTTCGGCGTCGCCGCGAGGTCGAACAACTCGGTGCCGGTCGCGACCGACTGCACCAGTTTCATCCCCGGCGCGGCCGGATATTCCGCACGCCAGTGGTTGCTGACGAGGATGTCGAAATCGCCCTCGATGCGGCTTTTCTCGATCGGGTCGTCGATGACCTCGGTGACAAGCTCGGGCGGCAATTCGTCCTTGATGCCGGCAAAGGTGTCGGCCGCCACCCGGCCGAGAAACAGCGCCTTCACGACGCCACCGAATGCTTGGCAAGGAAATCCTCGCGCACGGTGATGCCGAGCCCTGGCCGTTCCGGCACCTCGATCAATCCGCTTTTCACCGGAAAGCTCTCCTCGACCAGGTCGTGCAACAGCGGGTTGGCGCCGAGCGAATATTCGACGATGAACCCGGCCGGCGACGCCGCCGCGACCGCGAGCCCGGCGGCAAAGGCCGGCGCCCCGGCCCACAGATGCGGCGCGAGCTTCAGATTGAACGCGCTGGCGATCGCCGAGATGCGCATCGCCTCGGTGATCCCGCCGCAGATCGCCAAATCCGGCTGCATGATGTCGACCGCGCCCAACACCGCGAGGTCGCGGAAATCGTGGCGGGTGAACTCGCTCTCGCCGGCCGAGATCGGGATGTCGGTCGCCCGCCGCACCTCGGCGCACCCCGATTTGTCGTCGGCCGTCACCGGCTCCTCGAACCACATGAGGCCGCAATCCTCGACGAGGCGGCAGAACCGCTTCGCTTCGGCCACCGACAAGGTCCCGTGCGCGTCGCACATGAGCCCGATATCCGGCCCCAGCGCCGCGCGCGCCGCATGCACGCGCCGGGCCGAGTGGCGCGGCTCGCCGTCGATGATGCCGACCCGCATCTTGACCGCGCCAAACCCGCCGCGCTCGACATAGCCCAAAAGCTCGTCGCCGATCTTGTCCGCCCCGGCCCAGCCGCCCGAGGCATAGGCCGTCATCGTCGCGCTGCGCCTGCCTCCGAGAAGCCGCCACACCGGCTGCCCCAGCGATTTGCCGAAGATGTCCCACAGCGCGCAATCGACGCCGCTGATCGCCGAGATCGTGATCCCACGCCGCCCCAGCACCGGAAACACCCGCCCCTCGCGCACCGCGTAATGCCCGCGCGTGCCGCTATACATCAGCTCCCACAGGCGCGTGATGTCGCGCGGGTCCTCGCCGGTTATGAGCGGCCCGAACTCTTCGTTGATGAGGGTCGTCAGCGCCTGGTTCTGCGCCATCCCGCCGACTTGCGACTTCGCCTCGCCCCAGCCGGTGATGCCGCACTCCGTCTCGATGCGGACAATCGTGCCGTCGAACCACAGCGTCTTGCCGAAATCGCTGGTGTGCTGCCGCTCCGCCGGGATCGGGATATGCACCCACGAAGCCTTGACCGATTTGATCTTCATCGCCGTTTCCGCTCGTCCATGAGGGCGAGAGTAGTGCGGTTTCGGACGATAAGGCGACCCTTAAAGCCACGTTGCACGGCTTTGATCCGGGCACCCACGAAACCATCCCGCGACAGGACAAGCGCGTGCGGAGAGACTATCCTAAGGAGTAAGCTCGATACCTGTTTCTGGATGAAGGTCATGATTACCAGCAGGTTGACGACCCGAGCCCGGACGACGATCCCGGCACCCGTGCGGAGGGCCCTCCGACTTCAGCCGGGCGATCAAATCGTCTACCGGATCGAGGGCGAGCGCGTGCTGTTGAGCGCAGCCGTCGCCGCCGCATCTATCGATCCCTTTGCCATATTCGACGAATGGGACACACCGGCGGATCGCGATGGCTACGCTGGGCTTTGACGCCCCTCCGGAAGCAGGCGTAGAGGTATCGGCAAAATGAAGCGGTCAGGAGGCGCGGAGTGAAACGGATCGTGGTGCTGGGCGGCGGGTTCGCCGGGTTGATCGCGGCGGTCGGGGCGGCGCGGAAGCTCGCCGAGCTGAGCGTCCCGCACAGCGATATCGCCGTCACGCTGGTCAACCGCGACGGCTACCACGCGATCCGCGTGCGCAACTACGAAACGGACCTCAGCGATGTGCGCGTGCCGCTCGCCGACGTGCTCGACCCGATCGGGGCCGAGCTGGTCGTCGGCGGCGTCACCGGCATCGACGCCGCGCGGCATGAGATCGCCCTCGCCGGCCGCGCGCCGCTCGGCTACGACCGGCTGGTGCTGGCGCTCGGCAGCGAGCTGGTGCGCGCGCCGGTCCCGGGGCTCGCCGAGCATGGCTTCGACGTCGACACCTACGAGGCGGCGACCCGCCTCGCCGACCATCTCGCCGCCCTGCCCACCCGGTCCGAGACACCGGGACGGTACACGGCCGTGGTGATCGGCGGCGGCTTGACGGGCGTCGAGGCGGCCGCCGAGCTCGGCACCCGCATGCGCGAGATCGCCGGCGACGCAGCGAGTCGGGTCATCGTCGCCGACCGCTCGTCCCGGATCGGCGAGGGCATGGGACCCGGCGCCTGCGAAGTCATCGACGAAGCGCTCGCCGCGCTGCGGGTCGAAAGCCGGCCGGGTGTGTCGGTCGCTTCGGTCGACGCGCACGGCGCGGTCCTCGCCTCGGGCGAGCGGATCGAGGCCGACACGATAATCTGGTGCGGCGGGCTCAAGGCCCACCCGCTCGCCGCGGCCCTGCCCGGCCCGCGTGACCAATTCGGCCGCATCCCGGTCGACCGTTTCATGAAGGCCGAGGGGTTCGCGGACATCTACGCCGCCGGCGACATCGCCACCGTGCCGCTCGACGCGACGCACGCCTCGGTGATGTCGTGCCAGCACGCCCGCCCGATGGGCCGCATCGCCGGGCATAATGTCGTCTGCGACCTCGTCGGCGCCGCGCCGATCCCCTTGGAGATCGGCTATTACGTCACCTGCCTCGACCTCGGCGCCTGGGGCGCGGTCTATTGCCAGGGCTGGGACCGCCAGGTCCAGGCCAAGGGCGACGCGGCGAAACAGACCAAGCGGATCATCAACACCGAGCGCATCTATCCGCCGCGCTCGCGCCACCCCGCGGAAATCCTCGCCACCGCGGCCCCCGTCACCCAGGCGCCGCCGCAAAGGTTCGCGGCGAAATAACTCTGCGCGGCCGGCGACAAGTCGAGCCGATTTGAAACACACTGTAACGCGCCGCCGGGCCCGACTCCTGTACGATACATCCGTACATTGGTTGGGACCGCACGACTATGCCTCGTTCATCCGCTGAACTTTCTGCGCTCGTCGTCGAAAATCACCCCGTCTGGGGACGTGAGCAGCCTCGCCGGCGGTCGTGGTTTTATCGTTTTTTTGTCGCGCCGTTTGTCGACATGGACCACCGGGCCGTTCACAAGGCGGCGCAAAAATCGACGATGGCGGCGGAGTAGGCAGCTTCCGCTACACCGCCCGAAAGTGGCGGAGTAGCGTTTCTTCCCAAAGATTTAGCTGTTCGAGATCGTAATCGAGCGGCGACAAGACAAGATATTCGAGCCCCGCCGCCGCCAGCTCGGCGATGCGGTCGCGCATCTGCGCGGCGGTGCCGGTTAAATAACAAATGCGCAGATGCTCGAACGAGCGGTGCGTACCCATGATCCTTTCGTAAAGAGGCCGCTGGATTTTTAATGCCGCGGCCTCGCTGTCGGTCGGCACGACATGGGCGAAATTCAGATGCCCGAAGACGAGGCTCTTGCGGTCGCGCCCGATCTCGTCGAGCCGCCGCGTGATCTGCGCCCAGTCGGCGATGACGCTCGCGTTAGACCCCGCGGCGCGGGCGAGCCAGCCGTCGGCGCGGCGGCAGATGCGCTCCAACACGGTCGGCGCGATCGTCTCCGGGTCCGGTGACAGATCGGTCTTCACCTTGGCCCCGCCGGCGACCCAGATCGGCGGCGGCGAGTGCAGCGGCGGGTCGATCGCGACATCGTCGAACTGGTAGTAGCGGCCGCGATGCGTCACCGGCTCGCCGCGCCACAGCCTGGCGAAGATGTCGAGGATTTCGTCGGTCCGCCCGCCGCGCTCGCTGAGTTTCACGCCGGCGACCTGAAACTCCCGCGCGTCCCAGCCCACCCCCACCCCGAGCTCGAACCGCCCGCCCGACAGCATGTGCAGGCTGGCGATCTCCTTGGCCATGAACACCGGGTTGCGGATCGGCGGGATCAGGATGCCGGTCGCGACCTTGATCCGCGTCGTCGCGCCGGCGGCGAAGGCCAGCGTCTCCAGCGGCGACAGCCACGCGGTGCCGTAAAGCCCGCGCGCGGTCAACAGATGCTCCGCGACCCACAGCGTCTCGAACCCCATCGCCTCGGCCCGCACCGCAAACTCGCGCAGCCGCCCGGCCTTTTCGTAGCTGAGGTCGGAGAACGAATAGCTCGGCAGCATCAATCCAAAGCGCATCACCCACTCCCTTCCCTCTCGTCATGGCGATATAAAACCGTCAGAGACAAAAAGGGGAGCGACCAATGACCGAATTCCGCTACGACCACGTCCATCTCCGCAGCCCGGACCCGGACGCGACCGCCGAGTTCTACCAGAAGATGTTCGGCGCCGAGGTGATCAAGTCGGTGATGTCCAACGGCATCGAGCGCACCGACATCAAGCTCGGCGGCGTCAACCACTTCATCGCCAAGGTGCCCGACGATTCGGCGCTGTCGGAGAAAGCCGACGGCAGCTTTGTCGGCCTCGACCATATCGGGCTGCGCGTCAGCGGCATCGACGCGGTCTGCGCCGAGCTGAAGAAAAAAGGCGCCGAATTCACCGTCGAGCCCAAAACCATCCGCCCCGGCGTCCGCATCGCCTTCGTCCGCGGCCCGCAAAACGTGCTGATCGAGATACTCGACCGCGACGTGGCGTAGGCTTTCTTTTCCCCTCGCCCGCATTGCGGGAGAGGGTGGCGAGCGCAGCGAGACGGGTGAGGGCCGAGCGCAGCGAGATGGGTTGAGCGAACGTCGCTGCGCGCCGCCCTCACCCTCCCATCGCTACGCGACGGGCCCCTCCCCCGGATCAAGTCCGGGGCAGGCTCTCTCCCGCAATGCGGGCGCGGGGAAAATAAAGGCTTACCCCACCTCCATCGGCAGGCTGTCGTCGACCGCCCATTCCGACATCGAGGCGTCGTAGAGCCGCACGTCGGGGTGCCCGAGCATCACCAGCGCCAGCGCCGTCGCGCTGGCGGCGATGCCGCCGCCGCAATAGGTGATCACCCGCCGGTCGAAGGCGCCGACCGCGTCGAATTTCTCGCGCAGCGCCTCGGCTCCCAGGAAAGTCCCGCTGGCGGGGTCGACGAGGCCGACCGTCGGCACGGTGACGCTGCCCGCGATCCGGCCCGGCCGGCCATAGGTGTTGCCGCCGGCGCCGGCATGCTGGGCCGCCTGCAGCGCGTTGATCGTGCAGGCGCCGGCATCGCCGATCGCCGCCAGCACGGCTTCTTTGCCGACCATCAGGTCGCCGCGGTCCTCCTTGACGACGAAATCCGCCGTCGCCCGCGCCTTCCCCGGCCCGGTCTCGACCGCACGGCCCTCGGCGGTCCATTTCTTGTAGCCGCCGTTGAGCACCGCCGCGTTGTCGAACCCGAACGTGCGCAAGAGCCACCAGATGCGCGACGCCCATTGCGGGTTGGCGGTGCTGTAGAGCACGACCCTGGTGTCCGGCCCGACCCCAAACCGCCCCATCGAGGCCGCAAACACCGCCGCGCTCGGCCGCATGAAGCGGAGCCTGGTGCCGCTGTTGTCGCTGAGATCGGCCTGGAGATCGGCGAATTGCGCGCCGGGGATATGGCCATTTTCAAAGTCTTCCCGCCCGGACTTCACCGTATAGGTGATCTTCGGGTCGGGGATCAGGTGGACCGTGCCGTCGAGCACGACGAGGTTCGGGTCGCCGAGATGGGCGGCGAGCCAGTCGGTCTCGACGAGGAATTCGGGGTGTGCGAAGGGCATGGCGCGACTCCGTCATTGCGAGCGCAGCGCGGCAATCTCGATCCGCAGAAGGCTCCTCCGCCCGAGATTGCCGCGTCGCTGCGCTCCTCGCAATGACGCGTTACTGGTTCTCCGGCCCCATCGGGCGCAGGCGGATGCCGCGCCGCAGATGCCGGTAGTCCAGCTCGACCGGGTCGGTCACGTGCGCGCCGGGCGACTGCACGACGAGGATCGTTTCGGCGATCGGCTGGAAATGGGCGCGGAAATGCACGGTCGATTTGAGCGCGAGGATCGGCACCTCGGCCGGCTCGACCCCGACATGGCGGAACTGCTCCTGGTCGATCGCCTGGATGCGTTTTGACGCGAGCACGGCCATGACGCCGCTCTCCTCGTCGCGCAAAAGCGCCATCGGCCCGATGTGGAATTTCGCCCCGCCGAACATCGGCCC
>DATAUV010000026.1:0-34797 GCA_036268075.1 Allostellaceae bacterium | reverse complement strand
GACGTCAGCGAGCAGATCGCGTTGTGCGACCGCGTCGCCTCGGAGGACCCCGCCGAGATTCGCCGGGCGCTTGGCCTCCGCCCGGATTCGACCGTCTTCACCTATATCGGACGGCTCGTGCAGTTCAAACGCGTCGACCTGTTGATCGAGGCGGTGCGCCAGGCCAATGCCGGCAGGACCAGGCCGATCGAGGCGCTGGTCGTCGGCAGCGGGCCGCTCGAGGCGGAGTTGCGGGCGATGGCCGCCGATGTGCCGGAAATCCATTTCCTCGGCAGCCTGCCGCCCGACGAGCGGGTCGCACGGTGCCTGCGTGTCTCGGCCGCGGTCGCGATCGCCGGCGCGCTCGGCCTCCTGATCAACCACGCCTTCGCCCATGGCCGCGCCGTCATCACCCGCGACAACGAGGCCCACGGCGCCGAGATCGAATACCTCATGCACGACAAAAACGGGCTGATCGTACCCGGCGCGATCGAGCGCTTCGCCGAGACGCTCGCCCGCTTCGCCGACGATCCGGAGCGGCAGGCGCGGCTGTCGCGAGGCGCCTTGGAGGCGCGTGAGGATTTCCGTATCGAAACGATGGTCCGGCGCTTTGACGACGCGGTCTGCGCGACGGTCGCGCGGCGGCACGAAAAGCACCGCGCCGCGGCGCCGGTCGCCGAGAGATAACCATCAATTTTCCGCGGGTTCGGGCGCCGTTTACCCGGATTTTAAGGGTCGGCGCCCATCGTCCCCACGATGGGCGCGGGTTGGAGGAAAGATGAGCGGGTTGACCGATATCGCGATCATCGGCGCGGGTCCCTATGGGTTGTCGATCGCGGCGCATCTGCGGCGGCAGGGCGTCGAGTACCGCATCTTCGGCACGCCGATGCACAACTGGCGCAGCCGGATGCCCCAGGGGATGCTGCTCAAATCCGACGGCTTCGCCTCGAACCTGTCCGACCCCGACGGCGCGATGACCCTGGCCGAGTACTGCCGCCAGCAGGGCATCGCCTATGCCGGAGAGGGCATCCCGGTCGCGGCGGGGAATTTCATCGCCTATGGCGAAGCGTTCCAGAAGCGCTTTGTCCCCGATCTCGATCCGCGCCAGGTCATCGCGGTCAGCCGCTCCGGCGAGCGCTTTACGGTCGAACTCGACAACGGCGAGATCGTCAGCGCCGCCAAGGTCGTGATCGGCATCGGCATCAGCGATTTCGCGAAGATGCCGGAGCATTTGTCGCATATCTCCGAAGAACATCTGAGCCACAGCTCGCACCACCCGGCGATGGACCGGTTCAAGGGGCGGGAGGTCGCGGTGATCGGCGGCGGCTCGTCGGCGACCGACATCGCGGCGCTGATGCACGAGGCCGGCGCGTCGGTGCAACTCGTCACGCGCCGGCCCGAGCTCGCCTTCCACGGCTTTACCGACCCGAAGACGCGCACGGTCTGGGACCGCCTGCGCAACCCGGGCACCGGCATCGGCCAGGGCTGGCGCAGCGTCCTTTATACCCAGCTCCCGCTGTTGTTCCGCCACCTGCCCGAGGAAAAGCGGCTGCACATCATCGCGACCTCGCAGGCGATCGCCGGCGGCTGGCCGATGCGCGAGCGGATCGTCGGCAAGGTGCCGGTGGTCACCGGTTTCGCCCCGCAAGCGGCGGAAATCCGCGATGGCCGCATCCATTTGCGGCTCGGCTCGCCCGATGGCGGCGAGAAGATGCTGTCGGCCGACCACGCGATCCTTTGCACCGGATACCGGGTCGACCTCGGCAAGGTGAAATTTCTCAACGAGACCTTGCGCGGGATGATCGCCACGGTCGGAACCGCGCCGGCGCTGTCGACACAGTTCGAGAGTTCGGTCCCGGGGCTCTATTTCGTCGGCCCGGCCTCGGCGCCGACCTTCGGCCCGATGTTCCGCTTCGTCTACGGCGCCGAGTTCGCCGCGCCCCGCATCGCCGCGCATCTGGCGCGGGCGGTCGCGCGCCGGTCGGCCTCGATGCGCCCGGCCCTCGCGGCTCGCTGACCCATTCGCCCCCGCGGAGATTTGCCCGTGAACGGCCTGATGATCGCGTTTGCGTTTACGCTGCCCTATCACGTGATGCGCACCGCCGCGGCCGCGGGGGTCAAGGTTCACGTGCTCGGCAACGCCTTTTCAGACGCGCTGCGCACCTCGCGCCACTGCGCGTCGTACCGCCTCCTCGACGGCCCCGGCACGCCGGAGAACAGCGCGCATATCCTCGCCGAGATCGACGAGCAGGTGCGGCGGCACAAGATCGACGTGATCTTTCCGTCGGACGACGTGTCGACGCGCCTTTTGATCGGGTTGCGCGACCGGCTGCCGGCGCGGACCTCGCTGCTGCCCGACCTCGAAACCTTCGACCTCTTGAACAACAAGTGGAACTTCACCCGCTATTGCCGCGCCAACGAAATCCGCGTGCCGCAAGGCTGGTGCTTCGACACGTCGGCCGGGCTGCAGGCGGCGCTGCGGTCGGGCGAGGTTACGCTGCCGATCACGGTCAAGCCGACCAACCGCTCGGGCAGTGTCGGCGTGTTCCACATCCGCGACGACAGCGAGCTGGCGCTGCTCGACCGCATCGACTACCGGCCGATCGTCGTCCAGCGGCACATCTTTGGCGAGTCGGTCTGCCTCTCGACGATCTGCCGCGACGGCCGGATCGTCGCCCATGCCGGCCAGCGCCGCGACGAGCGCCGCTTTCAGCTTTTCTCGCATCCGGACCTGCTCGCGAATGTCGAGCGGCTCGCCGCCGTGACCGGGCTCAACGGCCCGGCCAATTTCGACGCGGTGATCGACGCGGCAACGGACCTCGCCTACATCGTCGAGTGCAACCCACGCTTTTGGTACACGATCTACCTGTCGATGCTGTTCGGGCTCAACTTCATGGGCCCGGTGCTCGCCGGCCCCGACGCGCCAATGGCGGACGATGCCGACACGATGGTCACCGACACGCTCGAATTGTCGGTGAAGCAGACCATCAGGCACTATCGCCACGCCAAGCCGAGCGACCGCGCCCTCGCCCGCTACCACCTGCTCGACCCGATCCCCTATCTGCTGTCCCGCACCGGCTGGGTCGACGACAGCGATGTCGCCGTCGACGTCAACGAGATGACCGCCTTTTCGTGGCGCGAGCCCGCCGTCGCGCAGCTCGCATGATCCGCCGCCGCGACCTGCTGCTCGCCCTCGCCGCGCTGCCGCTGGTCGGCAGGGCCGCCGCCGCGCCCGCCCCGGCGCTGCGCGACATTGCCGCCTCACGCGGCCTGGGCTACGGCACCTATGTCCGCGCCGAGATGCTCGACAAGGACCGCGTCTACACCGACCTCGTGGTCCGCGAGGCGGCGCTGATCGTCTGTTCCTGCGCGCATTGGCGACACCTCGCGCCGACCGCGACGACGACCGATTATTCCGGTGTCGAGACGGCCTTTGCCTGGGCGCGGGCGCACCGCATGTCCTATCGCGGCCACGCCCTGTTGTGGGGCGAGGCCGCGCCGGACTGGTTCGCCGAGCTGCCCGACCGCGCCGCGGCGATCCGCGCCGTCGAAGAGCACGTGACCGGCACCTGCCGCCATTTCGCCGGCCGGTTCCAATCCTGGGACGTCGTCAACGAGGCGCTGAAGCCCGGCGACGGCCGGCCCGGTGGCCTGCGGCGCACGGTCTTTCTCGACAAGATCGGACCGGACTATCTCGACATCGCCTTTCGCGCCGCGCGCGCCGCCGACCCGAAGACTCGGCTGGTGCTCAACGAGTTCGGCATCGAGCTCGACACCGAGGCCAACCGCGACAAGCGCGCGGCCCTGCTCACGCTGCTCGACGGGTTCAAGGCGCGCGGCACGCCGATCGACGCGGTCGGCATCCAGAGCCACCTCGCGACGGCGACGATCGACAGATTCGACCCCAAGGTATTCGCCGGCTTTCTCGCCGATCTCGCCGGGCGCGGGCTCGAGATCATGCTGACCGAGCTCGATGTCGTCGACAAAGGCGCCCCGTCGGCGATCCCGGCGCGCGACCAGGCGGTCGCCGACACCTATCGCCGCTACCTCGACGTCGCGCTCGCCTCGCCCGCGGTGACGACGGTGATCAACTGGGGGCTCAGCGACGTCAATAGCTGGATCACCTCGGGCAAGACCGCCGAGGCCGCCCGGGCCGACGGGCTCGAACCCCGCCCGCTGCCGTTCGACGTGGGCGGCAAGCCGAAACCCGCCTATGCGGCGATCGCCGCCGCCTTGCGGGCCGCGCCGCTACGGCGCCAGGGCGCGCGCGCTTAACGCTGGGGCAGCGCTCCGCGCCAGCGGCGTCGCCACCGGCACGCGATAAGCGGGGCGGGCGGCGCGGGCGGTCAGCGCGGCGCGGCCGAGATACACGACGGCGACGACGAACAGCACCCACAGGATGTCGTTGGGCCGGAAGAATTCGTATTCGGTCATGTTTTCGAGAAAGATGCCGACCAGGAGCGCGAGGCAGAACGCGACGTGGCGCGCGGCCGGCGCGGTCAGCATCCGGGCAACGCGGTAGAACGCCGCGAGCCAGGCGAGCGCCACCAGCCCCATCCCGACATAGCCCATGCCGAGGCCGAGCTCGAGCCAGGCGTTGTGCGCGTGCGGCGTCTTGAACTCGATCAGCGCCCAGGCCTCGTTGGCCTCGACCCCGTCGGCCCGCCAGAACGAGCCGAACCCGACGCCGAACCAGGGATGGTGGGCGATGTAGATCGAGGCGTAGTGCCAGATCTTGGCGCGGTTGGTAAAGGTCGGGTCGCGCCCGATCGCTTCGAGGATCGCGGCCGAATCGAGCGCGAAGGCGAAAATGCCGGCCAGGCCGAGTATCCCGAGGATGAACCCGACCAGCATGCCGAACCCGTCGCGGCGCCGCAGCATCGCCGCGAAGAGCGCGGCATAGGCGGCCGCGACCATCACCACCAGCGGCGTCTTCGATTCGGCGAGCTTGAACGCGACGAGGGCGGTGAGGATCGCGACCACGGCAAGCCAGCGCGGCCCGTAGCCGTTATAGAACGCGTAAGCCGACACGATCATCGTCAGCGCACAGGCGAGGCCGAGCGTGTTCTTGTCGGAAAACGCGCCGCGCCAGGCCCACGCATAGGTCTCGTTGCCGCCGATCGCGATCGACGGGGCGATGACGATCACGGCGAGCGACGCGATCATCGCCACGGCGTAGATCTTGACCAGGAGCGCGATGAGATCGGCGAAATCGCCGCGCCCGACGAGATAGACGCCGAACAGCGAGGTGATCGCCACCGTGCCGGAGCGCCGCAGCACCAGCCCCGGATCCTCGGACCAGAACGCGCTGATAAAGGCGAAAGCGATCAGGACCAGCACCGGCCAGCCGCACCGCAAGAGGCGGAGCGTCTCCTGCCAGCGCGCGGCAAAGGCGATGATGAGGAACGAGCCGAGTGCGACAAACGCGCTGAAATCGTAGACGTTCGACGCGCCCTGATGCGCCATGTGGTCGCTGACCAGATACGAGTCGGGCGGCCAGAACACGCCGGCGGTGATCAGCAGAAAGACGAACGTCGCGAGGCGCTCGATGCGGGCGGTGATGAAATTCATGCCGATCGGTGCCAGTCTGCGCCGGGACCCATCAAACAAAGGTGCGCGCGATGCGGCTGGGGCCGGTGGTGTTTGTGCTGGCGCTGGTCGCCGCCCTGCCGGCATGGGCCGACGGCACCGTGTTCCGCGCCACCGGCTGCGGCGACAAAATCTACGTCACCAGCCTGACCGGCTTTTCGGTCCTGACCGGGATCGGCGGCGCCGGGGTCGCCGACAAGGACGAATTGGTCGGCAAGGTCGACGGCATCGGCCACACCCAGCTCTACGATAAGACCAAGGCGTTCAACTTCTCGGCCGATGTCGAGGACCGCCGCCTGTCGCGCGAGGAGGCCTTGCCGCGCATCGCCACGACCTGCCGCGGCCAGAACGCCAACGCGCTGGCAAGCGGCACCGTGACGCGCGCCGAAGGGTGCGGCAACCGCATCTTCGTCTCCGCGCCGCAAGGTGTCGCCGTGCTCAACCGGCTCGCCGGCGGCCTCGTCGGCAAGGACGACCAGGTCTCGGGCGATTTCAACAAGCCCGGCCGCGCCACGATCAAGGACAAGCAGACCGGCTCGGAAGTGACCGTGTTCGTCGAGGATTACATGCTCTCCCAGGCCGCCGCCAACCGCAAGATGACCGCGCTCTGCACCACGGCCCGCTAGCGGCGCGCATGGCCCGGAGTGTCCCACGGCGGGGTTGGCGTTTGGTTAACTGACGGCCGCCCTCGCCGGCCGCCGCGGCCGACGATGCGTGTTCCGTGACGGCTAGAGCATGTTCCGGAAAAGTGGTCCCACTTTTCCAGTAAGAACATGCTCCGTTTCAAATAGTTAAAGAGCAAAATCCGATTCAATAGGATCGGATTTTTCTCTAGGACGAGGTTCCCGCGCGCCGCGCGCCGTACCCGGAAATCGCCTCGCCACGCGCGCGCAGCCGAAACCGCTGCTGCGGCCGGACCTCAAGCTGCCAGGCGCTCGACCCGCCCGCCGAGGCGCGTTCGCCGACGCGGCCGCCGAGAAATTGCGGGCGCACGACGTTGGATTCCGGCGCGGGCGTGCGGCTGGCGATCTCCCACAGCGCGTCGGCGGCGGATGCCGGCTCCGGCGGGGCGAGCGCGGCGCCCGGAGGCTGGCCCGCCTCCTGCCAGGGTTCGAACGGATGCGGCCCCGGCGCCGGTAGGCGCTCGGCGCGGCGACGCAAGCCAAAGCGGCGCGGGCGCGACACCCGCGCCCCGCCGGAATTGGCCTGAAACTCGGCGACCGTGGCGGCGGCGAGCTGGCTGCCGACCGGACGCTGATCGGCGCCGAACCCGGCGATCAGCACGTTGTCGGCGAGGATGTTGATCCGGCGCGGGATGCCGCCTGAAGCCTCGGCGATCGTCCAGCCGGCGGTCGAGGTCATCACCTGGCTCATCTCGCGCGCCCCGCAGGCGACGAGGCGATAGGCCATGTAGTCGACGCTTTCCGCGAGGCTAAGCGGACCGAGCCGCGCCCTGAGCGCGATGCGCTGGGCGACCTGGCGCATGTCGCGCCGCGCCAGCATCTCGTCGACCTCGGGCTGGCCGACCAGCACGATCTGGATGAGCTTTTCGGTATCGGTCTCGAAATTGCTGAGGAGGCGCAGGAATTCGAGCGTCTCGGCCGGCAGCAACTGCGCCTCGTCGATCATCAGCACGACGGTGCGGCCGCTCTCAAAGGTTTCGAGCAGCTTCAACTGCAGGACCGGCACCGCGGCGAAGACGCTTTCCGGTTCGGCAAGCCCGAGTTCGGCGCAGATGTACCGCGCCATGTCGAGCGGCCCGATCTGCGGCGTGAAGAGATAGATGATCTTGAACGATTCGGCCCGCGCCTGGTCGAAGAACGCGCGAATCACCGTCGTCTTGCCGGTACCGACCTCGCCGGTGCAGACGATGAATCCCTTGCGGCTCTCGATCCCGTAGATGATCGTCGCCAGCGCCTCCCGGTGCGCCCGGCTCATATAGAGCAGGCTCGGGTCGGGGGTCACCGCGAAGGCGGGGCGATACAGCCCATAGAAGCGTTCGTACATATGGCCACTATACCTTGGGGCTGTAGGCAATCAACTCGATTGCTCTGCCGCGCCGGCACAATGCCCAGGCCGCGTCGTAGGCGGCGAGCAGCGGCGGCACCGAGAACTCGAAGGCGAGCGCGTCGTGCAGCCGCCCCCGCCCGAATTCGCCCATCGCGCCACGCCGCTCCGGATCGTCGAGCAGCGCGGCGATGCCGTCGGCCATCGCGTCCGCGTCGCCCGGCGTCACATACAGCGCCGCATCGCCCGCGGACACCCGCGCCTCGGTCAAATCCGACGACACGATCGGCAGGCTGAAGAACATGTATTCGATGATCTTGTTGGCGGTGCTGCGGTCGGACCAGCCGTTTTTCGGCACTGGCTCGATCGCCACATCGGCCGAGGACAGGATGCGGCAGAGCTTGTCGTCGTCGCTGATCGTGCCGGTAAAGGTGCACAGATCGGCGACCCCCTCGGCCGCCGCCGCGGCGACCACGGCCGGCTGGTGGGGCCCGCCGCCGATGAGGATGCAGTGGAAATCGTCGCGCCCGTGGCGGTCGCGCAGCGCCTTGACCGCATGGATCAGATGCTCGACCCCGTCCTGCTCGCAGATTTCGCCGAGATAAAGGATCAGATGCTTCTTGCCCTGCTTCCATTCCGGCTCGGGCGGATGCACGCGGAACCGCGACAGCGCCGGCGCCGAGCGCACGATGAAGACATCCGCGGGCGACTTCCCGCCGCGCTCGACGGCGATCTTCTTGTAGCTCTCGTTCGTTGCGATCACGACGTTCGCCGCCTGAAAGGTCAGCCGCTCGAACAGCAGCAGCCCCTGCATGATCGCGCCGTCGGACCGTCCCCATTTGGCTTCGGCCAATTCGGGCGACAGGTCGCGGTGGTCCCAGATAAAGCTCTTGCCGAAGAGCCGCCAGAACCACGCCATCGGCCAATAGGTCTCGGGCGGGTTGCAGACATGCAGGATGTCGAAGCCGCGCCCGAAAAAGCCGATGCGCAGCGACAACAGGAACGTCGCGGCAAAGCACCAGATGAACTCGGCGATAAAGGCGAGTTTGGCCTGCGCCTCGATCGGCGACCAATAGCGATAGATCTCGACATCCTCGCGCCGCTCGCGCGAGGCGTTGAAGCCGCGCGCCTTCGGGCAGACGACGCTGACCTCGTAGCCGTTTTTCGCGAGCGTGGAGGCTTGCAGCCAGGCCCGCCGGTCGAACGGCACCGGCAGGTTCTGGAGGACGTAAAGGACGCGTCGTTTGGATGGGGAAGACGGCATCGCGGCGCCTTTATGCGGGTCGCGCGATGATGCCTCGGCGTTGGTTAAGGACCGGTTGCTACCGCCGTCGCCGAGGCGTCCGGGGCAGACCGTGATGCAGGATCAGATCGTCGAGCAGAAATTCGGGATGCCGGTCGTCGGCTTCGGGCGGCGGAACCTGGAAATGGCGACCATCCGGCCCCAGCCAGAACGTCCCGAGATCGTCTTCCTCGGCGACGCAATGACAACCGCGACGCTCAAGCTCCAGCCGGAATTCCTCCCGGCTAAAGCGCCGCATTGCCATTGCCGAGCTATGCCGCCCGGGCGACGAAGCTGCGCGACGTGATCTCGTGGGCCACGGGCTGATCGGGATTCCGCGCCGACCTGACCATCTCGGAGAAGGTCATGATCGGTTCGACCCGGCAGGACAATCCTTCGTTGAGCTGGATCAGCTTTTCGAGAGACGGCGCGATGGCGTCATAGGCTTTCTCGGCGTCACGGTTGGCAACATAGAGTCCGTACACGTCCTCCGACGTGTAGACGTGGCACCCATCGATGCATCGGTATTGTACTCGAATGGCCGCCGCTCCAGCCATCGCTCTTGCTCCCGTGCGCTTTTCCGGCCCGGAATGTGCTCGCTCACCCGGCCCAGTTCAAGAACTACCGCCGCCGTCGAGCCACCGAGGCGAGGACCGGGAGGCCGAGCATGCGTTCGACGCTTTCGACGGTGATCAGCGTCTCGCGGAAGACCAGCAGGTAGACGAGCACGCCCGAGGCGCCGACCAAGCCGATCAGGATTCCGGCGAGGGCGAAGGGCAGGTGGGTCGGGCCGGTCGGCTTCATCGGCGCGTCGGGTTTTTGCACGACCGAGACGCTGACGATCTTCTCGCGGTCGAGGTCTTCGCTCATCCGCGCCTCTTCGTAGCGGGCGCGGTAGGTGTGGGCCAGTTCCTCCAGCTCGCGCCGCTCGCGGTCCATGTTGTCGACCGAGCTCGCGCTCTGGGTCAGCGCCTGGAGACGGGTTTCGATGGTCTGCGCCTCCTGCGTGCGCAGCGCGATCTGCTGGTCGATCGGCGCGGCGTCGGCGAGGGCGCGGTTGAGCGCCACGACCATGTCGTCATAGGCGGCGTTGCGCTGCGAGGCGCCCTTGGTCTTGATCGGGTCGGGGCGGGTGATGAAATCCTTGAGCTGCGCCATCTCCTGCGTGTTGTCCTGCAGCGGCTTGACGGTGCTGTCGACATAACGCTCGTGGAGCTGCTGGTTCTTGACCTGCAAATCGAGCAAACGGTCCTTGGCCTGCTCGACCACATCCGAGGTGGTGCCCCCGGCCGGCACCAGCGCCGGCGTCGTCTTGATCCGGCCCTGGAGAAAGGCGATGCGCTGGTGAGCGTCGATCGCCTGGCTCTTCAGTTGCTGGAGGATGCTGTTGATCGAGCCGCGGTCGTCGATCAGCTTGGCCCGCTGCGCCTCGACGTCGAACAGAGATTGCGAGGATTTGACGTCGGCGATCTTTTTCACCTGCGCCGCCAGCTCGTCCTCGTACTGCTTCGCCTGTTGGCCAAGAAATTTGTAGCGCGGGTCGCTGAACATCTCGGCGTGCTTTTGCTGATAGAGCTGCACGACCAGGTTCAGCGCCTCGATCGCGATGTCGCGGTTGCCGTTGCGGTAGGCGATCGAGATCACGTCGGACTGCTCGACCGGGGCGACCTTGAAATCGGTGAAGAAGCTTTTGACCGCGGAATCCTCGGTCGGGCCGGCCGAGCCGCCGAGCCCGAACCAGCCTCCGCCCGGGTAGAGCTTGTCGGCGCCGATGCGGTTGACCACGGCCACCGCGAGGTCGCGGCTGGTCAGGATCTGGATCTCGGAGTTGACGATTTCCTGCTTGGTCGTCGACGGGACCGAGGCGACCGGCTGGGTCGGGTCGGAGCGGATCTGGAACTCGCGCCCGGTTTTGACGAGGAGCCGGCCGGTCGCGTCGTAGTAGGGGCTCAAGAGATACGAGTAGCCGATCACGCCGAGCGCGAGCCCGAGGAACGCGCCGAACAGCTTGCGCCGCTCCTTGAACAGGATGCTGAGGAGCTCGCGGGTGGTCAGGTCATACGGGTTCGCGGCCATCGCACGTTCCTGATTTGGCTACTGGATCGCGTAGCTGAAATAGAATGGGATGTTCTTGACGTAAGTGGCGAGGAAGTCGGAAATCGAGGCCAGCGTAGTCTGCGGAACGTAAACAACGTCGTAAGATTTAAGCATCGGGTCCTGCGCGGAGGGGCCGGCGCCGGCGTAGTTTCCGTGGCCGACCTGGTAGTAATAGGTCTTGCCGTCCGGGCCGCGCCGCAGCACCAGGATACTGTCGGTCTTCGCCCCCGTCTTGACCCCGCCGGCCTGCGCCAGCGCGCGCGACACGGTCAGCGGCACGTCGCTGCGCACGAGGCCCGGCGTGTTGACCCAGCCGTCGACAAAGACCGATTCCGGGGCAAAACTCCGCACGGTCAGGGTGATGGTCGGGCTTTTGACGAGTTTGGCGTAATCGTCGTTGAGCAGCTTTGTCGCGGCGTCGACCGTGAGCCCGCCGAGCGCGACGGTGTTGACGAGTTGCAGCGACACCCGCCCGTCCGGTCCGACGACGACGCGATCGTTGAGGTCGGCCATGTACGGGAATCGGATCTCGACCTCGTCGCCCGGCGCGAGCGTGTGCTCGTCGGTCAGCGGCACGCCGCCGGGAACCACCCCGTCGCTGGCAATGTTCGGTGCGGACGGCGTGCAGGCGCCGACAGCGGCCAGCATCACCGCGGCGGCAAGCAGCTTGATCCAAGCGGTCAGCGCCTGGCCCCCCTTTTCGGCATCGGCCGGCGCAGCCCCCCGCGCCGCGAACCGACCGGCGGAATATCGCTGAACTCGACTCCGAGCCGCAAGGTCGTTGATCGCGGCGCGCTCGGCAGGGCTCAAACAATCCGAGCTAATAAGCGTGACGCTGGCTGACGAACACCCTGATCGTCAATATCAAGCTGCGGATATCGAACCACAACGACCAGTTATTGATGTAATCGAGATCGTGCGCGACGCGGGCACGCAAAGCTTCCACCGTATCGACCGGCCCGTTGTAACCGTTGACTTGCGCCCATCCGGTAATGCCTGGCTTTACATGGTGACGCAGCGCGTAGTCCGGCACGATATCCTCATTACGCCGGTCTTCCACCTGCATCGCGATGGCGTGCGGGCGCGGGCCGACCAGCGACATCTCGCCCCGCAGCACGTTGAAGAGCTGCGGCAATTCATCGAGGCTCGACCGCCGGAGGAAGCGTCCGACCCGGGTGATTCGCGGATCGTCTTTGCTCGACTGGCGCACGCAGGCGAGATCGGCCTCCTCGTGATACATCGAGCGGAACTTGAACACCCGGATCACCCGGTCGCCAAAGCCGAGCCGCGGCTGGCAGAACAGCACCGGCCCCTTGCTGTCCAACCTGATCGCGATCGCGCAGGCGAGCATCACCGGTGCGGCGGCGATCAGCGCCACCGCCGCGACGCTCTTGTCGAACGCGCTCTTGGCCAGGTTCTGGCCAAAGCTCAGCGGGGTTCCGTAGACGTCGATCAGCGGCAGCCCGCCGAACTCCGCCGAGTCGCGGCCGGCGACGCTGAAGCCGACCATGTCGGGCGCCAGGCTGATCTCGACCGGCATCTGGTGCAGCTTGCGCAGCACCTCGACGAGCCGCTGCTCCGCCGAATGCGGCAGCGCGACGATGACCCGGTCGATCATCCGGTTGCGCGACAGCTCGATCAGATCGCGCGAACTTCCCCGCATAAGCCCTTGCAGCGCCGTGTTGCCGCTGCGGCGGCGGTCGTCGAAGACGCCGACCAGCTCGATCGAATCGGCGCAGGTGGCGTGCAGTCGCTCCAACAGCCGCTCGGCGAGGTCGCCTGTGCCGAAGATCGCGATTGCCTGACGGAACCTGCCCTCATCGTGCCAGCGCCGGATCCAGTCGGCGGCGAGGAGATGAATCCCGAGAACCGCCACCGCGGCACTCCCGGCCCAAATCGCCAACCACTTGATCAGCGTGGCGTGCGTCATACCGGATGCCGGCAGAACCAGCACGGCCAACAGCGCCAGCGCGAACGGGGCAAGGGTACGACAGACCGCCTCGACGCCGAGCCGCGAGTAGGATTGCGTCTGTGCGTCACGGACAGTCAAGGGCTCGCCGCGCGACGGGCGCAGCGCGATTGTCAGCACGGCGAGCGCGATCAGCGCCGTCGCCGGGTCGGGGACGAGGCTGAATTCGGGCTGCAGGAAATAACCGGCGATCCCGGTGGCCATCAGCATCGCCGCGTCGATCATGCGCACGGCCCAGCCGATCAGGCTCGGGTTGAGGCGGCGGATCGTTTCCGTGATGTCTTTGGCCGCCGCAACCGGTGTCGGCTCGGCCGGCGCTGCGGCACGGGTGGCCCGAGGTCGAGCATCCTCAACGCGGCGATCCCGGCGGATCTCGCCGACCCGGGGGCGCCGGTCCAGCGGGCGCTCGCGACGCGCGGCAACCGGCGACGGAACGCGATACGACGCCTGCCCTGCGCCCGCGCGGGCCGCGCCATCGACAGCATGCGGAGAGGTCATATAGCCTCAATACCCCAGGTGGAAACCTCCACGACGAATACCCCCGCGCCCCTTAAGCGGGCGTAAAAGAGCAGATGCTTTCCGACGTGATTTCGGGAAACTAGGTACAGTATTGGGCGAATTTTGGACAATTGATGGTTAACAATGATCGGGAATGATCTGATGATGGTTAAGGGTTTATGAATAGTTCCGTCAGGTATCTCCCGATCATAACTTTGGTATTTGCAGGGTTAGCACTATCTATCGCGGCGCAGGCGCAGTCCCCGGCGGCGGTCGAGGCGACGCATGGGATGGTGGTCACGGTCCAGCACGATGCCAGCGCGGCTGGGCTCGCGATCCTCAAGGCGGGCGGCAACGCGGTCGACGCGGCGGTCGCGATCGGCTACGCCCTCGCCGTCACCGACCCGTGCTGCGGCAATATCGGCGGCGGCGGGTTTATGGTGATCCGGCGAGCTGACGGGCGCGAAGCCTTTATCGACTTCCGCGAGACCGCCCCCGCCGCGGCTCGCCCCGGCATGTATCTCGACGCGAACGGCGAGCCGTTGCGCGATTCGAGCCGCTACGGCTGGCGCGCCGCCGCGGTGCCGGGCACCGTGCTGGGGCTTGACTGGGCGCTCGAAGAATACGGCACCTTGTCGAGGATTGCGGTGATGGCGCCGGCGATCGCGCTGGCCCGCGACGGTTTCGTACTCGGCGCCGGCGACACCGAGATGATCGACGACAAGGCGGACCGCCTCGCCCAGGACCCCGAGGCGGCGCGCATCTTCCTCAAGCCGGATGGCGGCCATTTCCAGGCGGGAGAGCGGCTGGTGCAATCCGATCTCGCCGCGACCCTGGCGCTGATCGCCGCAAAGGGGCCGGATGCGTTTTACCAGGGTCCGATCGCCGCAAAGGTCGCGGCGGCTTCCGGCGGCGCGCTGACCACGGCGGATTTCGCCGCTTATTCGGTCGGCGAGGCAGAGCCCTTGAGCTGCACCTATCGCGGCTGGCGCATCGCGTCGGCGCCGCCGCCGAGCTCCGGTGGGACGGTGTTGTGCGAGATGCTTGGCGTGCTCGGCGGTTTCGACCTCGCGGGGCTGAAGCCGGATTCGGCGGCCGAAATCCACCTCATGGCCGAGACGATGCGGCACGCCTATCTCGACCGCAACACCTGGCTCGGCGACCCGGCCTTTGTCAAAAACCCGCTCGACTGGCTGCTGTCGCCGGACCATGCGGCGGCGATCCGTGCCGCGATCGATCCCAATAAGGCGACTCCGTCGGCGAATTTCGGCCCCGGCGCGCCGCCGCACGAGCGACCGCAGACGACGCATTACTCGGTCGTCGACGCGGAAGGAAACGCGGTCGCGGTCACCTATACGATCAACGGATTTTTCGGGGCCGGCGTTGTGGCGCCCGGCACCGGGTTCCTGCTCAACGACGAGATGGACGATTTCGCCGCCAAGCCCGGCGCGCCCAACATGTTCGGCCTGCGCCAGGGCGAGGCCAATGCCATTCGGCCGGGCAAGCGGCCGCTATCCTCGATGACCCCGACGATCGTGACCAAGGACGGCCACCTCAGCCTCGTCCTCGGCAGCCCCGGCGGGCCGCGTATCACCACCGCCGTGCTCGAAGCCCTCGTGCGCATCCTCGATCACGGCATGGCGCCGCAGCAGGCGGTCGACGCGCCGCGCATCCACCACCAATTCCTGCCCGACACGCTGTTTTACGAGGCCGGCGGCCTGTCGCCCGAAACCACGGCGGCGCTGACCGCGATGGGGTACGGCCTCAAGGAGCAGAAGCCGTGGGGCGCGGTCGAGCTGATCGAGGTCGACCCCGCATCGCACCACCTCTTCGGCGCCAACGACAAGCGCCGGCCGGGCGGCGCTGCGATGGGCTATTGAGCTACTCCATCGGCGCGAAACACGGGTGGTAGACCTGCCCGTAAAGCCCGTAGATCCCGCACAGAAACCCGTTATCGACATGCATCCGCTTGTAGCGTAGGCAGTCGAACGAGGTGCCGTCTGGGTTGATCTGGCACGTCGTCGGCCGGTCGCCGAACGTCACCGGCTGCCCTGGCTTGTTGCGCGCGTTGGGATCGAGCGACCCGCCGCTGATATGAATCGCGACCTTGTCGGCGAGCACCTTGTCGATGTGGAAATCGATCCGGTTATCGCCCATCGGCCCGGCCCAATATCCGGTCCGCAGCGATTGGAGCGATCCGTTCGGCCGCGGCGGCGCCGGCTTTGGCGGCGATCCGCAGGCTCCAAGGGTCAAGACGGCGGCGAGAGCCAGCCCTGCCGCCGCCCGTTGCGTGTCAATGGGCATGATCCTTGGGCATCTCGGCCAGTTCGAACAGGATGTTGCCAGTCGCCTTCGGGTCGATAAAGGCAATGCGGCAGTTGCCGTGGCCCAGCACCGGCTCGTCATTGAGCAGCGGCGTGTTTTTCGCCTTCAGCTCGGCGAGGGCAGAATCGATGTCCTCGACCTCGAAGCAGATGTGGTAGAGGCCCTGGCCCTTCTCGGCGACCCACTTGCTCGCACCCGATTGCGGCGTCACCCCTTCGAGGAGCTCGATATAGGTCTGTCCGACCGGCAGCATCGCCAGCTTGGTCTGCACCCGCTCTTCCTCGTATTCGAGCGTCAGCCCGAACTTGTCCTGCAGCAGGCTGCTGATCTCGGTGAGATTGTCGACCGCGATCGCGATGTGCTCGATGCGCTTGATCTTCATGGCTTTCAGCCCTCCACCAACACATTGACGCCACGCGCCGCGACGGCGAATTCGCGCCAGGTCTCGTCGTCGATCGGCACGCCCTCGGCGATCCGCTTGGCGCGGGTCTGCCGCTCGGGGTCGCCCGGGATCAGCACCGGCTCGCTGGATTTGCGTGGCCGCGAGGCGGTGACGTAATCGGTCATCGCCTTGACCTCTTCGTTGATCCAGCCGGGGTCGGCGAGCCGCGCCGGGTCGATGACCACGAGGAGCATCCCGTTGGTGACCGATTCGGCGTCCTGCCGCTCGGGCCGCATCGTGCCGCTGCCGGTGACCGCGCCGGCGAGTATCTCGGCGACAAAGGCAAGCGCGTAGCCCTTGTGCTCGGCGAAGGTCATCAGCGCCCCGCGCGGCCGGCGGTACATGACGTTGGGGTCGGTCGTCGCGTTGCCGTCCGCATCGAGCAGGATATCGTCCGCGACTTGCTCGCCCTTGTTGCGGGCGACGCGGACCTTGCCCATCGCAATCTTGCTGGTCGCCATGTCGGCGATGATCGGCCGGTCCGGCGTCGGGCCGGGGATCGCGACGGTCACCGGATTGGTGCCAAACCGCGCCTCCGCCCCGCGCCACGGCGCGACCGCGGGGCGCTGGTCGGTGATGTTGACGAACGAGATCGACACCAGCCCGGCGCCCGCGCACATCTCGCCATAGGTGCCGACGCGGCCGATATGATGCGCGTTGCGGAGGCCGACCACCGCGACCCCGGTCTCCTTCGCCTTCGCGATCCCGAGCAGCGTCGCCTCGCGCGCGACGATCTGGCCCCAGCCGCGATCGCCGTCATAGACGATCATCGACCCCGCCTCGCTGACGACATGCCCCTTGACGTTCGCCGCCGCCTTGCCGGCCCCGAGATTGCGCAGGTAATTCGCGATCATCCCGATCCCGTGGCTGTCATGCCCGCGCAGATTCGCCTCGACCAGATGCGTGGCCATGAGCGCCGCCTCGTCGTCGGCGCTGCCGGCGGCGGCAAAGACGCGTTCGACAGTGCGGTGCAGCTCGGCGTGATCGACGATCTTCATGGTGAGGCAGCCTCATTATGCCGGTTGGGAGCGGCCGGGTAGACGCCGAGGATTTTGACCTCGGTCGAGAAGAATTCGAGTTCTTCGAGCGCGAATTTCAGCGGACGGTCGTCGGGGTGGGCCTCGACGTCGGCGTAGAACTGGGTCGCGGTGAACTGGCCGCCGACCATATAGCTTTCCAGCTTGGTCATGTTGACGCCGTTGGTCGCGAACCCGCCCAGCGCCTTGTAGAGCGCGGCCGGAACGTTGCGGACGTTGAAGACGAACGTCGTCACCGTCGGCCCGCCATGCGGAGCCCGTTTCGGCTCGGGCGACATGACGAGGAAGCGGGTCGTGTTGTGCGCGGCGTCCTCGATATTCTGCGCGAGCGAGACGAGGCCGTAGATTTCGCCGGCCAGCCCCGAGGCGATCGCGCCGACGGTCTTGTCGCCGCGCTCGGCGATCTCGGCGGCGGAGCCCGCCGTGTCGACGGCGACGACCGGCGTATAGCCGCGGTCGCGCAGCCAGTTGCGGGTCTGGCCGAGCGCGTGGACGTGGCTGCGCACGGTCTTGACCGTCTTGAGCGTGGCGCCCGGCACCGCGAGCAGGTGGTGATGCACCGGCTCGAAATGCTCGCCGATGATGAAGAGGCCCGAATCCGGCATCAAATGATGGATATCGGCGACGCGCCCGGCGAGCGAGTTCTCGATCGGGATCATGCCGAGCGCCGCGCGCCCCTCGCGCACCGCCGCGAACGCGTCCTCGAACTGCACGCAAGGGAGGCTCGTCCAATCCGGAAAGACATGCCGGCAGGCGAGGTCGGAATAGGCGCCCGGCGCGCCCTGGAAGGCGATCGTACGGGAGGGGTCGCCATTTTTCATCGAAGCAACTCGCGTTTCATCGCATCAACTCGCGGCAGCGGGCCAGGTCTTCCGGCGTATCGACTTGAACGCCGAGCCGGGCCGGATCGATCAGGCTGACCGAAAACCGCATCCCCGCCTCGAGCGCCCGCATCTGCTCCAGCCGCTCGCGGCGTTCGAGCACCGTCTGCGGCAGGGTCACGTAGCGGTCGAGCGCGGCGCGGCGATAGGCATAGAGCCCGATATGCTCGTAATGCGGCCCGTCGCCCCAGGGCAGCGGCAGTTTGCTGAAATAGAGCGCCCGCGCCGGCTTCGACGGGTCGGCGAACCCGGCCGCGACCTTGTTGACGCTGGTGCTGGCAAGCGCGGCCGGGTCGGTGATCTCGGCGGCAAGGGTCGCGATGTCGGTGTCGGGATCGGCGAGCGCCTCGAAGGCGAGGCGGATCGCCGTGGGGTCGAGCATCGGCATGTCGCCCTGCACGTTGACGACGGCGTCGTGCTCGCGGCCCGGATCGAGCGCGGCCAGCGCCGCGTGGATGCGGTCGGAGCCGGTGGGCAGGTCGGGGTCGGTCATCATGGCGCGGCCGCCGGCGGCTTCGACCGCCGCGACGATCTCAGGGTCGCCGCAGGCCACGACCACCGGCCCGACACCCGCCGCGACGGCGCGGCGCCAGACATGCACGATCATCGGCACGCCGGCGATCTCGGCGAGCGGTTTGTTCGGCAGCCGCGTCGAGGCGAGCCGCGACGGGATCGTGACGATCGGGTTTCGGGGCAGGCCAGCGGTCATCGATCCGGCGTCGGGCATGAACGGGGAGCGACAACATGCCCGGTTCGACGGCGCGCCGGAAGCGTGATAATGGGATTGAGTCCAGCGCTGAAATCGGATTTTCTGCCGCGCCTGGGGGGAGCCGAAGGGACGTCCATGTCGTCGTTCGAGTGGAACAAAATCATCGGGTCGGTGCTGACCGCCATGATCGTCGCGATGGTCGCGGGGATCCTGTCGACGTTCATGGTGCACCCGGAGCATCTCGAAAAGCAGGCCTATGTGCCGCCCGGCGCCGAGGCCGGCGCCACCGCGCCAGCCGCCACCGCGGCAGCCGCGCCCGCGGGGCCCGAGCCGATCGCGCCGCTGATGGCCAAGGCCGATCCCGCGCACGGCCAGCAGGTCGCCAAGGTCTGCCTGCAGTGCCACACCTTCAACAAGGGCGAGCCGAACAAGATCGGCCCGAATTTGTTCGGTGTCGTCGCGAACGAGAACATTGGCGCGGTCCCCGGCTATTCCTTTTCGCCGGCGCTGCTGAAGCACAAGGACGAGAAGTGGGACCCGGAAAAGCTGAACGTGTGGCTCTTTAAGCCACAGGAATTCGCCCAGGGCACCAAGATGACCTTTGCCGGCATGCCCAAGGCGCAGGACCGCGCCGACGTGATCGCGTATCTCGAAAGCCTGAAATAAGGGCCAGTGGCGAGGATCGACACTTATCTGGCGCTCGCGGCCGACCTCGCCGATGCCGCCGGGGCGGCGATCCGCCCGTATTTCCGGGTGCCGCTCCAGGTCGACGACAAGCCCGACCTCTCGCCCGTGACCGCGGCCGACCGCCGCGCCGAATCGGTGATGCGCGGATTGATCGCGGCCCGTTTTCCCGATCACGGGATCATCGGCGAGGAATTCGGCAGCGAGCGCGAAGACGCCGAGTTCGTCTGGGTGCTCGACCCGATCGACGGCACCAAAGCCTTTATCTCCGGCTTACCGCTATTCGGCACGCTGATCGCGCTCGCGCAAAACGGGCGGCCGATCGTCGGCGTCATCGACCAGCCGATCTCGCGCGAGCGCTGGGTCGGCGCCGCCGGGCGCGAAACCACGCATAACGGCACCGCGATACGTTGCCGCGCCTGTCCCGGCATCGCCGCGGCGACCGTGTTCGCGACCAGCCCCGACATGTTCAAGGGCGGCGACGCCCCCGCCTTCGCCCGCACCGCGGCGGCGGCGAAGCTCGTGCGCTACGGCGCGGATTGCTATGCCGCCGGGCTGCTCGCGCTCGGCTGCATCGACATGGTCATCGAGGCCGATCTCAAGCCTTATGATTATAGCGCGCTGATCCCGGTCGTCGAAGGCGCCGGCGGGATCGCCACCGACTGGCGGGGCACGCCGCTCGACCTCCATTCGGACGGGCGCGTGATCTTTGCCGGCGACCGCCGTTCGCACAAGGAAGCGCAGGCCCTTCTCGCCGGATAGGCGGTAACGAGGACAGTCCCATGCGTAAACCCGCCCTGGCCCATGCGTAAACCCGGCCTGGCCCATGCGTAAGCCCGCCGCCCTGGCTCTCGCCCTCGCCGTTTCGCTCGCGGCGGCCGGAACCGCACTGGCGGATGGCGGCGCGATCGGACTGTCGATCATCGGGCCGTTGAAATACCAGCCCGGCTTTACCCATTTCGACTACACCAACCCGGACGCGCCCAAGGGCGGCACGATGAAGCTGAGCGCGATCGGCACCTTCGATACGCTCAACCCGTTTGTCGTCAAGGGTGTGCCGGCCGCCGGGATCGGCCAGATCTACGACACGCTGACGACCGCGTCCGAGGACGAGCCCGACAGCGAATACGGGCTCATCGCGCAAACCATCGAGATCGCGCCCGACAAGAAGTCGGTGCTCTACACGCTGCGCCCGGAAGCGCGGTTTCAGGACGGCTCGCCCATCACCCCGGAAGACCTGATCTGGACCTTCGAGGCGCTGCGCACCAAGGGCGCGCCGCTTTACCGCACCTATTACGGCGACGTCACCAAGGTGGAGAAGGAAGGCGAGCACGGCGTGCGGTTCACGTTCAAATCGGCCGAAAACCACGAGCTGGCGCAAATCCTCGGCCAGATGCCGGTGCTGTCGAAAGCCTATTGGGGGAGCCGCGATTTTGGGAAGACGACGCTCGACATCCCGGTCGGCAGCGGGCCGTACAAGATCGCCTCGATCGACCCCGGCCGCTCGATCGCCTATCAGCGCGACCCGAACTACTGGGGCAAGGACCTGCCGGTCAACAAGGGCCGCTTCAACGTCGGCACGATCCGCTACGACTATTACCGCGACGGCACGGTCGCGCTCGAGGCGTTCAAGGCCGGACAGTACGATCTGCGCCAGGAAAACTCGTCGAAGGCCTGGGCGACCGCCTATGACGTGCCGGCGGTGCGCGACGGACTGATCAAGAAGATCGAGATCCCCAACAAATTCCCGAGCCCGGCCCAGGGCCTCGCCTACAATTTGCGGCGGCCGATCTTCCAGGACCCGCGGGTGCGCGAGGCACTGGGCTACGCGTTCGATTTCGAATGGTCGAACAAGAATTTGTTCTACGGCCTCTACCATCGCACCCGCAGCTATTTCGACAATTCGGAACTGGCCGCGACCGGCGTCCCACAAGGCAAGGAGCTGGAGATCCTGGAGAAATACCGCGGCCAAATCCCGGACGCGGTGTTCACGACCGAATACAACCCGCCGAAATACGACGGCTCGGGCGAAATCCGCGACGGGCTGCGCAAGGCGATCGGGCTGCTGCAGCAGGCCGGCTGGAATTTCAAGGGCGACAAGCTGGTCAACGACAAGACCGGCGAGCCGCTCACCTTTGAAATCCTCAACCAGGACCCGCAGATGGAGCGGATCATCCTGCCGTTCATCAAGAACCTCGGCCGGCTCGGCGTCACCGCCACGCTGCGCACGGTCGACACCGCGCAATACGAGCGGCGGATGGAGACGTTCGACTTCGACATGACGACGGCGGTCTTTCCGCAATCGCTGTCGCCGGGCAACGAGCAGCGCGATTATTTCGGCTCGGCCGCGGCCGACGAGAACGGCAGCCGCAACACCATCGGCATCAAGAGCCCGGTCATCGACGCGCTGATCGAAGGGCTGATCCAGGCCCCCGACCACGCCACCGTCGTCGCCTACACCCACGACCTCGATCGGGTGCTGCAATACGGCTACTACATGATTCCCGAGTTCCATTTGGGCGCCTACTGGATCGCCTATTGGGACAAGTTCCGCCGCCCCACCGTGACCCCGAGCTACGGCGTCGGCATGTCGACCTGGTGGATCGAGCCGGCAGCCGAAAAGACGATCGACACCAAGCGCGACCAGGGGACGAAGTGAGTCTCGCCGCCTCATCTTTTTTCTGCCCCCTCTCCGCCCATCGGGGGGAGAGGGCCGGGGTGAGGTGGGAATGTTCGGCATCCGAGCGCGCCCACCTCACCTTCCCATCGCGCTGCGATCGGCCCCTTCCTCTCCCCCCAATGGGCGGAGAGGAGTCGTCTCGCGCATCTGTCCACGCAGGCACCGCTTAATGATCGCCTATGCGATCCGCCGCATCCTGCTGATGATCCCGACGTTGTTCGCGATCATGGTGGTGAATTTCTTTATCGTGCAGGCGGCGCCGGGCGGCCCGGTCGAACAGATGATCGCGAAGTTTCGCGGCAACACCGTCTCAGCCACCGAGCGGGTCACCGGCTCGGGCGACCTCAAGGTGCAAACCGGCGGCCGTGAGTATCGCGGCGCCCGCGGGCTCGACCCCGCCTTTATCGCCGAGTTGCGCAAGGAGTACGGCTTCGACAAGCCGATTTCCGAGCGCTTTCTGCTGATGATGAAGAACTATCTGACCTTCAATCTCGGCAATAGCTTCTTCCGCGACCGCCGGGTGATCGACCTCGTCAAGGACAAGCTGCCGGTGTCCATTTCGATCGGGCTGTGGACGACGCTGCTGACCTATCTGATCTCGATCCCGCTCGGCATCAGAAAGGCGGTGCGCGACGGCACCCGGTTCGATATCTGGTCGAGCGGGGTGGTCGTCGTCGGCTATGCGGTGCCGAGCTTTCTGTTCGCCGTGCTGCTGATCGTCGTGTTCGCCGGCGGCAGCTATTTCTCGTGGTTTCCGCTGCGGGGCCTCACCAGCGACAATTGGGGCCAGCTCGACTGGCCGCACCGCATCCTCGACTATTTCTGGCACATCACCCTGCCGATCGCGGCGCTGTCGATCGGCGGGTTCGCGACGCTGACGATGCTGACCAAGAACTGCTTTCTCGAGGAGATCAACAAGCAGTACGTGCTGACCGCCCGCGCCAAGGGCCTGACCGAGCGCCGGGTGCTTTACGGCCACATTTTCCGCAACGCGATGCTGCTCGTCGTCGCCAGCTTTCCGGCGGCGTTTGTCGCGATCCTGTTCACCGGCTCGGTGCTGATCGAGGTGATCTTCTCGCTCGACGGGATGGGGCTGCTCGGGTTCGAGGCCGCGCTCAACCGCGACTATCCGATCATGTTCGGCACGCTCTATATCTTCACGCTGATGGGTCTCATCCTCAAGCTGATCAGCGACCTCACCTACATGCTGATCGATCCCCGCATCGATTTCGGCACGCGCGGCAGCTAATATCCGGGCAGAAGAACCGGGAGGACCTCCATGACCAGCTTCCGCATCGCCCTCGTCCAGCCGATCACCGCCGCGCCGCCGGAGGACGAGCGGAATGTCGCCGCCGCGGTCGAGTGGATCGGGCGGGCGGCGAGCCAGGGGGCGGATTTCGTCGTCTTCCCCGAAAGCTATCCAGGCCCGTGGCGGATGCCGGCGGCCTACGAACCGCATGGACGTATCGCCGAGGCGGCGGCGAAGCACGGAATCTACGCCGTCTACGGCACGATCGAGCCGATCGATGCCGCCAAAGCCACCGCCTACAACCTCACCTGCATGGCCTATCCCGACGGCCGCGCGCCGGCGCGATACCGCCGCACCCATCCGAACGGGCCGTGGATCTATACCGGCGGCAAGGTGTGGGAATTCCAGTACGTCGCCGGCGACGACTACCCGATCTGGGACACGCCGCACGGCAGGATCGGTCTCGCGATGTGCAGCGAGGTCTACATGCCCGAGGTGACCCGCGCGCTCGCCTTGCGCGGCGCCGAGCTCATCTTCATGCCGGCCGGGCTCGACAAGCGGCGGCTGTGGGAAACCTGGCGCACGCTGCTCTGGGCACGCGCGATCGAGAACCTGGCGCTCGTCGTCTCGACCCAGAACCTGCTGACCGCGCGGGACCGCGGCCTGTCGATCGTCGCCGCACCCGAATCGATCCTCTTCGAAAGCACGGTCGCCGGCATGGCCGTGATCGAAGTCACCCTCGACCGCGTCCGCGAGCTGCGCAACGGCCGCGACACGGTCACCTCGTCGCAAGCCGCCGGCGCCAAGCAGGGCGTCCTCTCCGAGCAATGGCAGCGCCCCGAACTCTACGACAGCTTCTACCCGCGCAAGCTGCCCGAGGCGGCGGAGTGAGCTCACTGTCATTGCGAGCGTAGCGAAGCAATCTCGTGCCGGCTGAGTCTCGTCCCGTCGAGCTTGCCGCGTCGCCTTCGGCTCCTCGCAATGACGATAGTCGATATCAGCCAACGGTTTCACGCCGGGTGCCCTTGGTTGACACCCCTCGGATCGGGGGCTAAGTCACAGGGGACATGCACGCGATGCGCCTTTCGGCGGAACGATAGAACGATGACATCCGACCAGCGGCCCATTTCGCCTCATCTGCAGGTTTATCGCTGGCAGCTCACCTCGGTGATGTCGATCCTGCACCGGTTGACCGGGATCGCGCTGGCGGTCGGGGCGATCCTCCTGGTGTCGTGGATCGGCTCGGCATCGGACGGGCCGGTATCCTTCGCCAAGATGCAGTGGTTTCTCGGCTCGCCCGGCGGCCTCATCCTGATGTTCGGGTGGAGCGTCGCCCTCTTCTACCACCTCTGCAACGGCATTCGGCACATGTGGTGGGATACCGGGCGCGGGCTCGAATTGAAGAGCGTCTACGCCACCGGCTATGCCGTTCTCGTCGCGACCGCGGCGCTGACGATCGTGGCATGGGCCGTCGGCCTGTCGCGCTGGGGGCTGTAGCGATGGCGATGCCGCGTCAGATGCGCTCTCCGCTCGGCCGCGTGCTGGGCCTCGGCTCGGCCAGGGAGGGCGTCGAGCATTGGTGGCGGCAGCGCACGACCGCGCTGCTCCTCGTGCCGCTGACCGTGTGGTTCGTGATCACGGCGATCGGGCTGATCGGGGCGGACCGCGCCGCGATCGCGACCTGGATGCACAATCCGATGGCGGCCGTGTTCATGGTCCTGTTGATCGTCGCGACGTTCTATCACACCGCGCTCGGACTCCAGGTCGTCATCGAAGACTATGTCCACCGCGAGGCGGCGCGGATCACCAGCCTCCTGGTGATGCGCCTCCTGTGCATCCTTTTCGTCCTGCGCGGCGTCTTCGCCGTGCTCGAACTGGCGTTTGCCGGCTAGTCCCAACGCGGAGCCACCCATGCCCGCCGCTTATCAGATCATCGACCATACCTACGACGTCGTCGTGGTTGGCGCAGGGGGCGCCGGCTTGCGGGCCACGCTCGGCACCACCGTCGAAGGCCTCAAGACCGCCTGCATCAGCAAGGTGTTCCCGACCCGCAGCCACACCGTCGCGGCACAGGGCGGTGTCGCCGCCGCGCTCGGCAACATGAGCGACGACGACTGGCGCTGGCACATGTACGACACCGTCAAAGGCTCCGACTGGCTCGGCGACCAGGACGCGATCGAGTACATGTGCCGCAACGCGATCCCGGCGGTCGTCGAGCTCGAGCATTTCGGCGTACCCTTCTCGCGCACCGAGGCGGGGCGCATCTATCAGCGCCCGTTCGGCGGCCACATGCAGGATTACGGCGACGGCTCGCCGGCCAACCGCGCCTGCGCCGCCGCCGACCGCACCGGCCACGCGATCCTCCACGCGCTCTATCAACAGTGCCTGAAGAACAACGCCGAGTTCTTCATCGAGTATTTCGCCCTCGACCTGATCATGGATTCCGACGGCGTGTGCCGCGGCGTCATGGCGTGGAACCTCGAAGACGGCACGATCCACCGTTTCCGCGCGCACATGGTGATCCTGGCGACCGGCGGGTACGGCCGCACCTACCTCACCTGCACCTCGGCTCATACCTGCACCGGGGACGGCAACGCGATGGTGCTGCGCGCCGGGCTGCCGCTGCAGGACATGGAGTTCATCCAGTTCCACCCGACCGGCATCTACGGCGCCGGGTGCCTCATCACCGAGGGCGCGCGCGGCGAAGGCGGGTATCTCACCAACAGCGAGGGGGAGCGCTTTATGGAGCGCTATGCCCCGCACGCCAAGGACCTCGCCTCGCGCGACGTGGTCAGCCGGGCGATGACGATCGAAATCCGCGAGGGGCGCGGCTGCGGTCCGCAAAAGGACCACATCCTCCTGCACCTCGAACACCTCGAACCGTCGGTCCTGCACCAGCGCCTGCCGGGCATCTCGGAGACGGCGAAAATCTTCTCCGGGGTCGAGGTCACGCGCGAGCCGATCCCGGTGCTGCCGACCGTGCATTACGACATGGGCGGCATCCCGACCAATTACCGCGGCGAGGTGCTGCGCCCGACCGAGCGCGACCCCGACGGGGTCGTCGCCGGGCTGATGGCGGTCGGCGAGGCCGCCTGCGTGTCGGTCCACGGCGCCAACCGGCTCGGCTGCAACTCGCTCTTGGACATCGTCGTGTTCGGCCGCGCCGCCGCGCACCGCGCGGCCGAGGTTGTGCACCCCGGCACCTCGCACGCGCCGCTGCCGGCCAGCGCGGGCGAGGATGCCGTGGCTCGGCTCGACGCCGTGCGCAACGCCAAGGGGCCGCGCAAGACCGGGGAAATCCGCACCGACATGCAGCGCGTGATGCAGGACAACTGCGCCGTGTTCCGCGCGCCGGAGGTGCTGCGCGAGGGCGTCGAGAAGATCGACGCGGCGGCCAAAAGCTTTAGCGACCTGGGCCTCACCGACCGATCGATGATCTGGAACAGCGACCTCGCCGAGGCGCTGGAGTTGGAAAACCTACTCGAACAGGCGGTCGTCACCTTGCATTCGGCCGAGAATCGCACCGAAAGCCGCGGCGCCCATGCCCGCGAAGACTATCCCGAGCGCGATGACGTCAACTGGCTCAAGCACACGGTGGCCTGGCTCGACGGCGACGGCAAGGTGACGATCGGCTATCGCCCGGTCCACCTGTTCACGTTGTCGAACGAGGTTCAGGTGTTTCCGCCCAAGGTACGGTCCTACTGATGGCCGAATTCACGCTCCCGAAGAACTCGAAAATCGGTACCGGCCGGACCCACCCGGCGCCGGCGAACGCGAAGCAGCCGCGCCGCTTCCACATCTATCGCTGGAGTCCCGACAGCGGCCAAAACCCGGTGATGGACACCTATACGGTCGACCTTGCCGATTGCGCGCCGATGATTCTGGACGCGCTGATCAAGATCAAGAACGAGGTCGACACCGGCCTCACCTTCCGCCGCTCGTGCCGCGAGGGCATCTGCGGCTCGTGCGCGATGAATATCGACGGCACCAACACCCTCGCCTGCCTGAAGCCGATCGAGGACGTAAAGGGCGACGTCAAGATCTACCCGCTGCCGCATATGCCGGTGGTCAAGGATCTGGTTCCCGACCTGACCCACGCCTACGCGCAATACCAGTCGGTCCAGCCGTGGCTGGACACGGAAAGCCCGCCCCCGCCCGACCGCGAGCGCCTGCAATCCGAGGAGGAGCGCGCCAAGCTCGACGGCCTCTGGGAATGCATCCTCTGCTTCTGTTGCACGACGAGCTGCCCGAGCTATTGGTGGAACGGCGAACGCTATCTGGGCCCCGCGATCCTGTTGCAGGCCTATCGCTGGATCGCCGACAGCCGCGATGAAAAGACCGGCGAGCGCCTCGACAACCTCGAAGACCCGTTCCGCCTCTATCGCTGCCACACGATCATGAACTGCACCAAGACCTGCCCGAAAAACCTGAACCCGGCGAAGGCGATCGCCGAGATCAAAAAGCTGATGGTGCTGCGGCGGTGATCAGCGTCCGCTCGCCACCATCCTCCCCCATGCCCTTTGAACGGCTTGCGAAACGCGGGTTCAGCGACCATCTATGACTTCTGTAGTCACATGGGGCCGTTTCTTGCGCAGCATTCAGCTCCGTACGGCGAAAGCTTCGCTGTCGGCGGTGGTCGACGCCGCCGAGCGCGGGGAGGCGACGACGATCACCCGGCGGGGTAAGCCTGCCGCCGTGGTGATTCCGGTCGGCGACGCGCGGAAGCTCTACCGCGACCAACGCCCGAGCCTCATTTCGTTATTGATGGCGATTCCGCATCCGCTGGAAGTCGAGCGCGACGAGACGCCGATGCGCGATATCGATTTATGAGCGGGTGGCTGTTCGACACCAGTATTCTCAGTGCGCTATCACCGGGCCGCCCGGCCCTCTCTTCAGAAACCGTCAGATGGTTCGAGGAGCGGAACGACAACTCGTTCCTTCCTTCAATCCTCGTCGCAGAGACGGAGGGCGGCATCGCCAAGCTGAGACGGCTCGGCGCAAGCAGGCGAGCGGCCGAGCTGGCGGCCTGGTTCGACCACGTCCTCCAAGTCTACGGCGACCGCATTCTTTCCTTCGACCTCGCCGCTGCTCACGTAGCGGCGGAGTTGAGCGATGTCGCGGAAGCGATTGGTCGTCCCCCTGGTTTTGCCGATGTCGCGATCGCCGCGATCGCAAAATCGAACGAACTTGTCGTCCTCACCGCCAACCGGCGCCATTTCGAGCCGCTCGGCGTCGATATTCTGAATCCTCTGGAAATCACCTAGGACCGTGACCCGCGTGCCAGCCGCGGCACATGCGCCATTTCGAGCCGTTGGGGATCGCGGTCTCCGATCCATTTATCTCGGGCTGATCGCCGTTCAGCGAGAGTTGCTATTATCGCATCCTATCTCCGAGGGGCTGGCGCGTCGTTTTTCGCTGGGCCGACGGCCACGCGGACGATGTGCGCATCATGGACTACCACTGAGGAACGGGACGATGGCGGATGACGAATTCGCGCCGGTGACCCCGGGTGAAATCCTCAAGGAGGAGTTCCTCGACGGCTATCGCCTGTCGCAGGCGCAGCTTGCCCGCGCCGTCGGAATTTCGCCCAACCGTATTGCCGACATCGTCAATAACCGCCGGCGGATCAGCGCCGACACGGCCGTCCGCCTGGCGCTCTATTTCGGCAACAGCGCGGAGTTCTGGATGAACCTTCAGGCGCATTACGACCTCAAGGTGGCGCGGGAAAGCATTGCGCCGCAGGAACGGGATCGCATTGCTGCGGAGCGAGCGGCCTGAACCCCGTGCCGTAGGATGGGTTGAGCGTAGCGAAACCCATCACCTGCTTGGCTGACGTGTCGATGGGCTTCGCTATGCTCAACCCATCCTACGAGATCGCAAAGTTCCCGCTGTCCGGGCTATAGTCCCGCCCTATTTCCGAGGGGCTGTGACATGCCGGGTGCGCTTCACGGGTTTAAGATCGTCGACTTGACCCAGAACGTCGCCGGACCGCTGTGTACGATGATCCTCGCCGACGAGGGCGCCGAGGTCATCAAGGTCGAGCCGCTGGAAGGGGGCGACCACACGCGCCTCTCGGGGCAGCGGCGGGCCGGGTTTGCCGCCTCGTTCCTCAACAACAACCGCAACAAGCGGTCGATCTGCATCGATTTAAAAGCGCCCGAGGGGGTCGCGCTGGTCAAGCGGCTGTGCGAGGGCGCCGACGTGTTCATGCAGAACTTCCGGCCGGGCGTGGTCGAGCGGCTGGGGCTTGGGGAGGACGAGATCCGCGCGGTGTCGCCGAAGATCGTCTATGCCTCGGTCAGCGGGTTCGGCGAGATCGGCCCTTATGCCGGAAAGCCCGTCTACGACCCGGTGATCCAGGCCTATTCGGGGCTTGCCACGGTGCAGGCCGGGTCGGACGAGGCGCGGCCGCGGATGCTGCGCACGATCCTCCCCGACAAATTGACCGCGATCACCGCATCGCAAGCCGTCACGGCGGCGCTGCTCGCGCGCGAGCGTACCGGCGAGGGGCAGCACGTGCGGCTGTCGATGCTGGAGGCGGTATTGCAGTTCCTGTGGGCGTCGGATTTCGGCGACCAGACCTTTGTCGGCGACGAGCCCGGGAAACAGGAGGCGGCAAGCTCGACCGACCTCGTCTACGAAACCGCCGACGGCTGGATCACCGTCGCGGTGCAGACGAACGCGCAATGGGTGGCGCTGACGGGGGCGCTCGGCAAGCCCGAGTGGCTCGAGGACCCGCGCTTCAGGACCCCGGCGCTGCGCCAGCAGAATGTCGACGACCGCCTGCGCCTGACGCAGGAGGTGCTGAAGACCGGCAAATCGGCCGACTGGCTCGACCGATTGACCAAGGCGCAAGTGCCGTGCGCGCCGGTCTTGACCCGCAACCAGGTCATGCGCGCGCCGCAGGTCGAGGCGCTGGGCCTCGTCGTCGAGACCGCGCACCACAAGGCCGGCAAATTGCGGCAGACCCGCCCGGCCGCCCGCTTCTCGCGCACGCCGAGCGAAATCCGCCGCGGCGGACCCGGGCTCGGCGAGGACACCGGCGCGATCCTGTCGGAACTCGGTCTGTCGGCGACGGAAATTGCGGCGCTGCGGGAGGTGGGGGTGGTCAATGCAGCCTAGTGGGGATACCCATCAGCGCGGCGTAGCCGCTCCAGATGATCTGGATGCCGATACAGAGAAGGATGAAGGCCGATAGCCGGACCATCACGTTGGTGCCGGTCGCGCCGAGCCATGAGGTCATGCGGCCGGCAAAGCGATAGCAGAGGAAGATGGTCAGCCCCATCGCGGCCAACCCGGCGACCGCGGCGAGCCCGACCAAGGTAATGTCGGTCAGATTTTCCACCTCCTGCGGCCGTTGCGCGCCGAGCGCGACGGCGACCGAGATCGAACCCGGCCCAACGGTCAGCGGCATTGTCAGCGGGTAGAACGCGTCGACCGGGCTATCCTGGTCGACCTCCTCCGTCTCGCGAGCCGGCTGCACGCCGTCGCGCAGCATCGTCCAGCCGAACGACGCGACCGCGAGCCCGCCGCCGATCCGCAGCACCGGCAGGCTGATCCCGAAAAAAGTCAGAACATGGGAGCCGACGAAGAGCGAGCCCAGCAGCAGCAGAAACCCGTTGAGCGCCACGCGCCGGGCGAGGCTGCGGCGCATCGTCTCGCTTTGAAACGCGGTCAGGGCGAGAAAGATCGGCGCCGAGCCCACCGGGTTCACGACCGGAAACAAGCCCGCGTAGATCAACAGAAACGATTCGACGAGAGCATGCACGTCAGTCGCCCGACAAGGTTCGGCGCGAGATCATAGTCCATTCCGCACGGCGCAGGCCCTATGCTGGAGACGGAACAGCGGGAGAAGACCGATGATCGATTTCTACTACTGGCCAACCCCGAACGGGTGGAAGGTCGCGGTCATGCTGGAGGAATGCGGCCTCGCCTACCGCACGATCCCGATCAATATCGGCAAGGGCGATCAGTTCGAGCCTGAATTCCTGGCGATCAGCCCGAACAACCGGATGCCGGCGATCGTCGACCATGACGCCCCGGACGGACCGCTGCCGATCTTTGAATCCGGACCTATCCTGATCCACCTCGCCGAGCGCACCGGCCGGTTCATGCCGACGGATTCGGTCGGCCGCAAGGAATGCCTCGAATGGCTGTTCTGGCAGGTCGGCAATCTCGGGCCGATGGCCGGGCAGCTCAGCCATTTCGTCAACTATGCCAAGGGCGAGCACCCCTATTCGCACCAACGCTACGCCGACGAGTACCACCGCTGCCTCGGCGTCCTCGAACGCCGGCTCGACGGGGGCGCCTTTATCCTCGGCGACGAATATTCGATCGCCGACATGATCTCGTGGCCGTGGGTCCTGATCGCCAAGCCGCTCGGCCAGGCGCTCGACGAATTCCCCAATGTGTCGCGCTGGAGGGCCGCGGTCCGCGACCGGCCGGCCGTACAGCGCGGCGTCGACCTCGGCAAGGAATGGCGCCGCTCGGCCCCGCCCTCCGACGCCGAACGCCAGATCCTGTTCAACCAGCGGGGACGGTAGCCCCTTTTTCCGTCATCCCGGCGGGACCCTCGGTTCAAACGCACGACAGGCGGACACGTGGGTTCCGGCCGCGCCTTGATGACGATCATATTATGCATTATTAATAGGTGAAAATAATCCGATTGACTCGATATAACCTGTGAATTAAATCCCATCTACAGCGCCGATTTGAAACCAGCTTGCGGGCGCTCGACAAATGCCGCTAAAGCGGGGCCGGTCCGACGGACGGCTCCTTAGAGATGGAGGATGCCCGTGGATTGCCTGTCACTCGATGTTGTCCTGCCCGCCGCTACGTTTCCCACCGCTACGTTTCCCACCGCTTCTGGGCGCGAAATTCATCGATCGCTGCCCGCGGTCGAGCCGGGCCAGTTGTGGCTGGTGGAAATTTGCCCCGATCGTGGCCTGTCGACCGCGGAGCGGCATCTGCTCAGCTCGGCCAACGTGATCCTTTATGACCGCTCCCTCGGCGCCGAAGTCGCCGCGATCCTGCCGCTCGGCGGATATGCCGAGCCCGCGCCGCAGCCGGCCGAGCTGCCCGACCCCGCCTTCCCCGACCCCGCCTTCCCCGACAGCGCCTTCCCCGACAGCGCCTACATCGAGCGTTGCGTGCGCTTCGCCTTTGAGGGGTGGAGCGTCGTCCGTTTGATCGACGCCTCGCAAAGCCACCCCAGCCGCGAGGCGCGGCTGCACGCGATCGCGGCCCGGCTTCGCGCCAGCGCTGCGCCCGAGTCGCTGCCGATCGAGATTCTCGCCGATGCCGGCAGCCGCGCCTATAGCGAGGAAAAGACCCGGCTGGGTGCGCTCGACCCCGCCTTCATCGGCAATCGCAACGCGCGCCTGATCGTGATTTTCGAGGTAGTCGAGCCCACGGCCGCGCGGCCGCCGCACGCGATCGCGGCGAACGGGCTGGCGGGCTGAAAGGTCAGGAAGCGCGGCGCGCGGCGAGGCAGCCGAGCACGATCGCGGCGACGACAAAGACGAGGCCCAGCACGGCCCACCGGATCATTTGGGCGAGCCGGGGAGCGGCGGGCGACGCCGCGATGTCGAAAGGCTCGGAGATCACCGTCATGCCGCCCTCGCCGCAACCTTTGGTGGGCGTCATCTTTCGCCGGATTCCTTAAGGACTCGTTGCGTCGTCCGGCCGCGACATCGCCGCCTTGACAGGCACCCGGCTTCCCGATGGAGTTGGCGCTTGAACCGCCGCGCAACGGGGGAAGCGGGTATGCCGTCGACGAGTCTCAAGAAGGCCCCTGGCGACGGGATCGATTACCGCGAGCGCGTCCGCGACCTGGCGCCGCTGATGCGCGAGAGCGCCGCCGCGATCGACGAGAACCGCGAATTGCCAGCCGCGCTGGTCGACGGGCTGGTCGAGGCCGGGCTGTTCCGCATGCTGCTGCCGCGCTCGCTCGACGGCGCCGAGCTGCTGCCGGCGCAATACGTGCCGGTGATCGAGGACATCGCCCGGCTCAACGGCAGCGTCGCCTGGTGCGTCAACCAGAATTGCGGCTGCTCGATGACCTCCGCCTATCTGTCGGCGGCGGCGGCGCAGGAGATTTTCGGCGGGCCGCGCGGCATTCTGGCCTGGGGTCCGGGCCCCGGCGAGGCGCGGGTGGCGCCCGGCGGCTATCGCGTCACCGCGACCTGGGCCTTTGCCAGCGGCAGCCATCATTCGTCGTGGCTCGGCTGTCATGTGCCGGTCGTCGAAGCCGACGGCAAGCCCCGCCTCGACAAGGCCGGCGCCCCGCTGGTCAAGACGATGCTGTTCCCGAAAAGCAGCACCAAATTCACCGATATCTGGCACACGCTCGGCCTGCGCGGCACCGGCAGCGACCAGTGGGCGGTGACCGATCTGTTCGTGCCCGAGGAATATTCGCTGCACGCCCCGTCGCGCGGCGGCGACGCGGTGCGGCGCGAGCAGGGCCTCCTCTACTCCTTCAGCAACCTCGTGCTCTACGCAGCCGGGTTTGGCGGGGTGGCGATGGGGCTCGCCCGCAGCATCCTCGATTCGTTCATCGAGCTCGCCCGCGACAAGATCCCGCGCGGCGCGCGCGTCACGATGCGCGACAACAACGTGACCCAGTTCGAGGTCGCCCATGCCCGCGCCAAGCTCGATTCGGCCCGCGCGTTTCTGATGCAATCGCTCGAGGAGACGACCGCGGCGGCAGCCGAACGCGGCCACGTCACCCTCGACGAGCGCATGACGATCCGCCTCGCCGCGAGCTTTGCCATCGAGCAGGCGGTCCAGGTCGCCGACATGCTCTACCAGGCCGCCGGCGCCACCGCGATCTTCAACGTCAACCCGTTCGAGCGCCCCTTCCGCGACATCCACACCGTCGCCCAGCAGCTCCAGGGCCGGCAGGAGCATTTCGAAACCGTCGGCCGGCACCTGATGGGGCTGGAGGCGGATACGAGCTGGCTTTAGGGCGAGGCCTTGTCCCCCGCCAGCGTCGGCTCATAACCCTTCCGCGGGTATTCCTCCCAGTACTGGCGGAACCCTTTTTCGGTGGTTTCGTGGTGCGGGTGGGCGCGGAGCTTGGCGATGTCGATATCGATGCCGAGCCCCGGCGCGGTCGGCAGATCGATCCAGCCGCCGTCGCGGACGAGGGCGGTCGTGGCGATGTCCTTGCACACATTTTCGAAATTCACGAAGTATTCGGTGATCTTGAAGTTAGGGATCACCGCCGAGACGTGAACCGTCGCCGCCATCCCGACCAGCGGCGAGTTGTAGTTGTGCGGCGACATGACGACCGCCTGCGGCTGCGCCATCACCGCGATGTCCATCAGCGCCGAGATGCCGCCGATCGCGCAGATATCGGGGTTGAGGAT
>DATAUV010000025.1:0-6733 GCA_036268075.1 Allostellaceae bacterium | reverse complement strand
GCAACGCGGCCGCTCACCCTCGGCCAGAAACCGCCCGATACGGTCGCGGCGCTGACCGTTGCCGCCAAAGTCAACCTATGCCTCGTGCGCCGCGCCAACCGCGATGGGCATGTCATGCGCAGCTTCGAGATCGCCGCCCTCGGTGGCTGCATGCTCGCCGAGGACACGGCGGAACACCGCGAGATATTCGGACCGGACGGCGAAACGGTCGTCTATTTCCATACCCCGCAGGAAGCCGCCGCCCGCGCCCGGCTCCTTCTGGCCGACCCGGCCCTGCGGCACCGATTGGCCGCCGCCGTGCAGGCCCGAATCACGAGGAATGGCCACACCTATCGCGACCGCCTGCGGGCGATGCTGACCGCGACGGCACAAGACCCGTGAGCTTGGCGATAGCCTCCGGAACGAAGGACACCCGTATGACCCGCCGTCTCAAGATCGGGGTCGCAACGGCCGGACGGTTTCACGTACTGGACTTGGCGCGCGAACTTCACGCGCTCGGGCATGAAGTCCGATTTTATTCGTATGTGCCGCGGGCGCGGGCGCGGCGGTTTGGGTTGGCGGACGAATGCCATGTGGCCCTGTTGCCGTTCGCCCTGCCGATGGTGGCGTGGGAGAGATGGCTGCCGCGGTTTCTGCCGAACCTGCGCGAGCGGCTCCTCTACGCGGTGCTGAATGGCGCCACGATATTGCGGCTGCGGCGGTGCGATGTGTTCATCTGCATGTCGGGCATTTATGTGGAAGCGGCGCGGTATGCGAAACGACGGTATGGAGCCCTGATCTGGCTGCACCGGGGCAGCCAGCACATCCTGGCCCAGGACGAGATACTCGCCGCGATCCCGGGCGCCGAGCGGCCGAGCAAGCTGGCGATACGACGTGAACTTGCGGGTTACGAGATCGCGGACCGGGTTGTGATTGCGTCCCACCATGTCGAAGACAGCTTTATCCGGGACCCTGCCGCCTTTAGAAAATTATTTCTGAATCCATATGGCGTCGATTTAGGTATGTTTCCCCAGCGTCAGCGAGAACGCCACAGTTTGGAGATTTCATTTCTTTTCGTGGGAATTTGGTGCCTTCGAAAAGGGTGTGACCTTCTCGTACAATCGGTTCGAGGGACTGCGGAGATTTCCCTAACTCACATTGGCGCCATTGGTGACACCGATTTTCCCACCGGCGAGTGTAGATTTAGGCATCTGGACCCGCTTCCTCAGGCAATGCTGGCCAAGCATTACGCTACTACGGATGTCTTCGTCCTCGCATCACGAGAAGATGGCTTTGGCGTTGTTCTGTCACAGGCCTTGGCAGCAGGATTGCCGGTCATCTGTACCGACCGCACGGGTGGGCCTGAACTTGCCTATACGCCTGCCCTGGCCGCTCGAATCACCGTCGTGCCGGCCGGCGATGTCGAGGCCCTCGCCGCGGCGCTGGCCATGTGGCGGGACCGGTTGCGCCAGGGCTACCCGCTTCCGCCCCTGACAGAGGCCGACCGGGAGATGTTGAGCTGGTCGGCCTACGCCCGCCGGCATAGCGCGGAGCTCGAGCGGAGCGTCCTCTTGACCAATCCCGACAATCGCAAGCCTGCGGAAATCCACCTCTCGTGTTAGATCTCGTGGCCATCTGGCTGGCCCTGATCGTTGTTTTGCTGGGCCTCGCGATCGGCCGACCGCGCGAGGGCGGCGCGCTCACCGTCGCCTATTTCTTCGGCCTGTCGCTCATCCATGTGCCGGGGGCGCTGATCTTCGTCGGCGCGGACACAGGTTCGGGTGATCGCGACGTGACCCAGCTCGGCTTTGAGATGACGATCATCGGCATGTGCGCTTTCGTAGCAGGTACCGTCGTCGCCCGCATGCTCGACCGCCGGCGCGTTCGGCGGATGCCGGCGCTGGCCGACCCGGGCCGCGGCTTTGGACACCTCGGGTGGCGAACCCTGGCGCTTGGCATCGCCGCCTATTTCGTGTTGATGCCCATGTCATCCCTCGTGCCGTCGCTGACGTCGATCGTTTCGGCGCTCGGGACGTTGCTCATCCTGGGCTTGTGGCTGGTCGTCTATGGCGCCGTTCTGGAAGGCGATCAGCGGCGCCTGCTCCTGACCCTTGGATTGCTTCCGGCGCTTCCGCTGGCCACTCTCGTGACTGGAGGCTTTCTCGGCTATGGCGTCTACTGGGTCTTGAGCGTCGTCGCCTTCCTGTTTGTCATCACCAGAGACCGGACGATCTTTTATATCGCCGCGGTGCCGGTGGCATTCCTCGGGCTGTCGCTGTTCGTGACCTATATGGGCCAGCGCAACGAGATTCGCGAGGCCATCTGGTACGAGCAATCGAGCCTCTTTGACCGGATTGACCGGGTCTCGCGGATCGTCACGGAGTTCCAGATGCTCGACCTGGACAATCCGGTCCATGTCGATGCAATAGACGGGCGCCTCAACCAGAACTCGCTGGTCGGCACCGCGATCGCGCGCCACGAGGGCGGCCTGTCGGAATTCGCCTACGGCGCCACGGTTCCCTGGTGGGCTCTGATCCCTCGCGCCATCTGGCCCGACAAGCCGGATGTCGGAGGCAGCGGCACCGTGGTTTCCGACTTCACAGGAATTTCATTCGCCGCCGGAACGAGCGTGGGCATAGGGCAAGCGCTGGAGTTCTACATCAATTTTGGCGTCGTCGGCGAGGTCGCCGGATTTTTCGGCTTCGGCTTCATCCTGATGTGGCTGGACCGCGGCATCATGACGGCGCTCTTGGCCGGCGACAGCCGCGGTCTTTTGCTGCGCGCGTTGCCCGGCCTTACCCTGCTCCAGCCTGGCGGCAGTTTGCTGGAAATCGCCGTCGCGTTCGTCGCGGCCTCCGTGGCGGCACGACTCATCCTTTACCTCCGACTCTTCCGCATCCCGATGATCGTAAGGCAGACGGCTTAATGGCTGATTCCTCACCGACAGCAACAGACGCTTCGATCCCTTCGGGTCTTATTCAGTTTCACCGGCTGGGCTGGCTGAGGCGCCTCAGACCACAAATCTTAGCACCAGTACCTCTTGGGGATTAGAACTGTATCTTGATCCGTTATCGAGTCTGGGCTCTGCGTTCTTCCAAACAGGGGATTATGAACCTGATACCAGATCGATCATGAACACCGCCCTGAAGCCAGGTGACACCTTCGTCGATATCGGTGCCAATGAAGGGGTATTTAGTTGCCTTGCAGGCAGCGTGATAGCGGTTGAACCTCAAAGCAGACTTGAGATATTCTGCGCTTGAACTTGGCACTGAACCGAATGGAAAATTGTCATGTTGTACTGCGCGCCTTGGCCCGATGAACCATCGGTTACACTGTCTTTATTCTCGACATTTAATACAGGCGCTTTCGTCGATCGTGAGGACTTATAAATGGAATAAAAACAAACAAATCACGCCGACAATTTTGTTTCAAGATTTGTTGCGAACAATTGAAACTGGTATGGCAGATTTGATAAAGATGGATGTCGAAGGCTATGAGTATGAAGTTGTTTCCAGCATGATTCCATCGATCCGCGAGGGTAGAGTTAAGGCCATATTGCTCGATTATCATCAATCTATACTGGAATCTCGAAATATTGTGGGATTTGATATACACAAGCAATTATTGGCTGCTGGAATGTCCTGCAAGAATAAGGCTGACCAATTTAGCGGCCATTTTTTCTATGAGTGGAGCCGCATTTCGTGAGCCTTTGTACAACCCTGCTCAGACGGGGGCGATCGCCCCATGCCAGATGACTTGGCGCTGGGGGACCGCTATGAGGGTTTGACGCTCCGGCATCTTTTCTGCGCGGCATCGGTGGCCGCGATCTCTAACCAAGATCATGCGCGCCTCTCGGTACTGCACGTCGTCGCCGGCCTCGATCGGAGATATGGCGGGCCGTCTTACAGTATTCCCAGGCTATGCGCGGCTGTCGCGGCATCGGGCACTGACATTGCATTGCATTCCGTGGCTTCGCCCGAGGGACCAGTCCCGAATGCAGGCGATCTGAGCTACGGCGATCATCGCTTTCCGGGGAATTACCTTCGCGTGCCGATCGTGCACAACCTGCGTTTTTCGTCGGGCCTGGCGCACGCCTTGTCTAGCGTCGGTGCCGATGTCGACATCATTCACAATCACGGCCTGTGGCTAATGCCGAACGTACAGGCTGGGCGGGCGGCGCGAGCGGCGCGCAAGCCGCTGGTCGTGTCACCCCGGGGGATGCTGGCGCCGGCGGCGCTCGGATTTTCGCGGCTGAGGAAGCGGGCGTTCTGGGCCCTGCTCCAGGGGCCGGCGATCCGCGACGCGGCCTGTTTCCATGCGACGAGCGAGCAGGAATACCGGGAGATCCGCGCGTTCGGGCTATCTCAGCCCGTCACGATCATCCCGAACGGGATCGATATCCCGGCAACCCAAGGCGAGTGCAAGGCCATCTCAGGACCGGAGCGCACCGTCTTGTCACTCGGCCGGCTTCATCCTAAAAAAGGGCTGGACCGTCTCGTCCATGCCTGGGCGCGGGTCGAGGCGCGGCGGCCCGGCTGGCGGTTGCGGATTGCCGGGCCGGCCGAGCTCGGCCATGATGGCGAGTTGCGCGGGCTGGTCTTGGGGCTGGGGTTGCAGCGCGTCTCGATCGAGGGACCGATTTACGGGGAGGCGAAATCGGTGGCGTATCGCGACGCCGAGTTGTTTATTCTGCCAACTCTGAACGAGAATTTTGGTCTGACCGTCGCAGAAGCGCTCGCCGCCGGCATACCGGCCGTCGCGACGACGGGCGCGCCGTGGGCCGGGCTTGAAACCGAACATTGCGGGTGGTGGATCGATCATGGCGTCGAGCCGCTGGTCGCCGCGCTCGACCAGGCGATGGCGATGCCGCGTGACGCGCTCGCCGCGATGGGCGCGAGGGGCCGCGAGTGGATGGCTCGCGACTTTTCATGGGATCGGATCGGGTGTGACATGCTCGCCGTTTATCGCTGGCTCACCGCCGACATGCCGCCGCCGCCTACCGTCCGGCTTGATTGACCCGCCGCACGTGCTCGACCAGATCACCCCGCTGATCCTCACCTTCAACGAGGCCCCGAACATTCGCCGCACGCTCGACAAGCTTGTCTGGGCGCAGCGGATCATCGTCATCGACAGCGGCAGCACCGATGGGACGCTCGATATTCTCAGAGCCTGTCCAAAGGCTACAGTCGCCCACCGGCAATTCGACAATTTCAAGGCTCAGTGGAATTACGGCCTTTCCCTGGTCACGAGCTACTGGGTGTTGTCACTCGACGCGGATTACGAACTTAGCGACGAACTGGTCGAAGAACTTCGATCGCTCCCGCCGGCGCCCCAGACGATCGGCTACCGCGCTCAGTTGGTCTACCGCATTCACGGACGCAATCTGCGCGGTTCTCTTTACCCGCCGCGGGTCGTCCTGTTTCGGCACGGTCAGGCCGAGTATCGGCAGGAAGGCCATACGCAGCAATTGGCGATCGATGGCGATGTTTTGCCTCTGCGCGGCCGTATTTATCACGACGATCGCAAGCCGCTGTCGCGTTGGTTTGCATCCCAGCAGCGCTATGCGCGCGACGAGGCGGAGCACCTGCTGAGCCAGAAGACGTTGAGCCGGGCCGACCGGCTGCGCCGCACCGGCTGGGCGGCGCCGTTCGCGGTGTTCTTTTACACCCTGTTGGTCAAGCGCTGCCTGTTCGACGGCTGGCCCGGCTGGTTTTATACGCTGCAACGTCTCTTGGCCGAAATATTGCTCGCCCTTGAACTGATCGACCGGCGATTGGGCGGCGCCAGGAACGACGCCAATCGCGCCGCGAACGGATGATCATCCTCGGCATAAACGCGTTTCACGGCGACAGTTCGGCGGCGCTGGTGCGGGATGGCGTGCTGGCCGCGGCGGCGGAGGAGGAGCGATTTCGGCGCATCAAGCACTGGGCGGGGTTTCCGGCGCAGGCGATCGGCTATTGCCTGCACGAGGCGGGGATCGGGCTTGGCGATGTCGATCATGTCGCGGTCAACCAGGACAGCCGGGCCAATCTGTGGCGCAAGCTTGCCTATGTGGCGCGGCGCCGGCCCGACCCCGGCCTCATCCTCGAACGGCTGCGCAACCGCTCTCGCCGCGCCGACATCCCGGCGTTGCTCCGCCAACTGCCACAGGGCGAGCGGTTTCGAGGCCGCGTCGAACCGGTCGAGCACCATCTCTGTCACCTCTACTCGGCGCATTACGTGTCACCGTTCACAGAATCGACGGTGGTGTCGGTCGACGGGTTCGGGGATTTTTCGAGTGCCGCGTGGGGCCGAGGGCAGGGCGGGGAGATCGCGGTCGAGGGGCGTGTCTATTTTCCGCATTCGCTAGGGGTCTTCTACGAAGCGCTGACGCATTACCTCGGCTTTCCGTATTACGGCGACGAATACAAGGTCATGGGCCTCGCGCCCTATGGCGCGCCGGCCTATCTCGACCAAATGCGACGGATCGTGCGGCTCGGCCCGGAGGGAAGCTTCGCGCTTGACCTCGATTATTTCCGTCACCACGTCGAGGAGGTGCCGTATCAGTGGGAAGATTGCGCGCCACATGTCGGCGATTTGTTCTCGCCGGTGCTCGAAGACCTTCTCGGCCCACGCCGCCAGCCCGAGGAGCCGCTCGAAGACCGTCACCGCGACATCGCTCGCTCGGTCCAGGCGATGTACGAGGAGGCGTTCTTTCACTTGATCGGCTCGCTCCACCGCCGACATGGGCTGACCGATATCGCGCTGGCCGGCG
>DATAUV010000024.1:0-1898 GCA_036268075.1 Allostellaceae bacterium | reverse complement strand
GTCCGCATCAAGCGCGAAGGCGACAAGGGCACCCCGGCGGGGCGGTTCCGGCTTTTATGGGGCTACTATCGAGCCGACCGTGTGCGGCTGAGGACGGCAGGGGCGCCGCTCAGGCCTCTGCGCCACGATCAGGGATGGTGCGAGGACCCGTCGAGCCCGCGCTACAATCGGCCGGTGCGCCTGCCGGCGCGTGACTGCACCGACCGCATGTGGCGCGAGGACCATCTCTATGACCTGACCTTCGTGCTCGACCAGAACTTCTCTTGGCGGGCCAAAGGGCGCGGCAGCGCGATCTTCTTTCATCTGGCGCGAGTTGGGCTTACGCCTACCGCCGGCTGTGTCGCGATTGCGGCCGTCGACATGCGCAAACTCGCCCCACGTCTCGCGCGGGGCGCATTTATGGTGATCGGATAGCTGCGCCGCCGTGGGCCGCCGGCAAGAACAGAGTCGACGCTCGGCGGCTCGATTTCCTATGATCGCGTCATCCACGTCTTGAGGACCACGCTTTGAGGCCGTTCCCATTCGCCGTGCTCGCTTTTCTTTGCTTCACTTCGGCCGCGGTTATCGCCGACCCACTCATCTCTCCCCTCGCCACCGCACGCCCGGTGGTCGCCAGGCATGGCATGATCGTCAGTCAGGAAGCAGCGGCCTCGCGCGTCGGGTTGGACATCTTGAAACGCGGGGGCAACGCCGTCGATGCGGCGGTCGCCGTGGGATTCGCGCTCGCCGTCACCATGCCGCGCGCCGGCAACCTCGGCGGCGGCGGCTTCATGCTGATTTATCGGGCCGATCTCAACCAAACGGTCGCCATCGACTACCGCGAAACCGCGCCCGCAGCGACGACCAATGACGTGTTCCTCGACGCCAACGGCAAGGCCGATCCATTCAGGTCGCGCTATTCCGGCCTCGCGACCGGAGTTCCTGGGACCGTGGCCGGCCTCGAGCTCGCCTGGCGCAAATATGGCTCGGGCAAATTCTCTTTCGCTGACCTTATCGCGCCGGCGATCGCGCTCGCGCGGCAAGGCCTCACCGTCGACGACGACGTTGCCGACTCCTTGCCGCTGGCGGCGAAGGCGCTTGCCAGCCACCCTTCGTCGGCTCGGATCTATCTGCGCCCTGATGGAAGCATTCCGCAGACCGGCGATCACATCGCGCTCAACGATCTCGCCGCAACGCTCGAGGCGATCGCCGCCGAGGGCGCTCCGGGTTTCTACTCTGGGCCGGTCGCGCAAAAGATCGTCGAGGCGGTCAATGCCGCCGGCGGGCGAATGACGATCGAGGACCTCGCCAACTATCATGCCGTCGAGCGGCAGCCGGTTGTCGGGACCTATCGTGGCTACACGGTCGTCTCGATGCCGCCGCCCTCGTCCGGGGGGGCGCATATCATCGAGATCCTCAACATTCTCGAAGGTTTCCCCCTTGCCGCGCAAGGCCTCAATTCCGCCGCTTCGCTGCATGAGCTGGCGGAGGCGGAAAAGCTCGCCTACGCCGATCGCGCGGCTTATCTCGGCGATCCCGATTTCATCAAAATCCCCCTCGCCGGCCTCACCTCCAAAGCTTATGCCGAGCACTTGCGCGGACTTATTGCGCCGGACCGCGCCCGTCCCGCCGCCGACATTCGCCCTGGCGAACCCCAGCGCTATGAGAGCGATCAGACGACGCATTTCTCGATCGTCGATAGCGATGGGAATGCGGTCGCCAATACCTATACGCTCAATCTTCCCTACGGGTCCGGCATGGTTGCAGAGGGAACCGGGGTGTTGCTCAACGACGAACTCGACGACTTCGCCGCCAAGCTCGGGGCCGCCAATGTCTACGGACTCCTGGGCGGCGACGCCAATGCGCCAGGGCCCGGGAAGCGACCCCTCTCGTCGATGAGTCCAACGCTCGTGTTCAAA
>DATAUV010000023.1:0-8961 GCA_036268075.1 Allostellaceae bacterium | reverse complement strand
CGCCGGCGCATCGTCGCCGCCAGTTCGGCGCCGCCGTTCGAGCGGGCGACGCGGGCCGGCGCGGTGATCTCGCGCTCGGCGAGACCGGCGTCGAGCCGCTCGACATAGCCTTCGACGATCGGGCGGATGCTGGCGTTGATCGCGGTCAGCACGGCGCGCTCGTATTCGCGCGCCTGTGGCCATACCTCGCTCGACAATTCTAGACGGAGGCCGAGCCCGGCCTTTTCGACGACCGCGCGCACCGCCCGCTCATGCGCCGGGTTGCGATAGGCGTGGAGCAGGACGACGACGGCGATCTCGCAGCCGAGCCCGATGAGGTCGCTGGCGGCGGCGATCACGTCGCCTTCCGAAAGCGGGTCGATCTCGCCGCCATCGGCGCCGATGCGGCCGCCGACCTCGCGCACCAGCGCGCGCGGCACCAGCGGCTGCGGCCGGCGTGAGTCGAAGCGCATCGGGTGCGGGATCGCGAGCCGCTGCAACTCGAACAGGTCGCGGAACCCCGACGAGACAATCATCCCGATGCGCGCGCCCTTGCGCTCGATCAGGGCGTTGGTCGCGACCGTGCTGCTGTGCGTATGGCTGAGCCCATCCCAGCTCGCGCCGGGGCCGAGCATGCCGCGAATCTCGTCGATCCCGTCGAGGATGCTGGCGCCGGGCCGCGACGGCGTGCTCGGCACCTTGACGCAATGCAACTCGCCCGACCCGGAATAGAACACCAAATCGGTAAAGGTGCCGCCGACATCGGTGCCGAGGGTGAGGGTGCCTGGGGTCATCGGATTGTCCGGCTTCAATTCAGGTGTGCGTCCTTCGACACCGCGCTATGCGCCTCCTCAGGATGAGGAAGGTCGGCAGATGGCATCACCGGCTGGATGGCATCACAGGCCGAAGGGCACCACAAGCCCTCCTCATCCTGAGGAGCGGCCCAGCGGGCCGCGTCTCGAAGGACGCACAACCGTTATTCCGCCGCGCTTGCCGACTTCACTTCGCGCGACAGTCCGGCCGCCGGGGTCGGGATCGCGTAGAGCCGGGCACAATTGTCCCACAGGATTTTGCGGCGCTGCTCGGATTTGAGGTCGAGGCTCAGGAACTGGTCGATCGCCTCGGGGAAGGCGCCGTCGGAATGCGGGTAGTCGCTGGAGACGACGAAATATTCGGCACCCATCTTGTGGACGACATCGACCGCCGGCTCCTCGTCGACATCGAGGGCGATATAGCATTGGCGCTTGAAATACTCGCTCGGCGCCATCGAAAGCTGGCGCTCGCTGCCGGGGCCGAACTTTTCCCATTGGTCGTCGAGCCGCCACAGCCACCAGTAGAGCCACCCGGCCGTCCCTTCGAGAAAGGCGCAGCGCAGCTTCGGATGCCGCTCCAGCACGCCCCCGGTGGTCATGCTGGCGATCGCGCCCATCAGCTCGACCGGGTTGCGGATCGCGTGGGCGATCGGGTGGAAATTGGCGTGGCCGACATAGCGGCGGCCGGCATCGTCCTTGAGCGCGGTGTTGCCGGTCGGGTGGTAGCCGATCGGCACGTTGAGTTCTTCGAGCGCATCCCACAGGGGCTCGACCGCCTCGTCATGGAGGTGCTGGCCGTTGACCGGGTTCGGGGTGCCGATGACCGCGACGGCTCCCAGCTCGTCGACCGCGCGCTTCGCCTCGGCGACCGCCTGCCCGACGTCGTGCATCGCGAGCTGGGCGGCGAATTTGAGGCGGGTCGGGTCGGTCTTGCAGTAATCGGCGGCCCAGTTGTTGTAGGCGCGGGCGAGGGCGGCGGCGTAATCCGCCGGCAAATCGTCGTGGCACAGGATCTGGCGGCCGCGCGTGCCGTACATCACCGCGACGTCGATCCCCTCGATATCCATCGCGGTCAGCGTCGAGGGCGCGTCGTAGCCGTGCGCGCGGGCGATGTTGAAATGCGGGTGGCGGCTGCGGCTGCGGCGGCGCAGCTCGCGGCTCGCGGCGGTGGCGCCCTGCTGCATGTTGTGCGCCGGGATCGCGAGGCCCTGCACCTCCATCCCCATGATCGAGTCGGCGTTACCCTTGTCTTCCTCGGATTTGGCGAGTTGCTGGCGCTGGCCGCCGAAGAAGGTGGGCGGGTTCGACTTGTGCGGGCCGTCGAGATAGCGGGCCCAAAGGTCGTCGGGCTCCATCATGTGGAGGTCGCTGTCGAGGATCAGATATCCGTCGCGTGCCATCTCGTTCCTCCATCAATACCGTGGCGGACATGATACAGCGATCGGTGCTGATGGGTATCGCTTCGCTCCACCCATCATCTCAGGACCGGCTTCGGTACTTCTCGACGAAGTCCCAGTTGATCTCGAGGCCGAAGCCGGGCGCGTCGCCGATCGTCAAATGGCCGTCATGGAGGTGCGGGTGCTCGCGGAAGAGGCCATAGGCGAGCGGGTCGCTTTCGGCGCCGCCGTGGCTTTCGACGCCCCAGGCGCAGCGGGGCAGGGCGAGCACCAGATGCGCGTGCAGTTCCGGCGCGGTGTGCGGCGCGACCATGACGCCGTGCTGCTCGGCGAGCGCGGCGACGCGCAGGGCCTCGGTAAAGCCGGCGGCGCGGGTCGCGTCGAACTGCACGTATTTGATCCCGCCGGTGACGATGAAGTCGCGCACGGTAAACCGGGTCCATTCGCGCTCGCCATGCGCCAACGGGATCGGCGAGGCGGCGGCCAGCACTGCGAAGTCGGCCGGCTGCAGGTACCAGTGCAACGGCTCCTCGAGCCAGAACACGTTGTGCTCGGCGACCATATGGGCGAAGTCGATGCAGTCGGGCAGGTCATAGGGCGCGTTCATGTCGAGGAGGAGCAGCGGGTCGGGGCCGATCGCGCGCCTGACCGCGCCGACCCGCGCCGCCTCGACCTCCGGCGATTGCGCGCCGGTCTTCAGTTTTACGGCGCGGTAGCCGTAATCGACGAAAGCCGCCAATTCGCGTCCGTAATCGTCGTTGCGCGCGCCTTTGCGGTAATACCCGCCGGTCGCGTAGGTGAAAAGCGGCCGGTTCTCGCCGCCGAGCAGTCTGTAGACCGGCATCCCGGCCGCCTTGCCCTTCAAATCCCACAGTGCGATGTCGATGCCGGCGATCGCCGCCATCGTCTGCGCCCGTTCGCCGCGTGGGGTTGGCGGCGGGATCGCGGGGTCGGCGTCGTTCGCGTGGGGGATCGAGCCCGGGCGGGGCGTCGTCATCGCGAACATGCGGTCCCACACCGCGCTCGTGGCCAGCGCGTCCATGCCCTCGATGGCCGCGGCAAACCGCTTGACCCACTCGCAGATCAGCGGCATCGGCGACCCGTGGATCAGGCCATAGCCGGTGAGCCCGTCATCGGTCTTGACTTCGGTGAGAATAACCGACCACGCCCGGCTCCCCTCCTGCGCGGTCCATACCGCCTCGGGCCGGGGAACGGAGATCATGTGCGTGGCGATGGAGGCGATCTTGGTCATGCCGGGCTCCTAAAGCGTCGCGGCAAGCCTAGCCGATCGCGTGCTGTAATCTCAACGCGAGCGAGCGTGGAGCGTGGTTCAGTGCGTGCCGTCCACGGCAACCGCGCTGAGCCCACCGGCTAGGTCGATTTCCAGGCGCACGCGCGTCGCCGCCAGTGCCGGGATGCGTGCGCGGCGCGGGCCATCCTCGAACGTGACGATACCCGCCTGAGCGAAACGCTTGAGCGTTCGCGATAGGCTCGCTTCTTTTCGGCCCGTCAGCGTCGCGAGCTCCCGCATCGAGGCGGGCCTGTGCCGCTTGATCGCCTCGAGCATGGCCAGGTTGGCCGGCGACAGCAGTTTGACTATCGCCTCGGCCGATACCTGCTCCGCCTGCGCGGCCGTGGCTGCACTGTCGAACCACTTTTTCGGAGCGCCGCGCTCGGCATCCGGATCGCGAACCACGTGTCTGGTCCACGCAGCAAACTGGCCGAGGGAGCCGATCTTATAGGTCGTGGGCGATGTTTTTTTCATCGAGTGCCCGTCTTACCTCCCGCCAAAAATCATCGAGCAGGTTCAGCACGGTGCTGAACTCGTAAGGGCGGCCCCGATCTCCGGTGGTCCGGTGCCAGTGATCGTAGGCCACGCGCTTTTTCCGCCGGCTCTGCTCGATGCCGTGGGCATTATCAAACCTGATCCACGGCGCACCCGCCTTTGGCCGCAGCACCAGCGCATAGCTGATGCCATGCGGCCGCTGTGGCGTTGCTGTGGTTCTCCGGACGGTGAATTCCACGATGACACCGGAGGCCATCTCATACGAGGCCCCGTCCAAACTCAGCAGCAGCGCCAGCTCGTCGTCATCCATATATTAACATAACATGTTAAGTCAACGATCCCGGATCGCAGAAAGGTGCGCCCGATCTAAGCCGTCTTCTGCACGGTCAGTCCCAGCTCCCGGATCGTCTCCTCGCGCATCAGGAACTTCTGCACCTTGCCGGTGACGGTCATCGGGAACTGGTCGACGAATTTGACATAGCGCGGGATTTTGTAGTGGGCGATCTGGCCTTGGCAAAAAGCGCGGATTTCCTCGGTCGTCGCCGTTTCGCCGTCGCGCAGCCTGACCCAGGCGCACAATTCCTCGCCGTAGCGCGGGTCGGGAACTCCGATCACCTGCACGTCCTGGATTTTGGGGTGGCGGTAGAGGAATTCCTCGATCTCGCGCGGGTACACGTTCTCGCCGCCGCGGATCACCATGTCCTTGATGCGGCCGACGATGTTGCAATAGCCCTCGTCGTCGATCGTCGCGAGGTCGCCGGTGTGCATCCACCCGGCGGCGTCGATCGATTCGGCGGTGCGCTCGGGGTCGTCCCAATAGCCGAGCATCACGCAATAGCCGCGGGTCAGGAACTCGCCGGCCATGCCGCGCGGGACGACGCGGCCCTCGGTGTCGACGATCTTCGCCTCGACATGCGGCTGGATGCGGCCGACCGTCGAGACGCGGCGCTCCAGGGGATCGTCGGTCGATGACTGGAAGCTCACCGGGCTCGTCTCGGTCATGCCGTAGGCGATCGTGATCTGGTCGAGGTGCATCGAGGCGACCGCGCGCTTCATGACCTCGATCGGGCAGGGGCTCCCGGCCATGATGCCGGTGCGCAGCGACGACAGGTCGAAGCGGGCAAAATCCGGGTGGTCCATCTCGGCGATGAACATCGTCGGCACGCCGTGGAGCGCGGTGCAGCGCTCGGCCTCGACCGCCTCCAGCGCCGCGAGCGGGTCGAACGCCTCGCTCGGATAGACCATCGCCGCGCCGTGCGTCACGCAGGCGAGGTTGCCCAGCACCATGCCGAAGCAATGATAGAGCGGCACCGGGATGCACAGCCGGTCGGCCTCGGAAAACTTCATCGCACGGGCGATGAAGAAGCCGTTGTTGAGGATGTTGTGGTGGGTGAGGGTCGCGCCCTTTGGAAAGCCCGTGGTGCCGCTGGTGAACTGGATGTTGATCGGGTCGTCGAATTGCAGCGTCTCGGCGAGGGCGACGAGGCGTTGGCGTTCCGCGTCGCCGCCGAGGCCGGCGAGCGCGGGGAAGGCCAGCATGCCGGGCTCGTTGTCCGAGCCGATCGCGATGACGAGGCGCAGCTCGGGCAGTTTCGCGGCGTGGAGGTTGCCGGGCGCGGCATGGGCCAGCTCCGGCGCCAATTCGCGCAGCATGCCGAGATAGTCGCTCGTCTTGAACCGCGAGGCGGTGATCAGCGCGACGCAGCCGGATTTGTTGAGCGCGTATTCGAGCTCGGCGAGGCGGTAGGCCGGGTTGATGTTGACGAGGATGAGGCCGGCCTTGGCGGTGGCGAACTGGGCCAGCACCCATTCGGCGTTGTTGGGCGACCAGATGCCGACTCGCTGCCCGGGTTCGAGCCCGAGCGCGAGCAAACCCGCGGCGATCGCGTCGACCTGCGCCTTCAGCTCGGCATAGGTCCAGCGGATTTGCTGGTGGCGCACGATCAGCGCGTCGCGGTCGGGAAACCGGGCGGCGATGCGGTCGAAATGCACGCCGATCGTCTCGCCGATCAGCGGCGTCTCGCTGGCCCCGTGGACGTAACTCGGAAGCGGCATGGCGGTGGCACCCTCAAAACGGCACCATCGTAATTACCAGGGGCTGTCATTGCGAGCGCAGCGAAGCAATTCCCATCCGGGTGCGCACCTGGCGCGGGTTGCGGCGGCGGCTGCGCCGCCTCGCAATGACGGCTAGTTGGTTTAGGGCTTGGTTGTCGTAGTGGTAGGCGGCGTCGTCGCGTCGCTATGCGGGATGATGACCTTCGGGGCGGGGAGGCCGCCGCCGCAGGCTTGCCGGTGGAGCCACTCGGTGACGCCCATCCCGTCCCGGATGACGTCGCCGTACAGGCGGAACGGCCAGGCGATCACAAACGTCGCGTCGTTGACCACGTCGTTGTTGGGCTTCTCGCACGGGCCGGTGGCGAAGAAGCCGAGCACCAGCAGCACGATCCCGATCGCCAGATAAAGCGCTATCAGCGCGCGCATCGGCCTTCCCTCTTGGTTGCGGGGGGCCGCTTTCGGCGCACCGCGGGGTTATTCCAGTGGCAAAACACTGTTATCGCGGAAAACGATCCGCCGCACATGCAATTGCGTCGCGACCTGGGCCGGCGGCAGATCGCGCAACTGTATCTCGTCGGGAAGGGCCGGGTTGAGGAAATAATTGCCGGCGAAACGTCCCGCGCCGCCGGAATCGAGCGGCGCCTCCTTGATCAGCGGGATGCTGTAGATGCGCTTTCCGTCGGGGTCGAGGAAGTCGAGGCTGCCGTCGATCAGCTTGATCGGCTTTTGGCAGTGGCTCTGCAGCGTGTAGGTGATCTTGTACGATTTGGACAGGTCGCGCTGCGCAAACTCGGCCGACCAGCGGGTCAAGGTGATCAGCTCGGTGGCCTGGTTCTGCTGCTTGGCGGCGAGCGCTTCGAGATGCGCGACGCGTTGTTCGAGCGCGTCGAGCCGGGCGCCGGTGTTGTCTTGGGCATGGGCGGGGGTTGTCGCCAGTAACGCGAAAGCTACGACCAAGCCGAACCGCCGGCTCGCTCCGCTCGCGCCCTCACCCGCCCTTCGGGCACCCTCTCCCGCAATGTGGGCCAGGGAAGAAAAATCATCCCCTCGCCCGCATTGCGGGAGAGGGCGGGACCCATCGCGGGGCGATGGAGGGGTGAGGGCGGGCACCGTTACCGACTGCGCCTAGATCACGCCCTCGTCGTGCAGTGCGGCGGCGCCGGCGGCGTCGATGTTGAGCCAGCTTTGCAGCACGTCGGCGGTGTCCTGGCCCAGCGCCGGCGAGCCTTTGACCCGCACGCTTTTGCCGTCGACCCGCACCGGCCAGCTCGCCATCTTGTATTCGCCGTTGTGGTGCTTGACGGTCTGCATAAAGCCGCGCTCTTCAAAGTTGGGGTCGTTCTGCAATTCCAGCGTGTCGAACACGGCGCCGGCCGGCACGCCGACCGCGATCAGCTTTTCCATCACCTCGCGCTTGTCGTGCTGGCTGGTCCACTCGCCGATGATGCCTTCGAGTTCGTCGGAATTCGTGACCCGCGCATCGCCGGTCGCGAACCGTGGGTCCTCGATCAGGTCCTCGCGGCCGACCAGCTTCATCAGCCGCGCGTAATGCTCGGGGTTGGCGCGGCTGGTGGTGATGTAGAGATAGTCGTTGGGGCCGCCGCCCTTGCACGGGAAGAGGCCGGCCGGCGAGTTGTTGCCGGCGCTGGGCTTGGCGCCGCGCCGTTGCGCGGGCTTGCCGGTGCGGGCCATCGTGGCAAAGCAGGTGCGCATGTAATGGATCATCGCGTCTTGCATCGCGACTTCGAGCCGGCGGCCGACGCCCGTGCGGTTACGCTCGTGGAGCGCGCCGAGGATCGTCGCCGCCATCAGCATGCCGGTGCCGGTGTCGCCAAAGCTGAGGCCCGGCTTGACCGGCGGCTGGTCGGGCCAGCCGGTGACGCTGATCGGGCCGCCCGCGGCTTGCGCGATCATGTCGAAGGCGAGGCCGCGCTCGTGCGGGCTGCCGCTGGCAAAGCCCTTGACCTGGCAATAGATGATGCGCGGGTTGATCTTCTTGACCTCGTCATAGCCGAGGCCGAGACGCTCGATCGTGCCCGGCGCCATGTTCTCCGCGACGATGTCGCCCTGGCGGATCATGTCCTTGACGAGGGCGAGGCCCTTCGGCGACTTCAAATTGATCGCCAGCGACTTCTTGTTGACGTTGAACTGATAGAAATACCAGGGATCGTCATCCGGCTTGCCGGGGCGCAGACGGCGGCCGGGATCGCCGCGGCCGGGGTTCTCGATCTTGACCACTTCGGCGCCGAACCACGCCAGAACCTCGGTGCAGGTCGTGCCGGCCTCGAACTGGGTGAAATCCACCACCTTGACGCCCTGCAGGAAATTCAGGTCCTGGGTCATGTCGGTCATCGCCGGTTCCTTCCGAGAGATGATTAGGCCGAGAGACGATTTGGCCGAGAGGGGTAATTTGGCGACAGCGTGCCCCTTATCGCGCGCAGCCGCAACGCCAATACCATGCAGACAGCCAGCCGATTTGGGATAGGCTGGCTCCAGTCCGAACGAGGAGGCAACGGTCATGAAAGTCGTCACGCTGCGCAACATCCCGGATTTGCCGGTCGAAGGCGCCGATCGCATCGAAGGCTGGGCCGGGCCAGTCGCCCGCTCGCGCCAGACGATCATCGAGGCCGGGGATTCGCCGAACTACAATTGCAGCGTCGTCAATTTCAGCCAGGGCTGCACGACCGGCTGGCACACCCATACCTGCGACCAGATTTTGGTCGTGACCGCCGGCGCGGGCATGGTCGCGGTCGAGGGCGGGACGCCGCAGGAGATCAATGTCGGCGACGTCGTCCACATCAAGGCCGGCGAGCGGCACTGGCACGGCGCCAAGGCCGATTCGACAATGGGCCACATCACCATCACCGCCGTCGGCGGCCAGGCGAAGTGGGGGTGACGAGCTAGGACCGCGGGCGTCCCGCCCGCATCTTGC
>DATAUV010000022.1:0-11780 GCA_036268075.1 Allostellaceae bacterium | reverse complement strand
CGGCGGCTCGCTCGACGGGGCGCAGCGGCTGGTGGTGCGCACCGACTCGCCGACAGGGGTGGCGGCGAGCCTGTCGCGGATCGAGGAATTCGAGGTTCTGCGCGCCGTCTTCGCCGCCGGCGTCACCGCGCCCGAGCCGCTGTTTATCTGCGCCGATCCGGGGGTCATCGGCGCGCCGTTCTTTATCATGCGCCGGCTGCCCGGCCATGCGATCGGCCGGGTGATCACCCGCGACCCGGCGCTCGAACCCTCGTTGCCGGGGATCGCGGAGAGGCTCGGCCGCGAGATCGCGCGGATGCAGACGGTGCGAGGGCTCGATTTCCTGCCCGAAGATCGCGGGGCGCTCGGCCAGGTCGCCGGGTTCCGGCAATACCTCGATCGCCACCCAACGCCGCGCCCGGTGCTCGAATGGGCGATGCGTTGGGCTGAGACGCATGTGCCGGAGCGGCTTGGCTCGGTGCTGTGCCATCGCGATTTCCGCACCGGCAACTATCTGCTCGACGGGACTGAGTTGACCGGCATCCTCGATTGGGAATTCGCCGGATGGGGCGACCCGGACGAGGATCTGGGCTGGTTCTGCTGCAAGGGCTGGCGCTTTGCCCGGCTCGACCGCGAGGCCGGCGGGATCGCGGCGCGGGAGCATCTATATCGCGGCTACGAGGCGGAGAGCGGCCGCCGGGTCGATCCCGAGCGGGTGCGATATTGGGAGATCATGGCGAATATCCGCTGGGCGATCGTCGCGATGCAGCAGAGCGATAGGTTTCTGGTTGGCGGAGAGCAAAGCCTCGCGCGGGCGATCACGGCGCGGCGGGCGACGGAATGCGAACTCGAACTCCTATGGCTGCTCGATCCCGAGGGGAGGCCGGAATGATGCGCGATTTGCCGACCGGGCTCGATTTGATGGCGCTCGCGCGGCGCCTCCTGCTCGACGAAATATTGCCGCTCGTGCCGGAGGAGCGGCAACCCGACCTCCGCCTCGCCGCGACCTCGATGACGATTGCCGCGCGGGAGGCAGCGAACGGCGACGCGCCGCTGCGGGAGATCGAGGGGCTGCTGGCGGAACTTTACGGCGAGCCCTCCCAACTTCCCCGCTTCGCCGCCGATCTGCGCACGGGAGCCTTCGAAACATCAGGGTCGCGGGAGGACGCGGCGCGCGCGATACTGTGGCGCTTGGTCATCCTCAAGCTGCGCGAGGGAAATCCGCAATTCCTCGCCGCGCACGGTATAGTCTGACGAGCAGCCGGGAGTGTCGAAAGCGTGCCGCAATCCACCGTCGCGGATACCATCGAGGCCTTTGCCAAAGGCGAGATCGTCGTCGTCACCGACGATGACGACCGTGAGAACGAAGGCGACCTCATCATCGCCGCCTCGCACGCGACGCCGGAGAAGATGGCGTTCATCATCCGCCATACCTGCGGCATCGTCTGCGCGCCCTTGACCGGCGAGCGCGCGCGCCAGCTCGGCCTCGCGCCGATGGTCGCCGACAACGACGCGATCCACGGCACCGCCTTTACCGTCTCGGTCGATTACCGGCACGGCACCTCGACCGGCATCTCGGCCGACGACCGCACGGCGACGATCCGCAACCTTGCCAACAACAATGCCGGCCGCGCCGATTTTGTCCGCCCCGGCCACATCTTTCCGCTGATCGCCAAGGATGGCGGCGTGTTGATGCGGTCGGGCCATACCGAGGCGGCGGTCGATCTGTGCCGCGCCGCCGAACTCGAACCGGTCGCGGCGATCTGCGAGCTGGTCAACGACGACGGCTCGGTGATGCGCGGGCCGCAAGTCGCCGCCTTTGCCGACAAGCACAAATTGGAGCGCATCTCGGTCGCGGACCTCATCGCCTACCGCCAGGCGCGCGAAAAGCTCGTGACCCGTGTCGCCGAGTTCAAGGTGGAGAGCGAGCTGGGGCCGCTCGACGGCTATGCCTATGCGACGCCGTTCGACAAGGTCCAGCACTTCGCCTTTGTCTACGGCAAGCTCGGCGAGGGAACGAGCATCCCGACCCGCCTCCATCGCGGCAGCGTGATCGAGGACGTGTTCGGCGGGGCGAAACCGATCAAGACCGCGATGCGCCGGTTCAAGAAGGAGGGGCGCGGCGTGCTGGTCTATCTGCGCGAGGGCAGCTCCGGCGTCCCGACCCATGCGCTCGGCGAGGAGCCCGAGGCGACGCGCTCGGAGATGGAGCGCACGCGGCAATGGCGCGAGATCGGGCTCGGCGCGCAGATACTGCGCGACCTCGGCATCTCGTCGATCCGGCTCTACGCGACGCGCGAGCGGACCTATGTCGGGCTCGCCGGGTTCGGCATCGAGATCGCGGCGACCGAGACGATCGAGGAAAAGTGACCCAAGAGATCGTCATCGTCGGGCCGATGTACCCACCCTGTCAGGCCCGCCTCGAAGCCGAATTCACCGCGCACAGACTTTGGGAAGCCAAGGACCGCGACGCCTTCCTGCACGGCGTCGCCGACCGTGTGCGCGGAATCGCCGTCTATGCGCTCCACGGCTGCGCGGCGCCGGTGATCGAGGCGCTGCCCAAGGTCGAGATCATCGCCTGCATGGGGATCGGGGTCGACCGCATCGACCTCGCCTGCGCCAAGGCGCGGGGCATCCGCGTCACGAACACCCCCGACGTCGTGACGCCCGACACCGCCGATACGGCAATGGCGCTGATGCTCGCGGTCGAGCGCCAGATCCCGCAAGGCGACCGGTTTATCCGCAGCGGCGAGTGGGTCAAGGGCGATTTCCGGTTTGGCCGGTCGCTCGGCAAGCGCCGGCTGGGGATCGTCGGGCTCGGCCGGATCGGCAGCGCCATCGCCCGCCGGGCGGCGGCTTTCGACATGGAGATCGCCTATCACGGGCCGCGCGCGAAGGTGGACGCGCCGTACCGCTATGTCGCCGACCTGGTCGAGCTGGCCGGATGGGCGGAGATACTCGTCGCCGCGTGTCCGGGCGGCGAGGCGACACGGAACCTCGTCAACGCCGCGGTGATCGCCGCGCTCGGGCCCGAGGGGACGCTGATCAACATCTCGCGCGGGACGGTCATCGACGAGGCGGCGCTGATCGCGGCGCTGCAATCGGGCGCGCTCGGCGGCGCGGGGCTCGATGTCTTCTCGACCGAGCCGCGCGTGCCCGACGCGCTGCGGGCGATGGATAACGTCGTGCTGTCGCCGCATATCGGGACCCAGACCCATGACGCACGGCGGGCGATGGGCGACCTGACGGTGGACAATCTGCACGCCCATTTCGCCGGCCGGGACCTGTTGAGCCCGGTCGTTTGAGGGGCCGGTCGTTTGAGGAGCCGGTCGTTTGAGGAGATCGGGGTGAGCGTCGAACAAAGCCGGCTGGCATGGGGACGCGTCCATTACGCCTGGGTCATCGCCGCGGTCACATTCCTGGTCATCGTCATCACGGCCGGCGTCCGGGCCGCACCCGGCGTACTGATCGTGCCGCTGGAGCAGGAGTTTCACTGGTCGCGCGCGACGATCTCATTCGCGGTCGGGGTCAATCTGCTGCTCTACGGCGCGATCGGGCCGTTCGCCGCCGCCCTGATGGACCGGTTCGGCGTGCGCCTCGTCATGTCGCTGGCGGTCGGCATGACCGCCCTCGCGGTCGCGGCGAGCCCGATGATCCATGCGTCGTGGCAGTTGGTGCTGCTGTGGGGTGTCGTCGTCGGGATCAGCTGCGGGTTTATCGGCGCCTATCTCGCGGCCTTTATCGCGGCGCGCTGGTTCCGCGCCCGGCAAGGGCTGGTGATCGGCATCCTGACTGCCGGCAACGCGGCCGGACAGCTCATCTTCCTGCCGGCGATGGCGGCCCTTGTCGAGACGGTCGGCTGGCGCGTGATGGCGCTGACGCTGGCCGGCGCCGTGACGCTGCTGATCCCGGTGCTGCTGCTATGGATGCGCGAGGCGCCGGGCGCGGTCGGCCTCGCGCCCTACGGCGCGACGCTCGATCACAAGCCGACGCGCCAGATCGCGGCCAACCCGTTCACCGCCCCCTTCATCGCCCTGTGGGAAGGCGCGCGGACCCGCGATTTCTGGCTGATCACGGGCGGGTATTTCGTCTGCGGCGCCTCGACCAACGGGCTCATCGGCACGCATCTGATCCCGGCCTGCGTGGATCACGGCTTGACCGAGGTGGTCGGGGCGGGCCTCTTGGCGATGACCGGGGTATTCGCCTTTGCCGGCGGCACCATGTCGGGCTGGCTCGCCGACCGCTATGACAACCGGGTGCTGCTGGCCTGGTATTACGGGCTGCGCGGGTTGTCGCTGATGTACCTGCCGTTCGCCTTCGATATGTCGTTTTACGGGCTGACGCTGTTCAGCATGTTCTACGGGCTCGACTGGATCGCGAGCGTGCCGCCGACGATCCGGCTGCTGACGCGGGTCGTCGGGGTCGAGCGGACGGGGATGATGGTGGCGTGGATCACGGTGATCCACCAGGTCGGCGGCGCCGCCGCGGCGTTTCTCGGCGGCGTCCTCCGGATCTCGTTCGGGACCTACCTCGAAGCCTTTATGCTTTCGGGGCTGATGTGCATCGTCGCGGCGCTGATGGTGCTGTTTATCGGGGTCGGGCGCAAAGGCCGCGACCGCATCGCCGCCGAGGCCGCACCGGCATAGGCCGTCCGCGCGAAGCTGAGGCCGCTCGTGAGCGAGTGGCGCAGCCGTGAGACGATCGCCTGCCGCCGGCTGGGGCGGACATGCGCGACAACCATGATCTCGTGCGTGCCGATCTGGATCGTGTAATCGGGAACGAGCCGGAACGACACGATCTCGCGTCCGCCGATGACCCGGTGGCGGAAGTCGCTCAGATGCCGCGCCCGCTGCTGGCCGGCCCAGCGCAGGATATCCGCCGGGTCTCCCACCATCAGGCGCATCCATTTTGTCCGGGTCATCCCGCGAGCTCCACAAAGTCCCGAGAACATGATCCCGGTTATTGGTTAATCGTTGGTTGCCGGCTTTGGTTCACAGGTTGAGTTCGGGCTGGAAAGCCGGAAGCCATCCTGACGCGACTCCGCGCTATGCTGTGGGCGCACTTGCTTCGGAGGAATGATGGCCTGGGACATCCTCGTTCGCATACCCAAGCGGCCCGCGCACGAGCGTTCTCGTCAACGGTGTCGTTGTGATCGACGAGACCCGGCACACGGGGCGATGCCGGGGCTCGTGTTGCGGCGGGACGCCAAAGGGGCGGTGGGGTAGGTAGGGCCGGAGAACAAACCGTCATCCCGGCGAAGGCCGGGATCCACACGTGAAACGCATGAGCCGTGGAAAAGTGGGTCCCGGCCTTCGCCGGGATGACGGTTGTAAATGCGCCTTACGTCAGGCTCTTCGACACCATCTCGTACGTATTCGAGCTGAGCCCTTCCTTGGCGAGGATGCGCTCAAGGGCGGCGCGCATCAGCCCTTGCCGCGCCGAATCGTGCCGCCGCCACTGTCCGAGCGGCTGCACCAGCCGCGCCGCCAGCGCCGGGTTCGGCCCGTCGAGCGCCATGACCTCGTCCGCGAGAAACGCATAGCCGTCGCCGCTCGCATCGTGGAAATGGAGCTGGTTGCCCTGCGAGAAGGCGCCGGCGAGGGCGCGGACGCGGTTCGGGTTGGCGCGGGTGTAGGCGGGATGGGTCGACAGCGCGCGCACCGCCGCGACCGCTCCCGGCAGCGCCGAGCGCGCCTGCAGCCCGAACCATTTGTCGACGACGAGCGGGTCGTCCCGCCAGCGGTCGTAAAAGGCGGCGAGGGCGGCGCTTCGCTCCGGCCCGTCGATATCGGCGAGCACGGCCAGCGCCGCGAGCACGTCGGTCATGTTCTGCTGCGCGTCGAACTGGGCCTTGGCGAGCCGCGCGCCCTCGGCGGCGGCGCCGGCGGCGAGATAGGCGAGGCAGGCGTTGCGCAGGGCGCGGCGGCCGATCGAGGCGCCGTCGGGACGATAGGGTCCGGCATCGGCGAGGCGGCGATAGGTGTCGTGGAGCGGCCCGGAAAGGGCGGCGGCGATCTGCGCGCGGGCATCCTCGCGCACCCGATGGATCGCCTCGACATCGACGGTCTTCATCGCGTCCGCCAGCGTCGCCTCGGTCGGTAGCGACAGCGCCTCGGCGGCGAAGGCCGGGTCGTTGTCGGCATCGGCGAGGGTCTGCCGCAACGCCGCGACCAGATCGGCGTCGAGCGGCCCCGTCCCTCCACCGGAGATGCGGGCAAGCAGCACCGTCGTCGCAACCTGCTGTCCGGCATCCCACCGCGCGACCGGGTCGGTGTCGTGGATGGCGAGGAATTTGAGCCGGTCGAGCGAGACGCCGCCGAGCCTCACCGGCGCCGAGAACCGCCGCAGCAGCGACGGCACCGGCGGTGCGGCGACGTCGACAAAGCGGAAAGTCTGGCGCGGGGTGTCGCAAACGAGGACGCGCGTGCCGGGCTCCGCCGCGCTGTCACCGTCGAGCCGGGTCGGCATCTCGTCGCCGTTCGGCCCCAGGAGTCCCATCGCCAGCGGGATCGGCACCGGCAGTTTCGCGTCCTGGCCGGGGGTCGGCGGGGTTTTCTGCTCGACCGTCAGCTCATAGCTGCGCGTGGCCGGGTCGTAGCGGTCCTCGACCGTCAGCTCGGGCGTGCCGGCTTGGTGATACCAGCGCGCGAACTCGCCGAGGTCGACGCCGCCGCCCTCGGCCATCGCGGCGACGAAATCGGGAATCGTCGCGGCCGAGTTGTCGTGGTCGGCGATGTAGCGGTCCATGCCGCGCCGGAAGCCCTCCGGCCCCAACAGCGTGTGGACCATGCGGATCAGCTCGGCCCCCTTCTCGTAAACCGTCGCGGTGTAGAAATTGTCGATCCGCAGATAGCTCTGCGGCTGCACCGGGTGGGCGAGGGGGCCGGCATCCTCGGGGAACTGCGCCGTGCGCAGCGTGCGGATGTTGCCGATGCGGCTGACCGCGGCGCTGCCCATATCGGCCGAGAATTGCTGGTCGCGAAAGACGGTGAGCCCTTCCTTCAGCGACAGTTGGAACCAGTCGCGACAGGTCACGCGGTCGCCGGTCCAGTTGTGGAAATACTCGTGCGCGATGACCCGCTCGATGCCCTGGTAGTCGGTGTCGGTCGCGGTCTCGGGCTTGGCCAGCACGTAGCGCGTGTTGAAGATGTTGAGGCCCTTATTCTCCATCGCGCCGGCATTGAAATCGCTGACCGCGACGATGTTGAACACGTCGAGGTCGTATTCGAGTCCGAATACCTCCTCGTCCCAGCGCATCGACGCCTTTAGCGACTCCATCGCGTGGGCGCATTTGTCCTCGTCGCCGCGCCGCACCCAGATCGCCAGGTCGACATGCCGGCCGGACCGCGTCGTGAACGCGTCGCGATGGGGCACGAGGTCGCCGGCCACGAGCGCGAACAGGTATGAGGGCTTGGGATGCGGGTCGTCCCATTTCGCCCAATGCCGCCCGTCCGCATGGCCGCCGCTTCCGGCCGGGTTACCGTTCGAGAGCAGGATCGGATAGCGCGCCTTGTCGCCTGTCACCGTCACCGAATAGCGCGCCGAGACGTCCGGCCGATCGAGGAAATAGGTGATGCGGCGGAATCCCTCGGGCTCGCACTGGGTGCAGAAATTGCCGCCGGATTTGTAAAGGCCGCTGAGCGCGGTGTTGTTCTGCGGCTCGATCCGCACCTCGGTTTCGAGCGTGAAGGCGTCGGGCAAATCGGCCACGATCAGCGCGCCGTCACCGCCGAGCCGGTGTGCTTTCGCGACGCCGTCGAGCTTGAGCGAAACCAGCTCCAGCGCCTCGCCGTCGAGCCGCAGCGGCGCGCTCTTGTCCGCCGTGTTGCGCCGCACCGAAAGCCGCGCGGAGACACGCGTCTCCTCCTCGCCGAGATCGAACGACAGATCGGCCGTGTCGATGACGAAATCGGGCGGCTGGTAGTCGGCGAGGCGGGTCGGTTGCGGCGGAACGGAATCGCGCGGGAGATCGAGCATCGGGGCACGGATGAGGTTGTTGCGAGGGCGGTGCGGGTATCAAGCCCGATACCGGCTATCGGGTCAAACCCGCCGGTCGTTCCACGGCCATTGCGCGAAACATCCCCAACAATCTTCGCCGTGCGGGTGGGATCGAATGGCGACGCGATGGTGTTTGAGTAGCAGTCCAGTCTTGGAACTGGGCCCGGGATATACGGTGAGAAAAAACGCCCGGGTCCACAAAGGAGATTAGTGATGAAAACGTTGGCGACTATGGCTCTCCTGGCCGGCTTAGCAGTAAGCGGGTCGGCTTTTGCTCAGACACCCGCCGACAACGCGGTCGCGGGTGGCACCAGCGGCGCGGCGACCGGTGCCGCTATTGGCTGCATCGTGACGATCCCGATCGGCTGCGCCCCGGGCGCGGCGGTTGGCGCGGCCGTCGGTGGCGGCGTGGGCGCGACCGCCGGCGCGGCGTCGACCCCGGCGTATCCGGCCTATGCCCCGCCGCCGCCGCCGCCGGGCTACTATCGTTAAGCCGCGGGCGTTAAGCCGCGGGCGCGGGCGTTAGGCCGCGGGCGTTAAGCCGCGGGTCTAGCCAAGCAGTTCCGCAAGATCGAGTCCCGCCCGGGTCACCCTGGGCGGGGCGATCTCGCTTTTGGAGCCGGGTTTCGCATACGATCCGGCGCCTCACCGACGGAGACCGCCCGATGCACCTCTATACCTACTACCGCTCGCAGGCGACTTTCCGCGTGCGCATCGCGCTGAACCTCAAGGGGCTCAGGCACGAAGACACTTATTTGCACCTTGAGAAAGGCGACCAGTTCACCGCCGAGTATCGCGCGATCAACCCGCAGATGGTCGTGCCGACGCTGGTCGACGGCGACGCCAAACTGTTTCAGTCGCTGGCGATCCTCGAATACCTCGAGGAGAAATACCCCGAGCCGCCGCTATTGCCGAAAGACCCGGCCGCCCGCGCCTGGCTGCGCGGCCTCGCGCTGATCAACATCGCCGATTCGCACCCGCTGTTGGTGCCGCGCATCCGCCACTACCTGCTCGACGACCTCAAGCTGAGCCAGGAGCAGATGATGGCCTGGATCCAGCACTGGGTCGGCGCCGGGCTCGCCGCGATGGAGCAGCTTTTGGCCGACCACAAGGAAAGCGGCCGCTTCGCCCACGGCGACACGCCGACGATCGGCGATATCGGCATCGTCACCCAGGTGACCCCCGCCCGGACCTTCAACGCCGATCTGTCCGCCTACCCCCGGGTGATGCGCGTCTACGCAACCTGCATGGCGATCCCGGCGTTCAGCGAAGCCGCCCCCGCGAACCAGCCCGATGCGGAGTGACCATCTGTAGGATGGGCTGAACGCAGCGAAGCCCATCGGTGCTTCGGGTGGGCAATTGATGGGCTTCGCTGCGCTCAGCCCATCCTACGAGACTCCGGCGGCGAATGTGTTGTCGACGCAATCCGCATACGGCACGGGCCGCGACAGGAACCGGCTCGACAGCAGCGCGCGCTGTAGGCAGAGAAACCCTTCTTCCGGCAAGGTCGGGTTCCTAGCCCACACACCCTGCGATTTGTAGCGGGCGAGGGAGCCTTCGAGCACGCTTCGGTCCAGATCCGGGAAATACGCGGCGATCGCCGCCGCCAATTCGCCCGCCGATGCCCCAGCCACCCATTTCTGGGTGCGGGCCATCGCGCGGACCATGCGGCGGAACGGCTCGGGGTTGGCGGCGAGGCGGTCGCGGTGCGTCGCGAACACCGTGTACGACGTGAGACCGCGCGCGCTCGATTGCTGCCAGATATGGGCGCCGCCGCGCACGGCCTCCTCGACAAACGGCTCGAACATCTGCGCCGCGGGCAAGGTGCCGGCGTGGAGTGCGGCGACGTTCTCGCCCATGCCGCGATCGGCGACGCGGTCGAGCCGGTCGGGGTCTAGCCCGGCCTGGCGGATATCCTCGGTCAGGCACAGCCATGGGGTCGGCACCTCGCTGACCGAGGCGAAGCGCGTATGGCCGAGATCGGCGAGGTTGAAGCCGGGGTTGGGCTTGCCGCCGACGAGCGAGAACGGGTCGCGGCAGACCACCTCGGCAAACGCGGTGAGTGGGCAGGCGGGGTCCTGCTCGTGCGCCTTCATGATGCGGATCGGTCCCATCCACATTACATCCGCCTCGCCCGCCAGCACCGCCGCCTCGGCGCGGCCCGGCCCCGGCGACGGCAGCAGCTCGACCGCGAGCCCCTCCGCCTCGTAGGCGCCGGTCGCGTGCGCCGCGTAGAACGGCGCGTAGAGGACAAAGCGATAATTCTCGAACAGGCGCAGGCGGATCGGGTCAGGCATGCGGTGCCTCGGTTTGCGAAAGGGCGCGGCTCGGCTATCGTGAAGCCCTGACACAAGCCTGACAACCACCACGCTGGCAACCCGCCCCAGCGGATCAAGACCAGGAGTGACGCCATGAGTGATGCCGCCGTAGCCCCGAACTGCCTTGCCGGCGTCAGGGTGCTCGACCTGTCGCAATTCGAGGCCGGCCCGACCTGCACCGAGGTCATGGCGCAGCTCGGGGCCGAGGTCGTCAAGGTCGAGAACCCGAGAGGCGGCGAGCCCGGGCGCATCCTCGGCGACGGGCCGAAAGCGGGTGCCGACGCCTATTATTTCATGGCCTACAACGCCAACAAGAAATCGGTCACGGCTAACCTGAAGTCGCCCGCCGGCGTCGCCCTCGTCAAGAAGATGGCCGAGCAGGCGGACGTGTTCATCGAGAACATGGCCCCCGGCACGATCGAGAAGCTGGGGCTCGGCTGGGAGGAATTGCACAAGCTCAACCCGCGGCTGATCTACGCTCAGGTCAAGGGCTTTGGCGAGGGCAGCCCCTACGAGCATAACCTCGCCTTCGACATGATCGCACAGGCCTGCGGCGGCACGATGGCGATCACCGGCGAGGCCGATGGCGCGCCGTGCAAGCCGGGTCCGACATTGGGCGATACCGGCACCGGGATGCTGATGTGCATCTCGATCCTCAGCGCCCTGTTGGAGCGCGCCCGCACCGGCACGGGCCGGCATCTGCAAGTCGCGATGCAGGACGCGCAACTCAACTACATCCGCGGCGCCTTTATCATGCACGCCCGCACCGGCAAGCCGGCCCAACGCAACGGCTCGCGCGGCGCGTTCGGCGGCCCGCCGCCGGCCGCGATCTATCCGTGCAAGGGCGGCGGCCCGAACGACTGGGTCTATGTCTTCAACAGCCACAACAACCCCGACCATTGGCGGCGCCTGTGCCGGGTGATCGGCCGGCCCGAGCTTGCCGACGACCCCGAATACGTCGACCGCGACAACCGTACGAAACACGCCGACGAGGTCAACGAGATGGTCGCCGCCTGGACCCGCCAGCACGACAAGCACGAGGCGATGCAGCTCATCGGCGCCGCCGGCGTCCCCGCCGGCGCGGTGATGGATACGGGCGACCTCCTCGCCGAAGAGACCTTCTTCGACCGCGGCATCCTCCAAACCCAGCACCACCCCGCCGGCGATTTCCGCATGCCGACCTTCCCCGTCCGCTTCAACGGCAAGCCCCCCGCGATCACCCCGGCGCCGCTGTTGGGCGAGCACAGCGAGGAAGTGTTCGGAAGCTGGCTCGGAATGAGCCCGGGCGACGTGAAGGGGATGAAGGAAGAGGGGGTTATTTAGATCGAATATTGCAAATTCGGCATAGCGATCATAGATGAGCGGTTGGACAGTTAGCTTGCTGGACAGAACTGTCGCCGCAGAGCTTGAGGCGATGCCGGCCGACATCCGCGCGAGGTTCGGCCGGATCGCCACGCTGATCCAAGCTCATGGCCTCGAACGGAT
>DATAUV010000021.1:0-24531 GCA_036268075.1 Allostellaceae bacterium | reverse complement strand
GTGATCGCCGACAATGCCGGCGGCCACCTGATGCGCCACCGCAAGGTCGATCTCGTCATCACCGGCACCGACCGCACCACCGCGAACGGCGATGTCGCCAACAAGATCGGCACCTATCTGAAGGCTCTCGCCGCCTGCGACAACGACGTGCCGTTCTACGTGGCCCTGCCGTCGCCGACGATCGACTGGTCGATCGACGACGGCGGCCGCATCCCGATCGAGGAGCGCGACCCGCGCGAGGTGACGCATATCGCCGGCTGGGCCGATGACGGCGTACGGCGCGAGGTGCGGCTCGTGCCGGAGGGCAGCCCGGCGGCGAATTACGCCTTCGACGTGACCCCGGCGCGGCTCGTCACCGGGCTCGTCACCGAGCGCGGCATCTGCCCGGCCTCGCGCGCCGGGCTTCTCTCCCTCTTCCCCGAACGGCGCACCCGCGGCGCCGCCTGAGAGCACCTGACATGACCGGATGGCCAACATGACCGGCTGGATCGAAACCTATCGCGGCAGCGTCTCCCCGTGGGAAACCGACGTCACCGAGCATTTCACGATCGCCTTCTACTTCGACCGGCTGGAGCAAGCCGAGGCCAATCTGATCGGCCGGATCGGCCTTGCCGAGGCGGCGCAGCGCGGCGGGTTCAAGCGGCGCTACGATCTGCGCTTCGCCCGCGAAATGCGCGCCGGCGCGGCGTTTCACGTGGAGGCCGCGGTTACGGGGCGCGATCCCGATTTGCGGCTCGGCTACCGCTTTGTCGACTCGGCGAATGGCGAGGTCACGACGTGGATCGACGCGCATTGGGATATTGCCGCGCCGGCCGGGGTGACGCTCGCCGAGTGGAACGGGCCGACAGCCGAGGAACGGCCCATGCCGGCGACCACCAAAGGGTTCGTCCCGACCGCCGCCGGCCGCGTGCGCCCGTTTGAGCTCGACGAGACGGGCCGCATCGGGCTCGGCGCCCTCATCCACAAATTCACCGACTCGTCGTTGCAGATCGGCGCCGCGGTCGGATTGACGGCGGATTTCATCGAGACCGGGCGGCGCGGCTTTTCCACGTTCGAGCTGGCGCTGGAGATCAGCCGCGCGCCCGGCGCCGCCGAGCCGTACGCGAGCGAGACGGGGCTCCTCCATCTCGGCGGCTCGTCGCTGCGCTTCCTGCATGTGATGCGCAACGCCGAGACCGGCGAGGAGCTGGCGCGGCTCGGCCAATACGGCGTGCAGCTCGATCTCGACAAGCGCCGCCCGGCCCCGCTGAACGACGAGATGCGCGCCCGCGCCCAGAAGCTCGTGGTGCCGATGGGGTGATCCGCGTCACAACAGGACGTGGACGATCTCGCGGTAGGGCGGCGAATCGAGGAAATGCCGTTCGCGGGTCCCGTGCTCGATATAGAGAAAGATCTGCAGCACGAAGACCATGTTGACCGTGTCGCCGTCCTCGGACAGCGGCATGAACAGCACCTTGGTGTGCCGCTCCGGGGCGAGCCGCTCGGGTGACAGGAACAGGCACTCGGAATAGAGCGCCTGGCGCATCCGCACCGACTCGTCATAGAGCCCGAGCACGTGGTTCTTGTATTCGAGCCCCGGCAGCACCTCGTCAAGATACCGGCCGGTCGCCTTGATCCCTTGCGCCTGCGTGTTCTCGGTGCCGATCAGGCGATAGCGATAGCGGCCGTCCGCCTCGACATCGACCAGCATCACATCGGGCAGCAGCTTGGGAATCTCGATCGGGTCGATGTCGCGGCGTCGCGGTAGGGGCCGCCCGGCCGCCTTGCGCCGCCAATAGGCAAAGGCCTGATGCAGCCGCGGGTCGGAAAACGGCAGCATGCCGGGCACGGCCGCAATGGTCCTGTCGTCGGTAGTCGAAACTGGATCGGGCTCGGTCAACGCTGACCGGTCGACGGCGTCCATCGGGAATTCCCGGAATGCGAACTGCCGATGTTTTTGAGCGTTTTTGGTTAAGAATTCGTTGTACGCCGCTACAGCATCCCGACCACGGCGCCGCTCATGCAGGTGGCGATCGTCCCGGACAGGATCGAGCGCAGCCCGAGCGACACGATCTCTTGCCGCCGTTCGGGCACCATCGCCCCCATCCCGCCTATGAGGATGCCGAGGCTGCCGAAATTGGCAAAGCCGCACATCGCGTAAGTCATGATCAGGCGCGACTGCTGGCTCAGCGCGCCATCGGGCAGCTTGGCGAAGTCGACATAGGCGATGAACTCGTTGAGCACGGTCTTGGTGCCCATCAGATCGGCGGCGGCGGCGACATCCGGCCCGGGGATCCCGATCAGCCACATCACCGGGCGGAACGCATAGGCGAAGAGGCGCTGCAGCGTGACCGGCTCCCCGCCCCATTGCGGCAGCTCGCCGAGCGCGAGGTTTACCAGCGTCACCAGCGCGATCAGCACCACCAGCATGGCCACGATATTGGTGAAAAAGACGATGCCGTCCTGGGTCCCGCGGGCGATCGCGTCCATCGAACTCGACGGCCGGTTCGGCATTTCCAGCCGCGCCGAGGCCGACGGGTCGGGCCGAAACGGCACCATCAGCGCCGAGATGCTCAGCGCCGCCGGGGTGCTGATGATCGCCGCGACCAGGATGTTGCCGAGCGCATCGGGGATCACCGGCCCCAGGATCGCTGCGTACAGCACCATCACCGTGCCCGCGATCCCGGCCATGCCGCAGCTCATCACCGCGAACAGCTCGCCTCGTTCCATCGTCAACAGATAGGGGCGGATCAATAGCGGCCCCTCGATGTGGCCGACAAAGATATGCACCGCCGCGCCGAGCCCGAGCGCCCCGCCGATCCCGGCCACGCGCCGCAACACCCACGCGAACACCTGAACGATCCGCTGCAGCACGCCCCAATAAAACAACAGCGTCGCCAGCGCGCTGACCAGCAGCACCATCGGCAACGCCCGAAACGCGAAGATGAAGGCGGCCCCGGGCTTGGTCTCGGCAAACGGCAAACTGCCGCCGCCGAGATAGCCGAAGACAAAGCTGGTGCCCGAATCGGTTGCGATCTGCAGCGCCGTCACGCCCTTGTTGAGCAGCAGGAAGATGCTCTTCGCGGGCGGGAATTTGAGGAACACGATCGCGAGCGCGACCTGCAGCAAAAGCCCCGCGATCACCACGCGAACCGGCACGCGAAACCGGTCCTCGCTTAAAATCCAGGCAAGCAGCAGCAGCGCCGCGATCCCCAGCAATCCCCGCATCGTGCCCCGCCCCCCAATGTGCGCTCATGCGAGTGTAGCAGGGTGCCTGTGGGGCGGGTGAGGGCGTAAGCTGCGTCGACAGCCGAGGAGTCCCCCATGCGCAACGGCATCGCCGGCATCGACCATGTCATCGTCGGGGTCCGCGACCTCGATCGGGCGCGGATGGGGTGGACGCGGCTAGGCTTCACCTTGTCGCCGCGCGGCCGCCATCTCGGCCAAGCGACGGCGAATTACTGCATCATGTTCCCGCGCGACTATCTCGAACTCCTCGGCATCGTCGGCGAGGACGCGCATGCGCACCGGCTCGACGCCTTCCTCAAGCACCGCGAGGGCGTGGTCGGCCCCGCCTTCGCCCCCAGCGAGGCGCCGGAAGCCGTTCGCGATGCCCTGGCCGCGCTCGGCCTCCACCCGACAGAGCCGCGCGCCCTCGGCCGCCAGCTCGAACTGCCGGAAGGCACCGTGGTGCCGCGTTTCAGCCTGATCAACCTGCCGCCCGAGGAGACCCCCGCGCTCGACTGCTTCATCTGCGCCCATCTGACCCCTGAGCTGATGCGCCGCCCGGGATGGCTGGAGCACCCGAACGGCGCGACGGGGATTTCCGGAATCCATATCGTCGTCGAGGATATCGGGGGGCTCGAACCAGCCTATGCGCGGTTGGTCAGCGCGACGGAAATCGCGGCGGATGCCGGCTCGCTTGCGGTCGGCCTGGGCCGTCACCGCCTGCTGTTCTCGACGGCGGACAGCTTTCGCGCCCGATTTCCCGGCTACGATCTCGGTCCCGATTTCCCGCTGCCCGGCGTCGCGGCGCTGGAGCTGCGCGCCGCCGACCGGGAGCGCACCGCCGATCACCTGACCCAGTGGCAGATCGCGTTCGACGAACGGCCGGACGGGACGATCATGGTCCCCGCGCGCGAGGCCAATGGGGTGCTGTTGATGTTTGCGGCGGACTGACTACCCGGCGAGGCGCTCGGCGAGGATGTGCCAGTGCCACGAACCCGGCTTCTTGTGCTCGCGCTGGGTCAATGACAACAGCTCGAACCCCGCGAATAGCGCGACCACGCCCGCGGCGTCGCAATAGTAATGCGGATGCGAGCGCTCCTCGATCGCCTCGTTGACGAAAGTGTTCGGGGCGATGCGGCGGCCGAGACCGTAATTGCTGTTGCGCGTCGGCAGCATCGTGCCCTGGTACAGCCCGCCCGGCTTCAGCACCCGCCACATCTCGGCGACCCGCCGCCCGACATCGCCCTGGTTGCCGTGATAGATCACGTTCCACGACAGCACGTAATCGAACGCGCCGTCGGCGAAAGGCAGCGCATCCGCCGGCGCCTCGCGCAGATTGACGGTAAGGCCGTGCGCCGCCGCGCTCTTCCGCGCCTCGTCGATCCCGACCGGGCTCCCGTCGATCCCCTCGACGGCAAACCCCGCCGCGGCGAGAAACAGCGCATGCCGCCCGACCCCACAGCCGAGATCGAGCACTCTCGCCGCCCCGCGCGACTTCAGCACCGTGACGAGCTCGCGAACCTCCGGCTCCGGATCGAGCCAATCCGCCCGCCCCTCCGCCGTAGCCCACCGCTTATCCCACGCCGCCACCGCGCCTGCGATTGCCATCGCCGCCTCCCGATCTATTCAAGCCCGATCGCAAAGGCGATCTGCCGGCGGATTTCGGCGAGCTGTGCCGGCAAAACCCGCGAGTCGGTCACCCGGATGCGCCGCACCGATGTTGCCGCCACCGATGGGGACAGGGCGTAACAGCGTTTGGTGCAGCCGTTTTCCGGGGTGGGCTCGATAGCCACCGACAGGTCGGCCGCTACCGTGAACCGGTCCTCGCTCAGCGGCACCAGGATCACATTCGGGTAATCCGGGTCGAACAAGTCGCTGTCCTGGACGACGATGGCCGGTCGCAATTTATTGGGCTCCCTTGGCAGGCCGTCGCGCCAAGCAGCCAGCACGATCTGGCCGGCGGTGAAGGCGGGCACTGTCAAAGCTCCATACGCGGTGTCCCCCAGAACTCGAAGAACTCCTGGGCTTCCGGATTGGAGGCGACGTATTCCGCGACGGCCTTGGTTTGCGTCTGCGTTTCGCTTCCTTGGCCCCTTCGCAGGCGAGCTCGCGGATCGCAACCGAAAGGCCCAGGTCGCGTTGCTTGGCCTCGGTCTCCAACATAGCCTGAGCCGCATCATCCAGCCTGACCGAAACAACTGCCGACATGGTTGCCAACTTTGTGGTGTCTAAGTAACTACGGAAATGTAGTGGCGTGACGTCACAGATTGAAGCGGAAATGCATGATGTCGCCATCCTGCACCACGTAATCGGCGCCTTCGAGCCGCATCTTGCCGGCGTCCTTGGCGCCTTGCTCGCCGTTGCAGGCGACGTAGTCGGCGTAGGCGATGGTTTCGGCGCGAATAAAGCCCTTCTCGAAATCGGTATGGATCGTGCCGGCCGCCTGGGGCGCCTTGAAGCCGCGGCGGATCGTCCAGGCCCGCGCCTCCTTGGGACCCGCGGTCAGAAAGGTGACGAGGCTCAAGAGCCCGTACCCCGCGTGGATCACGCGGTCGAGCCCGGTCTCGTCAAGGCCCAGCGTCGCCAGGTATTCCCACCGCTCGGCCGCGTCGGGCAGCGCCGCGAGCTCGGACTCGATCGCGGCCGAGATCGCCACCGACCCGGCGCCGCGCTCGGCGGCATAGGCGGCGACGCGGCGGCTTTCGTCATTGCCCTCGGCGGCGCTCTCCTCGTCGACATTGGCGATGTAGAGGACCGGCTTCGCGGTCAAAAGCTGCATCGACCGCAACACGACGCGCTGATCCGCGTCGAGCGTCACCTGCCGTGCCGGCACCCCGTCGCGCAGCCCGGCCAGCACCGGCTCGATCACCGCGAGCTGCTGCTTCGCCTCACGCTCGCCGCCGCGCACCCGTTTCTGCACCGCGACCTCGCGCCGTTCGAGGCTGTCGAGGTCGGCCAGCATCAACTCGGTCTCGACCGTCTCGGCGTCGCGGATCGGGTCGACCGAGCCCTCGACATGCACCACGTTCTCGTCGGCAAAGCAGCGCAGCACCTGCGCGATCGCGTCGACCTCGCGGATATGGCCGAGAAACTGGTTGCCCAGCCCCTGCCCCTGCGAGGCCCCGCGCACGAGCCCGGCGATATCGACGAATTCGAGCTGCGCCGGCACGATCTTCGCCGATTTCGCCAGCCGCGCGCAGACATCGAGCCGCTCGTCCGGCACCGCGACGCGCCCGACATTCGGCTCGATCGTGCAAAACGGATAATTCGCCGCCTCCGCCGCCTGGGTCGCGGTCAGCGCGTTGAACAGGGTCGATTTGCCGACATTCGGCAGACCGACGATGCCGCAGTTGAAGCCCATTGGTTCAGCTATCCGTCGGCGCCGGTTCCGGCGGAGTGAACCGGCGGGCGACTTCGCTCATGAAGGCGGCGGCATCGCCGTTGAGGAGGAGGGGAAAGGTTTCGGCGATCGCGTGGACCAGCGGCGTGACCCATTCGGTTACCTCGTCCTGCGGGAAGTTCTGCAGCACGTAGGGCATCACCAGCTCGCGGATACCGGGGTGGCCGATGCCGATCCGCACGCGCCAGTAATTTTGGCCGATCAGCGCGTCGATCGAGCGAAGGCCGTTATGCCCGGCACTGCCGCCGCCGCGCTTGACCCTGACCTTGCCCGGCTTCAGGTCGAGTTCGTCGTGGATCACGACGATCTCCTCGGGGGGGATCTTGTAAAAGCTCATCGCCGCCAGCACCGCCTCGCCGGAATCATTCATAAAGGTCTGCGGCTTCAGCAGCATGAATTTGCCGTCGCCGATCGGCCCCTCGGACAGCTCGCCCTTGAAGCGGTCGCGATAGGCCGGGAACCCATACCGGCGCGCCATCGCGTCGGCGATGATAAAGCCGATATTGTGCCGGTTGCGGGCGTAGCGGCTGCCCGGGTTGCCAAGGCCGACGACGAGGCGCATTCGCGCCCCCAAATCTAAGCCGATGGAGCCGGGGTCGCGGGTGCGGCCGCAGCCTCTCCGCCGTCCTCGGGCGCGACGGTCGTCGCGGCCTGGGCGGCCTCCTCGCGCACCGCCGACGAGGCGCCGATCGTCGCGATCGTGAAATCACGCTCGGTCGTCACCGGCCGCACGCCTTCCGGCAGCGTTACCGCGTGGATGTGCAGGCTGTCGCCGATATCGAGCCCGTCGAGGCTGACCACCAGCCGCTCGGGGATAGCATCGACGTCGCACCGCACCTCGATGCCATGGCGCACGATGTTGAGGATGCCGCCGCGGCGGAGGCCGACCGAGCGCTCATGGTTGATAAAGCTGACCGGCACCGTCACCGTCACCCGCGCGCCGGCGCCGACCCGCATGAAATCGACGTGCAGCGGCGCGTCCGTGACCGGGTGGTACTGCACGTCGCGCGGCAGCGTGCGGTGCGTCGTGCCGTCGACCGCGACATCGACAAGCATCGCGAGAAAGCCGGGTTTGCCGACCAGGCGCGACAACTCGCGCGGTTCGAGGCTCACGGCGACCGGGTCCTTGCCGTCGCCATAGATGACGGCGGGAACGCGACCGGCGCGGCGGATCGCCCGGGCGGCGCCTTTGCCGACCTGCCCGCGGGGCTCGGCCGTGAGGCTGGTGATCTCGGGCATTCGCTCGCACTCCTTCGCGCAAAGTCACGTCGCACACGCCGCGCCCGCCGTGCGGGGGCTGCGGCAAAATTGATCCAATCAGGCGAACAGGCTCGAAACCGACCGCTCTTCGCTGATCCGCTCGATCGCCTCGGCAATCAGCGGCGCGATCGTCAGCTGGCGGATATTGTGCGACAGCCGCACCGCCTCGGTGGCGACGATGCTGTCGGTCAATACCAGCCCCTTGATCGGCGAAGCGGAAACCCGCGCCACCGCGCCGCCCGAGAGCACCCCGTGCGTGCAGTACGCATACACGCCCTCGGCGCCGCTGTCGACAAGCGCCTTCGCGGCGTTGCACAGCGTTCCGGCGCTGTCGACGATGTCGTCGACCAGGATGCAGCGCCGCCCGCTGACATCGCCGATAATGTTCATCACCTCCGACACACCGGCGCGCTCGCGGCGCTTGTCGATGATCGCGAGGTCGGCGTCGAGCCGGCGGGCGATCTGGCGAGCGCGGTAGACGCCGCCGACATCGGGCGAGACGATCACCAGATCCTTGCCGGAATGGTGCTCCTGGATGTCTTTGACCAGCACCGGCTCGGCATAGAGGTTGTCGGTCGGGATGTCGAAAAAGCCCTGGATCTGTCCGGCGTGCAGGTCGAGGGTCAACACCCGGTCGGCGCCTGCGGTGGTGATCAAATTGGCCACCAGCTTCGCCGAGATCGGCGTGCGCGGCCCCGATTTCCGGTCCTGCCTGGCATAGCCGTAATAGGGGATGACCGCCGTCACGCGCCGGGCCGACGCACGTCTCAACGCATCCAGCGCGACCAGCAGCTCCATCAGATGGTCATTCGCCGGGAAGGAGGTCGACTGGATCACGAAAACGTCTTCGCCGCGGATGTTCTCGAGGATCTCGATGAACACCTCCATGTCGGAAAAGCGGCGCACGCTCGCCGCCGTCAGCGGCAGGTTCAGATGGGCCGAAATCGCCTCGGCGAGGGGCCGATTGCTGTTGCAGGCTAATATCTTCATAGGGCGGCAATGGCAGGCGGCGCCCAGGGCCGGATGCCCAGGCTTCACGTGCGACGGGTTGTAACAAACCCGGGCTTTTGAAGCAATCCATCCGCCTGTTTCGAGGGGTTACGGCTTGCCCTTCGGTTGCGGCGCCGGGCCGGAGCGGGCAACCAGCTCGAGGATGCCGCTTTCGGCGGCGACCGCGACCGTATAGGCGATATCGCCCCAGGCGCCGTCGAGCGTGCCCTTCGGCACATCGTTTTCCTGCGCGACGGTGCCGACCTCGCCGCCGTCGGCGCGACGGAGGTGCCAGACGATCTTGACGTGCTGCTTGCCCGGCTCGCCCGGCGACATCGCGATCTTGGCGTCGAGCTTGAGGTCGGCGGGACTTTTCGCATCGGTGACGATGTCGAAATCCTGCCGCCGCAGTATCGCCGCCACCGCGCCCGACAGCGCCGTGTTGCCGTCGCCCGGGGCGCCGTCGACGCCGGCGATCGCGAGGCGGAGCCGGCCGGTCTCGGTGCCCTTCGCCACCTCCGCGAGCGGGTGCGGGGCGGGCTCGTCCGACAGCAGCGGCGCCAGGGTCTCGGCGCTCGCCGCGGCGAGTTCGCCGACCGGCTTGTCGGCGCCGTCGTACCACTCGCCCGGCGAGGCCTCGAAATGCTGTTGGCGCTCGCCGACCAGCTTTCCGCGGGCGTCGCGCAATTCCCAGAACACGGTGAGCCGCGCCTTGCCCAGCGCCGGCTGGGTCTCCTCGATGCGGCCGTGGAGCTGATAGCTGGCGAGGCTCGCGGTCGATGGGCTCGCCGGGATGTCGTGTTTCTGCAGCTCCTTGGCGACCTCGTCGCGCAGCTTGGCGGCGGCTGCTTCGGGGGTGCCGGCGATCGGGCCGATCGTGACGCCGGCGCTGTCGCGCACGGTCATCAGCGAGGGCGGCGGCCGGTCGTCGGCGAAGGGATGCGGCAGCGGCTGGCACGACGCCAGGGAACACGACGCCAACGCCAGCAGCAGCGCCGGCGCCCGCCGCCGGTTCATAGCATGACGCAGGCGACGACGAGGCCGAGGAGGCACAGCGCGGAAAACATGATCAGGTACGGCACGGTGCCTCGCTATCCCCCGCTATCCGTGGAGCGCGATCGCCGCAAGGCCGCGCCCGTAATCGCCCTCGCCGGCAAGACAGGCCCGGCGATAGCTGAAAAACCGTTCGGGGTCGGCCGCGGTGTCGTCGCCGGTATGCTCAATTGCGGCGAGCCCCAGCGTGCCGAGGCGGTACGCGATATAGCCGGGCAGGTCGAACAGGAATTTGCCGTCCCGCGCGCCCGGTGCGAAGAACCGGCCGCTCGGGGGATCGGTGGCGGCGAAGCGATCCGAAAATTCGGCGCCGACCTCATAGGATTTTTGGGCGATGCAGGGGCCGATCCCGGCGCGGATGCGATCCGCCCGGGCGCCGAGCGCGACCATCGCCGCGACCGCCGCCTCGCCGACCCCGGACAAGGTCCCGCGCCAGCCGCCATGCGCCGCGCCGACCACCCCGGCTTCGGCGTCGGCGAAGAGGATCGGTGCGCAGTCCGCCGCCAGGACGCCGAGTGCGATGCCTGGCCGGTTCGTGACCATGCCGTCGGCCTTCGGCGCCGCGCCCGCCGCCCAGCCGCGTTCGACCGTGAGGACCGTCGCGCTGTGGATCTGATGGCAGGTGACGAGCGCCGAGGCTTCCAGGCCGAGCCGGTCCATCGCCAGCGCCCGGTTGCGGGCCACATTGTCGGGGTCGTCGCCCGAGCCGAAGCCGCAATTGAGCGAGGCGAAGATGCCGCCGCTGACCCCGCCTTCGCGGGTGAAGAAGCCGTGGCGGATTCCGGTGCCGGCGGCGAGGGCGCTGAGGGTGATCATCGCGGTTCCGTGACGTGTTCCTCAAACCCGGCCGGCGCCGGAAGGCCGGGCGACACCAGCGCCAGCGCCTTGAACAGGGTGCCCATCTCGCGCGGATCGATCAAGCGGCGCAGGCCGAGTGCGAGCATTTCACGCTGCTCGACTGTCGCGCGGGCGCACAGCGCCGACAGCCGCGCGCCGGCGCCGAGCGCGGCCAGGAACTCGCCTTGCGGCACGGGGCCGTGCGCTGCCGCGCCGGCCGCCTCCGCCGCTGCCCTCACCGCGGCGAAATCGACATGGGCGCTGAGATCGGCCGCGCCGGGCTCGTCGAGGAGGCCGGTCCTGGCGTGCCGGCGAATCGCGGCGAGGGTCGGGCCGGGTGTTACGGCCGCGTGTCCGTAGTCGATCAGCAGCGCCGCGCCCGGATGCCGCGTCAGCCGCGCCGCGATCGCGCCGGAGAGCGCCGTTGCGGCCGGGCTGATCTCGACGACCGTGCCGTGCGGCGAATCCCTCAGCGCCGGCGGCACCAGCGCGGCGGCGAGCGCGTGCTCGTTGCTGTCGATCAGGATCAGCCGGTCCGCCTTGTCGACCGCGACGAGCCGCTCGGCCCACCCGCCCGGCCCGCGCACGAATTGCCGCACCGGCAGCGCGTCGAGGAATTCGTTGGCGACGAGCAGCATCGGCCCATCCGGCACCGCGTCGAGGTCGTCGGCAAAGCTCGCCTCGCCGATCCGTTCCGCCTGCGCCGCCCGCAACACCGGGCTCGCCTCGACCAGGACCAGCCGCAGGGCGCGGCGGAAACCCGGCACGCTCTCGGCGGCGCGCAGGAAATCGTCCGCCAGCGCGCCGCGCCCCGGTCCCAGCTCGACGACGAAGACCGGGGCCGGTTCGCCGAGGCGCTGCCACAGATCGGCGCACCAGAGCCCGATCAGCTCGCCGAATATCTGGCTGATTTCCGGCGCGGTGGTGAAGTCGCCGTCGCGGCCGATCGGCTGTTGGCGGCGATAATAGCCGTGCTCGGGGTCGTGCAGCGCCATCGCCATGTAGGCGGCGATCGAGATCGGCCCCTCGGCCCGGATGCGCCGGGCGATCTTGGCGGCGAGGCCGGTCGCGCTCAACCTGCCGCCGGCTTCATGCGCGACCACCAGATGATCGCGAGCCCGGCGACGAGGACCGGGACCGACAGAAGCTGCCCCATCGTCGTCCCGAGAAATAGAAACCCAAGCTGCACGTCCGGCTGGCGGAACAGCTCGCCCGACATGCGCGCGACGGCATAGCCGCACAGGAACAGCCCGGTCAGCATTCCCGGCCGCGCCCGTGCGCCCCAGCGCTCGGCCGCGAACAGCAGCAGGAACAGCAATGCGCCCTCGCAGCACGCCTCGTAGAGCTGGCTCGGGTGGCGCGGGGTCAGCACCTGGTCGACGATGCTGCGGATGTCGGGGTCGTTGCGATAGGCCGTGATCAGCGCGTCGACGGTGTTGAGATGCGGGTCGACCAGCGACACCGCCCCGATCGCCGCGCCGGCTTTCCGAGGGTCGGCCATCAGCTCGGACGGGAACTTCATCGCCCAGGCGACATCGGTCGGCCGGCCGTAAAGCTCGCCGTTGATGAAATTGGCGATGCGGCCAAAGAAAAGCCCGATCGGGATCGCCGCCGTGATGATGTCGGCAAACGCGAAGAGCGGCAGCTTGCGCCGGCGCGTGAACAGGATGATCGCCAACGTCACGCCGAGCGCACCGCCATGGAACGACATGCCGCCATGCCAGACCGACAGCGCCTCGAGCGGGTGATCGACATAGTAGGGCAGGTTATAGAACAGCACGTAGCCGATCCTCCCGCCGAGCACGACGCCGAGCGTCGCCCAGACGAGGAAGTCGTCGACGTCCTTGCGCCCGACGAGACCCGGCGGCCGGCCGGCCAGATGCAGGCAATAGCGCCAGCCGATCAGGATCCCGACGATGTACGACAGCGCGTACCACCGGATCGCCAGCGGCCCGAGCTGCAGCGCGATCGGGTTGATCGCCGGGAACGGAATCACGAACAAGGGCATCTGCGGTGCTTATAGGCGCGGCCGCGGCCGGGACCAAGGCCGCTCCACCGCCCCGATCGTCGCAGGCGGCGGCGTATCGGGCGTGCCGCTCAGCCCGCGCTGGCCGCGCGCGGCGGCGGCGCCATCGCGCCGAGCGGCGGCGGGTGCGTGCCCGGCGCCCAGGCGTCGTAGAAGCCCGGCATGACCGGCGCGGCCGGCAAGGCTATCGGCCTGTAGTAGACCGCCTGCTGTGCGCTCATCAGCCCCGCGAGTGCGCCGACCGTGGCCCCGGTCATCGCGCCCATCGGCGCCCCGATCCCCGGATTGATCGCAAACGTGGCGCCGAGCGCGCTGCCGAGCGCCGCGCCCCAAATTGCGCCCGCCGCCATCTTTTGCGCTGCGTCGGTCGGGTCCGGCCCAGGCCCCGCCTCGGTGCAGGCTGCCAGGCTCAACACCAACCCCAACGCCAGTGCGCCGGTCCGCGCGCGCCGCATCGGCGACCCCCTCACGCTGTCACGATCAACCATCATGGCACAGAACCAACTCGCCGGCGAAGAGGATACTAAGCCGCGAAATCCTCGGGTTTGAGCTCGATCGGGATGCCGTGCGGCGTGCGGTCGGCGGCGCGGTCCCAGGCGTCGCGGGTGCGGGCGAGGGTGGCCGCGTCGGTGACCCCTTTCGCGGCGACCAAATGCTCCAGCGCCGCGAGCCAATGCCGGTAATAGGTATCGCCGGTATCGGGATCGCCCGCCGCCTGCGCCTTCTTGATCTCGCCGGCGATCGCCGCGGTCCATTCCGGCCAGGTGAACAGGCCGCGCTCGTAGAGGGTCATCGTCAGAGCAAAGGCCTCGGCCTCCCACGGCTCGCGGAATTGCGGCCGGTCGGCTCCCGGGAACTCGGTCACGCCGGTTCGAGATAGGGTTCGAACGCGTCGATCGACACGGTCACGGTCGGGTCGGCCGCTTCGCCCCATAATTCGCGGCCGGAGAACACCACCGTATAAAGCCATTCCCCATCTTCGCCGCCGGTGACCGCCGCAATGTCGGGATAGACCTGGCAGCCGCGGATCGCCTCGATCGCGCCGCGCTTGTCGCGGGCGTAACGCGGCAGGCGCGTATGGGTCTGCGGGTTGATCTGGCGCGTGCGCACCGCATCGCCGATTTTGAATTTCGCCGGCGCCGCACTGGGCCGCTCGAAATTGCCGCGAACGGGCGGGCCCTGCACATCGCTGAGGCTGAGGGTGCGGTTGAGCGCGATGCCCCGGCGCAGCGAATGACCGGCGGCGATCTCGTCCTCGCCGACGAGCCCGTGCTTGATCAGCCGCCGCTCGAGCCCGAGGAACCAGCGCCGGTAATAGGACGAGCCGATATAGTCGAGCACCGGCAGGGTTTCCAGCGAGGCGCGGCCGCCGTCGATCGTCCACAGCCCCGTCACCCCCATCGCGCGCTGCATCGCGTGGACGCGCCCCTCCCATTCGGCATGGAATGGCGGCTCGCCGGGCTCCGGCACGACCGGCCCAAACCCGTGCATCCCGCCCATGTCGTGGAGCGTGTTGCTCATGACGCGGCTTTCGGCAAGCCGGTGCCGACCATGCTGTCGCGGGTGACGAGTTCGGCGAGCCGCTCCTCGCTCCACCCGTCGGTCCCCGCCGGCCGCATCGGCACCACGAGAAACCGTGTCTCGGCGGTCGAATCCCACACCCGGACCTTGGTTTCCGTCGGCAAGGCCACGCCGAAATCGGCCAGCACACTGCGCGGGTCGATCACCGCGCGCGAGCGGAACGGGGCCGATTTGTACCAGACCGGCGGCAGTCCCAAGACCTCCCACGGATAGCAGGAGCACAGCGTGCAGACGACGAGGTTGTGCTGTTCCGGCGTGTTCTCGATCGCGATCAGATGGCTGCCGACCGGGCTGAAATGCCCGACCGAATTTACCGCCTCGCTGCCGTCGGCAAGGAGCCGCGCCTTGAAGTCCGGGTCGCTCCAGGCGCGGGCGACGATGCGCGCGCCGTTATGCGGGCCGATTTCGGTCTCGTAGGTCTCGACGATGCGGTCGAGCGCGGCCGGGTCGACATAACCCTTTTCCGCCAGGATGGTTTCGAGCGCGCGCACCCTGAGCTGCATCTCCGAGAGCTCCGAGCCATGCTGATGGTCGTCGTGCGAATGAGCCATGCCAACACCTCGCAAACAGCGCCCGAAAGCTCGCACACCCGAGTTTCCAATTCAACGCCGACACCACAAAGGCGCGACGCGCGAGATTTGCCGCGACCCCGCCTCGGACCCTTGAGCGAAATCCGGTCCTATCGGATCGGATTTCGCCGTCTAACTATTTGTAATGGAGCGTGTTCTTATCGAAAAGTGGGGCCACTTTTCCGGAACATGCTCTTGGCGACCTCTACGGTAAATCTTGCTTGTTTGTCCTACTGAACTTGACCCTGTCAGGCTGGCCCTTCATCGTTCGTGGCAATAAAGCCGTGAAGTTGGGGGGATCTCATGAAGACGCTGCTTGCCCGGATATCCGCTGCCTTTCTGCTGGCCGCGGCGCTGGCGTCTGGCGCATCGGCGGCCGAGCCGCATGGCAAGGTCACCATCGCCTGGCATGTGACGATCTCGCCGGCCTGGTTCGACCCGTCGAGCGCACCGCCGCAGATCACGCCGTTCGGCATGATGTACGCGATCCACGACGCGCTGGTGCGTCCCTATCCGGGCCAGAAGATGGGGCCGAGCCTCGCGCAGAGCTGGGAGGAGAGCGAGGACGGGCTGACCTACACGTTCAAGCTCCGCCCCAACCTTACCTTTCACAACGGCGACCCGCTGACCACCGACGACGTGAAGTTCTCGTGGGACCGTTATAACGGCGCCGGCGCAACGACGCTGAAGGCGCACGTCAAGGACGTCGAGATCGTCGATCCGCTGACGATCCGCTTTCATCTCAACGCGCCGTGGCCCGATTTCATGACGTTCTACGGCACCACCGCCACCGCCGCCGGCATCGTCATGCCCAAGAAATATTTCTTGTCGGTCGGCGAGGACGGGTTCAAGAACCACCCGATCGGCGCCGGCCCCTACAAATTCGTCAGCCAGAAGCCCGGCATCGAGGTCGTGCTGGAGGCGTTTCCGCAGTATTGGCGCCGCGTGCCGAACGTAAAGACGATCGTCATGCGCAGCGTGCCCGACGCGACGACCCGCGCGCTGATGGTCAGGACCGGCGAGGCCGACATCGCCTACGCGCTCGACGGCGTCGACGCCGAGGGGCTCAAGGCCGATCCGAACATCCGCATCGTCGCGACCAAGCACGCCTCGATCTTCTGGGTCGAGATGAGCGAGCAGTGGGACCCGAAATCGCCGTGGCACGACCCGCGGGTCCGGCTCGCGGTCAATTACGCGCTCGACCGCGAGGGGATCAACCAGGCGGCGTGCCTGGGCTTCTGTCCGCCGGCCGGGGTCATCGTGCCGCGGGTCATGGAGTATGCCCTCCAGGTCAAGCCGATCCCCTACGATCCGGAAAAGGCCAAGGCCCTCTTGGCCGAAGCGGGCTTCCCGAACGGGATCAATGCCGGCGAGTTCGCGGCGATCCCGGGCTTTCCGACCGTCGGCGAGGCGGTGATGAACGACCTCAACGCGGTCGGCATCCACGTCACGCTGAAGCAGATGGAGCGCGCGGCCTTCTACTCGGCCTGGCAGCAGCACCAGTTGCACGGCATCTACATGGTCGCCTCTGGCAATTCCGGGAACGCGGCCAGCCGGATCGAATCGTTCATCCAGTCCAAGGGCGCCTATGCCAATGGCGGCTATCCCGATATCGACGAGATGTTCAAGCAGCAGGCGACCGAGCGTGATTCGAAGAAACGCGCCGAGATCCTCGACAAGATCCAGCAATTGACGATCGATCGCGTCATGTTCGCGCCGGTCATGGATCTGCGCGCGCTCAACGGCGTCGGGCCGCGGGTCACCAAGGACACGATCACCGATGTCTGGATGAGCCCCTTCCCATCCTATGAAGACATGGAGATCAAGGACTAAGTCGACGCGGGCCGGGAACTGGCCGACGCTGCGGCATTAATGCGACACCACTACCCGTTGTTGCCAGGCGTGGGGAATTGCGCAGGTTTAGCTTGGTTCGATTCCCGCTGAACTGATAAGATTCGCCGGGGCGAGCGATGGGGAACCAGCTTGCCGGCCGCGATGCGGCCTTGGCGCCTGGATCGCCGCCCCGGGGGAGTGGGGATCGATGCAGGGTGGTTGTCGCCGCCGCGGCGCGGCTCGCGCGCGATTCGTTGGGTTTGCCGGGGGGATTGCCGGGGGGGTTGCCGGGCGTTTTGCCAGGGGCTTTGCCGGCTTCGTCGCGGCCGGACTGTTTGGCGCGTTGCTCTGGACCCATCCGGCTTCGGCCCAGAACACCTACACGGTCACCGGCTCCGGCGACGATCCGGCTCCGACTGCCTGCAGCGGCGCCGGCACGGCCTTTAGCTGCGGCACGCTGCGCGACGCGGTCAATGCCTCGAACAACGCCGGCGGCAGCAATACGGTAAATTTCGCCTCCGGCGTGACTAGCGTCACGCTGACCGGCAACCTCAACACGGTCAATTCCGCCACCAGCGTCACGACGACGGTCGACGGCAGTACGTCGAGCGCCGGCACCGTCACGATCAACGCCGCCGGGCACTCGGTCTTCACGGTGCTTAGCGCAGCGGCCAATTTCGACAACATGACCGTCATCGGCGCGACCCGCACCGGCGGCGCCGGCGGGTCGGGTGGCGGCGGCGGCGCGCTCGGCGGTGGCGGCGGGCTCTTCATCGACAAGGGTGCTGCCGTCACCACGACGAATCTGGTTTTTTCCGGCGACAGCGCGGCCGGCGGCGCCGGCACCAGCGTCACCGGTGGCGGCGGCGGTGGCGGGAATACGCAAAACGGCGGCGCGGGCGGCGGCAATTTCGGCGGCGGCGGCGGCGGCGCCGGGTTCACGACCGCGGGCGGCGCAGGCAGCGCGGCTGTCGGCGGCGGCGGTGGCGGCGGCGGCGGTCTCGGCGGCAGCACGGCGGGCTCCGCCGGGTCGGCGCCGGCGGGCGGCGCCGGCGGCGGCTCGACCTCGGTCGGCGGCACCGGCGGCAACGGTGCGACGGCGGCGGCCGGTTCGGCCGGCTCGCCGGGTCCGTCGACCAACACGGGCGCTGGGGGCGGTGGCGGCGGCAGCAGCGGCAACGGCTCGGGCGGGGCCGGCGGCGCGAATCAGAACAGCCTCGGCGGCGGTGGCGGCGGTGGCGCCGGCACGGTGACCGGCGGCGCCGGCGGAACAGCGAATTTTGGCGGCGGCGGCGGTGGCGGCGGCAATGCGTCGCTGGGCACGGGCACCGGCGGGGTCGGTGGCGTCAGCGGGTTTGGCGGCGGTGGCGGCGGCGGCGGCACCGGCGGCGGCACGCCGGGCCTCGGCGCGAGCGGAAGCAGTCTCGGGTTTGGCGGCGGGACCGGCGGCAACGGCGGCACGAATGGCGGCGGCGGCGGTGGCGGGGGGCTCGGCGCCGGCGGCGCGATCTTTGTCCGCGGCGGCGGCACGTTGACCGTGATCGGGGCCGACCCGACCGGCGGCAGCGCGTTTAGCGGCAATTCGGTGACCGGCGGCGCGGGAGGCGCGGGGTCGGGCAACGGCCTGTCCGGCGGCAGCGGCTCCGCGGTCGGGCAGGATTTGTTCTTCCAGGCGACCGCGACCGGCGGGGTCACGCCGATCGCGCCGACCTTCGCGGCGCAGGCCGGCAAGACCATGACCCTCGCCGATTCGTTCTCGGACAATAACGGCGCGACGGTCGGCGTCATCGTCGGCGACAGCGGCGGGGTGAATACCGGCACCGTCGTGTTCGGCAACGGCGGCACGACCAACACCTATGGCGGCGGCACGACGATCAACCAGGGCACGCTCAGCGTTTCGCTCAGCGGCAGCAACAACCCGCTCGGCGCCGGCGGTTTCACCTTCAACGGCGGCACGCTGCAGCTCAACGGCGCCTCGGGCTTTACCAGCGGGGTGACCGGCGCGCCGGTCACGCTGATGGGCAGCGCCACGCTCGACCTCGAAGGCGGCCTCAACGCATCGTTGAGCGGCACCGTCTCGGGCAGCGGCGCCTTGACCGAAAAGGGCTCGAACACGCTGACCCTCGGCGGCGCCAACACGATGAGCGGCGGGGTCATCGTTACCGGCGGCACGCTGTCGGTCTCAGCCGACAACAATCTCGGCGCGGCGGCGAACACGCTGTCGCTGGCGGCTGGCACGACGCTGGCGCTGACCGGCGGGTTCACCTTCGACCACCCGATCACGATCAGCGGCGACCCCACCTTCGACGTCGCCAACGGCAAGACCGTGACGATATCGAGCGTCATCGCCGATGGCGGCAGCGCCGGCACGGTCGAAAAGACCGATAGCGGCAAGCTGATCCTCTCCGGGGCCAACACCTATACCGGCGCGACGATCGTCAGCGGCGGCACCCTCGCGATCGGCGCCGGCGGGACGATCGCGACCAGCACCGGCGTCAGCCTCGCCGGCGGCGCCACCTTCGACATCTCGGGCGGCGGCAACCAGACGATCCAGGATCTGACCGGAATCGCCGGCAGCGCGGTAACGCTCGGCGCCAATACTCTGACGCTCGGCACATCGAACTCGACGAGCATCGCCGGCGCGATCTCCGGCACGGGCGGCGGGCTGACCAAGCAGGGCTTGGGCACGCTGACCCTGGGCGGCGTCGATACCTATACCGGCGCGACGACGGTCAACGCCGGCACGCTGGCGCTCTCCGCCGGCGGTTCGATCGCGGCGAGCAGCGGCGTCAGCCTGACCGCCTCCGGGGCCGGCTTCGACATCTCGAATGCCGGCGCCAACCAGACCATCGCCGACCTCAGCGGCGTCAGCGGCACCACGGTCGCGCTCGGCGCCAACACGCTGACGCTGGGCACCGTGCACTCGACCACCTTCGCCGGCATCGCCTCCGGAAACGGCGGGCTGACCAAGCAAGGTTTGGGGACTCTGACCCTGTCGGCGGTCAACACCTATACCGGCGCGACGACGGTCAACGCCGGCACCCTCGCGCTGACCACCGGATCGGCGATCGCCGACAGCAGCGTGCTGAACCTGGCGGGATCGGGCGCCATGCTCGACATTTCAAACTCGTCGGCCAGTACAAAGGTCTCGGGGCTGTCGGGCGTCGCCGGCACGCTGGTCAACCTCGGCGCCAACCAGCTCGTCGTCGGCAGTCCCGGCTCGGTGACCAATTTCGCCGGCGTGATCCAAGGCACCGGCAGCCTGTTCGAGCTTCCGACCGGGTCGCTGACGCTGACCGGCGCCAACACTTATACGGGCATCACCGACATCACCAGCGGCACGCTGGCGATCGGCGCCGGCGGGTCGATCGCGAGCAGCAGCGGCGTCACCTTCCTCGCCGGCGGCACCTTCGACATCACCAACGGCGGCAACCAGACGATCGGCGACCTGTCCGGTTCCTCGGGCACGGTGATCCTCGGCGGCAATACCCTCACCCTGGGCACGTCGAACTCAACGGGCTACAGCGGCGTCTTCACCGGGGCGGGCGGCGTCACAAAGCAGAATTCCGGCACGCTGACCTTGTCGGGCATCAACACCAACTTCACCGGCACGCTCACGATCAGCGGCGGTACGGTGACGATCGGCCCGTTCGGCTCGGTCTCGTCGGCCAGCGTCAACCTCGCCGCGTCGGGCGCGACCTTCAACGTCTCCTCGCCGATCAACCCGCAGATCCAGGACCTGTCCGGCGTCGGCGGCACGACCGTCAATCTCGGCACCCAGACCCTTACCCTCGGCACGTCGAACTCGACAAGTTTCGCCGGAATCATCCAGGGCACCGGCGGGATCGCCAAGCTAGGCGCCGGCACGCTGACCCTCAGCGGCACCAACACCTATACCGGCGCGACGACGATCAACGCCGGGACGCTGGCGCTCGCCAACACCGCCGCGATCGCGGATAGCAGCGGCGCCTCGCTGGCCGCCGCCGGGGCGATGCTCGACATCTCCGGTGCGCCGGGGAGCACCAAGGTGACGACGCTGTCGGGCGTCGCCGGCACGTTCGTCAACCTCGGCGCCAACCAGCTCGTCGTCGGCAACCCCGGCTCGGTGACGAATCTCGCCGGGGTGATCGAGGGCGCCGGCAGCCTGTTCCTGTTGCCGACCGGATCGCTGACTCTGACCGGCGCCAACACCTATACCGGCGCGACCCAGATCACCACCGGCACGCTCGCGATCGGCAGCGGCGGCTCGATCTCCCAGACCAGCGGCGTCTCGTTCCTCGGCGCCGGCATTTTCGACATTTCCGGCGGCGGCAACCAGACGATCGGCGATTTGTCGAGCCCTGGGAGCACCGGCTCCGTGACCCTCGGCGCGAACACGCTGACGCTCGGCAGCGCGAACTCGACGAGCTTTGGCGGGATCATCTCCGGTACCGGCGGGATCACCAAGCAAGGTACCGGCGAGTTGATCCTCGGCGGCGTCAACACGTTCGGCGGCACGATCACAGTCAATGGCGGCATGGTGGCGATCGGCCCGTTCGGGTCGGTGTCGGCGGCGAGCGTCAACCTCGGGGCGTCGGGTACTACCCTCGACGTGTCGTCGCCGATCAGCCCGATGATCCGCGATCTCTCGGGCGTTTCCGGCAGCACCCTCAATCTCGGGGCGCAGACGCTGACGCTCGGCACGATGAACTCGACCGCCTTCGCCGGCAACATCATCGGCAGCGGCGGCGCCCTCATCAAACAGGGCACCGGCAACCTGATCCTGACCGGGACCGACAGCTACACCGGCGGCACGACGATCGCCAACGGCACACTGACCGGCACCACGTCGAGCCTGGAGGGCAATATCCTCGACGGCTCGGCGCTGGTGTTCAATCAGGCGACCAGCGGCACCTATGCCGGTACGCTCTCCGGCACCGGCACGCTGGCGTTCCAGGGCGCCGGCACCGTGACGATGAGCGGCGACAGCAGCGGGTTTGGCGGCACCACCACAGTTTCGAGCGGCGACCTTGCCGTCGGCTCGACGACCAGCGGCAGCCTCGGCGGCAACGTCAACGTGACGAGCGGCGGCACGGTCAGCGGCCACGGCACGATCGGTGGGTCGCTGACCAATGCCTCCGGCACCGTCAGCCCCGGCGGCTCGATCGGCACGCTGACCGTCAACGGCAATTACACGCAGGGCAGCGCCGCCGCGCTCGCAATCCAGCTCACGCCGGCCGGCGCGTCAAAACTCGCGGTGACCGGCACGGTCAGCCTGCAGGGCTCGCTCGACATCCTCTCCGGGCCCAACGGCTACGTGCCGTTCAGCACCTACACGATCCTGACCTCGGGCGGCGGCATCACCGGCACCTTCGCCACCGTGGCCGGAACCCCGCCGGTCATCCCGCTGACGGTTCAGTATGAGGGCAACCAGATCAATCTGGTGCTTAGCGGGTTCACCGGCGCGACCAGCGACGAGAATGCCGTCGCCGCCGTGCTCAATTCGTCGATCGCGGGGGCGAGCGGCGATTTCCTGTCGATGCTCAACCTCGCCGTCGTCCTGCCGGCGGCGCAGATGCAGCGGACGCTGTCGTCGCTCGGCGGGCAGATCTACGCCAATCTCGCCGAAATCAGCCTGCAGGACCGGCGGCTCTTCCTCGACGCGCTGACCGACCGCACGCGTGTCATCGGCGGCGGCTGGCCGGAGGGCTCGTTCGGCGCGGTCGGTGGCCCCCAGAGCGCCTGGGGCGGCGGCGACAACGCGCTGAAATTCGCCCAACTCGCCACTGCGCTGACCAACGACCAGCAGATCATGTCCGACGTCGACGCCTACGCCGCCCACCAGCCGCAGATGGGGACGGGAGGGGGCAGCGCGGGCGGGTTGTGGGCGCGCGGCTTTGGCCAGTTCGGCAACATCGACAGCAATTCGGGCGCTCTCGGCGCCTCCTACTCGACCGGCGGCGGGGCAATCGGCGCCGATGTGATCGCCACCCCGCGCGCCGTGCTCGGCTTTGCCGTCAGCGGCGGGCAGAGCAGCGTCTCGCTCGGCGCCAACCCCGAGAACGGCACGGTCTCGTTCTTCCAGGGCGGCGTCTACGGCGCCAAAGAGTTCGACGTGGGCATCGTCATGGATGGCGCGGCCATCTATGCCCACGACGTCTACGACGTGACGCGCGGCATCATCCTCCCCGGCGCCAGCCGCGTCGCGACCTCGACCCATGGCGGCGACGACGCGGTGCTCGAGGTCGGGCTCAGCCGCACGCTGTTCTACAACGGCCTCAGGGTGATCCCGCGGATCGGCGCGTCGTATTTCCACATCGGCCAGTCGGCCTTCAGCGAGGCCGGGGCCGGCAGCCTCGACCTGTCGGTCAACCCGTCCGACTTCAACGCGCTCTATAGCCGGGTCGGGGTGACGCTGGTGAGGCCCATGCTGTTCGGCGACACCGCGGTAGTGCCCGAGTTGCGAGCCGCTTGGCTGCACAACTTCCTCGACAATTTCAGCCAGTTCGGCGCCAATTTCGCTGGCGCGCCGGCCTTGGCCTTCGAGCAGACCGGGGCGCCGATCGGCCGCGACGCCGCCGATCTCGGCGCCGGAATCAGCTTCGGCATCGCCCGCACCTCCTTCGGCGGCGAACTCTCGGGCTTTGTCCAATACGAGGCGAGCCTCGCCCTGCACGAGACCACCAACACGGTCGGCGCCGGCGTTCGGTTGAAATGGTAGGGGTGGGTCGGGGGGATGGTGGGCGCGACAGGGATTGAACCTGTGACCCCTACGATGTCAACGTAGTGCTCTCCCGCTGAGCTACGCGCCCATCGCCCGATCCGGAACGAGGGCGAGGATGTAGCCGAATCGTCCGGTTCGGGCAAGCGAAGGCAACACGATGCACAACGCCACGCCGGAAATGACCCTCCTGCGCGACGCGATGGCGCCGGCGCGCGACGGGGTGAACCTCGCGAGCGACATCTATCTGCCGCTGGGCGACGGCCCGTTCCCGGTGATTCTCGAACGAGCCCCCTACGACAAGACCGCGCCGACTGCGCGCGTCCGTCGCACCTGGTGCTCCCGGTCATTCCCCGTGGGGCCGAATCGCGGTAAAACCACGCGCTCCGATGCCGAGGCGGAAACGAGGTAGGGGAATGCGGATCGGGTGGGGTGCGGCGATAGCCCTCGCGGCGGGTTTGGCCAACGTCGCGGCGGGGGCGCAGTCGCCGAGAAACGACTTCAACACCGCGATCGAAAAGATGGCGCCGGCCGCCCGCGCCGCGCATCTGGCGGACATCGTCGGCATCCAGTGCGTCGGAACCCAGGCCTTCCTGATGGGGGTCGCCGCGAGCGGTGCCGAGGAGGGCAACGCCTATTGGAGCGTCGCCTGTCTCGACGGCAGCAGCTACGCGATCCAGATCGACCCGCTCGGGCGCGCGGTGACGATCCCGTGCAGCGTCCTCGCCGATAGCGGCAAGGGCAGGGAATGCTTTAAGAAGTTCTGACGGCGCCTACCAGGTCGTCACCGGCTTGCGGCAAACCGAGTACCACAGGCCGAGATTTTCCTGCTTCCACTGCGGGCTCGCGCAGTCGCGCTTTAGGATGGCGTCCGACTGGGCGTCAGTGGTCGCCGTGATTGCCGGCTTATCGTCGGAGCATCCGCCGACCAGAATCGCAGTCGCGGCCAGCACGCTTAGGAATGCCAGTCTCAAACCCGCCCCCTCGCTCGTTCCGTCCCGTGTCGATAGCTAATTAACTTGACCGGTTTATGTAGCACATCAGTTGACCGCTTGTTGCCGTTTTGTGCCGGGGC
>DATAUV010000020.1:0-8188 GCA_036268075.1 Allostellaceae bacterium | reverse complement strand
GATCAACGCCAGCATCCGCCCGATCGTCGAAGGCTATGTCGAGCGGCTCGACGCCGGTCTCGCCGAGCGCGAGATCACCGCGCCGGCCCGCGTCGCCCGCTCGAACGGCGGCGCCGAACTGGCGGCGACGATGCGCCGGCGTCCGGTCGTGGCGCTCCTGTCAGGCCCCGCCGCGGGTGTCGCCGGCGCCGCCGCCGCGGCGTTGGACGCGGGCTGGGACAACGCCGACCTCCTGACCCTCGATGTCGGCGGCACCAGCGCCGATATCGGCGTCATCCGCGGCGGCCGCCCGGTGCTGAGCGCCGAGGAGCACATCGCCGACTTTCCGCTGCTGCTGCCGACGATCGCCGTGTCGAGCATCGGCGCCGGCGGCGGCTCGATATTGTGGCTCGACCCGGCCGGCTCGTTGAAGGTCGGCCCGCGCAGCGTCGGCGCCGATCCGGGGCCGGCCTGCTATGGCGTCAAGGGCTCGACGATCCCGGCGCTGACCGACGCCTTTCTCGTCGCCGGGCTGCTGGCGCCGGGGCAGAAGCTCGGCGGCAAGCTGCCGTTGCAGATGGCGCCCGCCCGCGCCGCGCTCGATACCCTCGCGCGGCCTCTCGGGATGTCGATCGAGGCGGTCGCCGACGGGGCGATCCGCGTCGCGACCGCGCTGATGGCGGCCGAGGCGGCGAGCGTCCTCGCGCGCCGCGGGGTCGACGCGCCGCATTTCCGCCTGGTCGCGTTCGGCGGTGCCGGCCCGCTGACCGCGGCGCTGCTCGCCGAGGAAATCTCGATCGGCTCGATCCTGATCCCGCCCTTTCCGGGCGCATTGAGCGCCCTCGGCGCCGCCCGCGCCGATCTCGAAGGCGATCTGGTAGAGCCGGTCTACGAACGCCTCGGCGCGCTTTCGCCGGCTGCGTTGGCGCAGACCACCAGGGGCTTGCAAACCCGCGCCCAGACCTGGCTCGCGGAGCAATCCGCCGCGCTGACGATCACGGCGACCCGCATCGAGCTAGCCGCCGACATGCGCTATGACGGCCAGGGCTACGACGTGACGGTCGCGCTCAAGCCGGAATGGCTCGACGGCGGCGACTATGCCCCGATCCGCGCCGCCTTCCACGCCGCCCACCGCGCCACTTACGGCCACGCCAATGAGGGCGGCGAGATCTGGCTCAAGGAGCTGCGCGCCCACGTCACCGGCGCGACGCCAAAGCCCGCGATCGTACCGGTCCGCCCCCATGCCGGCGACGGCGGCGCATCGTCGCGCAATGTGCGCCTCTTCGGCCGCGAACTCACCGCCAGCGTCCACGACCGCGCCGCGCTGAAACCGGGCGGCGACATCCCCGGTCCCGCGATCATCGACCAGATGGACACGACGACGTGGATACCGGAGGGGTGGAGCGGCCGGGTGGTCTCGTCGGGAGCGCTGGTGCTGGAGCGCAGGTGATGGCGGAAGAACAGGTGATGGGTTTCGCTGCGCTCTACCCATCCTACGGTTCCGGCGCCGTAGGATGGGTAGAGCGTGAGCGAAACCCATCACCGGCGAGAGACAAGGGAGGCGACGCATGACCACCGACCCCCGCGACGCGATCGGCGTGGAAATCTTCGCCAATCTGTTCAAGGCCGTGGTCGACGAGATGGCGTGGGTCGTGTTGCGCTCGTCGCACACGACCTTTGTCAAGGAGACGCAGGATTTCGGCGTTGCCCTCGTCACCCCCGAGGGCGAGATGTTCGCCTATCCCTACGGCAGCGGCGCGACCCCGCTGATGGGCGTCGCGATGGAGACGGTCACCGGCCTCGACGGCTGGGAAGAAGGCGACGTGCTCGTCACCAACGACCCGTACGCGACGCGCGGGATGGTGATGCACCTCAACGACATCTACGTGTTCCGCCCGATCTTCGTGGACGGGAGGGTGCTTTGCTTCGCCTGGGCATTCATCCACTGCACCGATGTCGGCGGCTATGCCCCCGGCAGCATCGACATGCAGAACAGCGAGGTGTTCCAGGAAGGGCTGCGTCTCAGGCCGGTCAAATTGTTCAAGGCCGGCAAGCTGAACGACGAAGTCTGGAACATCTTCGCCGACAATTGCCGCATCCCGTCCCTGAACTGGGGCGACATGACCGCGTGCGTCGCGGCCCTGACCAAGGCCGAGGAACGCCTGCGCCGCCTCGGCCAACGCTATGGCCGCGCCGAGATCGCCGCCGCGATGGGCGCGACACTCGACCGCACCGAGGAGCTGAGCCGCAAGGTGCTGGCCGAAATTCCGCCCGGCAAATACCGCTTCGCCGAGTATTTCGAGGACGACTACATCAGCGACCTGCCGGTGCGCATCGCGGTCGAGCTGACCGCGCGTGGCGACGGCACGCTCCAGCTCGATTTCTCCGGCTCCGACCCGCAGGTCCGCGCCGCGCTCAACCTGCCGACCGGCGACAACAAGCACCACCCGTTCCTGTGCATGTCGGTGGTCAACTACGTCGTCACCAAATCCGAGGCGATCCACATCAACGCGGGCATCCTGCGCTGCATCGACCTCGTCTTGCCCGAGGCGTCGATCGTCAATGCCAGCTTCCCGGCCGCCTGCGGCATGCGGTTCACGACCGCGATGCGGGTCCACGATCTGCTGCTCGGCGCGATGAACCGGGCGATGCCGGGCGCGGTGCCGGTGGCGGGGTCGGGTGTGCTCGTCGTCACCTATATCTCAACGTCGGAGTTCGGCGGCGCCGGGCGCGTGGTCGTGGCGAACCCGGTATCGGGCGGCTCGGGCGCGAGCGCCGAGCGCGACGGCATCTCCGGCGCCGAGATGAGCGTCGCGTTTTTGCGCAACGTGCCGGTCGAGGTGCTGGAGGCTGAAGCGCCGGTGATCGCCCGCCGCTTCAGCCTGACCCCCGACAGTGAAGGGCCGGGCCAATACAGGGGCGGGTTCGGCGTCACCTACGAGCTCGAAATTCGCCATCCGAGCGCGGTCGTCGTGATGCGCGGCAAGGACCGGCAGAGCTTTACCGCCTGGGGCGCCGGCGGCGGCCAGGCCGGCACCACCAGCGGCAATATCGGCACCATTCCCGGCCACGCGCCGCACGATATCGGCAAGCGCACCGTCTACCGCGCCCAGCTCGGCGAGACGATCCGGCTGTGGGGCGGCGGCGGCGGCGGGTTTGGCGACCCGATGACCCGCGACCCGGCGCTGGTCGAGGAGGACGTGGCCAACGGCCTGGTCTCGCCCGAGCGCGCCCGCGACATCTACGGCGTCGTCCCCGGCGACGCGGCGGCCACCGCAAAGCTGCGCGCGGCCTCCCGGGCCTCGGCCGACGGCTTCGATTTCGGTGCGGCGCGCCGCGATTGGGAGCAGACACACGGCGCTGCGGCGGAGCGCATCGGCGGGTTCCTGCCCAGCCTGCCGGTCGCCGTACGGCGCTATGCCCAGGCGGAAATCTATCGCCGCCTGCACGAGACCGGCCCCGGCCCATACCACGGCGAGGCCGTCGAGGCCGCGCTGGCCGCGGTCGGGGCCGCACTGGGTCAGCGGACGGAAACGCTGAAGGCAGCGGCAGAATAGCGGACCGCGGGCGTCTCGCCCGCAAGCAGCGCCGGAATGCGGGCGAGACGCCCGCGGTCCCATTACAGCCGGTGCCCCAATTCCCCAATCCCGACCGATAGCCGCTGCAGGAACCGCTTCGCCACCGCACGGGGATAGGTCCGGCGGCGCGCGACCGCGGCGATGTCGGCCTCCGGCGTCCGGGTCAGCAGCAGATAGGTATTGGCCGGCAGCCGCTCGCCGGGCGGGCACAGCCGCAACCCCCAATCCTTGCCGATCTCGCAGATGGCGAAACCGAGCCCGCGGATGTAATCGGTAAAGCCTGCCGGCCCCATCGTCTGGTCGAGCAGCGCGTCGATGTACTCGATGACGATGCGGATGTCGGGCGAGCGCGCGATCACCCGCTCCATTCCCATCAGCACAAAGGGCTCGTGCCCCTCGACGTCGATCTTCACCAGGTCGACGGCGAGGTCCGTGGGCAGGTAATCGTCGATCGTCGTCATCTCGACCTCGACCGCATGCAGCGTCATGCCCAGGCGATCGAGATCGGCCGGATTGATGACGAGCTCGCTCATCGTCGCCACGGCAAGGTTGCGGTCGAGGAAATTGAGCGTGCCCCGCCCGCATTCCTTCGACACGAGCTTGTTGACGATCGAGATGTTGGGGTTGTTGATGACGCCGTTGGCGTAAAGGGTGCGGTTCAGATACGAGAAGGTACGCGGATTACCCTCGAACGCGTAAAGCTGCCCCGTCGTGCGGATCACTCCGGCGGTGATCGCGGTGTAGAGCCCGAAATTGGCGCCGATATCCAGCACCACCGCACCCGGCCGCAAAAAGCAGCGAAAGACAAATGTGATGTGCGGCTCGACCGGGCGCCCGACGAGGTAGTTGGCGGCGTCGACCGTGTTGGGGTCGATGTCGAGGTATTCGCCGGACGATAGGCGTACCAGCGCGCGATCCGGCGCAATCGAAACGATTCCAGGTTTCAACCTACCCCCGCGCCTCGCGGATCGCGCGCCAGATCACCTCGGAGGTCGCCGGCATCTTGAGGTCGCGGATGCCGAGATGGCCGAGCGCGTCGACGAGCGCGTTGCCGACGGCCGGCATCGCCCCGACCGCCCCGGCCTCGCCCGCGCCCTTGACCCCGAGCGGATTGGTCTTGGTCGGCACCGGATTGCTCTCGCAATGGATCGGCGAGAAATTGTCGGCGCGCGGCATCGCGTAATCCATAAAGCTGCCGCTCAAAAGCTGCCCCGAATCCGGGTCGAAGCGGATGTCCTCCATCAAGATTTGTCCGACACCCTGCGCGATCCCGCCGACGATCTGCCCTTCGAGCAATAGCGGGTTCATCACCATGCCGACGTCGTCGACGACGCTGTAGCGCACGATCTCGACGATTCCGGTCTCGGGGTCGATCTCCAATTCGCAGATGTGGCAGCCATTGGGGAAATTCTGGTCGCCGGCGCGATAGGCGGCGCTCGACACGAGTCCCGGCTCCATCTCCGGCGGCAGGCTCGACGGGACCCACGCCTCGGCGGCGATCTCGCCGAGGCTCAGCGCCCGGTTCGAGCGGGGCGCGGTGAACATGCCGTCGTCGAACTTCACGTCGTCCAGTTCGGCGCCCAGCATATGCGCGGCGATCGCGGTTGCCTTGGAGATGATCTTGTCGGTCGCCATCAGCACCGCCGACCCGCCCAGCGCCGCCGAGCGCGACCCGCCGGTGCCCTCGCCGATCGCGACCTTGTCGGTGTCGCCCTGGATATACTGGATCTGGTTGGGATGGATGCCGAGGCGGTCCGACATGAGCTGCTTGTAGACCGTCTCGTGTCCCATCCCCTGCGTGATCGAGCCCGACAGCAAGGTCGCCGTACCGCCCTTGTCGAAGCGGATTTCCGCCGCCTCGAACCCTCCCGCCGCGGCGCGCTCGATCGTGTTCGAGAGGCCAATCCCGCGCAATTTCCCGCGCGACCGAGATTCCGCCCGGCGCTCCTCGAACCCGGCGTGATCCGCCAGCTTTAGCGCGAGGTCGAGGTTCTGCGCGAACTCGCCGCAATCGTAGGTAAAGGTGAGGCCGGATTTGAACGGCATCGCATCGGGCGGGATCATGTTGCGGCGCCGGAGCTCGACGCCGCCGATGCCGAGTTCGGCCGCGGCCTCGTCGACCATGCGCTCGATAACATAGGCGAATTCGGGCCGCCCGTTGCCGCGATAGGGCCGCATCGGGTTGGTGTTGGTGAAGACAGCCGTCACCTCGGCAAAGATCGCCGGCGTGCGGTAGACCCCGGCGAGCGTGCCGAGGTTCATCACGAACACGTTCGACGCCGCCTGCGCATAGGCGCCGGTCGCCGCGATCACCTTGACCCGCAACCCGACAAAGCGCCCGTTCTCGTCGAGCCCCAGCTCGGCCTCGGTGACGTGGTCGCGGGCCTGTGCGTCGGACAAAAACGCCTCCGACCGCGTGCTGGTCCACTTGACCGGCCGCGTCAGCAGTTTCGACGCGAGGATCGTCAACGCGACCTCGTTGTAGACCGCCGATTTCATCCCGAAACTGCCGCCGATATCGCCGGCGACGACGCGGATCTGGCTTTCGTTGACCCCCATGATCCGCGCCAAATCCGAGCGGTAGCCGTGCGCCCGCTGCAGCACCGTGTAGACGGTGTAGCGGTCCTCGGCCTTGTCGTAGGACGCGACCGCGCCGCGCGGCTCCATCGCCGCCGCGGTCACGCGGTTGATGACGAGCCGGCGCTTGACGATCCGGTGCGCCCCGGCGAGCGCCTTCTCGGTCGCCTCGCGGTTCCCCTCGGGGTGGACGAAGTTGATGTTGTCCGCGCATTCGTCCCAGACCAGCGGCGCGCCCGGCGCTCCCGCCTCGGCGGTCGAGACCACCGCCGGCAATTCCTCGTAATCGACCTCGATCAGCTCCGCCGCGTCCTGCGCCTGGGCGAGCGTCTCGGCCACCACAAACGCGACGTAATCGCCGACCCACCGCACCTTGTCCTGGGCGAGCGCCGGGAACCGCGTCCGCACCGCCGGCAGCCCGCCGCGCCGCTTGAGCCCGCCCGGCACCGGCAGATCCGTCCACCCCGACGCCGCCCAGTCCGCTCCCGTCAGCACCAAAAGCACACCCGGCGCCGCCTTTGCCGCGCTCGTGCCGATAGAGCGGATGCGCGCATGCGCGTGCGGCGAGCGCAGGACATAGCCATAAGCCGTGTGCGGCAACTGCACGTCGTCGACATAGCGCCCGCCGCCACGGATCAGCCGCGGGTCCTCGAACCGCGGAACCGGCTGACCGAGCGCGAACTCACCCATTCCTACCCCCGTCGATACTCTCGGCGCGCACCATACCCGATGTTGCGCGTCCCGCTAGAGGCAGCCATGCTGAGCTTTTGAGGAAACCCCCGATGAACTCGGCATCGCACCAGTTCGGCCGCATCTATCCCCCCGACGAAGCTTGGCTGGCTAAGCAGGAGCGGGAAGAAATCCTCGAACCCGATCTGCCGATCATCGACACCCATCATCATTTGTGGGTGCGCGGCGGGCACACCTATCTGCTCGACGAATTGCTCGCCGACCTCAACAGCGGCCACAATGTCGTCGCGACGGTGTTCGAGGAATGCCACTCGATGTACCGCGCCGACGGCCCGCCGGAGCTGCGCGCGGTCGGCGAGACCGAGTTCGTCGCCGGCATCGCCGCGATGAGCGCGAGCGGCAATTATGGACACACCAAGGTCGCGCAAGGCATCGTCGGCGCGATCGACCTCTGCCTCGGCGACCGCGTCGAGCCGGTGATCGAGGCGCAGGTTCGCGCCGCCGGCGGCCGCTTCAAGGGCATCCGCCATTCCGCCGGATACGATGCCGACCCGATCATCGGCAACAGCGGCAGCGTCCGGCCGCACCTTTACGAGGACGCCGAGTTCCGCAAGGGCCTGAAGCGCCTCGCCGCGCACGGCCTCGTCTTCGACGCCTGGTGCTATCACCCGCAGCTCCCCGAGGTCGTCGCGCTCGCCCGCGCGGTGCCGGAGGCGACGATCGTCATGTGCCATGTCGGCGGCGTACTGGGCTACGGCCCCTATGGCGGCCGCAAGGACGAAATCCTCGATGGCTGGGGCGCCAGCATGGCCGAGCTGGCGGGTTGCCCGAATGTCAACGTCAAGCTCGGCGGGATGCTGAACCGAGGCGCGGCGCTGGATTTCCGCGACCGCGCGGCGCCGCCCAATTCCGAGGAATGGGCGGCCGCGTGGCAACCTTATGTCGAGGGCTGCATCGAGCTCTTCGGCGCAAACCGCTGCAACTTCGAAAGCAATTTCCCGGTCGACAAGATGGGCACCGGCTACGCGACACTGTGGAATGCGTTCAAGCGCATCACCGCCGGGTGCTCCGCGAGCGAGAAGCTCGACCTCTACAGCGGCACCGCCCGCCGCCTCTACAAGCTGGATTAAGTCTCGTCATTGCGAGCGCAGCGAAGCAATCTCGGGCCGAGCGTGGCTCCTCCGATCGAGATCGCCGCGTCGCTGCGCTCCTCGCGATGACACCGGAGAGAGGATGAACATGCCCATCCACGACCACTCGCGCTGGGGCCCCACGGACCAACTCGGCGCCGCCAACCTCCTCACCGCCGAAACCCGGCTCAACGCGCTCGGCCTGGTGCGCGAGGGGCGGGTCTACGACGTCAG
>DATAUV010000019.1:0-3736 GCA_036268075.1 Allostellaceae bacterium | reverse complement strand
GAGGAATTTCAGCCGCGCCGGCGTCGCGTAAAACAAGTCGCTGACCTCGACCCTTGTGCCGTGGCCGAGCGCCGCCGGCATGATCGCCGATTTCTCGCCGCCTTCGACCTGGAGCGACCAGGCGTGCGGCTCTGACGCATGGCGGGTGGTGATGCCGAGTTTCGCCACCGCGCCGATCGAGGGCAGCGCCTCGCCGCGAAATCCCAGGGTGCGGATTTGCAGCAGATCCTCGTCGTCGAGTTTGGAGGTGGCGTGGCGATCGACCGCCAATGCGAGATCGGCCGCGGTCATGCCGCCGCCATCGTCGGTGATGCCGATCCGCCGCCGGCCGCCGCCATCGGTGAAGATGTCGATCCGGCTGGCGCCGGCGTCGATCGCGTTCTCCACCAGCTCCTTGACCACGCTCGCGGGACGTTCGACCACTTCGCCGGCGGCGATGCGGTTGACGATCTGCTCTGGAAGCTGGCGGACAGGCATGGGTTTTCGGCGACTCTGGAAGAACGGCCCTAATCTAGGGGCTTTTGACCCGCGAAGGGAGGGCGGGGCGCTGGCCCTGAGCACGCTCTCCCCGCTTTTCAGTCGTCGTAGCGGCCGGAACCACGCCGCGCCTTGACGTCGCTGCGGCGTTTCTTGCCTTCGAGACGGCGCTGCTTCGAACCGAACGTCGGCTTGGTCGCCCGCCGCGGAACGGGGCGTATCGCGGCTTCGCGCAGCAATTCGACCAGCCGGTCGATCGCATCGCTGCGATTGCGCTCCTGGGTGCGGAAGCGCTGCGCATGGATCACGATGACGCCGTCCTTGGTCATGCGCTGCCCGGCGAGCCGGTCGAGCCGCGCCCGCACATCATCGGCCAGCACGATCCGCCGGGTGTCGAAGCGCAACTGCGCGGCGGTCGCAAGCTTGTTGACATTCTGCCCGCCCGGGCCGGAGGCGCGCACGAAGCCGATCTCGATGTCGTTTTCTTCGTCGATCAGGATATCGCGGGAAATCCGCAGCATGGCGTCACCGATGGGCCTCGAAGGGTGCGCGTATGTAGCACATCCTTCGCGGCGCGCGATGCGCCGCCCTCAGTCCGCCTTGATCGGCGGCGGGGTCGCCCCGGCGGGCTGGGCGGCCGCCTGGGGCGCGCGGCCGACGATCACGGTCAGCAGGCCCTGGCCCCACATCCGCTTCGCCACCGCCTTGGCGTCGTCGAGCGTCACCGCGTCGACGATGGCGTTGCGCTTCTCGATATAATCGATAGGCAGCCTGTCGAGTTGGTATTGCAAAAGCGCGGCGGCGAGCTTGGAGGAGGTGTCGAGCGCCAGCATCTGCGAGCCCTTGAGGTAGGACTTGGCCTCGTCCAGTTCCTTCTGGGTCGGGCCGTCCTCGGCCATGCGGCGGACTTCCTTGTTGATGGCCTCGACGGTTTCGCCGGCGCGGTCGGCCCGGGTGCCGGTATTGCCGACGAACAACGCGGAATGCTCCATCCACAGCAGCGACTCATAGACCGAATAGGCGAGGCCCCGTTTCTCGCGGACCTCGTGATAGAGCCGCGACGACAGCGTCCCACCGCCGAGGATGTGGTTGACGACATAGGCCGCCATGAATTGCGGATCGTGGCGCCTGATGCCGGGCCCGCCGAAGGTCACCACGGTCTGCGGCACGTCGAGCGGAATGAAGGCGCGCTGCGGCGGGCTCGCGGCCACGACATCGGGGACCGGCGTCAGGCTGGCCTTGGCGGGCAGGCTGCCGAAGGTCTTGTCGAGCAATTTGCCGAGCGTGTCCGGATCGACATCGCCGACCACCGCGACCCGCAAATTATCCTTCGCCAGCACGCGGCGGACGTAATCCTTCAGGTCGGCGACCGTGATGATCGGCACGCTTTGCAGGCTGCCGTCGGCCGGCCGGCCATAGGGATGGTCCTTGCCATAGGCCATTTCGAGGAACTTGTGCCCCGCCAGCGCGGTCGGGCTGGCGGTATCGCTTTGCAGGTTGGAAATCACCTGGGAGCGGATCCGCTCGACATCGGCGCTATCGAAGTGCGGCGAGGTTAGCGACATCCGCAACAGGTCGAAGGCCTCATCCTTGGTGTCCTTGAGCATGCGCAGCGAGCCGCGGAAATAGTCCCGGGTCGAGGCGAAGCTCAACTCGATGGCGCGGCGGTCGAGCCGTTCATGGAAGGTCTTGGAATCGAGATCGCCGGAACCCTCGTCGAGCAGATCGCCGACCAGGCTGCCGACGCCGGGCTTGTCGGCCGGGTCCTGTGTCGCGCCGCCGATGAAGGCATATTCCATCGCGATCAGCGGCACGGTGGCATCCTGCACGAACCACGCCTCGATGCCGCCGGGGGAAACCAGATGCTGGATTTTGGTGGCGGCAAATGACGGCCGCGGCGCCAAAGGCGCGATCGCAAGGCCCGTGGCCAGCATCAGGGCGGAGCGCCGCGTGAAAACGACGGGATCGGTCACGAGCGCTTCTCCTCGCGTTTCGGCGTGGCGTCCTTGATCAGATAGCCGGTCACCGATCGCTTCTTGTCGAGCCATTTTTGCGCCGCGGCGCGCACTTGTTCGGCGGTCACGGCGCGGATGCGGTCCGGCCAGCTCCTGATGTCTTCGATCGACAGGCCCGTGGTCAGTGCCGCGCCGTACCAGCGCGCCAGGGTCGCCTGGTTGTCCTGGGCGTAGATCGCTTCCGCGATCAGCTGGGTCTTGACCCGCTCGAGATCCTCCGACCGCACCGGGTTATGCGCCACGTCCGCGATCACGCGGTCGACCACCTGCTCGATTTGCGCGAAGCCGACGCCGGGCTTCGGCGAGACCGAGATCATGAACTGGGTGTCGTCAAGCGCGGTGCCCTGATAACCGGCGCCGGCGCTGACCGCGAGCGGCTGGTCGACCACCAGCGCGCGATAGAGATAGGAGTTGCTGCCGTTGCCCATCAACTGCCCGAGTACGTCGAGCGCGGGGCTTTCGCCGGCGGCGGCCGTGGTGGCGGATGGCACCAGATAATAGCGCATCAGCTTGGGCTGTTCGACCCGCGGGTCGGCAAAGGTCACGGTGCGCGGCGCGATCGGCGTCGGTTCCTGCGGGCGAATGCGCCGCGCCGGGATCGCCGGCTGCGGCGCGACGGCGCCGAAGGTGCGCTCCGCCATCGGACGGACTTCATTGACGTCGACATCGCCGGCGATCACCAGCGTGGCGTTGTTCGGTGCATAGAAGCGCCGGTAGAATGCCAGCGCGTCCTCGCGGTCGAGCTTCTCGATCTCATGATGCCAGCCGATCACCGGCCGGCCATAGGGATGATTGAGATACAGCGCCGCCATGATCTGCTCGGTCAGCCGCGCTTCCGGATTGTTGGCGACGCGCATGTTGTATTCCTCGAGCACGACGTCGCGCTCCGGCAGCACGTTCTCGTCCTTGAGGACGAGGCCGGTCATACGGTCGGCCTCGAACTCCATCATGGTGCCGAGCTGATCGCGCGGCACGCGCTGGAAATAGCCGGTGTAGTCGGTCGAGGTGAAGGCGTTCTCGTTGCCGCCGATCCGCAGCACGGTCTGGGAAAACTCGCCGGCGGGATGCTTGCTGGTGCCCTTGAACATCAGATGTTCGAGAAAGTGCGCCAGCCCCGATTTGCCGGGGGTCTCGTCGGCGGAGCCGACCTTGTACCAGATCATCTGGGTGACCACCGGGGTGCGATGATCGGGGATCACGACGACTTTCAGGCCGTTGCCGAGCGTAAAGGTCGCGGGAGGATC
>DATAUV010000018.1:0-37226 GCA_036268075.1 Allostellaceae bacterium | reverse complement strand
CGGCATCGACGCGCCGACCAACGCGATCCTGACCGACATCGTGCTCCGGGTGGAACGCGGCGAGCTCAAGCCGAGCCCGGACCACATCACCGACCTGCGGCTGAACTGAGTGCGGCGATGATGTAATCCCCTCTCCCGCATTGCGGGAGAGGGTGGCCGAAGGCCGGTGAGGGCCGCGCGGAGCGCGGTGTGTGGAGCGAAAGACGCTTCGCCCCCTCACCCTCCCATCGCCGAGGCGATGGGTCCCCCTTCTCCCGCAAGCGGGCAAGGGAATGAATTTGGAGGCACCGCAAACACCATGCGCGCGATCGTCAACACCAAATCGGCACCGGGCGGGGTGGCGATCGTCGATGTGCCGGAGCCGGAGCCGCGGTCGAACGAGGCGGTGGTGGCGGTGCATGCGTTTTCACTCAACCGCGGCGAGCTGCGGCTGATCGAGACGCGCGGCGAAGGCTGGCGGCCGGGGCAGGACATCGCCGGGGTCGTGGTGACGCAGGCGGCAGACGGCAGCGGGCCGGCGGCCGGGACGCGGGTGGTCGGGCTGTGCGACTGGCACGGCTGGGCGGAACGCGCGGCGGTGCCGTCGCATCGGATGGCGGCGATCGCCGACTCTGTCTCATACGGAGCGGCGGCGGCGTTGCCGGTCGCCGGGCTGACGGCGTTGCGCTGCCTCAGGAACGGCGAGCCGCTGCTTGGCCGGCGGGTGCTGGTGACGGGCGCGGCGGGCGGGGTCGGCAATCTGGCGGTGCAGATGGCGGCGCGGTCGGGCGCGCGGGTGACGGCGGTCGTCGGCAGCGGCACCCGCGCGGCGGTGCTCGACGGGCTCGGCGCCGAGGCGGTCGTGGTCGGGATCGAGAACGCGCCGGGGCGCTACGCGCTGATCCTCGAAAGCGCCGGCGGGCAGTCGCTGTCGGAGGCGATGGCGCTGATCGAGGCCAAGGGCACTATCGTCGTCTACGGCAACTCGTCGGGCGAGCCGGCGACGCTCAATTTCCGCGATTTCGCCGACCACCAGAACGCCCGCATCCAGGGCTTCCACTATTTCACCTGCGAGGCGGAAGACCGCTTCGCCCCCGATCTCGCGCTGATGGCGGGGCTCGTCGCCGACGGGTCGCTGAGGCCGCGCCTCGTCGAGCACGACTGGCGCGAATTCCCCACCATCGGCCCCCTGCTGCGCGACCGCCACATCGGCGGCAAGGCCGTTTTCCATATCGACCAGGCTTGAACGGAGAAACGCCCATGACGATCAAAGTCGGTGACAAGGTCCCCTCGGTCACGATGCGCTATCTGGCGACGGACGGGATGAAAGCCGTCAGCGCCGAGGAATTTTTCGGCGGCAAGAAGGTCGCGATCTTCGGCCTGCCGGGCGCCTATACCCGCACCTGCTCGTCGCGCCACCTTCCGGGCTACGTGCAGAACTCGGCCGCGATGAAGGCCAAGGGCGTCGACACGGTCGCCTGCGTCTCGGTCAACGATGCGTTCGTGATGAACGCCTGGGGCAAGGTCCACGGCGCCGACGAGAACGTCGTGATGCTGGGCGACGGCAGCGGCGATTTCACCAAGGCGATCGGGCTCGAGGTCGACCGCACCGAGGCCGGGATGGGCATCCGCTCGCAGCGCTATTCGATGGTGATCGACAATGGCGTCGTCACCGCGCTCAACGTCGAGCCCTCGGGCGAATACGGCGTGTCGAGCGCCGAGGCGATGCTGGAGACGCTGTAAGCCTCGCTGCGCGCGGCGCCCTCACCCGGTGATCCCCGGCTCCGCCGTGGTCACCCCCCTCTCCCGCGATGCGGGCGAGGGGATAGGGTTGGGTATCCCCTCGCCCGCATCGCGGGAGAGGGTGGCTCGCGCAGCGAGACGGGTGAGGGCGCTACGCGAGTTCCTTGATCGCCTCCGCCACCGCCGCGAGACGACGCAGGCGGCGCGTCCGCCCCAATCGTAGCCGGCGAGCCAGGCGCGTTCGATCGCGAGCGCATCCATCAATTGCAGGAGATCGGCGCCGAGCGCGCCCTGCTGCCCCGACCGCAATGCGGCGGGATCGCGAAACCGGGTCGGGCCGTAACCGCGCAGATACGGGACGATGACGCGATACCCGGCCTCGGCCAGCGGCGGCACGACCTCGTCATAGGCGTGGATGTCGTCGGGAAAGCCGTGAAGCAGGATGACCGGCCTGCCCGAGGCCGGTCCCGTTTCCTGATAGGCGACCTCAAGCGTCGCCGTCGTCACCGATTTCATCTGAACTTCCTAGCCCCGCCGGAAATACGAGGCGTGCTAGGACTGACACTTGGATCATACGATCCGAAGGTACTGCTTCTACACCTTAGCTTTTCTCAAATGCATCCTCCCCTCGGAGGCTACGCTTCTTCCGTACGGGTCTGGGGCCGGGCGGCGCCGTCTTGTGTTGTCTGGGTGGCGTCGTCAGGCTCGCAGGGGTTCGGCCAATCGCCGCCGTACCCCTTGCCGACAAAGGCGAAAAACCCGCCCTGGGCAACGGCGGCAGCGCACATCATGCCGAGCATGTTGACCGTGCGGACGGTTGGGCTTACCGCCTGCTTGGCGCGACGTTCGTAGGTCCTGTACATTTGCGCCGGGTCCATATGCTTGACCTTCTATCCGCTGCCGCCGTCTTACCGTTACTGCCGCTTCCGACTGTTCCGCGGGGGATGCGGATCGTTTGGATTTGGCAGGGATTTTATTGATTCGGCGAGGCCAAAACTCCAAAGCATTTGATGGTTAATTGAGCAGTCTTAATGATAACCCCGCCCAACGTGCAGAGAATCGGGGGCGCGTTCGGTAAAGGCCGCCTCGTCGCATCTCCTCGGAGGCCACCCGTCAGCACAACAAACACTTCGTTGTTTTCATATGGTTACGGGCGTCCCGGCGGTTCCGCGGTTTGCCAACCACCGGCAAAAGACGATCGTGGCGGAACCTATGGAGACAACAAGCCTCAACCGGTTTTCGACGACGCTGACCGAGTTGACCACGCCGGCCCGAGCCGGTGCGGTCGATACCGGAACGGCGCGTCTGCAGGGCATGGTCGCTACCTATCGCCAGGCGCTGCCACGGGTCGACCGGGCGAAACGGCCCCTCGAATGGGCGATGGCGCAGAACGGGCTGGGCAACGCGCTGAGGCTGCTCGGCGAGCGCGAACGCGACCCCGGACCGCTCGAAGAGGCGATCGCCATCTATCGCGAGGCGCTGATCGAAGCGCGCCGCGACCGAGCGCCCCTCGATTGGGCGATGATCCAAAACAATCTCGGCGTCGCGCTGCGCACGCTGGGGCTGCGCGAGAGGGGCACCGGGAAGATCGAGGAGGCGGTCGCCGCCTATAACGAGGCGCTGAAGGAATACCGGCCCGAACGCGTGCCGCTCGACTGGGCGATGACGCAGAGCAACCTCGGCGCCGCGCTGCGCAACATCGGCGACCGGCTCGACAGCCCCGACCGGCTGCAAGAGGCGGTGTCGGCCTGCCGGCAAGCGCTCAAGGTGCGCACCCGCGAGCGCGCGCCGGTCGATTGGGCGATGACCCAGAACAATCTCGGCAATGCCCTCGCCAGCCTCGGCGAGCGCAGCCGCGAGCCGATCCTGTTGAGTTCGGCCGCCGATTCCTATCGCCGGGCGCTGCAGGTCTATCGCCGCGACCGGAACCCGCTCGACTGGGCGATGACCCACAACAACCTCGGCAACGTGCTGTCGTCGCTGGGCGAGGACAGGAGCGACGACGCGATGCTGGCGCAGGCCGTACTCGCCTATCGCGAGGCGCTTAAGGAATACCGGCGCGAGATCGTGCCGCTCGACTGGGCCATGACGCACAACAACCTCGGCAACGCGCTGGCGCGGATCGGCGAGCGGGAGATCGGCACGGCACGGCTCAAGGAGGCGGTCACCGAATACCGGCTCGCGCTCCAGGAATACGATTCCGAGAAGATGCCGCTCGACTGGGCGATGACGCAAAACAACCTCGGCAGCGCGCTCCAGCGGATCGGCGAGCGCGAGGACGGGATCGAGCGGCTGGAGGAAGCCGCCGCCGCCTACAACGACGCGCTGTCGTCGTTCATCGCCGCCAACGCGATCCGATTCCTGCAGATCTGCTGGGAAAACCGCGACCGCGTCGTCGCCGTGATCCGCCGTCGCCGCGACGGCAATCGAGCGGAGACAGAGTTGGCGGTGGAGGAGCAATAGTTCTCTAGCCCCGCGTCACCTGATAAGTTACAATTATCAAATGATCCGGCGATTTCGCCACAGGGGCTGGAGCGCTTTTTCCGGACCGGGGATGTCGGTGGCATCAATTCCCAGCACGCGCCGAGATTGCGGCGGCTTCTGACCTCTCTGTCGACCAGCACCGGACCGGACGGAATGAACCTGCCCGGTTACCGGCTGCACCCGCTCAGGGGCGATCGACGCGGCGCCTGGGCCGTCGCCGTATCCGGGAACTGGCGGCTCGTCTTCGAGTTCGAGGATGATGATGTGATCGCGGTAGACCTGGTCGATTATCACTGACCGCAAGGAGCAGGACCGATGGAGATGCATGATCCGGCACATCCCGGCGAGATCGTACGCGAGGAATGCCTGAAGCCGCTCGGGCTCACGGTCACGGCGGCCGCGGCGGCGCTCGGGGTGACGCGCAAGGCGCTGTCCGATCTGCTGAACGGCCATAGCGGGGTGTCGCCGGACATGGCGATCCGGCTCGAAAAGGTGTTTGGCGGCACGGCAGACACCTGGCTGCGGATGCAGATGCAGCGGGATTTGTGGGACGCCCGGCAGCGCGCCGACAACATCACCGTCAACAAGCGGTTCGCGACTGCGTTGCCGGCTTAGCCCGCTACTCCGCGGTCTTTCTGTACTCCGCCAGCGTCTCGCCGAGCCGGGCGATCTCGGCGCCGATTTGCTGCACGTAGAGCACGCCCCTCTCACGAAGTTCGGCGGCGCCGGTCTCCTGCATCGCCACCAGCATCTCGCGCAGATGGGCGCCGCCGACGCTGGCGGTGCAGCGGCGCAGGGACTGCAGCGCGGCGGTGAAGCCGGTGTGATCGCCGATTGCGGCGGCGCCGCCGAGGTCGCGCAATAGCTGGCGCGAGTCGGCGCGAAAGGCTTCGACCACATCGGCGAAAAACTCGCCGCCGCCGCCGAGCGTCCACAGGGCGTCGACGGCGCGGCGGTCGATCGGCGCCGGTGCCGGACGGGGAAAGCGCGGGTGTGACGATATTTCAGTCACGACCGGGTCCGGCGCCGGCATGGCGGGCGCGGGGCGTGGCAGCGAGAGGTCGATCGCCGCGGTCAGTCGGCTCGGTTCGAGCGGCTTCCCCAGCACCGTGCTGGCGCCGGCGGCGGCGAACATGATGCCGGCCTCCGGGTCAGGGTCGGCGCTCAGCACGATGATGGGCAGCTCGGCGCGAGCGGCGCGGAGGCGCTCTACCGCGGCCACCTCGTCGAGGGTCGCGGCGGCGAGGTCGAGCAGCACCAGGTCGATCGGGCGCGCCACGAGCATGTCGAGCGCCTGGTCGGCGTCGGCAACCAGATGCGCGTTGCAGCGCGCGCCGATCAGGATCTGCTCGATGATCTTGCGGTTCATCGCGTTGGTCGCGGCGACAAGAATCTGTGGCGGACCGCGCGGCGCCGCCACGGGCTCGGCGGGCACGGCCTGCACCGGCGGCTCCGTGGCGGGACCCTGTTCGGGCGCGACGAGCGGCGCCGGCAGCGGCTCGGTGGGGAACCAATCCGCGGTGCCGACGCGCAGCGCATGCAGCGTACTTTGCAGGACGCCGGGCGTGAACGGGGAGGACAGGATCGCGTCGAGCACGCCGTCCGCGAGCCCGATCACGCTGTCGATCCGCGCCTCGGCGGCGACGAAGAGCACGTAGGGCGCGGCGGCCGGGCTGGCGCGGATCGCGCGGTGGGCCCAGCTCAGCGCCGACAGCACGTCGTCGCGGCCATCGACGATCAGCACCGGGCGCTGGGTGTCGGGGACCAGCGCCTCTATTTCGGCGGAGGCCTCGTCGCCGGCGCCGATCCAGCGGGGCACCGCCCGCCAGGGCCGCAGCGTCGCGCCGAGCTCGCCCGCGAACGCGCCGTCCTCGGACATGATCAACACCGGCAGCCGGTCGAGGTCGAGGAGCAGCGCCGCGGTCGCACGGTCGAGCACGAAGGGCAGCTCGGCCGTCGCCTCGAACCCCCTGCGCGGGGCGGTGGTCAGGCGGCCGCCCATCGCCTCCGCGAGCCGGCCGGCGACGGCGAGGCCGGGGTCCTGCGCACGCGGCTGGGCGCGGCCGCCCTGTTGGCGGACCGTCATGCTGAGCCGCACCGCCTCACCCGCCAGCTCCACGAGGTCGAGCTGCACCGCGACCGTCGCCCGCTCCGACCCGCGGATCGCGGCGGCGGCGAGCGCGATCAATAGCTGGCGCAGATGATGCGGCCAGCCGCGCAGCTCGTAGGGCAGGCGCGGGTCGATGCGCACGCTGAGCGCGGTGCCGCGATCAGCCGCCTGCGGCCGCAGCGTGGCGACGGCGCCGTGGATGAGCTGGTACAGGTCGAACGAGCGGGTTTCCGGGGCGAACTCGCCGGCCTCGATCGCGGCGTAGGTCGGCATCTCGTCGATCTGGACGAGCGCGGCACGCGCGCTGAGCCGCATCCGCGCGAGGATTTCGGCGTCTTCCGGCGAGAGGTCGGTGCGGTCGAGCCGGGAGCCGGCGCGCAGCACCGATTTCAGCGAGTCGCGGACGCCGTCGCCGAGCCCGGCATAGAGCCGCGTCCGCGCCGCATCCGCACCGTCGCTCGCCGCCGCCGAACCGGCCGCCTGGCGCAGCAGCGCCGCGACATAGGCCGGCACCACGGCGATCGCCGCGAGCGAGCCGAGCGACAATAGCGGCTGGCCCCACCAATACGCGGTCGTCGCGGCGACCAGGGCGAACCCGGCGAGCGAGGCGGCCACCGCGCCCCAACGGCCGCCGTCGCGGATCGCGAGATACAGATAAGCCGCGCTCCACGCCGCGGTCAGGAAGTCACCGGCATGGAGAAAGGCCGAGACGAGCGCGACATCGACCGCGATCGCGACAGCGCGGCGGACCGAAGACGTCGCCGGGTTGAGGACCGCGTGCAGCAGGAGGAGCCACGCGCAGGCGAGGCCGAGCGAGGCGACGACGTCGCAGCCCGCGACCGCGCCCTGATACGGCGCCACGGCGCCGAGCGCGATCGCATAGGCGAGCATCGCCGCCGCCAGCAAGATGCGCTCGATCCCGCGGCGAATTTCGCCGCCCGGCAATGCCGTCGCGATCCGGCGCAGCGACTCGCCGCCGCGCAGCGAGAGGGCCAGCAGAACCGATACCGGGGCGACGATCAGCGCGGTCGCCAGCACGATCCCGCTGCGCGGCGCCGCCAGCAGGGCAAGCCCACCCGGCGCCGCGACCACCACGATCGGCATCCCGACCGTGACGGTCGCCAGGGCGAGCAGCAGCGCGGGCGGCGACCGCGCCGTCATCCCCCGCAACAGGCCCGCTAGCGCCTTTCGCATCCTCTGTCCCGGTGGCCAAACGCGGCCCGGCGCCCCGCCGCCGAGGGAAGCGGAAGGTGGGACAAATCTATCCCAGCCCGCGACCCGCCGGATTTCTGTTTCGCGGGCGTGCGAAGCGGACGGTAATCAGGGGGTTTCCAGAGGGTTGGCGGGTGGCTCGGCAGAGGTCAGGGCACCATGCGACCTCGTGAGCCGCGAATCGCCCGGCACCCAAAGACCCGGATGCCGGAAACGGGCCGGGGCAAGTCGAATTTCAGGACGGGACGTCCGGCCTACGGCAGGATCAGCATGCCGACGCGAAGGACGCTGGAAACCGACGCGTCGCCGACCGAAATCTGTTCCTCGGGATTGTACATCTTGATCATCAGCGGGCCGATGCCGTCGCCGAGCACCACACCGGCGTCGGCGGTGCCGTCCGGTCTGACGAAAAACGCAATGTCGCCCATCGCGACCGGGGTGCGCGGGTCGACGAGGGCGAGCGTGCCGGGGCGCATCAGAAACCCGAGGCGCTGCGAGAAATTGCGCACGAGGAAGCATTCGTCATGGGTGCGGATCAGGTCGCGCACCGGGATGCGGTCGACCGCCGCGTCGAGGTCGATCGCGAAGCGGTGGCCACCGTCCCTCGTGGTCTTCATCTGACCGTAGACGGGCAACGACAGCGCCTCGGCCGGCGCGCCGACATAGCGGATGCTGCGCCGCATCGCGTAGCGCTCGAGCGCACCGAGCCGACCCCATTTCGCGTCCTCGCGGAGGAGCGACCGCGGCACCCGCGGCAGCAGACGCTCAGGCGGGACGCCGTTCTTGAGCTGCTCCAGATTGTCCTCGGTGCGGCGCTCGAACAGGCCGATCAGCTCCTCGGTCGACATCTCGTAGACCTTGGCGACCGCGTCGATCTCGTCACCCTGGATGATGCGGCTAGCCATCTCGACACGGTGGTAGACCGAGAGCGTCATGCCGATCGCGTTGGCGACCTGCTGCATCGTCTTGCCGTTCTTTTTGCGAAGCTGCGCCAGCACATAGCCGGTCGCCGCGGCGCCGCTGGCGATCGAGTTGCCGATTATCTCCTGCTGCGCGCGCTGCCACCGCTCGACGCCCTGAGAGGAGTCGCGGCCGGTGACGACCGGAATCTCGTCGGCCTGGCACTGGAGGATGCCGGCGAGCTCGGTAAGCTGCAAATTCGTCAAGCGCCGCTCACCGCTTTCCATCTTCGAGATGGTCGATTCGCCGATCGGCGGATCCATCATCCGGCCAAGCTGCTCCTGCGTGAGTTGCCGCCGAAGACGGAACTCTTTGATATTGTTGGGGAAGACTATCTCGGCTCTAGTTCGCATTGCCGGCTCCGCCCCTATAGATTGAAATTTTTTCATTTATCGTCAAGCTACAGAGTCGGAGGATTCGTCGCGAATCGCGGAAATATATTGCGAATCGTGTGGCGGTGAATCCACTGCCGGAAGGACTTGGGTCCGAATCGGCAGGGGTGTGTAGAGCGAATCGCAGAACAGGTCGCCGAGGGGTGGATGGTCCGGCAGGAACGACTTGAAGCGGCGCGCGAGCGCATCGACGAACCGATCCGCCTCGACGACGGCGCCGTAGCCATGCGGGTCGGCAGCGAAGCCGAATGCCTGGAGCAGATCCTCGAAGCGTTCCGCGACATCGCCGAGCGCGACGACATCCACCAGGCCGCCGACAGGTTAACCCGTGTGCAGGACTGGATCCGGCGGGCGGCCGAGATGGCCGCCGCCGACCCGATCTTCGCCGGGCTGAGGCTCGCTTCCTGAGCCCGGTGTCGGTCCCGACGGACTGGCATCACTGGCCGTCTTCGCCCGACCCGTTGTCGAGGTTCATCAGCTTTTTGGCGATCGCCAGCGAATCGACCTGATAGCTCCCGTTGGCGATCGATTGCTGCAGCGCGTCGACTTTGGCGTCGTCGGTCGCCGGCGCCTTGTTCGCCGCCTGGATGATCGACGACAGCAAGGCCTCGGTCTGGCCGACATCGGCCTGGTCGGTCGCCGGCGCGACCGCGGCTTGCGCGGCCGACGCATCGGTCGCCTGCTGCGACGCGCCGGCCTGCCCGGTGGTCGTGACCCCGAGCGGGATGCCGGTTGTCGCCCCTTGGATCGGATCAGGCATGTTCACCTCTGCCGCTTAGCGCGGCGTCATCGCCGGAATCGGTCCAGGCGATGGCGTCGGGAAATATCTTACGCCAGGTGCCGGCCAGCTCTTCGAGCGCGGTACGGCCGGCGACGATCGCTTCGATGTCGTCGCCTGCGTTCCCCTTGAGGATCGCGGCCAGCGCGTACTGGTAGACGCTCGTCAGACAGTCGCTCAGCGCCCCCGGGGCCGAGCCGCTGAGGCCGAGCATGAACTCGACGACGGCGCCTGCCGAACCGAGCGCCTTGGCCTTTTCGACCCGGTCGCCGGCGCGGATCGCCATCTCGGCTCGCATCAGCAGCATCCGTGCCGAGTCGAGCCCCATCTTCATGAAGTCTTCGGGCGACGCGCCCACGCCTTCCATGACGCGGTAGGCCGTCGGGCCGGTCAAATCTGCTCGTGTGCCGATCATGGGTCAGCCTCCGCCGGAGGAGAGTTTGAAGAAGGAGGACAGGAAGCTGCTGACCGTATTGAGCTGGGACAGCGTCGCCTGCGCCTGTGAAAATTGCTGGGTCAAGAGCTGGGTCTCGAGCTGGGCCTGCGCCAGGAGCTGATTGACCTGCTTGTTCATCGACGTGATCGTCGTGTTCAGATTGGTGATCTGCCCGGTGACGCTGCCGCTGCCGCTCGCCAGCGCCGAGTTGACGATGCTGCTGAGGCTGGCGAACACACCCTGGCTGATCGAAAGCGTGCCGAGGGCGCCGGTCACGCCGGGCGCCACCTGCACCGACAATCCCTGGGCGGGGCCGTTGTCGTTGACCGTCATCAGCCCGCCGGTGCCGCTCGCGGCCTCGCCGTTGATCGTGCCGACGACCGTGCCGCCGGAATTCGAGGCCACCGCGACCGAATAGGTGCCCGGCGGCGCCGCGCCGATGCCCTCGACCGCGACGCTGGAGTTCGAGGCCTGGCCGATCTCGCCGAGCAGCGAGGCGACCGCGCCGTAATTGGTCTGGGCCGCGGTCTGGAAGGTGCTGGGGTCGAACGTGACAGAGCCGCCGCTGGTGACCGTGAACCCGATGCTGCTCAGCGACGAAAACGGCGTCGCGAACGTGCTGGCGCCATTGGGCGAGGAGCTGATCGAATTGAGCAGATCGTTGCGGATTATCTCGATCCCGATATTGCCGAAGAGCGGCCCGCCGCCGCTGGTCTGGCTGAAGGAGGCGTTCTGGGAGATCGTGCCGAGCGCGTTGTTGAGCGCCGAGACCAGGGTTTCCGCCGCGGTTTCGAGCGCGTTGGTGTTCTGGCTGACCGTAACGGTGGCCGACCCGCTTTGCGCCAGGGTCAGGCTGAGCCCCGGGATGACGCCGCTGATCGTGTTGGAGCCGCTGGTGACCGTGAGGCCGTCAAGCGAGAACGATGCATTGGCGGCCGCGCGCGAGACGGCGAGGCCGGAGCCGGAGGTCGTCGGGCTGTAGCTGATCCCGGCGAGCGGGCCGCTGCCCGAAACCGTGAACGCGTTGGCGGCGCCGGTCGAGTCGCCCGTCAGCACGAGGTGATATTTCGAGCCGTCATACACCACCGACGCCTGTACCCCCGCATCCGCCGCGTCGATCGCCGACGCGATGTCGGCGAGACTGGAGCTGCCGCTCGCGATGTTGACGTTAACCGCGCTGCTGGTGCCGACTTGGATCGTCAGTGTTCCGGCGCCCAGTGAGCCGCTGGCGCTGACCGAACCCGACGAGATCAGGCTTTCCGTCGCCGCGAGATGAATCCCGGTCAGCGAGTAGGTGCCGGGTTGCGTGGCGTTGGTGGCCGTAGCCGTCACCGCCCCGCTCGGCGACACATTCACCGCCCGCTGCGCCAGCGTCTGGATGTTCGCCAAGCCACCCAGCGCCGATTGCAGCTTCGAGAGCGCACCTTGCACCTGGGTCAGGGCGGCCACCTGCGACTGGATCGGCTTTTCCTGGGCTTGCAACACCCCGGCCGGAAGCTGATTCGCGGCAGTCGCCTGCTGAATGAGCGAGGTGATCTGGCTTGAGCTGAGAATGTCGCTCACCGCCATTTATCGCTCCCTAACCCTTTCTTCGGAGGTGTCCGCCCCCGGGGGAATCCCGAGGACGGACGTACCTCGCTCTACCGAACTACGCGTATGCTGGTCACCACTCCTACTGGAGCAGCTTGAGGAACGACTGCTGCAGCTGGCTCGACTGAGATAGGGCGGAGACGCCCGCCTGCTGCAGGATTTGCGCCTGAGTGAGCTGCGTGGTGACCTGCGGGATGTTGGCATCCTGTACGGTCGACCGCGCCGCGGTCAGGTTGGTGTTGATCGTCTGAAGATTGCCGACGGTCGCCTGCAGCCGCTGCTGCACCGCGCCGAGCTGACTGCCTTCGCTCTCAAGCTGCTGAAGGGCGAAGGTGACGACGTTGAGCGTCGCCGCCGCGCCGGCCGCCGTGCTGACATTGGCGCTCGACAACGCCGACAGCGACGTCGTCGTGTTGAGGCCGATATCCGACGCGTTCGAGCTCAACGCGAAGCTCGAGTTCGATTGTAGAGTCACGAGACCCTGGATCGTCGCGCCGTGCGCCGCGCCCGTGCTGAGAGTGACGGTCGTCGTGCCGCCCGCGGCGAGTGTCCCCGTCCCGGAGAACCCCGAGAGCGAGATGTTGTCGCCCTGCGACTGGGTCAACACGAGCTTATTGGCCGAATTGACCGTCGCGGTAATGCCCGTCTGACCGGTGAACTGGTTGATCTGGTTGGTCAACGCGGCGAGACCGGATTGCGAGACGGACGAGACGGACGCGTTGATCGTGACCGCGTTCGACTGTGCGCCAAACGCGCCGTTGCCCAGGCTGAACGACAGCGAGCCCGCGGTCACCGCAAAGGCGACGCTGGTGCTGGCGGTGGCGGTGACATTGGTGCTCGAGGTGGCGTTGTTGATCGCCTGGGCGACACCCTGCGCCGTCTCGGTCGCGGCCGAGACCGTCACATTGGCATTACCCGCCGAGCCCGACACGCCGAACGTGCCGGCGGTGAACGCACCGGCGCCGGCCGAGGTGATCGCGTAAGAAGCGCCGGTGTTGTCGCCAACGCCGCCCGTGCCCACGCCATCGCCATGATAGGGCGTGCCGCTGCTGCTGGCCGTCGTCTGATAGGCGCCGATCTGGTTGGCGGCGGTGCTGCTGAGCGACAGGCCGATCGTCTGGCCCGTGCTGGCGCCGACCTGGAAGTTGATGCCCTGGAACGTACCGTCGAGCAGGTTGACGCCGTTGAAATTGGTCTGCTGGGAGATCGTCGAGACCTGGGTCTGCAACTGCGAGACGACCTGTTGCAGAGCAGCGAGCTGCTGCGAGGTGGCGCCGCCGTTGGCCGCCTGGTTGGCGATGCTGGCGATGTTCTGCAGGATGTTGACCTGCTGGGTGATCGCGCCGTCGGCGGTCTGGACGAGGGAGATCGCCTGGTTGGCGTTCGACGCGGCCTGCGTCACGCCGCTGATCTGCGCGGTAAAGCCCTGTGCCGCGATGTAGCCCGCGGGGTTGTCGGCGGGGGAATTGATCGCGAGCCCGGTCGACAGCTGCTGCTCCAGAGAACTCGTCGTATTCCCGTTGTTATTCAAGGCGTTCAATGCGTACAACGCATTGACGTTGGTGTTGATACTTCCTGCTAGCATCGCTTGCCTCCTGATGCCGACCGCGCCGGGCCTGCGGGCCGGAACGGACTGGGGTAACCCGAGGAACTGATACCAACGCCAAAGACTGCGGCGCCGGCTAACAGGCCCCTCACCCCGGTAAGGACGGACGCTTGCAGAATTTGTTGCAGGGTTTTCCCTAAAAAGCCGGATTTCGCGTCTTGCGCGCAAAACGGCGGAATATCTGGGCCGGGCAAAGCGGGGCATCACCCGCCCCGCTGGCCACTCGGGGAAAATCGAGCCGCGGGCTGCTTGCGGAAAACCGCCAATCCGCTCACGGCAGCCAGGCGCGGCGCCACTGGTCGAGATTGTCCTCGAGCATCCACCCTCCGAGCACCGCCTGGCGGAGCCGGTTGCCGGCCTCCTCCAGCGCGGCGCGATCGGCGACCAGCTCCCGGATCGCCGAGATCCACGCGCGCGGCCGGTTGGGCACGCGCACCACCGGCAGGTCGCCCTGGTAGGGCAGGATGTCGGTGCAGACCACCGGGTAGCCGAGGATGCCGTATTCGAGCAGGCGCAGGTTACTCTTGCACTCGTTGAACGGGTGCGGCGCCAGCGGCGCGACGGCGAGATCGAGATCAAGCCCGGCAAGCGTCTTGGCGTAATCGACCAGCGTCACCCATTCGTGGTACTCGGCGACCATCGGGCGCAGAGCGTCCGGGCACATGCCGAAAAAGACCCAGTCGACCTCGCTGCGGGTGGCCTCGACGACGCTGGAGATCAGCTCAAGGTCGGCACGATGTCCGACCGCGCCCGCCCAGCCGACCCGCGGCTTGCCGTCGCGCCGCCGCCGCGGCTGCAACCCGAGCCAGCGCGCCTTTTCGAGCCGGTTCGGCAGGACCACCGTCTCGTCGCACCATTTGCCGAACGCGCGCGCGAGCGGCTCGGTGCTGACCACCAGGCGCTGGCACAGCCCCAGCGCCGTTTTCAACCGGTCGCCGATATCGGCCGGGATTTGCGCCCGGTGCGGGCTCTGCGGCGGCAGGTTGGTGATCAGATCGTCGAGCTCGAAGACGCGGAAGGTCGGGCTCAGCTCCTTGACCTGGGAGATGAACTCGATCTGGTTCCATTCGAGCTGGCGCTGGAAGATCACGCTCTCGGGTGCCATCCGCGCGATCTCGGGCGGCGTCATCAGCCGCATGGTCTGATAGGTGTGGACGAGGCCCCATTTGTAGAGCGCGCGGCTCGGCGCGATGACGCGATACTCGCCGCAGCCCTCGCGGTCGGCGGCATAGACCAACACGCGCTCGCGCGGGCGGAAGCCGGGGTCCCAGGTCTGCGCGCCCTCGGTCTCGACCGAGTAGCCGAGGCCGAGCGAGGACAGGTTGCGGTTATAAGCCGGGTCGAAGGCGATCCACGGCATCCATTTGTTGAACATCGCCGTGCCCTCGCGGACAAAGCGGGCGTTCTTGTCGGCGACCGCCTTGTTCTCGACCTTTGCCGAGCGCAGGCTGACCCCGGCCTCGTGCAAGAGCTGCGCGAACGGCGTCCACACGACGAGATGCCCGGCGGCGCGCAGCTTGAGGCAGTAATCGACGTCGTTGAACGAGACCGCGAACACATCCTCGTCGAGCCCGCCGACGGCCTCGAACGCCGTGCGGCGCGTCACCATGCAGGCGGCGGTGACGGCGGAAAAATCCTGCACCACCTGCAGCCGTCCCCAATAGCCGGGCGAGTTGCCCGGGTCGCGGTTGTAGGGATGGTCGGCCGGCGAGCCCCAGCCGACGCCGAGCAGGACGCCGCCGTGCTGGATGCTGCCGTCCGGAAAGAACAGCTTGGCGCCGACCGCGCCGACATCGGGTCGCCGCGCGAGGCTCATCATCTCGCCGAGCCAGGCGCCGTCGAGCGGGGCGGTGTCGTTGTTCAGGAGACACAGGTATTCGCCCTGAGCGCTCTCGCGTACCGCACGGTTGTTCATCGCCGAGTAGTTGAACGCGCCGGGATGGCGCAAGACGCGGATGCGGCCGCCGATCTCGTCGGCCTTGCCCTCGATCGCGTCGAGGTACTCGCGGGCGTCGGACTCGTCGCTGCCGTTGTCCACGACGATGATCTCGTAATTCTGGTACTCGGTGAGCTTGAGCACGGTCTCGACGCAGCGTTTGAGCAGCGCGAGCTGGTTCTTGGTCGGGACGATGATCGAGACCAGCGGCTCGGGAGCGTCATGGCGGTAGCGGACGCGATTCGTGTGGGCCGGGTTCCCCGCCTCCGCGGTCGCGGCGATGCCGAGCCGGTCGAGATGCGCCTGCAGCAGCCGCGGCATATCGGCGAAGATTGCCTCCGCCGGGCGGCGGGTGCGGCCTGAGGTGGTCAGGCGGTGATAGAGCACATCGGCGACATGGCCGAACCCGCCGGGACCGCAATGCTCGGTGAGGCGCAGCGCCAGATCGTATTCCTCGGTCCCGTCCCAGCGCGGGTCGAACCCGCCGACGCGCACGAACATCTCGCGCCGCACCGCCAAGAGAGCGCCGACATAGGGCGTGCTGCGCAACAGATCGATGTTGAGGTCGGGCTTGAAATGCGGCGAGGTGCGCGCGCCCTGGAGGTCGACCTTGTCCTCGTCGGTGTAGAGCGCGTCCCATTCGGGATGGCGGAACAACGCGTCGGCGACGGCAAAGAGCGCGTGCGGGGCGAGCTGGTCCCCGGCATCCATCAGCGCGATGAACGGTGCGCCGGTGTCGAGGAGGACATGGTTGAGCCGCTCGGTCGCCGCGCCCTCGCCGCGGTGCCAGAAGAGCCGCGGGAGGGCGGCGAACGCCTCGGGCATCCCGGCCTCGGCGACAACGTGGAGGCTCCACTCGCCGGCGGTCTGCATCAACAGCGAGCGCAGGGTCAGCGCCACCATCATCTCGGCGCCTTCGGGAACGATCATGCCGAGGGCGAGCGACGGCGTCGTCGGCCAGGTCTTGATCCGCTCCGCCACCCAGTCGGAACGGCTCGCCGCGGTCGAGGCGCGGGCGGCGAGCCAGAGCGGATAGGCCTCGTCGACTCCGGGCGGCCGCGCCAGCTTGGTGCCGTCGCGGGTGAGAGCGCCGACCGGCTGGCGCAAAGTCTTGATCTCGCTCTCGGCGCGGACCGCGATCGCGCGCAGCTCCTCGGCCTCGTGCTGGGTGCGCGAAAGCTGCGCGCTCAGATCGGCGACGACGCGGTCCTGCGCCTGACGCTGCGCGCGAAGATCGGCGAGGCTGGTGACCGTCTGGCCCAGAAGCGGCAGGAACACGTCGCCGGCGCGGTCGATCTCGCCCTGGACGCGGTCGCAAATCTCGGCGAGCGCCGGGTCGCCGGCGACGAACGCCTCGTAGACAGTCGCCACCCATTCGGAAAGCTGGCCGCGTCCGGCGCGGTGATGCCGCAGCTCCGGCGCGAGATAGGCATCGATCGCGGCCTCCGCCTCCGGTCCCGCCGCGGCGAAATCGAGGCCGAGATCGGCGGCGATGCGCGCCATCGCCGGGCGCCAGCCGCCGGGCGCGACCAGCTCCTCGTATTGCACGATCGCGCGCGGGCTGCCGCGGCTGTCGCGCTCGGCCTCAAGCACATGGCGCAGCCACAGGATCGCGGCGCAATGTCCGTTGATGCCGTCGCGCAGCGACAGCGAGGAAGCCACATCGGCAGGATGGCGCAGCGCCAGCACGAAACGCGGCGCGACTTCGAGCCCGGCCAACAGCGGCGACCACAGCGGCATCAGCCGGCACAGCCGCGGGTCTTTGACCGCCCATAGCGGGGCACCGGTAAACTCGCGCGTCAGGATCGCGGCGAGCCCGCGCGCGAGGTTGCGGTCCGCGAGGAGCGCCGGCGGCATCGGCCGGATGTCGTCCCAGGCCATGCCATACCCGGCCATCGTCTTCTGATGCAGGTCGACGATATCGGCCTGTTCCCAATAGCCGCGCGGGTTGTCGGAGGTCGGCGGCATCATGTTGTCGCCGAGCGCGACGCCGAGATGGCGCAGCATCCCGGTCAGCGCCGAGGTGCCGCTGCGATGCATGCCCAGGACGACGATCGCCGTCGAGCTCGCGAGCGCCGCGCGGTCGTCGCCGGCGGGAACGCAATCCGCGATCTCGGCCGTGACGATATCCTCGGCCGCCCCGTCGACGAGCATGGTTTCGTTCATCCTGCCCTCTTTCCCGGCCGCTCGCGGCCTCGCAACAGTTTCCGCCTGCGGGGAGCGGACCGGTGCCGATGAACCCGTCTTTGATCTAGCGGGATTTCCGTTTTTCGTCAACTAATCGCTTCAGTCGCACCCGTTAGGACTGAATATAGTTGAATAGGCTCAGCCCCTGGACCTTGGAGAAGGCGAGCTGCGCGGCCTGGAGCGCGGTGACGCTTTCGCTGTAATTGGCCATCACCTCGGGCAGGTTGGCGGATTGGACGTTGGCGAGCTCGGCCTGGGCGGTCGCGCTGAGGTTCGTCACCTGGCTCTGCACCGACTGGATTTCCGACAGCGACGAGCCGAGTGCCGCCTGCGCCGTAAGGGCGCTGTTCTGCGCGCCGCCGATATTGGCGATCGCGTTTTCGACCTGCTGGAGGATCTGCGCGTTGGTGGTCGCCGTCGGCGCGGTCTGCAACGCCGTGATCAGGCCTTGGATCGTGGCGAACATGCTGGTCGTCGCGTTGGTCTGGACATCGAAATTGTCGCCGGCGTTGGGGGTGCCGTTGATGCGGATATCCATGCCGCCGAACACAAGATCGGAGCCGGCGGTGAAATTCCCCGACGCGACGACCCCGCTCGACGCCGTAAAGCCCGAACTGCCCGGCGTGCCGGCGCCGCTGGCGACGCTGTAGGTGAGGCTGCCGCCGGCGCCGGCGGCAAAGCTGATCTCGTACTGCGTCCCCGCGAGCCGGGCGCTGGCGAGTTGGCTGACATTGGTGACGCCGCCGACGACGGCATATCCCTCGCCCGTGTTGGTGCCGGCGGCGCCGAGCGCGATCCCGTTATCGCCGGCCGGAATGTTGGAGAATACGCCGGTGCCCGACGTCGATGACGGCACCGACAGAGACGGCCCGATCTGGATCGAATTGGTGCCGGCGTCCCCGTTGAAGACGACCTGCCCGCTGGGCAGCACCGAATAGGGGACGGTATCCGTCCTGGTGCCGCCGAACAGATATCCCCCGTTCGGCCCCTGGATGTTTGCGAGCTGGACCAGTTGCTGCAGCGCGCCCTCGGCGGTCTGCACCAGCGACGCCCGGTTGCCGGGCGTCGTCGTGGTGTCGGCCGCCTGGAGCGCGGTCTGCTGCAGCGAGTCGAGCAGCGTCGTCACCTGCTGCAGCGCGCTGACGCCGTTCTGCAATGACGCGGTGGCCGATTGCGCGTTGCCCAGGTCGTAATTGTATTGCGAGATCGTGTTGGCGGCGTTGAGCGCCTGCGCCGCACCGCCGGGGTCGGTGCTGGCGTCGAGCAGGGTCTGCCCGGTCGCGATCTCGCGGTTGAGCGTGTTGACGTTGGCCTGCTGGTTCAGCATGTCGTTGAGCGAACCGAGCAGGAATTCGTTGGTGCTGATTTGCATCGCCGCCTCGAATTATGCCGCGACCGCGGTCAGCAGCGCGGTGAACAGGGTCTGCGCGGTGCCGATCACCGTGGCCGACGCCTGGTAGGCCTGTTCATAGCTGACGAGATTGGCGGCCTGCTGGTCGAGATTGACCCCCGAAATCGATTGCTGGACCGTCTGCGCCTGATTCAGCACGCCCTGCGCCGCCTGGGCCGCCACCGCGGCGCCCTGGCCATAGGTGCCGATCGTGCCGACCAGACTCGAATAGGCGCTCGACAGGGTTTGCCCCGAAAGCAGGTTCTGCTGCGCGAGGCCGGCCATCGCAACAATGTTGCCGTTGCTGCCGATACCGCCCGGCGTCAGGGCGAACGTATCGCCGGCCGCCGCCGTGCCCGCCGACAGCGCCACTCCGACGACAGCTCCGGACGGCGCCGGCGGGCTCGGGTAGCCGATCGCGACCTCGCCGCCGGTGGCCGCGCTGAAGCTGCCCGAGGCGAGCACCGCGTTGCTGCTCGACAGCACGTTGTAGGTCGTCGCCGAGGTGAACTGGATCGACAGGTTCTGGCCAAACCGCGCTGCCGGGATCACCGGCGTGCCGGCGGGGAGCGACGCGGCGGCGGCGCCGCCGGTGACCGTCGCCGTGACGTCGCCGAGATTGTTTCCCGGCGTCGCCACATAGGCCGAGGCGGCGGCAATCTTGGTCGGGTCGATCGTCGTCACGGCGAAGCTCCGCGCCCCCTCCGCGGTCGGCTGAAGCAGAAAGCTGTCACCGTTGCCGGCGCTGCCGCTGACCGTAATGGTCATGCCGTCGAGGCTCAGCGTCGGGCCGCTGCCGAGGGCGGCCGATTCGCCGGTCGTGGTGTTGACCGCCGCGAACCCGCCCGCCTCCTTGGTGATGATGAAATCGCCGGCGGTGAAAGCGTTGGTGTCGGTGATCGAGGCGCTGAGGCTTGCCGAGCCCTTGTTCGACAGTGACGGCAGAACGCCCGGCCCGCCGACCGAGAACAGCGTGCGGCCGAGGTTGCCGTTGAGGTCCAGCCCAAGCGATTGCTGGGTGTTGACCGCATCGGCCAGCGACACCGCCAGCGCGCCGACCGAACCTTGCGCGCCGACGATCTGGCTGCGCGCGTTGACGAGCCCGCCGATCGTGCCGCCGGACAGGCTTGCCGTGATGTTCTGGCCGGTCGGTCCGTAGATGACGTTGACCGAGCCGTCGCCATAGCCGTCCTGCGTCGCGGAGAGCTGGTACGAGGCGCTGCCTGCGACCAGCGCGGCGCCGCCGGAAGTGTAGACATCGACCCCGCCGTTAGCGGTAGGGTGGACCGTGACGCCGACTTGCTGACCAAGCTGCTGAACCAAATTGTCGCGCTCGTCGAGCAGGCTGTTGGGTGCGCCGGAAGGACTGTTGGTCTGAACCGCGATCTGTGCGTTGCATGCCGCGATCTGCTGGCTCAGCGCGTTGATCTGAGATACGGCCGAGCCCATCTCGCCGTCGAGCTCGGTGAGGTTGCTGTCGAGTTGCGTACCGAGCGAGTTGAACGCCGAGGCGAGCGATTGTGCGTCGGTCAGCATGACCTCGCGGTTCGGCTCGCTGGTCGGGTCCTGCGCGACGGCGTTGGTGGCGCTGAAAAAGCTGCTGAGCGACGAGCCGAGCCCGGTGGCGCCGCCCGAAGCGACCGGAAACAGCGCCGACAGCGTCTGCGCCGCGGTCTGGTTGGTCTGCGCCGCCTGGTTTGTCGACCCGGCCGCGACGACCTGCTGATAGACGAACTGGTTGAAGGCGCGCTGGATCGAGGTGACGGTCGCGCCGAGGCCGGGCATGCCCGCGATCGACGGAATCTCGCTCTGGTTGACCGACTCCAAATTGTAGCCGGGCGTGCTGACGTTGGCGGTGTTGTTCGACACCGCCTGCATCGATTCGAGCGCTGCCTGCAACCCGCTGATGCCGGCATTGAGCAGCTCGGAGATGCCGCTCATCTCATCCGCTCCCCAGGAGCCGGCCGCCGCCGCCGCCGTCGCGCAGCCCGCTCGATGCGTGCTGGCCGTGGCGGGCGCCGAGCTCGATGCCAAGGCCGGCCACCAGCGTCTCGCCATATTCGCGCGACAGCGCGACCTCGCCGGCCAGCGCGTTCACCGCCGCGCGCAGCTCCGGCGAGGGCATCGGCTCGGCCTCGTGGCGGCGGCGTTCGAGACCGGTCAGCTCGGCCATCAGCGTCGCGCGCCGCGCGATCAGCCGCCATACCGTCTCCGCCGGGCGGCGCGCGAACCGGCCGCCGCGCTCGAAACGGAACAGCCGACCGAGACGGCCGGCGATCCGGGCTTGCTGCGTGCTGAGGTCGGAGAGCGGCGCGGCCATCGAAGCCCTAGAGCGGCATGGTCGCGAAGTTGGCCGGCACCAGCGGCACCGGCGCGAAAGGCTGGGTCGCCCGTGCGCCGTCCGCGACGGTCTCAAGCTTTCTCACGTAATCGATGTCGGTCGCCCAGCCGCCCGAAATGAGGGCGCGTGCGTAACCCGCCGCATCGTCGCCCTTGCCCAGCGCCGCCTGGTAGCGCGGGCTGTTCTGCACCATCGTGACGAAATCCTGCACCGAGGCCTGGTAGCTCGGATAGGCCCGGAACGAGTCGGTGATCGAGACGTACTGGCCGTTCTCGTATTCGTGCGTCGCCGCGTTGACCGTGTCGCCGGTCCACGACGACCCGGCCTTGATCCCGAACAGGTTGTTGCCGACCACGGAGCGGCCCCAGCCGGTCTCGATCGCGGTCTGGGCAAGAAGGATACGGGGAGATACGCCCAACTGCCGCGCCGCGCTCTGGATCAGCGGCGCGACCTGGGCCGCGAACGCGGAGAGGGAGGGGCTTGGCGAGCTGCCCGCGCTCGGCGATGACGGCTGGACCGTGGCGGGCGGCATGCGCGCCTGGAGCGGCGTGTGCGCCTGGGGCGGCGCGTGCGGCAGGATCAGCGCCGCGACCTTCATGTACGGCGACAGCGGCATCCCGCCGCCCGGGGTCGGGGCGGCCGCCGATTGCGGCGCTGGCGGAGCGTGCGCGATCGCGGCGGCGACGGCGGCGGTCGCCTGCGGACGCATCCCGCCGCCGTGCCAATACCCGGAGAGCGGAAGCCCGCCACCCGCCGCCGCGGGGGCGAGCGCGGGGGTGCCCGTCGACGGTGCGGCGTGGCTGTCGGCCGACGATTGGGAATCGCCGACGGTCTGGTTCTGCTTTTTTTCGATCGAGTGCAGGATCAGGTCGGTCAGGCCGAGCTTCTCGCCCTTGGCCGCCTGCTGAGAGAGCGTCGACGCGAACATCGAGTTGACGATGCCGCCGCCGGTGCCTTCGACCATGCCCATCGCCGAACCGTCGTTCCGCTGCATCATCCCCTGCATCAACAGGGCGCCGAATTGCTGCGCGACGGCCTTTGCGGCGGCCGGGTTGGTGGTGTGCTTGAGCATCCCGGCGACCGTGTTCGGGTTGCTCTGCGAGGCCAGGAATTGGGCGCCGGGCAGATCCAATTCAGATCACCTTGATGCGGGCGTGCAGCGAGCCCGATTGCTTCAGCGCCTGGAGGATCGCGATCAGATCGGACGAGGTGGCGCCGATCGCATTCAGGTTGCGGACGATATCCGAGACCTTGGGCGCGTTCTCCAACTCGACGATCTTGAGCGGTTTCTCGGCCGCCTGGACCTGACTGCGGGGCACTCGCTGGGTTCGACCCTGGCCAAACGAGTTCGGCTGCGACACCTGGGGCGACTCGTTGACGGTGACGGCGAGGCTGCCGTAGGCGACCGCGGCCGGGCCGATGCGGACGTCCTGTCCCATCACGACGGTGCCGCTCTGCGCGTCGATCACGACCTCGGTCTGCGGCGGCTCGGGGTTGATCTGGAGATCGAGAATGTCGGCGACAAAGCGCACACGTGCGGCCTCCTGCGCGGGGGCCTTGACCAGAATCTGGGCGGGACCGTCGGGGGCCGCGACGGGTCCCATGCGCAGGTTGATCGCGTCGGTGATCCGCGACGCATTGCCGAAGGACCGGTCGTCGAGGTCGAGCCGCACGACCCCGTCGGCGACGTAAGCGGCCTTGGTGGTCCGCTCGATCGAGGCGCCTTGCGGGATATGGGCGACGGTCGGGATGTTGACCGTCGTCGACGCCGCCTGGCCGCTCGCCTCGAAGCCGCTCACGAGCAGCGACCCCTGCGCGATCGCGTAGACCTGTCCGTCGGAGCCGCGCAATTCGGTCATCAACAGCACCCCGCCCCGCAGGCTCTTGGCGTTGCCGAGCGCGGAGACGGTGACGTCGATCTTCTGGCCGATCTGCATAAAGGACGGCAATTCGCTGGTGACCATCACCGCGGCGATCGCGGTCGGCTGGAGGAACTGCGCCGGATTGAGCGTCAGCCCCATCTGCCGCAGCATGTTGGTGATGGCCTGCGTGGTATAGGGGACCTGGGTGGTCTGGTCACCGGTGCCGGCGAGGCCGCCCACGAGCCCGTAGCCGATGAGCTGGTTCGAGCGCGCGCCCTCGACCTGGACCATGTCCTTGATCCGGTCGGCCCGCGCCGCCCCCGTCACCCCGCTCAGGAGCGCGACGAGCGCGGCGAGAATTAAAACCAGTCGCCGGGCCACAACGTGCTCACGCTGAGAAACGCGCGCTGGAGAAAGCCCATCTTGGGTGCGAGATAGGTCTCGCCGTCGCCGCTGAACTCGATATGCGCCTCGGCCATCTGCGTCGACTGCACGACGTTGCCGCTGAGATCCTCGGGCCGCACGACACCGGCGATGCGGATGTACTCCTTGCCGCCGATGAGCTGCACCTCGTCGCTGCCGGCGATGACCAGATCGCCGTTCGGGCGGATGCGGTGGACCATCGCCGAAACGGTGCTGTTGAAGCTGTCGTTCTGCGCCGTCGCGCCGCTGCCTTGCAGCGTGTTGGCGCTGTTCATCGCGATGTTGGCGTTGAACTGGGTCGCCTTCGACGAGTGACCGAACGAAGTCGGCAGGCCGACCAGGTTGCTGACGGTGTTGTTGATGCTGTCGGTGCGGCCGATATTCTGGCTCACGTTCTTCGAGGCGGTGGCGTTCTGGGTGATCTGGACGGTGACGATGTCGCCGATCTGCCACACGCGATGATCCCGAAAGAGCTCGAGCCCGCCGGCGCCCTGGACGTTGCCTTGATAGATCGCGCCGTTGGTGACCGGCGCCTCGGGCTGCTTTTCGCCGGGGAGGTGCTGGAGGTCCGACAGCATGTCGGTCTTGGTCTGCGCCGGCCCGTGGCACGCGGCGAGCCCGCTGCCGAGAACCAGCAGCACGGCGCCCGGCGTGATGCGGTTGCGTGGGTTCACGAGGCGGTCTGGGTGAGGTAGCCGAGCATATTGTCGACGCTCTTGGCCGCCTGGGTGTTGAGCTCGTAGGCCCGCTGCGTCGCGATCATGTCGATCATCTCGTCGACGACCGACACGTTCGATCCTTCGAGATAGCCCTGCGCGACCGTGCCGAGCCCGTTCTGCGACGGCGTGCCGGTGATCGGCGAGCCCGACGCCTGGGTCTGGATCGCCAGATTGCTGCCGGTGTTCTGCAGCCCCGCCGGATTGACGAAATTCGCGAGCTGGATCGTGCCGACCTGCGACGGGTTGGTCTGGCCCTGGATCTGAACGCCGACCGTGCCGTCGGTGCCGATCGTCACACTGAGCGCGCCGCGCGGGATCGTGATCGGCGGCTGCAGGGCGTTGCCGCTGGCGGTGACGACCTGACCGGTCGAACTCATCTGGAAGCTGCCGTCGCGGGTATAGGCGAGCTGGCCCGAAGGCAGGAGGATCTGGAAGTAGCCGCCGCCGTTGATCGCGAGGTCAAGCGCGTTGCCCGTTTGCTCAAGGCTTCCCTGGGTCACGACCGGCTCGGTCGCGACCACATTGGCGCCGGTGCCCTGCTGGAGGCCCGAGGGGTAGTTGGTCGCCTGCGAGGTGAAGCCGCCGGGCTGGGTCGTGTTCTGGTACAGAAGGTCGTTGAAGATCGGCCGCATCTTCTTGAACCCGGCCGTATTGATGTTGGCCAGGTTGTTCGAAATCACGTCCATCTTGGTCTGTTCGCCTTCGAGACCAGTGCGAACGACGGCCAGCGACTGCATCATGTCAACATCTCCACCGCAACGATCGGATCAAATCAGGTCAGGCCCAAGTCAGGTGATACTAAGCGGCGTGCCCTGGCCTTGCTGGGCGTTCAGCACCATGTGGACGAGCTCGGTCTGCATCTGGAAGGTGCGGGTGTTCTCCAGCATGCTCATCATCATCCCGACCGTATCGGCGTTGCTGGTTTCGAGCGCGCCGACCTCAAGCTTGACCTTGGCGTCGGGGGTCGGCTTGCCCTTGGTGTCGGTGAACAACCCGTCGGGCCGCCGCGTCAGCGCGGTCTCGGGCGGGTTGGTGAGAAGGATGCGGTTTAGCGCCGCGATCTGATCGGCCGGCTGTCCGACCAGCGCGCCGGAGACCGTGCCGTCCTGTCCAATCGTGACGCTCTGCATCGGCGGCAGGGAGATCGGCGCTCCGCCCTGACCGAGGACCGGCTGCCCTTCGGTCGTCTGGAGCATGCCGGTCGGCGAGATCGAGAGGGAGCCGTTGCGGGTGAGGCCGATCGAGCCGTCCGAGGCCTGGACCCCGATCCAGCCCTTGCCGTTGAGCGCGACATCGAGATTGCGGCCGGTCTTTTCGATCGCGCCGGGTGCGAAATCGGCGGTGTCCTGCGCGGCCCCGACACTGACCCGGTCGGCGAGACCCTGCCCGTAAAGCGGCAGCGACTGGAACACCGGCCGCTGGGCCTTGAACGCGGTGGTGTTCGCGTTGGCCAGGTTGTTGGTGTTGGCCGTGATGCGATCCATCGTCGCGTTGAGGCCGGTCATGGCCAGATAGAGGACTTGTGCGCTCATGGGGTGCGATCCGGGGTCCCTATGTCACCGCTGCCGTTACTGGACTGTCAGCAACCGTTGCAGGTTCTGTTGCTCGACGCTGATCCCCTGGACGTTGGCCTGATAGGCCTGCTGGGCGGCGATCAGGTTGACGAGCTGGGCCGACAGATCGACGTTCGATCCTTCGAGCGCTCCCGATTGGAGCACGCCGAGCGCCGCCGTTCCGGGCGCGCTCGTCAGCGCCGGCCCCGAACTGACCGACGCCTGCCAGATATTGTTCGACACCGGCACCAGCCCTTGCGGGTTGGCGAAATTGGCCAGCGCGATCGTGCCGAAATTCCTGGTCAGACCATTGCTGTACTGCCCGGTGATCTCGCCGCTCGACGCGATCTGGATGCCGGTGAACTGTCCGGCGCCATTGCCGTTGTTGTTCACGGCGTTGACCCCGAACCCGAGGTTCGACAGCGTCGAACCGGTAAAGTTGGCGGCGATGCTGAGATTGGCCGCCCCGTTGGGCAGGTTGTTGATCGCGATCGTGCCGCTGCCCGAGGTGAGTTGTCCGGCGCTGTTGAACACCATGTTCGGCCCCGCGCCCGACGCCACGGCGCCGCCGTCGGAATTGCTGAGCTGCCAGTGGGTCGCCCACTGATCGGGCGTGCCGCTGCCGCTGACCTGGCTGAAATAGGTGGTCAGCGTGCGGCTGACCCCGAGGCTGTCATACACCGAGGTCGTCGTGCTTTCGTCGTAGCTCGACGCGTTGTTGACGGAAAAAGGTGTCGCCGTGGTGTCGATCACCGGATCGGTCGAGGGCAGGTTTACGTTGAGCGTCAGGTTCGACGTCGGAACCGCCTCGATATTGCCGCTGCTGATCTGGATCGGCGATAGCGGGCCGGATTGCGAGGCGCCGCTGCCCGACGCCGACGGGCCGTAGCCCATCACCGCCGCGCCGGTGTCGTTGACCAGATTGCCCTGATTGTTGAGCGAGAAATTGCCGCTGCGGCTATAGGCGATCCCGGACGGGGTCTCGACCTGGAAAAAGCCGCTGCCGTTGATCGCCACATTCAGGGGATCGCCGGTCTGGTTGATCGTCCCCTCGGTAAAGAGCTGGGAGATGCTGGTGGTGTTGACCCCCTGCCCGGGCGTCGACGAGGCGCCGGCCGCGCCGATCAGCGAACTCGCGTAGATGTCCGAGAAATCGGCCGACGAGCCCTTGAAGCCGGCGGTCGACACGTTGGCGATGTTGTTGCCGATCGTGTCGATATCGGTCTGGGCGGCCTGAACGCCGGACAGTTCGACGAGGAGTGACATCTACCGTACTCCGTCTTGGGGAAAGCTAGAACACCTGCTGGACCGCGCTCAGCGCGACGGGGGCGATGCCGCCGCCGAGGTCGAGCGTGGGCCCGCCGGTGCCGCCGAGCACGACCGCGGTCACCGGCACCACCGAAAAGGTGGTCGCCTGCACCGCGGGATTGCCGGCTGCCGAGGTCGGCACGACGTTGAAGCTGTAGGTGCCGGCGGGCAGCGCGGTGCCGCCGATCGACTGGCCGTTCCAGGTGAAATCCTGCGTGCCCGCGCTCATCGCGCCCAGGTCGAGCACGCTGACGATGTCGCCCGACGCGTCGGCGATCGCGACCTTGACGTCCTTGGCCGCGCCCGACAGCGAGAATGCGCCGGTCGCGGTGCCGCCGGAGCCGAGCGTCAGCGCGTTGCCGGTGACCGCGACGTTGTGTCCGACAAGCCCCGTCGCCTGCATGCCGCTGGTCGTCGCCATCGTCGTGTTGAGGCTCTGCACCCCGGTCGCCGTCGAGAACTGCGCCAACTCGGCGGCGAAATCGCTGGGGCTTACCGGGTTGAGCGGATCCTGCTTCTCGAGCTGCGCGGTCAGGAGCTGCAGGAAGTTGTTTTGGGTGAGCGTCTGCCCCGCCGTGTTGGCGGCTGGAACCGAACTGGGAAGCTGGGTTCCCGTCGGCAGCGTCGTCACCGTCGCCGGCATCGTCATGGCCGCGCTCCCCGCTAGATCTGCAAGGTCCGCAGGGCCAGGGTCTTGGCGACGTTGAACGCCTCCAGATCCGCCTGGTAGTCCTGCTGCGCCGACAGCATGTTGACCATCTCGTCGACGTTGTTGACGTTGGGCATCTTCACGTAGCCGTTCGCGTCGGCGAAGCTGCTGCCGGGGTCGTAGACCTGCTTGAGCGGCGCGTCGCTTTCGACGATTCCGGCGACCTTGACGCCGGCCATCCCGACCGAGGACGCCTCTCCGCCGCCTTCGCCGGCCGCCACGGCCTGGAATACCACCTCGCGCGCCCGGTAGGGCTCGCCGCCCGGCCCGACCGCGGTGTTGGCGTTGGCGATGTTGCTGGCCACGGCCGACAGGCGCTGGCTTTCCGCGCCCATGCCCGAGCCGGCAATGTTGAGGACGCCCAAGAGCGACATGGCTAGCCACCGCCTCCTTGCGCCGAGCTGCCGTTGATCGCGATCGACAGCAGCTTGAGCGCCTGGCTGGTAAAGGTCGCGACCGCCTCGTAGTCGACCGCATTGGCCGCCGCGGTGGTCTTTTCGAGATCGAGATCGACGCTGTTGCCGTCGAGGCTCACCTGGGTTCCGGTCTGGTACTTGACCGCGCCGGCGGCCGCGGCAGTGGCGCTCGCCCCGGTATTGCCGGCCGGCATCTGGCCCGCTTCCGAGACGAGCCACGCCCGCGGCGCGGTGCTCGGCGCGCCGGCGCCTCCGGTCGCGGTCTGGAGCGCCTGGGCGAAATCGACATCGACCGCCTTGAAGCCCGGCGTGCTCGCATTGGCGATATCGGCGGCCAGCACCTCCTGGCGATAGCCGCGTACGGCCAACACCTGGCGATAGAACTCCAGCCCGTTGTCAAGCGATCCGATCAATTCTTGCCCTCGACCGAAATCAATAAACCGCGTTTTTCGGAACTTGCCGAATTTCCATTTTTCGGTATGCTACGGAGACATTGCGAATAGCGCAAGAGGAAAGTGGAAATGGGGCGCCCGAGTCTGCCGAGCAGTTCCGCGGTGATCGGATTTGCTGCGCTGGTCCTGGTCTATCCGGCGATGGCCGCCACGACCCAGCGGGAAGACCCGGCGGCGATCCGCTCAGCGATCGAGAGCACGCTGCGGCCGCGCCTCGACGCGATCAAGAACGCGGAGATCGAGATCGCGGTCGACGGGCTCGACCCGCGGCTGCAATTCCCCGATTGCCCGGCGCTGTCGGTGACGCTGCCGCCGGACAACGCGGCGACGATGTCGGCGAAGGTGAGCTGTGAGAGCCCGGCCTGGTCGGTCTACGTGCCGGTGCATCTGCATGCCTGGGTCGAGGCGGTCGTGGCCGCCGCCAATCTCGTGCCGAACAAGTCGCTCAGCGCGCGCGACGTGACGCGCGGAAGGGTCGACATGTTCGCCGGACGCAACGGCATCGTGACCGATCCCCGCGAGGTCGAAGGCAAGATCCTGCGCGCCGGGCTGCCGATGGGGTCGCCGATCCTGTCGCCGCTGTTGGACCTGCCGATCAGCGTGCATCGCGGACAACGGGTGGTGATGACGCTGAGCGATGCGTCGATGACGATCAGGACCACCGGCGTCGCCCTCGAAGACGGGCGGGCCGGCGATTACATCTCGGTGCAGAACCCCGACAGTCAAAAGACGTTTCGCGCGGCCGTCGGCGACGACGGCGGCGTCCAGCTCAAATTCTAGGGGCGGGCGGTGATGACTGACCAAGCCGATCCGCTTCCCGCGCTGCTGGCGGAATTGCGCGAGGTGCTCGAGGAAGAGCGGCGCACTCTCGTCAGCGGCGGCGCCGCCGCGATCATGGCGGTCACGCAGCGCAAGCTGACGCTGGCCGAGACCATCGAGCACGAGGTGACCGTGCCCGGCACGTCGCTGCCCACCATCGAGACGCTGACGCGGCTCGCCCGCTATAACCGGGAGAACGAGATCATCTGCAGCGCGATGCTGCGTCACCTGACCGCCGCGCTCGACCGCCTCCGGCGGATCGACCTGCACCGCTCCTACAACTCCGACGGCAGCGAGCAGCGCTCGGCCGCCCGCCACGCGCTCGGCGCGGCCTGAGTCTTAAGCCCCTGCGCCTCACGCATCGTAGTCGGACGGTGGCTGGAAGCGGTCGTCGCGCGGCAGGTTGGGTTCCGACCGGCCGGCGTCGCGGGCGGCGCGCAGCCCGTAGACATAAGCCAGCACCTCGGCCACGGCGGCGTAGAGTCCGGTCGGGATTTCGTCGCCGAGACCGACATATTTGTTGATCGCACGGGTCAGCGGCGGCGCCTCGATGATCGGCACGTTGTGCTCGGCCGCGACCTCGCGGATCTTGAGGGCGATCAGTCCGCTGCCCTTGGCGACGAGACGCGGCGCCACCATCCGCTCCGAATCGTATTTGAGGGCGGCGGAATAATGCTCGGGGTTGGTGATCACGACATCGGCGCGTTGCACTTCGGTGATCATCCGGCCGCTCGCCAGCTTTTGACGAAGGCTCCGGATGCGCCGCTTGGTCTCGGGGCTGCCGTCGGTCTCGCGGTGCTCGTCCCTGATGTCCTGCCGCGTCATCTTCATGTGGTCGCGGTACTGCCACACCTGGTACGGCACCTCGAGCACAGTCACCGCGGCAAGCGACACCGCGAGGATCAGGAACACGTTCATCGCCAGCGCGGCGACATCGTGTGCGGCGTAGGGCCAGGTCTCGGCGGCGACATGGACAAAGCTCGCGAGCCGGCTCTTCACCATCCAATACGCGACCGCGCCGATCACCGTCGTCTTGACCAGCGCCTTGACGATCTCGGCCAGCGAGGGGGTCGAGAACAGCCGGCCGAACCCTTTTGCAGGGCTGACCCGAGAGAAATCCGGCATCAGCGGCTTGAACGAGAACACCCACCCGCCGATCAGCAGATCGGAGATAAACGCGACCGCCATCATCAGCAACAGAAACGGCGCCAGCGCGGAGAAGCCGGGATGCAGCACCGCCATCGCGGCCTCGGCGAAGCGGGCGGGGTCGCGGGTCGGCTCGGGCCCGATGCTGAGCCCCGAGCGCAACGACACCTTCAAGAGCTCGATGATCTTGGTCCCGCCGACCAGCAGCACGACGGCGCCGGCCACCAGCACGGCGGCGCCGGCCATTCCATGCGCGCGGACGACTTGCCCCTCTTCGCGCGCCTTTTCCAGCCGGCGCGGTGTTGCTCGTTCGGTGCGGTCGGAGGCGCTCGTGTCGCTCACGGCGACTGCCCCTGCAGCGCGGCGCCGCCCACGGTCAGCCCGGCCTCGATCATGTGCTGCACCGCCGGGATGAAAAACGGCACCACCGCGATCACCGAGGCGATGCCGACCCACAGGAACAGCGAGAAGCCGAGCGACATGATGTTGAACTGCGGCGCCACGCGCGAGATCACCGCGACGGTGAGATGCGCCGCGAGGAGCACCGCGATGACCGGCAGCGCCAGCCACACCCCCATCTGGAACAGCAGCACCCCGGCGCGGGCGAGGGCGCGCCAGCCGGCCGACGAAATGCCGCTATTGGCGGCGATCGGCACAACCGTAAAGCTCTTTACCAGCACGCCGAGCAGCACCAGATGCCCGTTCAGCGCGAGGAACAGCATGAGGCCAGTGAGGCTGAAGAAATTCGACATCACCGGCACGTCGAACCCGGTCTGGACGTCGAGGAGACTCGCGAAGCCAAACCCCATCTGCACGCCCACAAACTCGCCGGCAAACGCCATCGCGGCGAGGGTGAGCTGCATCGCGAAGCCGATGGCGACGCCGACGAGCACCTGCTCGATCGCGAGCTCGACCGTCACCCACGACATCGTCACCGGCATCGACTGATTGAGCGTCGCGCCGATCAGGATGGCGACGGCCAGCGCCAGCGCGACCTTGGCCCGCACCGGGATCGCCGGGGAGCTGAACCCGGGCGCGGTCGCCATCAACGCCATGATGCGCAGGAACGGCCAGAAGAACTCGCCCAGCCAGCGGGCGATGTCGGTGCTGGCGACGGTCAGCACGGCGTCACGGGGTCACTGGACGATGTGCCGCATCGCCGCGGCCGAGCGCCCGATATAGGCGGTCATGTGCCCCGCCGCCCACGTCGCGCTGACATAGATCACCAGCAGCACCGCGACGAATCGCGGCACGAAGCTGAGCGTCAGGTCGTTCATCTTGGTGCTCGCCTGGACGAGGCCGACCACGAGGCTCGCCAGCATCGCCACCGCGAGGAACGGGCTGACCAACAGCAGCGTGATCATCATCATGTCGCGCGCCGCGCCGAGAACCTCGTTGGGGCTCACCGGAAGAACCCCTCGGCGAGCGAGCCGATCACCAGGGTCCAGCCGTTGACCAGCACGAACAGGGCCAGCTTGAGCGGCAGCGACACGCTCGTCGGCGACAGCAGCATCATGCCCAGCGACATCATCACCGCGGCGACGACGATGTCGATCACCAGAAACGGCAGAAAAATCAGAAACCCGATCTGAAACCCGGTTTTCAATTCCGAGGTGACAAAGGCCGGCACCAGGATGCGGAACGGCACCGCGTCGGTGTTGGGATAGGTCTCGGCGCCGGCGAGCTTGACGAAGAGGCCCAGATCCTCGCGGCGAGTCTGCTTGATCATAAAGCCGCGGATCGGCCCCTCCGCCTTGTCGAGCGCATCGACGGCGGAGATCTTGTTGTCCAACAGCGGGCGGATCGCCTCGTCGCCGACCTTGGTGAACACGGGGCCCATCACGAACATGGTCAGGAACAGCGCCAGCCCGATCAGGATCTGGTTGGGCGGCGTCTGCGTGAGGCCAAGCGCCTGGCGCAAGAGCGACAGCACGATGATGATGCGGGTGAACGAGGTCATCGTCAGCAGCAGCGCCGGCAGGAACACCAGCCCGCCCATCAGCAGCATGATCTGCACGGGAACGCTGTAGCTTTCCCCACCATGCCCGTCCGGATGCATTTCGAGCGCGCCGATCCCGGCGGCGTGCGCCGACAGGCCCAGGCAGCAGAGCCCGATCCCGATCGCCAGAAACAGCGTCAGCCGCCGCGCCATCGTCCTACCGCCTTTCGAATGACCTCGCCGAAATTCCGGTCCGCCGCGGCCCCTTGCGGCAGCGGCTCGTCGAGCTCGCACAGAAGCGACACCGAGGCCGAGCCGACCCCGACGACGAGGTGGCGCGAACCCACCCGCACCACCAGAAGCCGCTCGCGCGGTCCCAGCGCCAGCGACCGCACGACCGAGCAATCGCGTGTGTCGAGCACCGCCGACATCCCCGGCCGCATCCGGCGCACCAGCCAGATCGCACCCCACAGCAGCACGACGATCATCCCGATCATCAGCGACAGCGAACTCAGCGAGTCGGTGTCGTACACTCCCGTTACCTCCGGTGCGCCGCCGTCACTCGACGATGAGCTGCGAGAAATAGATCGCGCGCACCATCTGGTCGGTCGGCTTGCCGGGCGCGGCCTTGGCGATCCGTTCGGCGCCGAGATTGGTCAACAGCGCCTTGTTGAGGCTCGCGAGCATCGACGCCCGCACCTTTTCGAGCCCGTCCTGGGTCTGCAGATCGTCGGCTTTATAGGCGAGCACGCTCTGCCGCAGCGCGTCCTGCGCTTGCGGCAGGATCGCGGTGACGAGCGCGCCCGACGCGCTGCCCGGCAGTTCGAGGCTCAGCCCCAATTGCACAAAGCGCGAGGGGCCGGCCTTGCTCGGCACGCTGACGACAAACGGCTTCATCTCGAGGAAATAGGGCAGCGGCGTCTCTGTCACCTTTGAGCCACCGGACAGATAGGCCTTGCCGCCGAGCAGGAAATACCACACCGCACCGCCCGCACCGCCGACGACGAGGAGCCCGACGAGGCCGAGGATCATCAGCTTGAGCCAGCCGCGGCGCTTCGGTGCGTCTTCTTCCTCGTCGACATCGAGATCGAGAGCTTGATCGATATCAGTCATCTTAGGAAATCCCGTTTTACGTCAAGCTATCGGTCACGGCGATCTGCCGACGCGCTGCAACAGATCGTCGATTTCAGCCTGGGAGCGGCGCAGCGCCGCGGCCAGTTCGCGCGAGGCGACCCGCTCATGCACGATCTCGTACATGCGCTTTTCGCGCCGCGTCTCGATCAGTTCCTGCCATTGGCGGTCGCAGGCCTGTTCGAGCCGGCCGACCTCGCCTTCCTGGCGCAGCACGACCTCGTCGATCTGACCGATAAAGCCCAGATAGGCCATCGTCGAGATCGCCGGCATGCCTTCGCCGAGCCCAGCGCGCAGCATCTCGCGATACCGCTCGCGGTGCTGCTTCAGCAGCGACAGTTTCGTCAGCGCATCGTCGCATTGCTGCTTGAGCCGCTGCCAGGTGGCGAGCGCGCCGTCGCTCTTGCGCGCCGCCAGGGTAATCAGCTTGTTGAGCCCCGCCATATCCCCTCGCCCCCGCCCTTCTGCCTAGATCCCGACGACGTCGCCGAGTGCCGCCGCGCTTTCCTGAAAGCGGACGGCATTGGTCATGTCCTGACACAGAAACTTGTTGATCGCCGGCTGAAGCTGCACGGCGAGGTCGAGATCGAGGTCGTTGCCGGGCCGATACCCGCCGATCGCGATGATGTCGCGGCTTTCCTCGAGGCGGCTGTAGAGGTGCTTGAGCCGGTGCGCGCGGGCGAGGTGGTCGGCCCCGACCACCGCCGGCATCACGCGGCTGATCGAGGAACCGACATCGAGCGCCGGGTAATGGCCGCGATCGGCGAGCCGGCGCGACAGCACGAGATGGCCGTCGAGGATCGAGCGGGCCGAGTCGCCGACGGGGTCGTTCGGATCGTCGCCCTCGGTCAGCACGGTGTAGAACGCGGTGATGCCGCCGCCGTCTTCGGGGCCGTTGCCGGCCCGCTCGCAGAGTTGGGCGATGCGGCCGAAGACCGACGCGGGATAGCCGCGCGTCGCGGGTATCTCGCCGGCGGCGAGGCCGATCTCGCGCTGCGCCATCGCGAACCGCGTAAGGCTGTCCATCAGCAGCAGCACCTGGTGGCCGCGGTCGCGGAAATATTCGGCGATCGCCGTCGCGCGATAGGCGCCGTGGACGCGGCCGAGCGGCGACTCGCTGGCGGGCGACGCGATCACGACGGCCTTTTTCTGCCCCTCGGTCCCGAGGATGCGATCGACGAATTCCTTGACCTCGCGGCTGCGCTCGCCGATCAGGCCGACGACGACGACATCGGCGCCCGTGTACCGCGCCATCATCCCCAAGAGGACGCTCTTGCCGACGCCGCTGCCGGCAAAGAGGCCGAGCCGCGAGCCCCGCCCGACCGAAAACAGCCCGTTGATCGCGCGCACCCCGACATCGAGCGGCTCGTCGACGAGCGCGCGGCGCATCGGGTTGATCGTCTCGCCGAAGAGCGGCATCCGCTCGGTGCAGCGGATATGCCCCTTGCCGTCGATCGGCGCGCCGCTGCCGTCGACGACGCGGCCGAGCAGCTCAGGTCCCGCCGCGACCTCCAGAGTATGCCCGGCCGGGATCACGCGGGCGCCGGGCGCGAGCCCGTTGGCGTGGGTCTCGGCCATCAACAGCACGCGGCCGCCGTCGAAGCCGACGACCTCGGCGGCGAGAAGCCGGCCGTTCTCGTTCTCGATATAGCAGCGCTCGCCGATCGCGACGTGGATGCCGCGCGCCTCCATGACGAGCCCGACCGTGCGCACGATGCTGCCCTGCACCGTGACCGTCGCCTCGATCGGCGCGAGGCGCGCGCGATAGCGTTCGAGCGTCGCGACCAGGCGGTTCGGATCGATACCGGGCGCCAGCACGATCAGTCCTCCTCGCCGGCGAACAGCGTCAGGATCACGCTGCGCCAGCGCGAGGCGAGCGTCAGGTCGACTTGCGACATCCCCTCGCCGGCGCGCGGATGCCAGCGGCGGTCGACGACGGGCGTGTCGTCGCCATCGGCGATCACCAGGCAGCCGCCGGGCTCGACCGTCTCGTCGGACACGAGCGCGGCGCGCTTGTCGTCGATATCGGGCGCCAATTCCCGCACCAGGTCGAGGTCGGCCGGGTTCAGGAGGATTTTCGGCGTGCCCATCTCGATCGGCACGCGGGCGATCGCCTCACGGATGAGGCGTACCAGATAGGCATGCGAGCGCGACACCTCGGCGCCGATGACGCAGCGGGCGATTTCGAGCGCGAGCGCGGCGACGGCCTCCTCGACCGGGCGCTGCAACACGGCGACCGGCGCGTCGAACCGGCCGAGGATTCCGTTGAGCCGCTCGATCTGTTCGACGAGGCGGCGTTCGAGCGGCTGGACCGCTTCGAGCCCGGCAGCGTAGCCCCTTTCGCGCCCCTCGGCGAGCCCGCGCTCGACCGCCTCGGCATGCGCGGCCTCAGCCCGCTCGGCCATGGCGCGCGCCAGCGCGTCGAAATCAGGGGCGGGCGGCGGCAGCGCCATCGCCGGCAGCGGTTCCGGCGGAGGGCTCGGCGGCTCCTCGCTGTCGAGCAGCGGGAACTGCCACCGGCGCATGGCGGAATCGGCGAATTTGAGAGGAGCGTTCACAAGGCCTCACGATCGGGATCGGGACGGAGCTGCGCGAAGGCGGCGCGGGCCAGGACGACGACGAGCTGAACCAGCGCGATCACCACCCAGGCCCCGACGAAATCGGCGAGAAGGCGGGAGCCGAGCACGACGGCATGGGTCCAGGCCGGCCCCACCTCATCGGCCGGGCCGCCCTGCTGGTACTGGACGAACCACAAGAGCCCGAGCCCGCCGGCGAGCAGCACCGGCCGAAACACCTTGCGTTTCTTGGGCTGGCTGGCAGGGCGTCTCGCGCTTTTTGCCATCGGGCGGTCTCAGGGCACCGAAGGCAGCGCCGCCGGCGGGATCATCGGCGAGTTGGCGATACGGGATTGCGGGGTGCCGAGCATCGGCGTCTTCATCGGGTTGTCGCCCTGCATCGGCGAGACGACGACGACCGAGACGCGGCGGTTCTGCGCTTTGCCCTCGACGGTCGTATTCGAGTCGACCGGGTGGTATTCGCCGAACCCGGCGCCGACCAGCTTGGTCGGATCGAGCCCCGCGATGACGAAACGCTTGACGACCGAGATCGCCCGCGTCGCCGACAAATCCCAGTTCGAATCGAATTGCACGGTGTGGATCGGAACCGTGTCGGTAAAGCCGTTGACCTGGATCTGATAGGGCAGCCCCTTGATAATGCCGGCGACCTTGTCGATGAGAGGCAACGCCTGCGGGGTCAATTCCGCCTTGCCGCTGTTGAAGAGGAGGACCTCGTTGATGTCGATGACGACGCCGAGCGACGACAGCGACACGCGCACCTCGCCGGTGCCGATCAGCGGTGCCAGCGCCTGCTTGAGCTGGTTATAGGCCTGATCGAGCAGCGCGGCGCGCTGCTCGATCTCCTTTTTCAGCTCCGGCGCGACCGGCGGACCCGTGCCCAGATCTTGGCCTTGGCCTTGCCCCTGGGCGTGCGCGTCTCCTTGGCCCTGTCCTTCGCCCGGCTGGTCGGCGGGCGGCTGGGGCCGGATGGTCCAGCCCGCCGGGTTTGGGAAGGCCGATTTGTCGCCCGGGCCACCGCCGGACTGCGTG
>DATAUV010000017.1:0-5986 GCA_036268075.1 Allostellaceae bacterium | reverse complement strand
GGCAACCGAGGTCAAACTGCTGTTGGTCGAGCCACGCGGCGTGCCCAACACCGGCGATAAGGGAGGCGAGCGCACCGCGCCGAACGATCTGTGGATTTGACGTCTGGGGTCAGGCCGAGTGAGAGATAACCCCGCCTCGATCTTCGCCGGCCCCGGCGCGAGCCCGTTCGGCCGGCGGCAGCGGCGGGTTCGGGGGGCGCGGGTTCCGGTGTCGATCGTCACCGGGTTTCTCGGCTCGGGGAAGACGACGCTGATCCGGGCTCTCTTGGCGACGCCGGCGGGGGCGGACACGGCGGTCATCGTCAACGAGTTCGGCGAGGTCGGTATCGACGACGCCCTCTTGCGCGGGTCGAGCGACACGACGGTATTGCTCGGCAACGGCTGCGTCTGCTGCCTGATGCGCAGCGATTTGCAGGAGACGCTGCGCACCCTCTTTGCCGAGCGCACGCGCGGCGAGGCGCCCGGCTTCCGCCGCGTCATCATCGAGACGAGCGGGCTCGCCGATCCAGGCCCGGTGTTGCAGACCTTTGCCAGCGACCGCGCGCTCGGCGAGGAATTCCACCTGCAATCGCTGGTCGCGGTCGTCGACGCGGTGGCCGGGGCCGGCAACCTCGCCGCGATGGAGGAGGCGCGCCACCAGGTCGCGCTCGCCGACCGCATCGTCGTGACCAAGACCGACCTCGCCCCGCCGGCCGCCGCCGACGCGCTGCGCGACACCCTCGCCGGGCTCAGCGCCGCGCCGGTCCGGGTCGCCCACGATGGGGTTATCGATCCCGAGTTTCTGCTCGACGACGCGATCGAGGGATTGCGCCCGGCCGAGCATCACCATCACGACCATACGCACAGCGACGGGATCGAGAGCTTTGCGGTCTATTTCGACAAGCCGCTCGCCTGGTCCGTCATCGAGCAGGCGATGGCGGTGCTGACCGGGCTGCGCGGCGCCGACCTCTTGCGGGTCAAGGGGCTGGTTGCGGTCGAGGGGTGCCAGGGTCCTGTCGTCGTCCATGCGGTGCAGCACGTCGCGCACCGGCCGGTCGAGTTGGAGGACTGGCCCGGCGGCGACCGCCGCTCGCGCCTCGTCTTTATCACCCGCGGGATCGGCCGCGAGGCGGTCGAACGGCTGTTTGCGGCAATTGCGGCGATTTGAGGAGCAGGCCAATTGCGTGATTGATGGGTTTCGCTGCGCTCTACCCATCCTACGAATTCGGTGCCGTTGGGTGGGTAGAGCGCAGCGAAACCCGCCGGAGCGCAGCGGCGGGGTTCATACGGTCGTATGCAGGTTCGACGAGAAGGACTGGCTGGGGCGGCTCCAAGTGCCGCAAGGAACAGCTTAGGCCGAATACCGGCAGCGGCGCGGCGAGTTCGCTGTCCGCCGCCGCGATTGGAGTTGTAACCGGCGTGCGACACCGCGGCAGCGCGGGATCGACCACGGCCGCCGCCGCCGTGTAACGCGCGTTACACACTTCATGACTTGAGCACCGCGCGAAGCCGTGCCGGCACGGGCTCGTCGAGCACATGATCGTAGAGCGAGTGGAGCAGCGACGCGCCGGTATCGTATCCGGCGAGAAACGCCCGCATTTCCGCCGCTATCGAGCCGGCCGGAACGTGTCTGTGGCGATAGCTTTCACCGAGCGAGAAATCTGCGGGTTTCATGGCTGCCTTTCGCTTCCTTGTCATGTCGTCGTTCATGCGTCCTGTAACGATTTGCAAACAGGGTGTAACGAACATGGTTCCGCCGCCATATTACGATTTGTCTCACCCCTCATTTGGCGGCGGCGGGGCTGGCCGGGTGGTGGGGTTTCCTTGTATCATGCCGGGCGAATGCCGGTTTAAGGGCCAACCCGATGAATGACGCAACGATGCCGGCCGATACCGGCACGACCGATGGATTCCTCGATGTTTTCCGGATACGCGCCGACGCGATCGCGGACGCCTGCACGCGCTGCGGCGACTGTTTCCGCGCCTGCCCGATGACCGAGCCGGGCGGGATCGCCGCGGCTGACCCGACCGAAACCACCGGCGCGATCGTCGATCTGATCACCGGCGGCGAGGGCAACGAGGCCGCGATCCGCTGGGGCGAGGTGTGCAGCGGCAGCGGCAATTGCATCCCCGCCTGCACACACGGCATCAACCCGCGCTTTATGGTCCAGCTCGCCCGCGGTTTCGCCCGCCGCAACCGCGAGGGCGCCCCGCTCAATACCCGCTGGCGCAAGGGCTTCCAGAATATGAGCCGCGGCGTCAGGGTGCTGTCGCGATTGCAGATGCCGCCCGAAGCGCTGGCCCGGTTCAAGCCCCAGGCCGCGAGCCGCACGGCCGCGCCGGACGTGGTGTTCTACACCGGCTGCAACGTCGTCAAGACCCCGCATATCGCGCTCCTCGCGCTCGACATGCTCGACCTGATCGGGGTCGATTACGAGGTCATGGGCGGGGTCGGCCAGTGCTGCGGCGTGTACCAGTTCCGCGAGGGCGATTTCGTCAGCAACAACAAGATGGCCTATGCGACGATCGAGGGATTGGCCTCGGCCGGCACGAAGAACGTGCTGTCGTGGTGCCCGAGCTGCCAGATCTCGATCGGCGAGGTGTCGCTGCCGAACTACGCCGAGCAATTCGGCGAGAAGCCGTTCGACCTGAACCCGTATTTGCCCTTCCTCGCCAGCCACGCCGACGAGCTGGCTTCGATGATGAAGCATCGGGTCGAGCGGCGCGTCGCGCTGCATGAGCGGCCGGTGTTTCCGGAATCGATGACGGCGGTGAAAAAGCTGCTGTCGATCATCCCCGGGCTCGAATTCGTCGACATCGACGTGCCGCGCGTCGGGACCCAGGCCAACAGCCTCGCGCAGCTTCCCGAATACAAGAAAAAGCTGGTGCAGCGCGAGTTGCAGGCGGTCGTCGATGCCGGGGTCGACACGATCGCGACCGTGTATCACGCCTGTCACCGAGAGCTGTGCGACGCCGGCAACGGCCGCAGCTATGAGGTCGTCAACTTCATGGAGCTGCTCGGCGACGGCCTCGGCATCAGCAGCGAGGATCTGTTCAAGAAGTTCAAGCTGATCCGCGACGTCGACGACATCATCACCGAGACCGCGCCGATGATCGCCGCGCACGGGCTCGACCTCGACACCGTGCGCGACGCCCTCATCTCCGAATTCGGGCAAAAGTGACCAGGCTCAGCGTCAACCTCAACAAGGTCGCGCTCCTCCGCAACTCGCGCCACACCGGCGTGCCCGACGTGCTGCGTTTCGCGGCGATCGCGAAGGAGGCCGGGGCGGACGGGATCACGATCCATCCGCGACCCGACGAGCGCCACATCCGCGGCGGCGACGTGACGGGGCTCGTCGGGTTGATGCGCGACTGGCGGCCGGCGACCGAGCTCAACATCGAGGGCTACCCCGACCAGCGCCTCCTCGACATCGTGCGGCACGCGCGGCCCGAGCAATGCACGCTGGTGCCCGACGCACCCGACGCCTTCACCTCGGAAAGCGGGTGGAAGCTCGGCAACGAGGACATCGCCCTCTTGCGCCCGGCGATCGCGGCGCTGAAGGAGACCGGCTGCCGCGTCATCCTCTTCGCCGACCCGGACTGCCCGGTGATCGACCGCGTGCGCGGCACCGGCGCCGACGGGATCGAGATCTATACGGGCGCCTATGCCGCCGCCTTTCGCGACGGCGACATCGCCGCCGCCCTCGCCGATTGCGCCGCGACCGCGCAGCGCGCCGTCGATGCCGGTCTCACGGTCAATGTCGGTCACGACCTCAGCCTCGAAAACCTGCCCCCCTTCATCGCCGCGATGCCGCCGATCCACGAAGCTTCGATCGGGCACGAGCTGACGGCGGATGCGCTGGAGATGGGATTCGCGGCGGCGGTCAGAGCGTATCGGGCGGCGTTGAATCCGTCGTAGCACCGTAGTCGTAGCACCGTATGATGGGCTGAGCGCAGCGAAGCCCATCAATCTATTCCACCATGGAGACACTGAGGCATCAGAGCCCCTGCACCTCTGTGTCTCGGTGTGTCTGTGGTGAGCGAACCTCTCATGGGCGCCTTGACCGGATGGTTTGATGGGCTTCGCTGCGCTCAGCCCATCCTACGAAGGGGGTTTACGCAAATGCGCGTAGCCGTGCCGTCGTCTCCTCGCCAAGCCGCTCGATCAACTCGGCGGCCGTCGTTGCCCTCGCCAGCGCGGCGGACTGGCCGGAGGTGAGCGCCCTCCACTCGCGGTCGCCGGCGTCGGCGAGCTTTTGGGTGAGGCTCTGCTGGGCCGGAACCGGGAGCGGGTGCAGGCCGGCGGCGGTCAGATCGTCGATCATCGCATTGCGGATATAGCGGCACGCCCGGCCGCTGATCACGTTGGTGACGACGGTCGACGCATCGTCCGCCTCCGCGAGGGCGGCGCGGTGCGCGTCGCGGACATCGGCCTCCTCGCAGCGGAGAACTGCGGTGCCGTCTGCACCGCGCTGGCGCCGAGCATGAACGCGGCCGCCACGGTGCGCCCGTCGGCGATCCCGCCCGCGGCGATGACCGGAACCCGAACGGCGTCGACGACCTGCGGCAGCAGCGACATGAGGCCCGGCTGCATCCCCATGTCGACGCCGGTAAAGGTCGAGCGATGCCCGCCCGCCTCGATCAACTCGGGCTCGGGCAGGCCAGAGTGAAAGCTGACGACGTTGAGCTTTGCCTCCAACAGCAGGGCCACACGGTCCACAGTCTCGGGAAACAAAGCAATATCGAATTGTCATCAAATCGCCGTGACGGGATACCGCGTTCAACGCCGGCGTTGACGGCTTTCGCCGTGCGCCCTACCCTGCCGATCATGATCGCGCATGTCTTTGCCACCCCGTCACGACGACGCCGTATTTGCGGCGCGAGAGGCGTGCGTCGATCGGATCGCTGACCACAGGTCTCGATCCGGCTACGGCCCGAACCCCGCCAGGCGATTTCCGGTGGGGTTTTTCTTTATCTGCTCGATGAGGATCCAAGGATGGCCCAGGGGACCATGATCAACAAGCCCAGCGTGTTCATCGACGGCGAGGCCGGAACGACAGGGCTCGGAATCCGCGCCCGGCTCGAAGCCCTCGGCGAGTTCGAGCTCAAAAGCATCCCCGAGGCGCAACGCAAGGACCCCGCGGCAAGGCGCGACATGATGGCGGCGGTCGATCTCATCGTGCTGTGCCTACCCGACGACGCGGCCAGGGAATCGGCGGCGCTGGCCGGCGAGCTCGGCGGCGACGCGCCCAGGCTTCTCGATGCCAGCACCGCGCATCGCGTGCATCCCGGCTGGACCTACGGTTTCGCAGAGATGGAGGAGGGGCAAGACGCGCGGATCGCGGCGGCGGACAGGGTCGCCAATCCCGGCTGCTATCCCACGGGGGCGATCGGCCTGATCCGGCCGCTGGTGGATGCTGGAGTGATGCCGGCCGACTATCCGGTGACGATCAACGCGGTCAGCGGGTATTCGGGTGGCGGAAAATCGATGATCTCGGCGCACGACCAGGAGAGCGGGCCGGCCTTCGAGCTTTACGCGCTCGGCCTCGAGCACAAGCACGTGCCGGAGACCGAGAAATATTGCGGCCTGTCGCGCCGGCCGATCTTCGTGCCCTCGGTCGGGCATTTCCGCCAGGGGATGCTGGTGTCGGTGCCGCTGCACCTCGACACGCTGGCCGGCAACCCCACCGGCGCCGACCTCGCCGACATCCTGGCGGCGCGGTATCGCGGGCAGGCCTTGGTGAAGATCGTGCCGCCCTCCCAGAATGGCAAAGTGGAGCCCCAGGCGCTCAACGAAACCGACGTGCTCGAACTCTCGGTCCACGCCAACGAGGCCCGGCGCCAGGCGGTGCTGGTCGCGCGGCTCGACAATCTCGGCAAGGGCGCCTCGGGCGCGGCGGTGCAGAACATCCGGCTGATGCTGGGGCTGGAGTGAAGGCTTTTCCCTCTCCCGCAACGCGGGCGAGGGGTAGCTATTCGCGGCGCGCCATCCTCGGCGCGCTCGCCG
>DATAUV010000016.1:0-59456 GCA_036268075.1 Allostellaceae bacterium | reverse complement strand
GTCGGCAACCAGACCCGGGTCAAGGTGGTCAAGAACAAGATGGCGCCCCCGTTCAAGGTCGTCGATTTCGACATCATGTACGGCGAGGGCATCTCCAAGCGCGGCGAACTCGTCGATCTCGGCGTCCAGGCCGGCGTCGTCGAGAAATCGGGCGCCTGGTTCTCCTATGACGGCCAGCGCATCGGCCAGGGCCGCGAAAACGCCAAGACCTATCTCAAGGAGCACACCGACGCGGCCGATATGATCGAGCGCTCGATCCGCGGCAATGCCGGTCACGTCGCCGACGCGATGATGGCCGCTCCCAGCGCGGCGACCGCCGACGAATAGGCGCGTCGGGGCCCGGTCGTTGACCGGGAATTAATCCTGCCGCCGCAAAGTGCGACGTGGTGCCGGCTCGCTTCCGCCGGCGCCGTGTCATGGATGGCGCCGATGGCGGTAGTTCCGAGAGAGGACGCGATCCGCGTCGGCCGCGACCGGTCACTCGGCGCATGGGCGGCCCTGATCCCGACCTGGCCCCTCTGGCTCGCCCTGGCCGGTTTCGTCCGGCTCCTGGCCCAACCCACCGCGCTCCTCAACGATCCCGATACCTATCTTCACATCGCGGCCGGCCGCTGGATCATCGCCCACCATGCCCTCCCGCTCGCCGACCCGTTCTCCTACACGATGTCCGGCGCCCCCTGGCTCCCCGGCGAGTGGCTCGCCCAGCTTGTCATGGCCGCGGTCTACGACACCACCGGATGGACCGGCATCATCCTCCTCGCCGCCGCATGCTTCGCCGCCGCCCTGGCCCTGCTGTGCCATTTCCTTGTCCCCCGCATCGGTTCCCTCCCGGCGGTGATCGCCACGCTGGCCGGCGCCGCCCTCGTCCTCCCCCATACCGTCGCCCGCCCGCATCTGCTGGCATTGCCGCTGCTGGCCCTATGGTGCGGCAGCCTGGTGAGAGCCAGGGACGAGGGCGGAGACCCCCGCTGGGCGCTGCTCCCCGTTATCGTCGTCTGGGCGAATATCCACGCCAGCTTTCTATTCGGTCTCGGCTTCGCCGGCTGGCTCGCCGGAGAAGCGGTGCTCCTGGCACCCCCCACGGACCGCAAGCGCACACTGGTCCGCTGGGGCAGCTTCGTCGCCGCGGGGGCCATCGCCGGCCTCGCGACCCCCGGAGGACCCGCCACGTTCCTGCAGCCCCTGCGCCTAATGGCGATGCCGGCCCTCGCGGGGTCGTTCGGGGAATGGCTGCCGCCAAGCTTCTCAACCTTCCCGGCGCTCGAATGGTGGCTGCTCGGCGTGGTGGGCCTCGGCTTCGCGATGCGGATCCGTCTCCGGTGGCCCCGCCTTCTCCTTTTGCTGCTGCTGATGCACATGGCGCTCCGCCACGTCCGCCACGCCGATCTCCTCGGCCTCGTCGGACCGCTGGTAATGGCCTCGGCGGTCGGCGAGGCTCTCGGCAGGCACGGCGAGCATCTATCGCGTCTGCCGCTGTGGCGTGCCGCCTCCGTCCTCGCCGGCAGATCCCGGCCGGCGATGCTGGCGACCGCGGCCATCCTCGCCGGGATTGCAGCGGCGCCGATCCTCGCATCGCCGATCGTCCGCGATGATGACGCGGTGACCCCTGCGGCCGCGGTGTCCGCCGCGCGCCGTCTCGGCCTCTCAGGCCCGGTGTTCAACAGCGAGGAATTCGGCGGCTATCTCGCTTTCTCCGGTCTACCCGACTTCATCGACGGCCGGGTCGAGATGTTCGGCAACGATCTCCTCGCCGAAGATGTCGCCGCCGAGAGTGGCGACACCGCGACGCTCGCCCGGCTGCTGGGGAGTTACCGCGTGAGCTGGACACTGCTCACACCGCAGGCCGGCGCGGTTGCGGTCCTCGACCGGATGTCGGGATGGCGCCGTGCCTATACAGACCCCTACGCGGTGATCCACATCCGCACCTCCCACGGCGCCGACTAGCCGGGAAGGACCGATTTGTCCTCGCCCCCTCTTGCTTATGGGGGCGAAAGACCCCCAAATCGGCTCATGCAGACGACAAATGACATTCGCGCCGCGTTTCTCGACTATTTCGCCGCGCACGATCACGAAATCGCGCCGTCGAGCCCGCTGGTGCCGCGCAACGACCCGACCTTGCTGTTCACCAACGCCGGCATGGTCCAGTTCAAGAACGTCTTCACCGGCATCGAAAAGCGGGCGATCCCCCGCGCCACCACCTCGCAGAAATGCGTCCGTGCCGGCGGCAAGCACAACGACCTCGAAAACGTCGGCTACACGGCCCGGCATCACACGTTTTTCGAGATGCTGGGTAATTTCTCGTTCGGCGATTACTTCAAGGAACGGGCGATCGAGCTGGCCTGGAACCTGATCGTCAAGGAATACGGGCTGGCGAAGGATCGGCTGCTCGTCACGGTCTATGCCGAGGACGACGACGCGGCCGCGCTGTGGGCCAGGATAGCCGGCTTGCCCGAGCACAAGATCATCCGCATCGGCACCAGCGACAATTTCTGGTCGATGGGCGATGTCGGCCCCTGCGGTCCGTGCTCGGAGATTTTCTACGACCACGGCGATCATATCCCCGGCGGCCCGCCGGGAAGCCCGGACGAGGATGGCGACCGGTTTATCGAGATCTGGAACCTCGTCTTCATGCAGTTCGAGCAGCATGCGGATGGTTCGCGCACACCCCTGCCGCGCCCGTCGATCGACACCGGAATGGGGCTGGAGCGCCTCGCCGCGGTGCTGCAGGGCAAGCACGATAATTACGATATCGATCTGTTCCGGGCACTGATCAACGCCTCGGCGGATGCTTCGGGCGTCGCGGCCGATGGCCCGCATGCGGTGTCGCACCGGGTCATCGCCGACCATCTGCGCTCGTCGGCCTTTCTGATTGCCGACGGGGTGCTGCCGAGCAAGGAGGGGCGCGGCTACGTGCTGCGCCGGATCATGCGGCGGGCGATGCGCCATGCCCACATGATCGGCTGCAAGGACCCGCTGGTGTGGCGGCTGGTTCCGGCGCTGGTGCAGCAGATGGGCGCGGCCTTTCCGGAACTGCACCGCGCGCAGGCGCTGATTACCGAGACGCTGCGGTTCGAGGAGGGCAATTTCAAGCAGACGCTCGAGCGCGGCCTGCGTCTTCTCGACGAGGAAACCGCGGGGCCGGGCCTCACCGGGGACGGCAAGCTGTCGGGCGCGGTCGCGTTCAGCCTCTACGACACTTACGGTTTTCCGCTCGATCTGACCGAGGACATCCTGCGCGGCCGCGGGATGAGGGTCGACAACGCCGCCTTTGACGTCGAGATGCAAAAGGCGCGCGAGCGCTCGCGCGCGTCCTGGGTCGGCTCCGGCGAGGCGGCGACCGGGGCGGCGTGGTTCGCGCTCCGGGAAGAGGTCGGGCCGACCGAGTTCCTCGGCTACGACACCGAAACCGCGCAGGGCGTCGTGCTGGCGTTGCTGCGCGGCGACCGGCGCATCACCGAGGCGACGGCCGGCGACGAGGTCGGCGTCGTTGTCAACCAGACGCCCTTTTACGGGGAATCCGGGGGGCAGACCGGCGATACCGGCGCGATCTTCAGCGCCGGCGGGTGCGAGATCGCGGTGTCCGATACGCAGAAAAAGGCCGGCGACCTGCACCTTCATCTCGGGACGGTCAGCCACGGCACGCTCAAAATCGGCGACGCGGTCGAACTGCGGGTCGATCACGAGCGGCGCAACCGGCTGCGCGCCAACCATTCGGTCACGCATCTCCTGCATCAGGCGCTGCGGCATCGCCTCGGCGACCATGTCACGCAAAAGGGGTCGATGGTGGCGCCCGACCGGATGCGCTTTGATTTCAGCCACGCGCGCCCGGTCGGGGACGACGACATCGCCGCGATCGAGGCCGAGGTAAACGCGCGCATCCGCGGCAACGGCGAGGTGCGCACGCGGCTGCTGACCCCCGACGCGGCGGTTGCGGAGGGCGCGCTCGCGCTGTTCGGCGAGAAATATGGCGACGAGGTGCGCGTCGTGGCGATGGGTGCCGGCGACGGCGCGGATCATCCCTATTCGGTAGAGCTGTGCGGCGGCACGCATGTACGGCGAACCGGCGATATCGGCCTGTTCAAGATCATCGGGGAAACTTCGGTCGCATCGGGCGTGCGCCGGGTCGAGGCGCTGACCGGCGCCGCGGCCGAGGGGTATCTGGCAGAAGAGGAGGGGCTGCTGCGGCAGTCGGCGGCGACGCTGCGCACCAGCCCGGCGGAGTTGCCCGCCCGGCTCTCCCGCCTGATGGACGAGCACCGGCGGCTGGAGCGCGAGCTCGCCGATGCGCGGCGCGCGCTCGCCGGCGGTGGCGGCAAGTCCGCTGCGGCCCGAGGTAAGCAGCTCGGCGACATCGCCTTCGACGGCCGGGTGGTCGACGACGTGCCGGGCCGCGAGCTCCGCTCGCTGGCCGACGATCTGAAAAAGCGCATCGGCTCGGGTGTGGTCGCGGTCATCTCGCGGGCGGAGGGAAAGGCGGCGATCGTGGTCGGCGTCACCAGCGACCTGACCGGCCGGTTCGACGCGGTCGAGCTGGTGAGGGTCGGCGCCGAGGCGGTCGGCGGCAAGGGCGGCGGCGGCCGTCCCGACATGGCCCAGGCTGGCGGCCCCGACGGCGCCCTGGCCGAAATTGCGCTCGCGGCCGTCGAGCAGGCGATCGTAGCGCGCGCCGGCTGATCGGGCCGATTCGGGGCGACTGCGAGCCCAGGATTTGGCGTTTCGTTGCGAGAGCGACCGCAACTGCTTGTATTGGCGAAGGATTTCCGTCCGTTCTCGACCGTGTTTCGGCCTGCTTCCATAGTGCCGGGCGGAACAGCCATGACCGGCCGGACGAAAATGGGACGACGCGAGGGGAGAACAGGCGTCGGCGCTTTGGCTTTCGCGTCAGCCGTCTTGTGTGTGGGGCTGACCTCTTGCACCAACACCACATCGTATTTTGATCCGCTGACGGTCGATTCGCGCGATAACGCCGGTAAGATCAGCTATCCGACGATCATGCGGATCGGGATGGCGGCAAAGGCCGGCGGCGATTATGCCAATGCCGTCTCGATGTTCCGCCGGGCCGCGGTGGTCGCCCCGTCCGAGGCAGTGCCGCTGGTGGCGGCCGGCGACACGCTGCGAGAGATGGAGCAGGCCAATGAGGCGATCGTTGCCTACAGCGCCGCGCTGGAACGCAACCCGCATTATCCGCTCGCGCTCGAAGGATTGGCGAAGGCGTATCTGAGCACCGGTAAGCCCGAGCTGGCCGAGGCGCCGCTCGAAACCGCGTATCAGGACGCGCCGCAGAACCCAAAGATATTGCTGCTGATGGGCGTGACGGCCGATTTCAGCGGCAATCACGCGCAGGCCCAGGCGGATTACGCCGAGGGGCTGAAATACCAGGCCGACGATCCCGCGTTGACCCTCGACCTCGCCCTGTCGCTGGCGCTGAGCGAAGACTACGATCGGGCGGTGTCGACGTTGGCGCTGCTTGCCAATGGCGCCAACTCGACCGCGAGGGAGCGTCAGACCCTCGCCCTGATCTACGGTCTCAAGGGGGATCGCCCGGCGGCCGAGCGTCTGGCCCGAATGGACCTGAATCCGGCCGCGGCCGAGCACAACATGGCGTATTACGAGACGCTGCGACGGCTGTCGCCCGAGGCGCGCAGCAAGGCCGTGCTGTCGGCCAATAGCGGGTTGCAGCCCGATCGGCGCTCCTAGAGCATGTTCCGGAAAAGTGGTCCTCCGGGCTTCCGCACGCCAACTTAGCGGGGCAAGCCCGCTGCCGGCTCGCTGACCTGCAGGTAACCGCGCGCGGCGATGATCGGACTTCCGAACGAGGGCAGGGCGTAGAGCCTGATTTCGTTCTGGCCGGCTTCCTGCGGCACGACGGTCACCTGCATCTGGTCGACGTCGACGGGCGCGCTCGTCTGCGACAACAGCACCGGATCGTCCGGCATGTCCGGCGTTCCGACCGGAACGATCGTCACGAACAGCTTGAGCCCCTGGCCGAGAGTGCGCGCGTCGACGCTGACGGCCATGGGCTGGCCAACGACACCCTGGGTCGCGGCCGGCGTCACCGAGGCGGGGGGCAGGGCTTCCGCGCCGGGTTTGTCCGGCTTGTCCTGAACATGCACCTCGGTGATCTGCGTCTGGTCCGGGGCCTCATCGCCCTGGGCGCCATCGTGGACGACGACCGTGATCTTTTTCGGTCCCCCGTGATTGCCCGAAAACGTGTCGATGATGCCGAGCGCGGCAGGGCCGAGCAGCACGATGAACAGCGTCGGCAGGATGAACAGGATCAGCGGCACGGTCAGCAGCGCCGGCAGGCGGGCGGCCTTTTCTTCGGCTTTGATCATGCGGGCGTCGCGGAATTCCGCGGCCAGCACGCGCAGCGAATGGGCGAGCGGCGTGCCAAACTTGGCAGTCTGCAGCAGGGTATTCACGACGCCGCGGATCGACGCCATGTTGGTTCGGGCGTTCAAATTGTCGAAGGCCTGGCGGCGGTCCGGCAGAAAGGTCAGTTCGGCTGAGGTGATGCCGAACTCCTCGGCGAGCTCGGGCCAGGTCGCCTCCAGCTCGCGTGAGATGCGGTTCAGCGTCGCGTCGAGGCTGAGCCCCGCCTCCGCGCAGATCACCATGAGATCGAGCGCGTCGGGCAGCCCCTTTTGCATTCGCGCCGTGCGGCGCGCGGTGATGTTGCGCAGCACCGTCGCCGGCGCGACATAACCGATCAGCGCGGCGCCGAGCGCCCCGACAAAACGGTAGTTGGGGGGGATCGGCAGCAGGTGGATCGTGTAGGCATCGGCCATCTCGGCCATCGCGCAGACCAGCGGCAGGCACAGCCGCGCGAACAGATAGCGCACCATCGCGTCGCGCGACCGCAGCCCCGCCTGCATCAGCAGCAGCCGCGCGTCGGTCGCGTGCTTGGAGCGCAACAGGTTGAGCCGTTTGACCGCCTCGTGCATGAGCCCGGCGGGGCTGATCTTTTGCCGCTGGCGGCGCGAGGAGAGGGCGGATTGGCGCAGACTCTCCTTTCGGTTCACGATGTCGGCGAACCGCCGCTCGAACGGCGAGGTAGCGCGGAGGGCGTTCCACACGGTGAAAAACGCCGCGAACACCGCAAGCGCCGCGAGCAGCGCGATCACGTCGGCGACGGTGACGCCGTAGGGCAGGTATCGATCGAACTCGAATTTGTCCGCGGTAAAGTGGTCCATCGAGTTCATATGTCGAATCTCGCCAGCTTCACCATGATCCCGATGCCGGTGATCAGCATCCCGATCGCGACCCCGATCAGAATGACCCCGCGCGGGTCCATGAACATCAGCATGATGTAGGTCGGCGAGGTCATCATCAGCGCGCCGGTCACGAGCAGCGGCAGGCAGCCGAGGATGCTCGCGGTCGTGCGCGCCTCGCTCGCCATCGCGCGCGCCTTTTTGCGCATCGTGCGGCGGCGGCGGAGCACATCGCCGAGATTTGCCAGCGTCTCCGCCAGATTGCCGCCGGTTTCGCGCTGGACCGAAAGCGCGATGATGAAGAACTTGAATTCGGGTGCGTCGATGCGCTTCGACACTTCCCATAACAGGCTTTCGAGATCGCGGCCGAGCCGCATCCCGGATTCGATCGAGCCGAACTCCGTTCCGACCGGGTCACCAATCTCGTGCGAGCAGTTGATCAGCGCCTCGCTGATCGGCAGCCCCGACCTCAGCGCGCGCACGATCAAGTCGATCGCCTCGGGGAACAGCGCGATGAACCGGGCGACGCGCTTGCTGCCCATACGTCCGATCAGGATATGCGGCAATCCGGCGCCGCCCGCGAGACCAAGCAGCAGCGCGCCGAACGGGCCGACGCGTGGCAGGAAAAGGAACGAGAGCAGGGCGGTCGCCGCCATCACGCCGAGCGAGATCGTCAGGTACCGGCCGACGCCGATCGTCCGTCCGGTCCTTTCCAGCCGCCGCACCAGCAGGTCGCGATGCGGCAGCCAGCGTTTGGCGATCCGATCCATCACGGTCGACCGCTCGCGTCGCGACAGCGACCTCGTCTCCAGCGAGCCCGCCGTCGTGACGATGCCCCGCTTGCGGGCGGTGACGGATTTGAGCCGCCGCTTGTAGCGCCGCGCCATGGGTGCGTTGAGCACCGCTCCGCCGATCACCACGCATAGCAGGACGATCACCAGGCCGAGGCCCAGCGGAATCACCAGCGAAGCATCGAGCCCGCCGAACATCGCTCAGATCACCTCGAGCAGGGTGCGGTCGAGTCCATAGTATTCGGCCCGCGGCAGGAATGCCGGACGGATGCCGCTGGGATGGAATGATCCGCGGAGCTTCCCGTCCGTGCTCTCGCCTTGAAACTGAAAGTTGAACAGCTCTTGGGTCGTTATTACGTCCCCTTCCATGCCGACGACTTCCATGATGTGGGTGACGCGGCGGATGCCGTCGCGCATGCGGTTCACCTGGCAGATGATATGGATTGCCGCGGCGATCTGGGTGCGCATGGCCTTGGAGGGCAGGTTGATGCCGCTCATCCCGATCATGTTCTCAAGCCGCGTCAGCGCCTCGCGCGGCGTGTTGGCGTGAACCGTGCTCATCGACCCGTCGTGACCGGTGTTCATCGCCTGCAGCATGTCGAGCGCTTCCTCGCCGCGGCACTCGCCGATGATGATGCGGTCGGGGCGCATACGCAGGGCATTCTTGAGGAGGTCGCGCATGTTGACCTCGCCGCCGCCTTCGAGGTTGGGGGGGCGGGTTTCGAGGCGCACGACATGCGGCTGCTGAAGCTGCAATTCCGCCGCATCCTCGATCGTGACCGTGCGCTCCTGCGCGTCGATCATGCGCGACATGGCGTTGAGCAGCGTCGTCTTGCCCGACCCGGTGCCGCCCGAGATCAGAATGTTGAGGCGGCAGCGCGACGCGATCTTCAGAAAAGTCGCCATCGCCGGCGAGATGTTGCCGTTCTGCGCCATGATGTCGAGCGTGATGGTCTTCTTCGAAAATCGGCGGATCGACATCGAGATGCCGTCGAGCGCCAGCGGCGGGATGATGATGTTGACGCGGCTGCCGTCGCTGAGGCGGGCGTCGACCAGCGGCCGAGCCTCGTCGATGCGGCGCCCGACGCGCGTCACGATCTTCGTCGCGACGTTCATCAGATGGGCGTCGTCGCGGAACACGACCTCGGTCAGTTCAAGCTTGCCTTTACGCTCGACGTAAACCTGCTTCGGCCCGTTGACCATGATGTCGGTCACGGTCTCGTCGCTCATCAGCGGTTCGAGCGGGCCGAGGCCGAGCATGTCGGCGATCAGCGATTCGACGAGCTCGCGCTGCTCGACGAAGTTGAGCTGGAGCTTGGTCTCCGCGAGCAGTTCCTTGACCCAGCCGGTGAGCTGCGCCTCGAAGGCCGGCCGGGGCATTTCGGCGGCCGCGGCGACATCCATGTGCTCGAGGACGAGCGGTTGGATCTGCGCCTTGGCCGACTCGATCGCGGCGCGGTGCGGACCCCGGCGGACCGCCGCATTCTCTTCGGCCTCGGGTGTCGTCGACTGCAGCAGCACCTGCATGATGTTGGTGACGAGGTCGCGGCGGGCGAGCGGGTTCGGATCAACCCCGTTTCGGACGAAATAGGCCTGAACCGCCGCGTCGACGAGCTTGGCGAGCTCACCGCGGCTCAACAGGGCGCGCCGCTCCGGCCGAATTTCGGTGCTGAGGCGGCTGATGAGCTGCTCTTTTGCGGTCGCGAGCTGATCCTCGATCGAGGTCGCGACGTCGATCGGCACCGGGGCGGCCGTCGGCAGCATGATCCGCGGCGGCCCGAGCCGCTCGGCTTGGTCGCCGGGCGGCGTCGCGGGCGCGGCGGTCGATGCGGGATCGACCCGAGCCCGACGGGCGGAGAGCTCGGCGATCCGAGCGTCGAGGCCGCCTTCCTGGGACGGCCGCCGGAATAGCGCTACCATCGGCCAAACCCGAACTTGCGCTTCTTCTGCGTCTCGACCGGCGTCGTCAGGGTCTGGACGATCTGTTGCAGCTCCTTGGTCACGGCGCTGCGCGGCGCGGCGAGCGGCAGGGGCTGGCCGGAATTGGCCGCGGCGGCGGCGGCCTTGACGTCATAGGGGATGGCACCGTCGAGCGTCTTGCCCGCCGCCTTCTCGAATTCGCTCTTGCCGACCGCGGCGCGGTCGCCGGTGGCGCCGGCGTCGACCAGCATCAGCCGGGTTTGCGGGGCGCGCTCGCGGATCAGGGTTTGCAGCCTGATCGTGTCGCGCAGGCCCGAGAGGCTCCGGTCGCAGACCATGATCACGTGGCTGGCCGCGGCGAGGACAACCCGCTGTGTCGGCGTCACCGCGCGCGGCAGGTCGATGACGACCCAGGCGAATTTGCGTCGCAGCTCATACAGCAGCACGTCGATGGCGCCGGTGTCGATCATCTGCGGGTCGCTGACCGGCGCCTCGGCCGCCAGGATCCGCAGCGTGTCGGAGACCTTGACCATCGCCCGCTCGACAAACAGGCTGTCGATGCGCGACGGCTGCTCCAGCGCCTCGCAGAGCCCGCTGCCGGGGTCGGTGTCGAGATAGAGGGCAACCGTGCCGAAATGCAGGTCGAGGTCGACGAGCGCCGTGCGCTCCTTGTGCTGCTCGGCGAGAAGCCAGGCGCAGGACACCGCGTTGGTCGTCGTGCCGACGCCGCCGCGGCTGCCGATAAAGGCGATGACCTGGCCGAGCCCGCCGGCGCCGCCGCCGCCGCCCGCACTTTGCTTTTCCAGGGCAGAGGCGAGCGATTCACGGCTCGGCGGCTTGACCAGGTAGTCGTTGGCGCCGGCGGCGAGCAGGTCGCGGAACAGCGCGACATCGTTGACCGCGCCGAGCGCGAGGATCTTGACCTCGGCGCCGGCAACCGCACGGGCAGCGCTGATCTCGACGATCGGCGCCGTTGATTCGGACAGGTCGAGGATCAGCACCCGCGGCTGCAGCCCCTCACGGATGCGGCCGAGCGCGGCGTCGAGGCTCGCCTCGACCATCAGCTCATCGTCCAACTGAAGCTCGCGGGTGATCCCCTGAACCCGATCAAGCGTCGCCTGATCCTGAAGGATCGTGACGATGCCTTCTCGTTCGACCTTTTTTCCGGTGGGGGGTGAGGCTGCTGCCGCTGCTGCGCTCCCGGCGCTCATACTTAGCTCCCTGATGAATTCCCAGCGCCGGGCGCCGCAGTCGAAGGCGCGGCGAGCGGCAGGCTGGAAGTGGGGGTTGGCAGGATGACCTTGTCGGTCTTGTAGCGGTTGACGGCCGCCGCGGCGGGCATGCCCGCTGCCAGGCCGAGCGGCTGGCCGCTCGCCAGATCGGTCGGGCTGGCGACCATCTCACCGAAATTGCTGACCGTGGCGCAGCCAAAATTGCTGCTGCTCATGTTGGTGAAATCCGCCGCCGCGGGGCCGCTCCAATCGGGGCATGGCGGCAGGGTCACGAGATAGCGGCCGACCTCGACGATCGCGCTGTCTCGCGGCACCTCGGCAAGCGCCACCGGCGACACGATTATGCCATAACGCAGCATCTCGGAGGACAGCGTCACGACCCGGCGCGCCGCCAGCCCGGGGGGGCCGGCAGGCGACACGGCGAGGCGGTCGCTCGCCCTGATCGCGCCGGTGGCGGCCATGCGCCTGAGCCGGGCGGCGTCGCCGCTGGCGAGGCGATCGGAGCCGGGGATGAAGCGCACGACAAAGCTGTGCGACGCATCGTTGAGCGTCAACTGCTTCGCCGCCTCGCTCGACGTGTAGTCGGAGACCGGCGAGCCGCAGGCGGCGAGCGTCAGCAGCAGGGCGGTGGCGAGCAGGGTGGGGTGCATTTTCATCGTTCCCTCCCTCCCTCAATCCAACCGGAACCCGACCGGACCGATCAGGCCTTGACTGCCGGGCTCGACCGGCCCACGCGGCGGGTTGGGAAGCCCCTGGCGATAGGTCTCGCCGTTGATCACGCGCTGCACGTCATGCGGCGAGACGTAGCCGTCTGTCGGCGCCGCGAGCGCGACATTCGACGGCCTCACCAGATAAGGGGTGACGATGATGACCAGCTCGCTCTCATTGTGCTGGAACTTGTCGGAGCGGAAGAGCTGGCCGAGGATTGGCACATCGCCCAACCACGGCACCTTGGAGACATCCTGCTCGGTGGTGTTCTGCAGCAGTCCCGCCAACGCAAAGCTCTGCCCACTGCCGAGCTCGACCGTGGTTTCGGCGCGCCGCACCGTGAGCGCCGGAATAGTGAACCCGTTGATTTGCACCGCGCCATTCGCACTGAGCGCGCTGACCTGCGGCCGGATCTTCAGGTTGAGATGGTTGGCGTCGAGAATCGTCGGCGTAAAATCAAGCGATACTCCGAACGTCTTGAAGTCGATTGTGATCTGCGACGGGCCGATGCCACCCGACGGCTGAACCCCAATCGGGATCGGGAATTCGCCGCCCACGAGGAAGCTGGCGGTCTGGCCGTTAAGCGCGGTCAGGTTGGGCTCGGCCAACGTCGTGATCAGACCTTCCTGGGTGAGCGCGGTGATGGTCGCGCTGAGCTGCTGCCCAAGCAGGGACGGAAACTTGCCGATCGTGATGTCGTTGACCAGCGGGGAAGGGTTGTTCGCGGTCTGGATGCTGACGGCCGGCCCCGGTGTGGTGGTGCCTATCTTGCTCCAATCGACCCCGAGCTGCTTGAGTACGCTGCGGTTCACTTCCGCTATCTTGACCCGCAGATTGACCTGGTTCGGGGTCACCACCGACATGTCGTTGACGATCGGCTGGTCCTTGCTGTTGCCGGTGAGCGCCGCCGCCAGCGTGCGCGCCTTCTCCGCGCGGTTGGCGGTCGAGACGCTGCCGCCGAGCACCACCGACCCGTCGACCGAGCTCACGGTGATGTGCTCGCCGGGCATCAGCGAGCTCATCGACTGGCGCAGGCGAGACAGGTCGTGGTCGACCCGGACCGGCGAATGGAGCATCACGTTGTCGTCGGCGTCGACGGCATAGACGACCGTGTCGCCCGGTGTCTTCCCGCTCATGTAGATCAGCGCCGGCGACTTGACCTGCACGTCGGCGATATCGGGGTTGGCGATAAAGACGGTCGAGGCGGGGCGGGGCAGGCGCAGCAGCGTGCCCTTGCCGACCTCGAGCAGGATCGGCGCGCCGCCCGGCGGGATCTGCCGCATTGCCGCCAGCGCGCTGTCGCTCGGCCCGGTCTGCCTTGCCTTGCCGCTCGTATCGCCGGTGGCCGGTTGAGGCGCGTTGCCTCCGGCCGGCGTTACCAATTCGGCGGCGTCACTCGAAGCAAATGCAATAAAACCTAGTCCTGCGGCAGCCAACACCAATAATTTCCGCATCACGAACCTCTGGGCGCAGCTTGTGCACCAGAAGAATCGCCCGCTTTGCCGCCGCCCCGCAAGATAGTGACCGCACCGCCGTTGGAGTTATCATTGCTCGTTAAGGGCTTGGGTAGTAAGGGGCTAACCTCGCTGTCGAGGGTGTAGGACGGCGGTCCGTCATTGACGTGCGAATCACCCCCGTCGGTCACGCTCGCCTGCTGAAATCCTACATCGTTCTTGGCGAGCGCGCGGAGGCTCAGCGACAGCTTGCCCATATCTTCGGCAAGCGCGATTTCCTCGGCCTGCTTGGCATCTACTTCGAGCGTCGCGGTATGCGCGAGCACCGCCTCGCCGGCCTTGGTCTCGAGCCGCTGATCGATGCCGACGATGCGGATGTCGTGCAGGATCGTCTGCGACGCCTTGTGCTGGATCTGCACGCCGGGCGCGGTTGCCGACGAGAAATTCGGCACCGGATAGGTGATCACGACATCGACCTGGTCGCCCGGAAAGACGAACCCCGAAATACCCGTGGTCGCGTTGACCGTAACCGACACGGCGCGCATTCCCGGACGCAGCACGGCAGCGAGAAAGCCGCGGCTGCCCGGGGCGACGATCTTGGTCGCGGTCACCGGCTCGCCGGGACTGATCGGATAGCGGGCCACCCACCCGGTGAACGATTCGGGCGTGCGCGTGCCGAGCACGAAATAGGCCTTGTCGACGCCGCCTTCGGGCCACGGCTGCCAGGCGAAATCGGCCGGCTTCAGGATCTCGCCGCGCTCGATCGGATGATGCGCGACGAGCACCGACTTGACCGGCGCCGGCAAGGCGACCGGCGCGGCCTCGGCCGTCGCCTGGGTGCGTTGCGCGGCCAGCCACGCGCGGGCCAGCATGGCGGTGCCGCCGGCGAGGACGACGGCGACGAGAAGGAGGATCAGGGTGCGGGCGCGCATGGCTCGTTCAGTTGAACTGCGGGGGAAGGATGACGATCAGCGAGGCGGCGGCGATGGCGATGCCATACGGCACCGGCGTCGATTCGATCGCCGGCGCGAGGCCTGCGGCCGAGCCGAGCTGTGCCCGAGCGCCGGCCACGAGATAGGCGCCGATCGGCGACAGCAGGATAAGGGCCAGCACGCCACCGAACAGCGCGGTCAGGATCAAGAGGCTCGAAAGCCCCGCCGGCCCGACCCACAACACCGCCGCGGCCAGCAGCTTGACGTCGCCGCCGCCGATATAGCCGCGCGCGAAGAGGAGGGCGCCGATCAGAAAGACGATCAAGGCGCAACCGAGCGAAGCGAGGGCGCCGGAAAGGCTCGGCACGGCGACCAGCGACAGCGGCCACAGCGCGCAGAGCCCCAGCGTCAGCCAGTTCGGGATCGTAAAGCGGCGGAAATCCTCGAACGCCGCGACCGCCATCAGCCCGGCGAACCCGGCGAGCGTGAGGTAATGCACAGCCGCGGTCATCGCGACGGCTCCACGCTCGTACGCGCCGCGAGAATGCCAAAGCCCGACGGTGACGGGGCAGAAACAGTCAAGGCGCCGAACCGCACGGGCATGAAAAACTCCGGGTGATGACCCGGCGCATCCTGACCGCCGTTGGTTAACGAACGGATAATCGCGTCAGCCGGCGGGTGCCTGGCGAGGCAGGTTAAGTCCCTCGTACCCTTACCGTTCGTTAACAAACACGGCGCACGATCCGCGCTTCCGGTCGACGGCGCCCGACCCCGTTCCGGGTGAGGCCGGCGCAGGAGATGCTTGAATGGGCAGAGTGAGACGGATTTGGGGCCGGCTAGGCGAGAGCGGCATGGCCACCATCGAATTCGGTCTCATCGGCTCGTTGTATGTGATGATGATCCTGGGTGCGCTGGAGGTCGGATACACCCTGTTCCTCGAGTCGGTGCTCGACAACGCCGCGCGCGACGCCGCACGCCAGATCCGCACCGGCCAGGTCCAGGTCGCCAGCAGCCCGACCAGCTCTTTTTCAAAACTGGTCTGCAACGACGTGTCGTGGGTGATCCCGTGTACCTCGATCCTGTACCAGTCCCAAGCGTTTTGGCAGTGGTCCGAGGCTGACATCGGCATGAACACGGCGCTTGCGCGCAACACCGACGGCAGTCTGGCGAGCGCCGGTTTCGACGCCGGCTCGCCGGGTGAGATCGTGATCGTGACCGTCACGTACAACTACGCCTTTCTGACGCCGTGGATGGCGAAGTTGATTGGCGGCAGCTACGGCGCCGCGCTGCTGACATCGACCGTCATCTTCCAGAACGAGCCGTTCTGATGTGGCGCCGGGTGCTCCGAGCGGTCCTGGGCGACCGAGCCGGCGCGGTCGCGATCGAGTTCGCGATCGCGCTGCCGGTGCTGTGCATGATGGTGTTCGGCGTGTACGAAATCGCCCAGGCGGTCATCTGCTATTACAAGCTGATCGATGCGGCGAGCTCGATCGCCGACCTCGTCGGCCAGACCACGGTGGCCGCGGGCGGCGTCGGCACCAGCGATTTGGATAACCTCTACACCGCCGGCGGGATGATCATGGCGCCGAACACGAGCACGGCGCTCCAGCTCAACGTCGCCAGCGTCACCTTCAACTCGAGTGGCGCCGGCGCGGCCGTTGCCTGGCAGGTCAGATGCAACAAAGCGAGCAAGATCACCAACGCGACCCTGAAGAGCGCGGTTTCTACCCTCGGCGTCGCCAGCGGCAGCGTAATCGTCGTCATGGGGACCTACAACTTCACCTCGGCCCTGAACTACTTCATCACCTCGCCGATTACGATGACCTTCCAGGCCTACGCGATCCCGCGCAACGTGCCGAAGGTTTCGTACACCGCGTCAGGCTTGGCCGGAAGCTGCAGCTAGCGGCCGGCATCGCCGCCAAGGGTTAAGCCGCGCTATTCCTTAACGGGCCGCGCTATTCCTTAACGGAATGACAACTTCTCTCTGACGGAATGGCGGGTGTGTTGAGACTACCCGTCGGGTATCGCGCGTGAGCAAGTTTGCCAAGCATTTGATGCTGAACCCGTTGCGTCGCCTTTGCCGGATCGCGGCTTGGCCGGTAGTCGGTTTGGCGCGCGACCTCGGCCGCGACACGCGCGCCGGCGTCATGATGATGATGGCGTTCTCCCTGCTTGCGCTGGCGGCGGCGAGCGGCGCCGCGATCGATTTCGCGCGCGGCCTCAACTTCAAACTGGCGCTGCAAAGCGCGGCCGACGCGGCGGCCCTGGCCGGCGCCACCGAGTATCTTAACACCGGCTCGCAAACCAATGCCCAATCGCTGGCAACGGCCTACATCGCCAACGCGAAGAGCGAGCTGCCGCCGAGCAGCAGCGTGACGACCAACGTCAATGCAAGCGCTTCGGGCACGACCTATACCGTCGTCGTCACCGCGAGCGGGTCGATCGCGGCCAGTTTTCTCGGAGTGATCGAGAACTCGATCCCGGTCTCTGTAACCGCGACCGCGAGTTCCAGCGGTGCCCCGAACATCGATTTCTACCTGCTGCTCGATTCATCGCCGTCGATGGCGATCGCGGCGACGACCGACGGCATCAACATGATGGTGGCCAATACGCAGAGCCAATGCGATGCGACCGGGTGCGGGTGCGGTTTCGGGTGCCACCAATCGGATCCGGCGAAGGATAATCTCGGCAATAAAAACACACAAGGAAAAGTTGATTCTACCATCGACAATTATCAATTAGCGCGTAATCTCGGGGTGACGCTGCGCATGGATTTGCTTACGTCAGCCACCTCAAATCTGATGACTACCGCGCAGACGACCGAGGAATCGAATAACGCGAAATATCGAATGGCGATCTATACGTTCGACATCAATTTCAACAAATACCAGACTCTGACATCGAGCCTTTCGAGCGCAGAGGCATCGGCCGCGACGATTTCAATGCTCGAGGTCTATGCCAACAACATTCTCACATGTCCTGGCCCCTCGCCCTGTACTCAGAGCGACAATCCCACTGATGTCGACACCAATTACGATAATGCGATGAGCAACATAAATTCGGTCATGGTGGCCCCGGGCAACGGCACCAACGCCAGGGGAGACACACCTCAAGAAGTCTTGTTCTTTGTGACCGATGGGGTCGAGGATGAAAATGTTGGTGGCAACCGCCAGCAATCGCTGATGGACAATGGCTGGTGCACAAAGATCAAGAACCGCGGCATCCGCATCGCGGTGCTTTACACCCAGTACCTGCCGCTGCCGACTAACCAATGGTACACCACTTATATCTCCCCGTTTCAGCCGCAGATCGCCTCGAACATGCAGAGCTGCGCGTCTCCGGGTCTGTTCTTCCAAGTCAATGTCGACGGCGACATCTCTGCGGCGATGAGCGCGCTGTTCCAGTCCGCCGTCAAGACGGCCTATCTAACGCATTAGAACCGGCGTTTCCGCTTTCCGTGTCGTCATTCCCGCGAAGGCGGGGGTGGCGAGGGAATGAAGTGACCGGTCCAATTGGAGTTCGGCCACGCGCAACGAAAAACGCCCGACGTTGCCGCCGGGCGTTTTCTTGCTGAGATTTTGATCGTGCGCGGCTTAAAGGCCGGCGGCGATCTTGGTGAACGTCGCGCTGAGGTTGGTGCCGACGGTGCCCATCACGGTCACAGCGGCGACCGCGATGAGGGCGGCGATCAGACCATACTCGATCGCGGTAACGCCATCCTCGCTTTTGAACAGGCTCTTCAATGTGGCAAACATTCGGGTCTCCTTACCTGGCCGACGACCCAAATTTGCACGTCAATGCTTGATGAACCGTTAAGCGCCAGGTCCAGGTTCGCGCTGTCGCGGTTTATTCGGTGAAATACCCGGTTCGAGACCTGTTTCTCGGAGATTTTTGTTTGCATTCTAATTGGTTAGATTAAAAACACCGGCGACGCGGCCGAAGCTGCGCCGCCGGTGTATCAGGGCTCAGCCGCCGCCGACGGCATCGACCTCCTCGTCGGTCGGAAACCGGCCGGTCGCCTTTTTCGAATAGGCCAGCCGCCCGTCGACCGTGATCTCGAAAACGCCGCCGACGCCCGGTACCAACTCGACTTCGGCGCCGTATTTGTCCATCAACCTGTCCCTCGCACGGAGGGCCCTCGGCTCATAGTTTCAAGGCTTGCACCAATCGATCCTGATCTTCATCGCAGCCTCGTTTTCCGATGTGGTTTCGGTGCGGGAACTATAACATGCGCCGCCCAGCCCCAACGGAGGAATCGAGGATGGAAGAGGGGAGCCGGTGGCAGGACGCGCTGTACGATCTGCTGCGCCGCCACAACGTGACCCAGTTCGCCTATGTGCCGGACGCCGGGCATCGGATACTGATCGACCGCTCGCTCGCGGATGCGGGGGCGCATTCGGTTGCGCTGACCACCGAGGAGGAGGGGGTGGCGCTGCTTGCCGGCGCCGATCTCGGCGGCGCGCGCGGGGTCCTGCTGATGCAGTCGAGCGGCGCCGGCAACTGCGTCAACATGCTGTCGCTGATCAAGGGCGGCCGCTTTCCGTTTCTCACCATCCTCAGCATGCGCGGCGATTTCGGCGAGGGGAACCCGTGGCAATTCCCGATGGGGCAGGCGGTCGAGCCGGTGCTGAAGGAGATGGGATGCATCGTCATGCGCGTCGACACGCCAGATGAGGTGATCCCGACGGTCGGCGCCGCGCTGACGATGGTGTTTCAGGGCGGCAACGCGGTGGCCGTGCTGCTGACGCAGAAACTATTGGGGGCAAAGGCGTTCTGATGGCCGAGATCGATTTCGCGGCGGCGGCCGCCAACGGCTTCATCCTCGACCGCCGCACCGCGGTGCCCGCGTTGATCGGGCGGCACGAGGATTTCCTCTTCGTCACCGGGCTCGCCGGCACGGCGCGCGACATCGCGGCCCTCACCCGCGACGGCGCGCATATCTACACGATGGGCGGCGCGATGGGCGGCGCGGTGATGATCGGGCTCGGCCTCGCTTTGGCGCGGCCCGACAAGCGCGTGCTGGCGGTGACCGGCGACGGCGAACTGTTGATGAACATCGGCGCGCTCGCGACCGTCGCGATCATGAACCCGGCCAATTTCGCGGTGCTGTGCGTCGATAACGGACATTACGGCGAGACCGGCTACCAGAAGAGCCACACCAGCCTCGGCGTCGACCTCGAAAAGATGGCGTCCGGCGCGGGGATCAAGCGCACCCGCACGGTCGGGGCGGAAAGCGACCTCGCCGACGGTGCGCGAATGCTGCGCGACGGCAACGGGGCGGCCTTTGTCGTGCTCAAGGTCACCCCGACCGACCCGCCGGCGTTCAAGCGCAATTTCGATCTCGCCGCCTGCCGCGAGCGGTTCCGCGGCGCGCTGCTCGGACCCCGCTAAACGGGCCGCGCCCACACGTCGATCGTGTGCTCCATCATCGTCAGCGTCGCCTGCGCCAGCTCGGTCGACGGGTGATCGGGGCCGAGCACGGCGCGGCACAGCTCGGCGACCTGGTATTGCAGCGAATAGGCGCCTTCCTCGTTGCCAGCCTGCCACAGCACCGAGGCGAGGTTGCCCATCGCGGTCAGCGTGTCGGGATGCTGGTCGCCGAGGACGCGGCACGATGTGGCTATCGTCTCCTCAAGCAACGCCTCGGCCTGCGCCAGGTTGCCGGCGGCCGCCAAGGTGCCGGCGAGGTTGTTGACGGCGCGCAGCGTCTCGAAGTCCTCGCCGCCCCACAGCGCGCGCATCTCGGCGACGACGCGCTGCTGCAGCTCGCGCGCGGCCGTCAGCTCCCCCTGGGCGCCGAGCGTCACGCCGAGCTTGCGCATCGCCCGCAGCGTGTCCGGGTGGTTTTCGCCGAGCAGCTTCGTCCGCCCGGCGACCACGGCCTCTTCGAGCTTGCGTGTCGCGATCAGCCGGCCCTGGTTGAACGTGATCTCGGCGAGGTCGAGCATCGCGGTCAGCGTGTTGGGATCGTCCTCGCCCAACTCGCGCTTGAGTTCGGCGACGCGCTGCTCGGCAGCCTCATGCCACCGATGCAGGGGAATTTCGTCTGCGGTACTTATTGCGGCCCTCCGCGCATCGAGGCCGGCTGACCCGGCAGTTTGAAGTTCTTGCCCGTATCGGTCACCTGGGTCCCGTGGACTGCCAGCACCGACAAATCGGAATCGAGGAAATTGCCGACATAGATGCGGCTGCTGTCAGCGCTGAAGACCGCGCCCTCGGGGAGCTGGCCGACCGTTACCTCGCCGACTTTGGTGACCGTCGTGCCCGAGATCTTCAGCACGCTGACGGCGCCGCCCTTGTGATAGAACCAGCTAGAGGTCGGCTGGTTCGAGCCGCGCGCCTCGACCGACACGGCGAGCTTGCCGTTCGGGCTGATCGCCAGCCCCTCGGGCGAGTCGCCGACGGCGATGTGATTGATCACCCGGATCGGGTTCTGGGTCAGGTCGATGACGCCGATCGATTTCGCGTTGCCGTCGGAGGTGCCGTGATTGCCGTTGTCGGCGGTCAGCGCGATCTTGCCGTCGGGGCTGATCACGACGTTGTACGGAAAGAGCCCGGTCGGCAGATCGTGCTTGGTGTCGGTGACCTTGTCGCCGTCGATCGCCAGCACCGCGATCTCGTTGGCGGCGGCCTTGGCGACGAGCGCGCGCTTGCCGTCCGGGGTGATCGCGACGGCGGACACGGAGTCGGTGGCCTTACCCAACTCGACCGACCCCGTCATCTTCACCGTCTTGCCGTCGATCGACAGCACCGAAACCGTGCCGTCGGCGCGGTTGGCGACGAGGGCCAGCTTGCCGTTCGGCGCGATCGCCATGCCCGAGGGCTGCTTGCCGATGTGCAGCGTGTCGATCACCGCCGGCGGGCTCGCCTTGAGGTCGACGACGAACAGCCGATCGTCGGGCGCCGGCACGTTCTTGCCGTCCTTGTCCGTGACGGTGACCGAGTTCGCGACGAGCGCGATGTCCCGCGACGGGGTGATCGCCAGGTTGGTCGGCGGGCCGATGATTGTGTTGTCGAGCGGGATCGTCGCGACGATCTTCAGCGCCGCGGGGTTCGACATGTCGACGATCGACAGCGAATCCTTGCCCATCGGCCCCATTGTCGATTTGCGGTCGGCGTCGAGGCCGGGCTTCTGGTCGTTGCCGACGATCATCAACTGCGCCTGAGCCGCCGAGCCAAGCCCGGCCAGCACAAGCAAGGCCGCCGTGGCGTGGCCGGCGAACCGTGACATGAACATCGCTTCCTCCCCCGAAATATCCGCCGTGACCGGCTTGGCCGCGATGCTGGGCCGATCCGGCCGCTACGGCAAGGGTCAGAAGCGATCGCAACTCCTTGCCGCCGCGACAAAACGCTCCGCGTCCTCGGGCAACAGCAGCCGCTCGGCGACGAGCGCCTGTGCGGCGGCCGCGACCCGGGCGGCGTATGTCTCGCGGCTGCCGTAGCGCTCCTCAAGCGACGGCCGCGGATCGTCCGCCGCCTCGCGCTCGGCCTTGGTGCGGGCAAAGACGATGAACGAGCCGTCGCGGTCGGCGAGTTCGTCGGGCTGGTCGCGATAGACGTTCCACCCCGTATGCGTGCCGAGCGGCACCGCGATGCCGGGCAGGCGGATGCCGGCGATCTCGTTGCCGTCGCGGTCGACCGCCGAGACATGCGCCGGATAGGTCGTGGCGCCGTCGACGTTGGGATCGACCCAGTCGTGGGTCACGACGACCGCATTCATGCCGGGCGCGTGGGCAAACCCCTTGACCCGCGGCATCGCCACCTCGTTCGGCGAGACGGCGGTGCGGTCGGCGGCGTTGGGCACGCGACTGGCCGGCGGCTCCGTTCCCTTCGTCACCCATTCTTCCAGTGCGACAAAGAGGGCACGCAGGGCCGGCGTCGCGCTGTGCCAGTTGCGCGGGTTTACGTTCGGCCCAGGGCGCGGATCGACGCCCGGCCGTCCGCCATGCTGCGTCCCGGCGATCAGATAGGCGCGGGTATTGGCCGGCCCCGCCGCGTCGGCGCCGGTGGCCGCGTCGGTGTGGATCAGCGACGCACCCTTTTGCCAGTACTCGGTGGCGCTGTTGGTCTCGATCACCTTCGGGTCGCCGGCGCGGCCCTTGAGGATGCCGGCCATCCCGAAAGGCGGCCAGTTCTCCGGGTAGAGCCGGTCCTCGTGCTGGGTCGCGGTGCGGCCGGGCATGCCGAAGCGGTGGTTGGCGAAGACCTTGCCGGCGCCTGCGACGTGGCTGAAGACGCCGTCGAAGACCTGCTGCCCGGCCTCGTCCTGGTTCATCCCGAGTTCGAGGAAATGCCGCAGGAACCGGCCGCTTTGCGACACGCCGAACGCGAGCGCGTGGTGGATTTCGCTCATCCCCGACACCAGCGGGTTCGGGATGCCGCCGCGATTGGCGCTGCGATAGCGGAAGAACGAGATGAGGTCCCGGACGGTGGCGTAGCCGATGCCGAGCACCTTCGCCCCCTTCGCCTCGTACCAGATCTCGTAGAGCTTGATCGGCTCGAACTTGCGGCCCTGGGGGAGCAGTTGAATCGTGCGTTCATCGACGAATTCCCAGTCGCCACGCGGGATTTCGGTGCGCGCGTCGCTCTCACGGTTGCGGACGGTCAGCCGCGCATTCGGCTGGTCGAGCGAAGCGGCGGGGTAGGCAAGGCGCCGCGTGCTCCCGTCGCCGGGGTTTCGGGTGCCGATATGGAACTCGTCGCGGATGCGCTGGGTGACCGGCTTCCCGCCTTCGAGCGTGTCCGGGAAATCGGCGCCGAGATTGGCGTTCGCCCGCGGTGCGCCGGGGTCCCAGCCCGACCAGGCTACCGAGTAGCCGCGGCCCAGCAGAAAACCCAGCCCGGCATCCTCGGCCGCTTTCGGGTCGTTGCTGCCCGGCGAGCTCGGCAGCACGTCGTCGAGCAGGCTGAAGATGCGCTTCGCCCCGCGATTGGGCACGTCGTAGACCAGGATCGAGCTGGCCCGGAGCGGGTCCTTGGGCCGCAGGATGTCGTAATCGGTCGCGTACTCGACGAGCCCCTTGGCGTTGCGCGCCGCCTTGTCGATATCGACGATCCCCGCATTCGCCGGCGCTGCCGGGTCGAGTATGCCGCGCGCGACTCCCTTGATCCGCATATACGCCCCCGCCGCGCCGAATTCGTGGCCGTCGGCGAAATTGGCGATGTCGGTGACGACGAGATCGGTGATGGCCATGGTCTTCCTCCAGGCTATCCGTGGGACGGTTGACCGAAACGATGCTCGCACTCTTCGAGAAAAGCGAGTTCCGCCGGGGTCGACTCCCGGCCGAGGATCAGGTTCCGGTGCGGAAAGCGGCCGAACCGCTCGACGATTTCGAGATGCAGGCGCGTCATATGCCCGTCGGTCGGGCGCCCCGCAACCTGCGGCAGCGCCAGCAGCAGGTCGAGCCCGCGCTGCTGGTCGGCGAGCGCCTCGCTGTGCTCGAACGGCAGATAGAAGAAGAGCCGCCACGCATCCGGCACCTCGCGGTCGAAGCCGCGAGCCAGCGCGCGCTTCGTCGTCGCCAGCGCGAGCGGATCGCTGGCGAAGGCGCGCGGCGTGCTGCGGAAGATGTTGCGCGGCACCTGGTCGAGCAGCATCACGAGGGCGAGCGCCGTCAGCGGCTCCGCCTCCCAATCCGAGAACTGGCCGGCGACGGCGGCATCGTGGTCGGCGGCAAACCGGGTGCGCACGGCCGCGTCGAATTCCGGCGTGCTGCGAAACCAGATCTGACGGTGGTGATGACGTTCCGGGTCGTCGGGGCCGCCGAACCAGAAATCGAGAAAGATGCGGGCGCGTTCCATCGGGTTATCCTAGGCTAGAAGGTTGCCCAGGTAGGAGAGGAATCACGGCCTTGCGCGCACGATCGACCGAGCGGCTCGGCGTTCGCCACCCGCCCCCGCGGGCTCTGATGGGCAGCAGTTCCCGCGGTTCGTGTGAAGCGGTGACATGAGGGGAAAATTATGACAATTTATGTCATATGAAGCGGGCACGTCGTGTCCTGCATCGCAAGCGGTACTACGACGATGGGACGATCGCAGAACTGACGCTCTGGCTTCTCCCCGACCCGGTGCGGGGCTCCGAGCATATGCGTACAAGTACAGTCTGTTCTACGGGAGCTCTGGTCGTCGATTGGTGGGCTACGATAACGAGCCAGGGAAGGGCGATCACCGGCATTACGAAGATGTCGAAGAATCTTATCGGTTCACTACGCCGGAGCAGTTGATCCGAGATTTTCTGGCAGACGTTCGACGGATACGGCGGCAGCAGGGTTGATGTGATGGGTGATGCTCGAGTGATCGTTGGGGGCAGTCTGGAGGAGGACGCGGCGGCGTTTGTCGATGCCTGGCGGAGAACGGAAGGTGGCGCCAATGTCGAGGAGACCGTGCTCGCCTTCGAAAGCTGGGAGGTGCTGGCATCGGTGATGACTGGCGAACGCTATCGGCTCTTGCGCCATCTTCACACGCATCCGGAACCCTCGGTCTCGGCGCTCGCGCGCGCCCTCGGCCGCCAATACCGGCGGGTTCACGCTGATGTCGCAGCGCTTGAGCAGGTAGGGCTCCTCGACAGGTCCACCGGCGAAGTCGTCGCCAGCGTCGACCGGATTACCGCCGAGATCAGACTCGGGGGGTAGCTGCCGACGCCTCGTCGAGAATCCGCACGATGTGCCGGGCGTCGCGCTGCGCGGCGTCGGCGATCTGGTGGCGGCAGCTTGTGCCGCAGGCGGCGAGGAGCGTGTCGGAGGGGGCGGCGCGCATCCGGGGCAGCACGCCAAGCTCACCGATCCGCAGCGACATCTCGTAATGCTCGGCCTCATAGCCGAACGCGCCGGCCATGCCGCAGCAGGTCGAGTCGAAGGTTTCCACTTCGAGTTCGGGGATTAGCTGCAGCGCCTTGACCGCGGCGCCGGCGGTCGCGAACGCCTTCTGGTGGCAATGGCCGTGCAGCAGCGCCTTGCGGCCCGGCATCGCCCCGACGGGCAGGTTGAAGCGGCCGGCGGCGTGCTCGGTCTCGACGAATTCCTCGAAAAGCTGGGCGCGGTTGGCGAGGGCGGTCGTCTCGGCGCCCGGAAGCATCGACGGAAACTCGTCGCGCAGGGTCAGGAGGCACGACGGTTCGAGGCCGACGATCGGCGTGCCGGCGGCGATCGCGGGGGCAAGCGCGGCAAGCATCCGCCGCGCCTCGGCCTTGGCTTCGTCAACCAGGCCGGCGGCGAGAAAGCTGCGGCCGCAGCATAGCGGGCGGCCTTGCGGCCTGGGCGTCGTCACGCGATACCCGGCGCGGGTCAGCACCCGCTCGGCGGCGGCGGCGTTCTCGGGCTCGAAATACCGATTGAACGTGTCGACCAGGAGCATGACTTCCGGGCCGCTGCCGCTCGGCGTCGCCGCGTCGTAGGGCCGGGACGACCAGTGCGGCAGCGGCCGATTGGCGCTGAGCCCGAACAGGCGCTCGCCGATGCGCGCCAAGAGCCCGTTCGGTCGGCGCAGGTTGAGCAGCCCGGCGATGCGGGCGGCATAGGGGGCATAGCGCGGCAGGTAGGCGACCAGGCGGTCGCGCCAGGAGAGCCCGTGGCGCTTGTTGTAGTGGTGACGGAACTCGATCTTCATCTTGGCCATGTCGACGCCGGTCGGGCATTCGCGGCGGCAGCCCTTGCACGACACGCACAGCGCCATCGTGTCGCGCATCGCATCCGAGGTCAGCGCGTCGGGGCCGAGCTGGCCTGACAGCGCGAGACGCAGCGTATTGGCGCGGCCGCGCGTCAGGTGCTGTTCGTCGCCGGTCGCGCGATAGGACGGGCACATGACGCCGGGGTCTGATTTGCGGCAGGCGCCGTTGTTGTTGCACATCTCGGCGGCGCTGGCGAAACCGCCCCAGTCGCTCCAGTCGAGCGCGGTTTCGATCGGAACCTGCGTGTAGCCGGGCTTGAAGCGGAAGAGGCTGCGGTCGTCCATCTTGGTCGGGCGGACGATCTTGCCGGGGTTGAAGAGGCCGGTCGGGTCAAAGGTATCCTTGACCTCCTCGAAGGCGCGGACGATGCGGCTGCCGAACATCGCCTCGTGATGCTCGGACCGCACGAGCCCGTCCCCGTGCTCGCCGGAATGCGAGCCCTTGTACTCGCGCACCATCGCGAACGCCTCCTCGGCGATCGCGCGCATCTGCTTGGCGCCGAGCTCCTGCTTCAAATTGATCACCGGCCGCACATGCAGCGTGCCGACCGAGGCGTGAGCGTACCAAGTGCCGTAGGTGCCGTGCTTGTGGAACACCTGGGTCAGCCGGTCGGTGTACTCGGCGAGGTCTTCGAGCCGGACCGCGCAATCCTCGATAAAGGAGATCGGCTTCCCGTCGCCCTTGATCGACATCATGATGTTGAGGCCTTCCTTGCGCACGTTCCAGATCGCGCTTTGGAAGCCTTGGTCGGTCGCCTCGACGACCGAGCCGGGAAGGCCGAGATCGCCCATCAGCTCGACGAGCTGCTTCAGCCGGCGCAGGTTGTCGGCCGGGTCGTCGCCGGCGAACTCGGTCAACAGGATCGCCTCGGGCTCGCCCTGGACAAAGCGGTCGACGATCGGGCGGAACACCGGGTTCTCGCGCGACAATTCGATCATCGTGCGGTCGACCAGCTCGACCGCGCTGGGGCCGAGCTTGACGATGTGCTGCGGCGCCTCCATCGCCTGGTAGAAGCTCGGGAAATGGCAGATGCCGAGGGCGCGGTGCGCCGGGATCGGCGCGAGGTCGAGCTCGATCTCGTTGAAGAAGGCGAGGGTGCCCTCGGAGCCGACCAGCAGGTGGGCCATGTTGTGGCCCTCATCGGCGACCATGTTGATATTGTACCCGCCGACCCGCCGCAGCAGTTTTGGGAACCGCGCCTCGATCTCGTCGGCCTCCCGTCGATGGAGGTCGCGCATTTCTCGCACGAGCGAGCGATAGCGCTCGGGCTCGACCGACTCGGCGAAATTGCCGGAAACCTCCTCGAACCGCGCCGCGGTGCCGTCGGCCAATAGCGCGTCGATCGCGCGGACGTTGTGAACCATGTTGCCGTAGCGGATCGAGCGTGAGCCGCAGGAATTGTTGGCGGTCATCCCGCCGATCGTCGCGCGGTCGCCCGTCGAGACATCGACCGGAAACCACAGCTTGTGCCGGCGCAGCGACTGGTTGAGCCGTTCCATGACGACGCCGGGCTGGACCGTCACCCGCCGGTTCTCGACATCGAGCGCGACGACCGCGTTCATGTACTTGCTGCAGTCGACGACCAGCGCCCGGGCGACGGTCTGGCCGCATTGCGAGGTGCCGCCGCCGCGCGGCAATACCGGCACGCCTTCCTCGCGGGCGATCTGCAATATCGTCGCGACGTCCTCGCGGGTCTTCGGCACGACGATTCCGAGCGGCTCGATCTGGTAGATCGAGGCGTCGGTCGAGTACCGCCCGCGGCTGAACGGATCGAACAGCGTCTCCGCCTGCGTCTCGCGGCGCAGGCGCTGCTCAAGGCGGGATGTCGGGAGGTTGTCGAGCGGCATAGGACGCGATCCACACACGTTTTCGTCAAGCTGGCTCGTCACGCCGGCGGCGGCCCGATCCAAAAGGGAGAACCGAGGATATGCCTTCAACCGCTTGGGATACGAGGCAAATCAGCCAGGCTGCGCTCGTCGCCGCACCGGACGGGTCCGAGGTCCGCATCCTCTGTGCCGTCGCGGGCGGCAGCTCCGCCCTCTTCACCCTGCCGTCGGGCGCGGTCGCCAAAGCCGTCGTCCATCGCACGGTCGACGAAATCTGGTACGTCGTCGCGGGGCAGGGAAGGCTCTGGCGCCGGCGCGGTGACGGGGAAGAAACCAGCGATCTGATGGCGGGCGTATCGCTGACGATCCCCGTCGGCGTCGAGTTTCAGTTTCGCAACGACGGAGGCGGGCCGCTCGACATATTGGGTGTGACGATGCCTCCCTGGCCCGGCGACGGCGAGGTGAAACACGCGGTGGGGATATGGGTTCCGACCCTGTGACCCTTTAGCGCGCCCGTCACCCGACCGACGCTAATACGGCATCAACTTTCACTGGCCTATACTGGGATGGTGGGGAATGCGGCCGGCCCTGTCGGCCACGGTTTTGCAGGCAAATTTCCGCGATGCCCAACGATATACCCGATCCCGACTCGCTCTGGCCCGATCTGGCCGATTGGGCTCCAGGCGAATCGGCGTCGCCGCCGATCGCGGATGGGCCGCCGAGCGACAGCGACATCGAGGATTTCAAGGCCGCGGTTCTCGGCAAGCTGACCTCGTCGGTCGGCAAGCATCCGGGCACGGCGACGGCGCGCGACTGGTTCGTCGCAACCGCCCTCGCGCTGCGCGACCGCATCATCCATCGCTGGCTCGCCGTCGCCCGAATCAGCAAGGCCGAGGGGCGCAAGCGGGTCTATTACCTGTCGCTCGAATTCCTGATCGGCCGGCTCTTTGCCGATGTCGTCGAGAATTTGCGGCTGAGCCCGGTGGTCGAGGCGGCGCTCGGCGATCTCGGCGTCGACCTCAAGCAGATGCGCCAGGCCGAGCCCGACGCGGCGCTCGGCAATGGCGGGTTGGGGCGCCTCGCCGCGTGCCTGATGGAAAGCATGTCGAGCCTCGGCATTCCCGCCTGCGGCTATGGCATCCGCTACGATTTCGGCCTGTTCCGCCAGGTCATCCGCGACGGCTGGCAGCACGAGCACCCGGAGGATTGGCTGTCGGTCGGCAACCCGTGGGAGTTTCCGCGGTCCGAGCGGGTCTATCCGGTCCTGTTCGGCGGACGGGTCGAGATGGTCGCCACCGGCGGCGGCAAGACCCGGCCCGTGTGGCACCCGCACGAGACGGTAGAGGCGGTCGCCTACGACACGCCGGTGGTCGGCTGGCGCGGGCGGCACGTCAACCCGTTGCGGCTGTGGTCGGCGCGGGCGGTCGACCCGCTGCGGCTCGATGTGTTCAACGACGGCGACTATCTCGGGGCGCTCGCCGAGCAGGCGCGGGCGGCTTCGCTGTCGAAGGTGCTGTACCCGAGCGACAGCACCCCCGCCGGGCGGGAGCTGAGGCTGCGGCAGGAATATTTCTTCGTCTCCGCCTCATTGCAGGACATCGTCCGGCGTCACGTCGAATCCTACAGCGAGCTCGCCTCGCTGCCCGACAAGGCGGCGATCCAGCTCAACGACACGCATCCGTCGATCGCGGTCGCCGAACTGATGCGGCTGCTGGTCGACGTCTACAACATGCCGTGGGACCAGGCCTGGCACGCGACGGTCGGCACGTTCTGCTACACCAACCACACGCTCTTGCCCGAGGCGCTGGAGACCTGGTCGGTCGAGCTGTTCGAGCGGGTTCTGCCGCGGCACCTCGACATCATCTACCGCATCAACGCCGAGCATCTCGGCATGGCGCGCGAGACCGGCCAGTTCGACATGGCCGACCTGGCGGCGATGTCGCTGATCGACGACGGGCCCGAGCGGCGCGTGCGCATGGGCAACCTCGCCTTTGTCGGCTCGCACCGGGTCAACGGCGTCTCGGCGCTGCACACCGACCTGATGCGCAAGACGGTGTTCAACCGGCTGCATCGGCTGCATCCGGATCGCATCGTCAACAAGACCAACGGCATCAGCTTCCGCCGCTGGCTGCACCAGGCCAATCCGGGGCTGACCCGGGCGGTGCGCGACATCTGCGGCGACGCGGTGCTCGACAACGCCTCGCGGCTCGAAGGCCTCGCGCGGCACGCCTCCGACGGTGCGGTGCAGGCCAGGCTGGCGGGGGTCAAGCGCCACGCGAAAATCGCGCTCGCCCGCTATGTCCACGACCAGATGGGGATCACGATCGATCCCAGCGCGCTGTTCGACGTGCATATCAAGCGCATCCACGAGTACAAGCGGCAGCTTTTGAACCTGCTCGACACGGTGGCGCGCTACCACGCGATCCGCGCCTACCCGGACCACGACTGGGTGCCGCGGGTAAAAATTTTCGCGGGCAAGGCGGCGCCGAGCTATACGCGCGCAAAGCTCATCATCAAGCTCGCCAACGATATCGCCGCGACGATCAACGACGATCCGGTCACCCGCGACCGGCTCAAGCTCGTCTTCATCCCGAACTACAATGTCAGCCTGGCCGAGCTGATCATCCCGGCCGCCGACGTGTCGGAGCAGATATCGACCGCCGGAATGGAGGCGTCGGGCACCGGCAACATGAAGCTCGCGCTGAACGGCGCCATCACGATCGGCACCTATGACGGCGCCAATATCGAGATCCTCAAGCATGTCGGCGACGACAACATCGTGATCTTCGGCCTGCGCGCCGAGGAGGTCGCCGAGCGCCTGTCGCATGGGCAGGGCGCGCACGACGCGATCGCCTGTTCGCCGGCGCTGGCAGAGGTGCTGACGGCGATCGAACGCGGCGCGTTCTCGCACGGCGACGGCGGGCGCTTCCGCGACCTCACCGAGACCGTGCGCTATGCCGATCCGTACATGGTCGCGGCCGACTTCGCCTCGTACTGCGCCGCCCAGGCCCGGATCGACCGGCTGTGGCAGGCGCCCGAGCAGTGGGGCGCGGCCAGCATTCTCAATATCGCCCGCATCGGCTGGTTCTCCGCCGACCGCACGATCGCCGGTTACGCCAGCGACATCTGGGACGTGCCGCTGAAGCGGGCATAGCAGGGAAACGCGTCTACTCGCTCAAAATCTTGTCCGCCCATTCGACCAAAGCCACGAAATCCGGCGGCGTCACAAACCGGGCGTTCTTGCCTTCGAGGTCGGTGTCGCGAACCGCACGGGCCCGTGAACACGCCGTTCAAATATGCAGCGGAATTTGATGCGCGATCGTCTTCGCCATGATTTCCGATAGCGGCGGCCAGCCGACCGGTTTCAACGCGCCGATCAGCTCGTTTTTCATCAGGTTCACGGCTTCGCCGAGCAAGAATATCTGCACTTGGTGGCCGGCTTCGGCAAAGGCGTTGGCGTGCAGGAACGGGAAGCAGGCTTTCGTCGACTCGTCGGACCCCCAAGCGCTCTTGATCAGCACCTTCATGTCCGTGCTCCCTTCCGCCGCTCGGCCACACTACATAACGGCGCCGGAACGCGCTATACCATGATCAGGCGTAAGGGAGGCAATGATGGCGCATAGTCTGATCTCCTGCGACGATCACATGGATCTGGGGCAGTTGCCGGCGGATCTTTGGCTCACCCGGCTGCCGGCGGCATTTCGCGACCGCGCTCCGCGTGTCGAGGAGCGCGACGGGCAGGCCGTCTGGATTTGCGACGGCAAGGTGTGGGGCACTTGGGGCGGCAAGCAGCCGGCCACCAACCAGCGCCAGGTCAAGCCGCTGTACAATGCCTTCGACCGCGGCGGCATCCACGACCAGAGCGCGCGGCGTCCGGCGGTCGCGGAGCTGCGCCTCGCCGACATGGACCGCGACGGGGTCTCCACCCAGGTCATCTTCGGCCCGATCTTTCAGATCAGCACCGACGATCCCGCGCTGCGCGTCGCCTGCTACAGCGTCTACAACGATTGGCTGCTGGAATTCTGCGACGCCGCGCCCGACCGCCTGATCGGCGCGCCGATGCTGCCCGAGTCTCCGGACGCGGCGTATCAGGAACTGATGCGCCTCGCGCAGAGGGGCGGGGTGCGGCAGGTCTCGCTGATGATCGCGAACGTAAACCCCAAGCTCGACGACCCGGCCTGGGAGCGGTTGTGGACCGCGCTCGAAGACACCGGGATCATCCTCGGCTGGCACATCACCGTCTTTGTCGGGAAGCCGGGCGACCGCGTCGCCGGGAAGACCGCCAGCGTGTTCGAGAACACCAAGTTCTTCATGGCGAATTTCCTCGAGCCGTTTGTCGACCTGTTCGCCTGGGGCATCCTCGAGCGGCACCCGAAAATGAAGATGGTCATGGCCGAGGCCGGCACCGGCTGGCTGCCGTGGCTCGTGCAGGAGCTCGACTACCGTCACTGGCGGCTGTGGGAGGCCAAGGATTTCTGGGCCGACAAGGGCGGCATCCCGCTCGAAACCAAGCCGAGCGAGCTGTTCAAGCGCCAGATCTATGCGACGTTCCAGGAAGACTATGTGGCGATGTCGCTGGTGCCGTTCTTTGGCGAAGGGCACCTGCTGTGGGCCTCCGATTATCCCCATCCCGACAGCGTCTGGCCGCATTCCCGGGATGCGATCGAACGCCAGATGGGAACCTTGTCGCCGGCGTTGCGGCAGAAGCTGACCCATGACAACGCGGCGAGGTTGTACGGACTCGGCTAGAGCATGTTCCGGACAAGTGGTCCCACTTTCCCGATAAGAACATGCTCCATTTCAAATAATTAAAGAGCAAAACCCGATTCGACAGGATCGGATTTTGCTCTCGCGCCACACGACCGCCCGCCGTTTCGACGCATCTGAATGGCTGCGCTCGCCGGCCATCCAGATGCATCACCGTGCCAATGGGCGGCCCGCTCGGTGGTCGGGCGGTAGCGTTCAGCGTCGGCGAAATTACCGCATCATCAAAACAGAGAGTTGACTTCCGCTTCTAACCATTGGGGAACGAGCGGGCGGCGGCGGGGGTTTACAAACCAGCAAGGGTAAAAATCCGGCCCAACGGATCATCGTGGACGTTTAGCTAGAACGGTTTACCGGTCGCGGACCACCGTTCTCCCTTTTTTCGTCAAACCGTCCGCCACCGTACAATTTGCCCACGCTACTTGGGGTAGATAGATGCGCCCGCATTTTCTCGGGCGCAAACGGAACCGCTCGTTCGGAAGGAGAGGAGGGTTGGCGTCGTCGCATAGCACGATAAGGAACCGGCTCCTCGCGGCGTTGCCGCCGGCCGATTTCGCCTTGCTGGCGGATGATCTGCACCCCGTGTCGCTGATGAAGGGGCAGGTGCTCTACGCGGTCGGCGCGCCGCTCGACCACGTCTACTTCATCGAGGACGCGCTCGCCTCGGTCATGACCACGATGGAGGACGGCGCCACCAGCGAAGTCGGGATGATCGGACCGGAGGGAATGGTCGGTGCGTCGGCGCTGCTCGGCGCCACGGTCTCGGCTCAGCACATCGTGACGCAACTTCCCGGCACCGCGCTCCGCATGAACAGCCGCGCCTGCAAGGGGGTATTCGACACGAACGCCGAGGTACGGCGGGTGATGCTCCGCTTTGTCGAGGACATCCTCAACCTCAGCGCCCAGACCGCGGCGTGCAACCGGCTGCATCTCGTCGAGCAGCGCTGCGCCCGGTGGCTGTTGATGGCCAGCGACCGCGTTCAGTCGAGTGTGCTGTCGCTGACGCAGGAGTTTCTTGCCGCGATGATCGGCGTGCGCCGCTCGGGCGTCAGCGAGGCGGCGGGCGAATTGCAGCGCGCCGGCGTCATCCGCTATCGCCGCGGCGAGATCACGATCGTCGACTTCGAGGCGCTCAAGGCGATCGCCTGCGAGTGCTACCCGCTCGACCGCCAGCGCATCGAGCGGCTTTTGTGAACGGCTGACCGGACGCGGTGCGGCGAAACCTTCGTCGCACGCCGGCACAAGAGGCTTCGCGCGGCCGGCGCTCGCGGCTATAGCTATCCCGCGATTTTCTCTCGGGACAGCGTCGAATGAAAAACACCCAGATTGCCCATACCGGCCGGCATTTCCTGCAAATCCCCGGGCCCACCAACGTGCCCGACCGTGTGTTGCAGGCGATCGCGATGCCGACGATCGACCATCGCGGGCCCGAATTCTCCGGGCTCGGCAAGGAAGTCGTCGCCGGCATGAAACGGGTGTTCCAGACGACGGGGCTGGTGGTCATCTACCCGTCCTCCGGCACCGGCGCGTGGGAGGCGGCGCTCGTCAACACGATGTCGCCCGGCGACAAGGTCGTCATGTTCGAGACCGGCCAATTCGCTGCCCAATGGCGGCAGATGGCCGGGAAGCTGGGGCTCGACATCGAGTTCATTCCCGGCGATTGGCGCCACGGCGTCGATGCGGCGCGCGTCTCGGAGGTTCTGTCGGGCGATCCGCAGCACCGCATCAAGGCTGTCTGCGTCGTCCATAACGAGACTTCGACCGGCGTGACGACGAACGTCCCCTCGGTGCGCGCGGCGATCGACGCGGCGAAGCATCCGGCCCTGCTGATGGTCGACACGATCTCGTCGCTCGCCTCGATCGACTATCGCCACGACGAATGGGGCGTCGACGTCACGGTCGGCGGCTCGCAAAAAGGGCTGATGCTGCCGCCGGGGCTGGGCTTCAATGCGGTGTCTCAAAAGGCGCTGGAGGCGTCGAAATCGGCCAAGATGACGCGCTCGTACTGGGATTGGGCGGCGATGACGGAGGCGGGGACGACCGGCTTTTTCCCCTATACGCCCGGCACCAACCTGCTGTTCGGGCTGCGCGAGGCGTTGACGATGCTGCTCGACGAGGAGGGGCTGCCGGCGGTCTTTGCCCGCCATGCCCGCCACGGCGAGGCGACGCGGCGCGCGACGCGGGGCTGGGGGCTCGAACTCCTGTGCCAGAACGAGGCCGAATACTCGAATTCGCTGACGACGATCCTCGTGCCCGACGGCTATGACGCCGACCGGCTGCGCGAAACGATCCTCGACGCCTATGACATGTCGCTCGGCACCGGGCTGGGCAAGGTCAAGGGCAAGGTGTTCCGCATCGGCCATCTCGGCCATTTCAACGATTTGATGTTGTGCGGCACGCTGTGCGGCGTCGAGATGGGGCTGCACCGCGCCGGCATCCCGCACAAGACCGGTGGCGTCGCCGCGGCGCTGGAATATCTGGGCGCGGTTTGAGGTCCAACCCGAAATAGGAGGCACAGATGACCCCCGATCAGATCGAAACCGCCGCTTCCGCGCTGGTCGCCGGCCGCAAGGGCTCCGCGATCGCGGCGCTGCCCGAGGCCGCCCGGCCGCAATCCGAGGCGGATTCCTACGCGATCCAGGACGCGGTCGGTAAGAAGCTCGGCGAGAGCTTTGGCGGCTGGAAGGTCGGCATCTCGCCCGAGGGCAGTCATTTCGCCGCGCCGATCTACGCCTCGCGGATCGCCGCCAGCCCGGCCGCGATGCCGGCGGGCGGGTTCCACGTCATCGCGATCGAATGCGAGATCGGGTTTCGCCTCAATGAGGCGCTGCCGAAACGGGCGCAGCCCTATACGCGCGACGAGGTGCTCAAAATCGCCTCGATGCACCCGACGATCGAGGTCGTCGATTCGCGCTACCAGGATTTCCGCTCGCTCGACCGGCTTCAGGTGCTGGCCGACAATTTCTCGAACGGCGCCCTCGTCTACGGCGCCGCCGCGTCGGGCTGGGAGGGGATGGACCTCGCCCATCCGCCGATCACGGTCACCGCCGACGGCAAGGAATTCGCCGAATGCACCGGCCTCCGCGCCGGCAACCCGATCGACCTCCTGGTCGCGGCGGTCAACCATGCCGCGAGCCGCGGCGGCGTCGCGGCCGGCACGTTTGTCACGACCGGAACCCACACGGGAATGGTCTTCACCCAGCCCGGGGTCAAGATTCGCGCCGATTACGGCAAGCTCGGCGCGGTCGAGGTCTCGTTTCCCAAGTGAACCAGGCCGGGCGATACGACGGCGTCGCGATCGGCCTCCACTGGCTCGTCGCGGCGCTGGCGATCGCGGTTGCGACACTGGGGCTGATGATCCCCGAGGCGCCGCGCGGCAGCGAGTGGCGCGACTGGGTGCTGCTGTGGCACCGGTCGATCGGGATGACGATCCTGGCGGTGATGGTGCTGCGCATGCTGTGGCGCCTGAGTCACCCGACGCCGCCGCTGCCGCCCACCCTCAGGCCGATCGAAGCATTCCTCGCCCACGCGACGCATGTCCTCCTTTACATTGCGTTCCTGGCGATGCCGCTCGCCGGCTATCTCAACACCGCCGCCGCTGGCCATTCGCTGAGCCTCTTCGGCCTCGTCACGATCCCGCCGCCGATTGCCGAGAATCAGCGGCTTGCCCAGGCCGCGATCGCGCTGCATCTGGCGGGACAATTCGCCGTCTACGGCTTTGTCGCGGCGCATGTCGCGGCCGCGCTGATGCACGGCATCTTCAGGCGCGACGGCGTGTTCTCCCGAATGCTCCCCGCGGCCCGCCCGTAGCCCATCCTACGTGTCCGATTCTACGTCGCGGTTGCCGGGACCAGCGTCAGGCCGGCTCGGAAGTAATCGAGCGCTTCGGGAAGGGTGCGGGCGACGCGGAGGCGCTGGCGGCCGCTGAGGACCGTGTACTCCGGGGCGCCGGCATTCATCGATTTGGCGATGGTGTAGGTGGCGCCTTCCTGGGTGTGGCGGAACACCGAGAACAGGGCGAGGCCGTCGCGATGGTCGATCGCGTAATCCCGCCACGCGCCGCGCATGACATGGGTGCTGTAGACGCCGAGGAGCTGGTTCAGCTCGCCGCGACTGAAATACAGGGTCTGGCGCCTCGCCCGGTAGTCCTTCAGAGGCACGACCATCCCACTCTTCACGCTCGTCACGCCCCGTCGGTTGCCGCGGAAACTAATTTTGACGATTTCGTGAAAGGCGTCCAGGGCAGTTTCGGTCCGGTGCGGCTGGTTGCCGCGCGGTTTGCCATGCCGGGGGTGAGCCGGTATGGTAGCCGCGCTTTCATCAGGGCGGCTCAGGGGCGTTTGTGAGCGACATCTTCCGCGAAATCGACGAGGAGCTGCGTCGCGACAACCTGCTGCAATTGTGGAAGCGCTATGGCCGCTACGTGATCGCCGGCGCGGTGGTGATCCTTGCGGTCGCCGGCGGGGTCGCGGCCTGGCGCCAGCATCAGCTCAGCGAGCGCAAGGCGGTTTCGACCCGGTATTTCGGCGCGCTGTCGGCGATCGGCGCGGGCAAGAACGCCGATGCGGAAAAGATGTTCGCGGCGCTCGCGCAGACCGGCGGCGGCTACGCCCTGCTGGCGCGGTTCGAGCAGGCGGGGCTCCTCGCCGAAAGCGGCGACAAGGCCGGCGCGATCGCGATCTACGATTCGATCGCCAAATCATCCGATGCCGATTCCGAGTTCCGTGATCTGGCGACGCTGCTGTCGGTGATGCGCGGGCTTCCGGACGGCGATCCCAAGGCGGCGGTCGAACGGCTGGCGCCGCTGACTAAAACGGGTGAGCCATGGCGCCCGACCGCGCTCGACCTGACCGCGGCCGCCGACCTCAAGGCTGGCGACAAGCCGGCGGCGCTGAAAATCTATAAAGAGCTTGCCGACGATCTCGCCGCGCCCGAGGGGCTGCGCAGCCGCGCCGCCCAATTGGCCGCCGCACTCGCTCCACTTTAGATAAATCCTGACCATGAACCGACGCGATTTTGGCGTTCTGCTGCTGGCGTCCATGACCGAGGCCGGCTGTGGCCTGTTTGGCGACACCACCAAGAAAACGCCGCTGCCCGGCGAACGCATTTCGGTGCTGGGTCTCGATCACCGGCTGACCCCCGACCCGGCGCTCGAGGGGCTCGCGGTCACGTTGCCGCGCCCGGTGACCAACCCCGATTGGCCCGAGCCGGGCGGCTATCCCAACCACGCGATGTACCATCTCGCCTTGCCGGCCGGGCTGACCCGCGCCTGGGAGACCAGCATCGGCGATGGCAGCTCGCGTTACAAAAAGGTGATGTCGCAGCCGGTCATCGCGCACGACACCGTCTTCGCGATGGACGGCGGAACCCAGGTCAGCGCGGTCGCGGCCAGCAACGGCAAGTCGATGTGGCAGGTCGACCTCAAGCCCGACGAGGAGAAGGGCAACGCGTTCGGCGGCGGTCCGGCGTTCTGGAAGGACCGGCTCTATGTGGCGACCGGGTATGCCGAGGTGCTGGCGCTCGACCCCGCCAACGGCAGCGTGATCTGGCGCAAGCCGGTCGACGCGCCGGTCCACGCCCCGCCGACCGTGGCCGACGGACGGGTCTTCGCGGTGACGGTCGACAACGAGCTCTTCGTCCTGGCCGCCGAGGACGGGAGGCGGCTGTGGACCCATAACGGTATTCCCGAGACCGCCGGGCTGCTCGGCGGAGCGAGCCCCGCGGTACAGGGAGAGATCGTCGTCGTCGCGTATAATTCCGGCGAGCTGTTCGCGCTCAGGGTCGAAAACGGGCGGGCGCTGTGGTCCGACAGCCTGGCGGCGGGGCGCAACGTGGACCCGGTGTCGGGGCTTGCCGACATCCGCGGGCGCCCGGTGATCGACCGCGACCGTGTCTTCGCGATCAGCCACAGCGGTCGGATGGCGGCGATCGACCTGCGCCGCGGCGACCGCGTGTGGGAGCAGGAGATCGCCAGCGGCCACGGCCCCTGGGTCGCCGGCGACTTCATCTATGTTCTCGCCAACGACAACGAGCTCGCCTGCCTGACCCGCAAGGACGGCAAGGTGCGCTGGGTGCGGCAGCTTCCCCAATTCGGCGATCCGGAGAAGCGCGAGGATCCGATCCTGTGGGCGGGCCCGGTATTGGGCGGCGACCGCATCATCGCGCTGTCGAGCACCGGAGACGCTGTGTCGGTTTCGCCGTATACCGGCCAGCCGCTCGGGCGGATCGGCATGTCGGCCGGCGGTTATCTTGGTCCGGTCATCGCGGGCGACGCCCTTTACCTTTTGACCGACGACGCCAATCTTTCCGCTTATCGGTAAGCCGGCTTCTCGGCGCGAAGCGTAGGCCGCGATGCCTTTGTCGATCGTGATCATCGGCCGGCCCAATGTCGGCAAGTCGACGCTGTTCAACCGGCTCGTCGGCAAGAAGCTCGCACTGGTCGACGACCTGCCCGGCGTGACGCGCGATCGGCGGGAAGGCGAGGGGCGGATTTCCGATCTCCAATTCCGCGTGATCGATACGGCGGGGTTGGAAGACGAGGCGCCCGAGACGTTATCCGGCCGGATGCGGGCGCAAACCGAACTGGCGCTCGAAGAGGCCGATCTCGCGCTTTTGCTGTTCGACGCCCGCGCCGGCCTCACCGAGACCGACCGTCATTTCGCCCGCTGGCTCCACAAAAGCGGCAAGCCGGTCGTGCTCGCCGCCAACAAGGCCGAAACCTCGGCCGCACTCGCCGATTTGGCGGACGCCTATCGGATGGGTTTTGGCGAGCCAGTGCCGATCTCGGCGCAGCACGGCGAGGGCTTCGCCGAATTGTACGAGCGGCTCGCGCCGTTTTTTGCCGAGGCCGAGCCCGCCGTGGAGGACGAGAGCCCGAAGCCGCTGCAACTCGCGATCGTCGGGCGGCCGAATGTCGGCAAGTCGACGCTGGTCAACCGGCTGCTCGGCGAGGACCGGCTGTTGACCGGGCCGGAGCCCGGAATCACGCGGGACTCGATCTCGGTCGAATGGCGCTGGCGCGACCGCGATTTCCGTCTCGTCGACACCGCCGGGATGCGCCGCCGCGCGCGCATCGAGGAGCAACTGGAACGGCTCGCCGTCGCCGACACGCTGCGCGCGGTCCGCTATGCGGGGACCGTGATCGTCGTGCTCGATTCGACGCAGCCGTTCGAGCGGCAGGATCTGTCGATCGCCAACCTCGCGGCGGAGGAGGGGCGGGCGATCGTCGTGGCGGCGAACAAATGGGACGCCGTGCCCGACAAGGGCGTGGCCTTGAACCGGCTGCGGGACCGGATGACCGCGTCGTTGCCGCAGCTCGACGGGGTTGCGCTGGTGCCGGTCAGCGGGCTCACCGGCTTCGGGCTCGACGCGCTGATGGCGGCGGCCTGCGAGGCCGACGTGGTGTGGAACAAGCGGGTGCCGACGCCGGTGCTCAACCGCTGGCTCGCCGCGATCCAGGAGCATCATCCGCCGCCGGTCGCCGCCGGGCGGCGTCTCAGGCTGCGCTACATCACGCAGGTCAACACCCGGCCGCCGACCTTCGCTCTCTTCGCGTCGCGCCCCGGCGAGTTGCCGGAATCCTACCGGCGCTACCTCGTCAACTCGCTGCGCAAGGATTTCGACCTGCCCGGCACGCCGATCCGGATGATGCTGCGGAAAGGCCAAAACCCCTACGCCCGCACCTGAAGAAAGGACCGCGGGCGTCCCGCCCGCATCTTTTTCCGTCGACAGATGCGGGCGAGACGCCCGCGGTCCTACTCCGGCTGCACCTGTGAAACCGTGTCGTTGAGGTCGCTGGCGGCGACGATCTCCCCGTTGCGGTCCCACTCGGGCAGCGCGAGGCGGACAAAGGCTTCCGCGACGGTCTCCGGCGGCGGCAGCGTCGCGGGGTCTTCGCCGGGAAAGACGCGCGCGCGCAGCCGCGTGCGCACGACTCCGGGGCTCAGCAAATTGGCGCGCACGCGCGTCATCGCGATCTCGGCGGCATAGGTTTTGATCAGTACTTCCAGCGCCGCCTTGCTCGCCGCATAGGGGCCCCAATAGGCGCGCGGGGCGCGGGCGATGTTGCTGGTGACAAAGATCGCCCGGCCGTGCTCGGCGGCGCGCAACAGCGGGTCCATCGCGCGGATGAGACGCCAGTTGGTTGTGAGGTTGAGGTCGATGACCTCGCCCCATCCCTTCGGGTCGATGTGGCCGAGCGGCGAGAACGTGCCGAATTCGGCCGCGTTGCCGACCAGGATGTCGAGCCGGCCGTAGCGGTCGTAGAGGGCCGCTGCCAGCTCGTCGATCTTGACGAAATCGCGCAGGTCGAGCGGCACCAGCGTCGCCTCGCCACCGGCCGCTCGCACCTGGTCGTCGACCTCTTCGAGCGCGCCGACGGTGCGTCCGACCAGCACGACATGCGCGCCCTCGCCGGCAAACCGCACCGCGACGGCCGCGCCGATGCCGCGCGAGCCGCCGGTGATCAGTGCGATCTTGCCGTCGAGGCGCCCGGCCATTTACTTCGCCGTTGCCCGTCGCGAAATCGCCGCCAGCGCGATCAGGCTGAGGAGCGCGCTGAACATCAGGTAATAGGCCGGCGACAGCGGGTCGCCGGTGCTGGAGATCAGCCAGGTCGCGACGAGCGGGGCAAACCCGCCGAAGATCGTGACCGATACGCTGTAGCTGAACGCGACGCCGACCGCACGCGTCTCCACCGGGAACTGCTCCGACAACAGCGATGGCAGAATGCCGCTCTACCCGGCCTTGATCAGGTTGAGCCAGCCGACCGCGAATATCGCCGTCGCGAGGGACGGCCAGGTATGCATGATCCAGAACACCGGGTATGACGTCAGCAGGAACAACCATCCCATCACCTTCATGATGCGCGGCCGCGCCATGCCGTCCGACATGGCGCCGGCGATCGGTGAGAACACGGCGAGCATCACGCCGCCGACGAGCGTGGCGATAAACCCGGTCGAGGCCGACAGGTGAAGCTGCTTGATGCCGTAGGTCGGGATGTAGAGCAGCAGGTAGTACGAGCTGTTCGAGATGACCGAGCCGCCCATCGCCAGCAGCACCGGAACCGGGTGATCGCGGATCAACTCGCGGATCGGCGCCTTCTCGCGCCGCGACTCCATGTAGGCCGGCGTCTCTTCCATCTTCGAGCGGATGTAGAGCCCGGCGGGGCCGACGAGGAGGCCGAAGAAATAGGGCACGCGCCAGCCCCAATCGACGAGCTGCTCGTGCGACAGGGTTGTCGTCAGCGCGATGCCGAACAGCGAGACGATGACCGAGATGATCCCGGTGCTCGCCCACTGCCAGCTCGCCGCATAACCCTTGCGGTCGCTGCCGTGCTCGACGAGAAAGGCGACGGCGCTGCCGAACTCGCCGCCGACCGAAAACCCCTGCGTCAGGCGGGCGAGGGTGATGATGATCGGGGCGGCGAGACCGATTGTCGCAAAGCCCGGCGTCACGCACATCAGGATCGTGCCGATCATCATCATCGCGATCGACAGCGTCAGCCCCGCCTTGCGCCCGTGGCGGTCGGTATAGGAACCGATGAAAACCGCACCGAGCGGGCGAATGACGTAGGAGAGCCCGAACGCCGCGAAAGTTATCAGCAGTGATACGGTCGGGTTGCCGATCGGGAAAAAGACTTGGGCGATTGTGACCGCGAAATAGCCGTAGACCAGGAAGTCAAACCATTCGAGCACATTGCCGATCGTCGCGGCGACCACTACCCGTCGTAGCGATGTCTGTTTTTGATAGCCACCGGCTATTGCCGCATCGACCGCCATCACCACCTCCCCGAGTATTTTCTGGGAGGGATTAGACCATGCTCACGCGGTCTCCGCCAACAGGGAAAGCTGCACGGAGACCTTGCCGTCGGCGGCGTCTACCAGCGGGATCGGATAGTCGCCGGTGAAGCATGCATCGCAAAACCGCGGTCCCACCGGGTCGCGGCGGCCCTGTCCCATCGCCCGGTAGAGCCCGTCGATCGAAACGAAGGCGAGGCTGTCGGCGCCGATGAATTTGGCCATCCCCTCGACGTCGTAGCGCGCCGCGAGCAGGTCCGCGCGTTCGGGGGTGGCGATGCCGTAGAAGCAGGAGTGGTTCGTCGGCGGGCTCGAGATGCGCATATGCACCTCCGTCGCGCCGGCGCGACGGACCATGTCGACGATCTTGGTCGAGGTCGTGCCGCGCACGATCGAATCGTCGACCAGCACCACCCGCTTGCCTTCGAGGTCGGCCCGGTTGGCGTTGTGCTTGAGCCGCACCCCGAGATTGCGGATGTGATCGGTCGGCTCGATAAAAGTGCGGCCGACATAATGGTTGCGGATGATGCCGAGCTCGAACGGGATGCCGCTTTCAAGCGCGTAGCCGAGCGCCGCCGGCACGCCCGAATCGGGCACGGGCACGACGATGTCCGCGTCCACCGGTGCCTCCTGCGCGAGCTCGCGGCCGATCTGCTTGCGCGCCTCGTAAACGCTCTTGCCCTCCATGACGCTGTCGGGGCGGGCGAAATAGATGTACTCGAACACGCAGAACCGCTTCGACGCGTGATCGAACGGCTTGATGCTGCGCAGCCCGCCGGCGCCGATCATGACGATCTCGCCCGGCTCGACGTCGCGCACGAACTCGGCCCCGATGATGTCGAGCGCGCAGGTCTCCGACGACAGGATCCACGCCTCGCCCAGCCTGCCGATGACCAGCGGCCGCACGCCGAGCGGGTCGCGCAGCCCGATCAGCGCTTCCTGCGACAGCGCAACCAGCGAATAGGCCCCCTCGACCTGGTGCAGCGCGTCGGTCAGCCGCTCGAGGACCGTGTCCTTGAGGCTCGTCGCGATCAGATGGACGATGACCTCGGTGTCGCTCGTCGAATGGAACAGGCTGCCGCGCCGCACGAGCTGGCGGCGGAGCTGGTAGGCGTTCGTCAGGTTGCCGTTGTGGCACAGCGCCAGCCCGCCGAACTCGAAATCGGCGAAGAACGGCTGGATGTTGCGGGTCATCACCTCGCCGGTCGTGGCGTAGCGGACGTGCCCGATCGCGGTATGGCCCTTGAGCCGGTCGATGACTTCCTTGGAGCTGAAATTGTCGCTGACGAGGCCCGGTCCACGCTGCGTATTGAACTGGCTGCCGCCGTAGGACACGATGCCGGCGGCTTCCTGGCCGCGGTGCTGGAGCGCATGGAGGCCGAGGGCGGTCAGCGCCCCCGCGTCGGGGTGTCCGAAGATACCGAAGACGCCGCACTCGTCATGGAAATGATCCGAATCGGTGCTGTCCGTCGTTACCATCCGCGATCCTTGAGGCCGTGGTGCGACGCCATCTGATATGGCCATTCCGAGACTGTAAGACCAGTGTAACATAGTCGCGCATGCATCAATGCTGCGTCCCGATAAGGCGGTCGAGCTCGCGCCGCTCGCCCGGATTGTAGGCGGGCGCCGTCGGGTCCGCCGGCTGGGGGGGCGCCGCCGGTGCCGTCGGTTTGGTCAACGCCCGCAGCGCCCTGTCGGCGTCGACCGCGGGCGTCACGGTCCGGATCGCCTCGTCGGCCGCGGCGGCGCTCTTGCTCTTCAGCGATTCCGGCAGGATCGCGCGCAGCATGTCGGCGCCCTGCTGCAGGTAAGGCGTGCTCTTGGCCTCGCGCACCCAACCGGGCCGGTCGCTCGGCGTCAGGCTGACATCGAGCAACAGGTAGGCGAGCGAGACCACGAAGGCGCCCCGCAGCAGGCCGAAGATAAAGCCCAGCGTGCGGTCGATCGGCGACAAGGCGCTCGACCGCACCGAGCGGGCGACGATCCCGGTCAGGATCGTCATCACGATCAGCGTGCCGATAAAGAGCCCGAACCCGGCGATGAGCTGCGACAGCAGCGGGTTGTGCACCATCGGGTCGATCAACGCGTAGACCGCCTTGAACCCGTAGAGCGTCACGAACCCGGCGGTGACCCAGGCGACGATCGACAGCGCCTCGCGGACAAAACCGCGGGCGAAGGCGAACACCGCCGACAGCGCGATGACGGCGATGACCCCGATATCGAGTGGGTTCATTCCGCCACCGCGATGCGCCGGCGTCCCCGTGGGGCGAGGCGCGCCACCAGCTCGCTCAGATGCGCGATCGGCTTGGCCGCCAGCCCCTCGGCGCTGCGCCCGCGCCGCTGCGGCATCCACGCTTCGGTAAAGCCGAGCTTCGCCGCCTCCTTGAGCCGCGCTTCGGTATGCGACACCGGCCGCACCCGGCCGCTGAGGCCGATCTCGCCGAAGACCACGGTTTCGGCCGGCACCGGCGTCTCGGTCAGCGCCGAGATCAGGGCGGCGGCGACGGCGAGGTCCGCGGCCGGCTCGACGATGCGCAGCCCGCCGGCGATGTTGAGGTAGATGTCGTTGGCCCCGACCGAAAGCCCGCAGCGCGCGTCGAGCACCGCCGCGATCATCGCGAGCCGCGTCGCGTCCCAGCCGACGACCGCCCGGCGCGGCGTGCCGAGCACCGACGGCGCCACCAGCGCCTGCACCTCGACCAGCACCGGTCGCGTGCCCTCGACACCCGCGAACACGGCCGAACCGGCGACGATCCCGCCCCCTTCCTCGTCGCCGCCGCGGTCGGCGAGAAAGAGCGCGGACGGGTTTGAAACCTCGGCAAGTCCGCGGTCACCCATCTCGAACACGCCGATCTCGTCGGTCGCGCCAAAGCGGTTCTTGACCGCGCGCAGGATGCGGAACTGGTGGCCGCGCTCGCCCTCGAAATACAGCACCGTGTCGACCATGTGCTCGAGCACGCGCGGGCCGGCGATCAGCCCCTCCTTGGTGACGTGCCCGACTAGCACCAGCACAAAACCGCGCCGCTTGGCGAGCGCGATCAGCTCCTGCGCGGCTCCACGCACCTGGCTCACCGTGCCCGGCGCACTGTCGAGCGTGTCGAGATACATCGTCTGGATCGAGTCGATCACGACGAAATGCGGCGGCCTCGGGCAGTCGAGCGAGGCGGCGATGTCGCGCACGCTGCTGGCGCTCGCGAGCTGCACCGGCGCGCCCGAGACGTGCAGCCGCTCGGCGCGCAGCCGGATCTGGTCGATCGCCTCTTCGCCGGTGATGTACGCGGTCGGCGCATCCGGCTGTGCCAAGGCCGCCGCGGCTTGCAGGAGCAGCGTCGATTTTCCGATGCCGGGGTCGCCGCCGACGAGGATCGCCGACCCCGCAACCAAGCCGCCGCCGCACACCCGGTCGAACTCGGCAATGCCCGACAGCCGGCGCGGCGGCCCGGCCGTGCTGCCCTTGAGCCCGACGAACTCGAGCGCCGCCGCCTTGCCCCGACCGAGCCCCTTCGGCGGACCGGCGCGCTGTGTCTCCTCGACGAGGCTGTTCCACGCGCCGCACGCCTCGCACCGACCGCCCCATTTCGGATACGTCGCCCCGCATTGCTGGCAGGCGTAGCGCGGGGCCCCCTTCATCCGGCCCGCACTTCCATCTGGATCGGACCTTCGGCGCGGCCGTGGACGAATTGGTCGACAAAGGGGTTGTCGGTGGTGTCGATCTCGGCGGTCGGGCCGTGCCAGACGATGCGGCCCTTGTGCAGCATCGCGATGCGGTCGGCGATCTTGCGCGCGCTGACCATGTCGTGGGTGATCGAGACGGCCGTCGCACCGACCTCGCGCACGCATTTGACGATCAAATCGTTGATGACATCGGCCATGATCGGGTCGAGCCCGGTGGTCGGCTCGTCGAAAAAGATGATCTCGGGCTCGGCGGCGATCGCGCGGGCGAGGGCGACGCGCTTTTGCATGCCGCCGGACAGTTCCGCCGGGCGCAACTGCCCAACCTCGGCGCCGAGTCCCACCGCGGCCAATTTCTCGAAAGCGATCTCGCGCGCCTTGCCGCGCTCCATCCCGCGACCCTGGATCAGGCTGAAGGCGACATTCTCCCACACGCGCAGCGAATCGAACAGCGCGCCGCCCTGGAACAGCATCCCGAACTTGCGCATCAGCGCTTCGCGCGGGACGCGGCCGAGATGCGAGGTCTCGACGCCGTCGATATGCACCGACCCCGCATCCGGCGCCAACAGCCCCAGGATGCATTTGACCAGCACCGATTTTCCGGTCCCCGACCCGCCGATCACGACCAGGCTTTCGCCGGCGGCGCACTCGATATCCACGCCGTCGAGCACCCGCTTTTCGCCAAAGGATTTGTGAAGGCCGCGGACGGCGATCTTGGGCGGGGCGCCGTTCATGAGCCGAACAGCGCCGCGGTCAGCAGGTAATCGGTGACCAGGATCAGAATCGACGCCGACACGACCGCATAGGTCGTCGCCTGGCCGACCCCCTCGGCGCCGCCGCGCGAGTTGTAGCCGTGATAGCAGCCCATCAGCGCGACGATAAACCCGAACACGCCGGCCTTGATCAGCCCCGAGACGACATCCATCGTCTCGAGATGCTGGGTGGTGCTGGTGAGGTAGCTTTGAATGTTGAAGCCGAGCTTGTAGGTGCTGACGAGATACCCGCCGAACACGCCGATGATGTCGGCGACCAGCACCAGCGCCGGCAAGGTCAACAGTCCGGCGACGAGCCGCGGCAGCACCAGGTAGCGCAGCGGGTCGGTTGACAGGGTCGTCAGCGCGTCGATCTGGTCGGTGACGCGCATAGTGCCGATCTCGGCCGCCATCGCCGCGCCGACCCGCCCGGCCACCATCAGCCCTGCGATCACCGGCCCCAGCTCGCGGGTCACCGACAACACGACGACCGAGGCGATCGCGCTCTCCGCGTTGAAGCGGCTGAACCCGGTATAGGACTGCAGCGCCAGCACCATGCCGGTAAAGATCGCGGTCAACCCGACGACCGGCAGCGAGTAATAGCCGATATGCAGGATCTGCCGCAGCAGGAGGCGCGGGTAGTAGGGCGGGGTAATTCCGGCCGCCATGGCGCGCGCGGCGAACAGGAAGATGCGCCCGGTCGCGGCGAGAAAGGCGATAAAGATCGCGCCGATCGACGCCAGAAAGCCGATCATCCTCGGGTCGCCGGATGATAGACGCGGTGATAGCGGGCGCCGAGAGAAGTCAGGATCTCATAGCCGATCGTGCCGGCGTCGGCGGCGGCCGCGTCGATGCCGTAGTCGCCGCCGAGCAATTCGGCAAAATCACCGGGCTTGATCTGGGCCGGATCGATCGCCGAGACATCGAACGTGACGAGATCCATCGATACCCGGCCCACGAGTGGAGCGCGCTGTCCGGCGATGACCGCGCTGCCGCGATGGCTCAGGGCGCGCAGCCACCCATCCGCGTAGCCCACCGCGACCGTCGCCAATCGGCCCGTCCCGGACATGACGTGCGCGGCACCGTACCCAACCGACTCACCGCTGTCAATCTCGCGGACCTGGAGGATTTTTCCTTTCAGCGTAATCACTTGCCGCATCGGATTGGCGCTGTCCGGGCAGGGGTTGACGCCATAGAGCGCGGCGCCGGGACGAACCAGGTCGTGGTGGAATTCGCGCCCGAGAAAAATGCCGGACGAAGCCGAGAGGCTCGCGCGCAAACCGGGAAAATGCCCCCGCGCGGCGACGAACCGGGCAAGCTGCATCGTGTTCAGCGCATGGTCCGGCGTGTCGGCGCAGGCGAGGTGGCTGATGATCCCGGTCAGCGGGATGCCCTGCCACAGCATCGGATCGGCGATGAGCAGCGCGAGCTCGCGCGGCGAGAGGCCCAGCCGGGCCATGCCGGTGTCGATGTGCAGCATCGCCGCCGCATTGACCCGCCGCCACGCCGCGACCTGCCCCAGATCGTTGAGGACGGGAGTGAGCCCGTGCGCTCGGTACTCGCCCTCGGTGCCGGGCAGGGGACCGTTGAACACCGCGATCTCCGCCACATCCCCGAGAGCCGCCCGGACCGCGATGCCTTCGTCGAGTGTGGCGACGAAGAAACTCCGGCACCCGGCGGCTTGCAGCGCTAGCGCGACAGGCGCTGCCCCCAGCCCGTATGCATTCGCCTTGACCACGACGGCGCAGGCGGCCGGCGCGGCGCGCTCCGCCAGCAGGCGCCAGTTCGCGACTATCGCGCCAAGGTCGATTTCGAGGACCGCGCCCGCGCGGTCGGCAGGGTCTGTCGTCCTGGTCAGTATTGCGCCTCGGGCGCCCGGTCGGGGCCGATGAAATTGTCGAACTTGGTGGTCTCGGCCTCGAAATGCAGCTTGATCGTGCCGATCGGGCCGTGGCGCTGCTTGGCGATGATGACGTCGGCGAGCCCGAACGATTCCTCCATGCGCTGGCGCCAGCGGTCGTGCCGGTCGTTGTACTTGGTCACATCTTCGTCCGGCCGCTGCAGCGGCTCGCCGCGCGACAAATAGTATTCCTCGCGGAAGATGAACATGACCACGTCGGAATCCTGCTCGATCGAGCCGGATTCGCGCAGGTCGGCAAGCTGGGGCCGCTTGTCCTCGCGGTTCTCGACTTGGCGCGAAAGCTGCGACAGCGCCAGCACCGGCACTTCGAGCTCCTTGGCGATCGCCTTCAGCCCACGGGTGATCTCGGAAATCTCCTGCACCCGGCTGTCGCCCGGCTTGCCGCCGGCCGAGGGCCGCATGAGCTGCAGGTAGTCGATGACGATCATGCCGAGCCCCTGCTGGCGCTTGAGCCGCCGGGCGCGGGTGCGCAGCGCGGCGATGCTGATCGCGGGGGTATCGTCGATATAGAGCGGCACCTCCGCGAGCCGCTGGCTCGCCAGCACGAATTTCTCGAAATCCTCGCGCCGCACCTCGCCGCGCCGGATCTTGTCGGAGGCGACGCCCGATTCCTCGGCGAGGATGCGGGTCGCGAGCTGCTCGGCCGACATCTCCAGCGAGAAAAACGCGATCACCGCGCCGTCCTCCGGCGCAGCACCCGCCGGCGCGCCCGGCGCCCGGCGAAACGCCTTCGCCGCGTGGAAGGCGATGTTGGTGGCGAGCGCGGTTTTCCCCATCGACGGGCGCCCGGCGAGGATGACCAGGTCCGACGGATGCAGCCCGCCGAGCCGCTTGTCGAGGTCGACAAACCCGCTCGCGACCCCGACCGTCTTGCCCTCGCGCTTGAACGCGCTTTCGGCGCTCTGGATCGCCTCGGTCAGCGCCGATTTGAACTCGCGCAACCCGCTTTCCGCCTCGCCCGTGGTGGCGAGGTCGAACAGCTTTTGCTCGGCGCGCTCGATCTGCATGATCGCGTCGTCGTCGAGGTCGTGGCGGAACGCGTCGGCGACGACATCCTGCCCGACAGTGATCAGCTCCCGCCGCAGGTGCAGATCGTAGACGGTGCGGCCATAGCTTTCGGCGTTGATGATTGTGACGGCCGACGCCGCGAGCCGCGCCAGGTACTGCGCCCCACCAATCTCGGCGAGCGCCCCGTCCTGGTCGAACAGGTTTTTCAGCGTGACCGGGCTCGCGACCTGACCGCGGTCGATCAGCTTGCCGATCGCAGCATAGATGCGCCCGTGCACCGCGTTGGCGAAATGGTCCGCCAACAGGAAGTCCGAGACCCGCCCGTAGGCGGCGTTGTTGATCAGCATCGCGCCGAGCAGCGCCTGCTCCGCCTCGGTATTGCCGGGCGGGGCGGGGACACGGTCGAGATCGCCTTCGCGCAGCGGGGTGACTCGTGAGGTAGTGCTTTCCATCGGGAGAAGATATCACCGCGGCTCGGCGACCCCGGTGGGATTCGCCCAACCAATTAGGAGGAACCTGGGGATTGTCCCGGTATCGCCGCCGGATCAGCGGGTTGTCGATTCGCTAACTGACGTATTCGGTTCAGGCGGCGCGCTCGTCAGGCTGGCGGTGCTCGCGCTCCCAATCGAACATGTAGTCGCGGGTCCGCGGCACGACGTCGATGCCCTTGGCGATCTGCATCTGCCAGACGATGTGGTCGTGGCGCCGGAACGCCAGCTCCGAGCCGATCAGATAGGTCTCCCACATCCGGCAAAAGCGTTCGTCATAGATCGCGCGGATGCGGTCGCGGTTCTCGTTGAAGCGGGCGCGCCACGCGCGCAGCGTGTCGGCATAGTGGAGCCGCAGGATCTCGATGTCGGTAACCCACAGCGGCCGGCGTTCGACCAGGGGCACCACCTCCGACAGCGCCGGCGAATAGCCGCCGGGAAAGATGTACTTGCGCAGCCAGGCATTGGTCGAGGCGGGCCCGTTCATCCGGCCGATCGCATGCAGCAGCATCACCCCGTCAGGCGCGAGCAGCTCGTTCACCTTGTCGAAGAACTGCGGATAGTGGCGAATCCCGACATGCTCGAACATGCCCACCGAGACGATGCGGTCGTATTGTCCGGTCTCGGCCCGGTAGTCGCGAAGCTGAAAATGCACCCGCTCGGAAAGCCCGGCGGCGGCGGCGCGGCGCTGCGCGACCTTGAGCTGCTCTTCCGACAGTGTCAGCCCGGTCACGTCGACACCGCATTCCGACGCCAGATAGAGCGCCATCCCGCCCCAGCCGCAGCCGATGTCGAGCACTTTCTGCCCCGGCCGGAGCAAGAGCTTGGCCGCGATGTGCCGGCGCTTGTTGAGCTGGGCGGTGTCGATGTCGTCGTCCTGGGACAGGAAATAGGCGCAGGAATATTGCCGGTCGCGGTCGAGGAACAGATCGTAGAGCCGATCGGACAGATCGTAGTGATGCGCCACGTTCCGCTGCGCTCTCGGTGCCGGGTTGTATTGGTGAAGCCCGCGCAGCACGCGCTGAACGGCTTCGGCGAACCGGACCACCGGCAGGGCATCGACGAATTTGGTATTGATCGCGAACAGGTCGAGGAGGTCGTACAACGTCCCCTCCTCGATCGTCAGCGTCCCGTTCATGTAGGCTTCGGGCAGGTACAGGTACGGCCGCGTGCTCAACTTCCAGTCCAGCGCCTTTTCGTGAAGGCGCATCGTGGCGGCGGGGCCTGGTGTCGCGCCGCCAAAGTCTTGGCGGCGTCCGCCGGCATCGATCAGCCCCAGGCGGCCGATCTGCACAATGCGGGAGAGGAGACGGGCGAGCAGCATCGCAGTCAGTGAACGCGGGACAGGGCGATTACTATCCGCCAAATTCGCCCATAGTGACAAGTATTAGAAGGCGTCAGGCCTCGGCTTCGGCCTCCGGCGCGGGCTCTGGCGCCGATTCTTCGTCGTCGTCGTCCCGCACTTCGAGCGGGTTGATCCCTGCCGCCTGCATCTTCGCGCCTTCCGCGGATTGCGCGACGTTGGCGGTGACGGTCACCAAAACCTCAGGATGCAGGGCGACGCGGATCGGGTGCAGGCCGATCGTCTTGATCGGGCGGTCAAGCACGACTTGCTGCCGGTCGATCGTGAAGCCCGCCGCGGTAACCGCGTCCGAGATGTCGCGCGCCGCGACCGAGCCATAGAGCTGGCCGCTCTCGCCGGCCTGCCGGATCAGCACGACCTGCAGCCCTTGGAGCTTGGTGCCGACCTCTCCGGCCTCGCCCTTGCGCTTCAGGTTCTGCGCTTCGAGCTGGGTACGCTGGGTCTCGAAATAGGCGAGGTTGTCCTTGGTCGCACGCAGCGCCTTTTTCTGCGGCAGCAGAAAGTTGCGGGCATAGCCGGGCTTGACCTTGACGATCTGGCCCATCTGGCCGAGATGCTCGACGCGTTCGAGCAGGATCAGATCAACCATGGGAGGTTCCTTTATCGAGGTGCGAGGCGCCGCCGCAATCCGAGCCAGGGCTCGACAAGCCCCAGCGCGGCGGCGACCAATAGCGGCCAGCCGAATAATCCGGCCAGCACATAGAACACGACAAGCGCGAAACGCGGGTTCGAAAAGCGTCGGGTCAGCGCATGGACGACGCCGAGCCCGGCGAGACAAAATGGCACAGACAGAGTCACGATCGCGTTGACGCCGAAAAAGCGTCCGTCCTCGCCGAGCAGCGTCAGCGCCGCCGCGGCTGCCAATGCAATGGGGATCCAGACCGGCAGATCCAGCGCGGCAAGATCGGGCGAGGGACGCCAGTTGAGCTTGAACCGGCCGAGGATGCCTTGCGCCAGCGAGCCGTTGATGATCGCCATCACCATCCAGGACGCGGCGATGATCCCAGGGACGACGAGCGCGAGCGCATCGGCGAGCTCGGCCTCGTCGGCGGAGCCCGGGGAGCCGAGGCGGCTGAGCGCCTGGTCGATCACCTGGCGCAGCGCGGCATGCAATCCCGAGGGGCCGCCAAAGGCGATGACCGCGGTCGCGATGCCGGCAAAGGCGATCGCGGTGAGCCAGCCGGTCAAGAGGCCGGGCGGATACCACGCCACCGTTTCGTCGGGTGCCCGCCGAGCCAGCAGGGCCTGACGTACCAGCAGCGCTACCGGCACCGCGTTGAGCCCGGCGAAAACCGCCGCGGCCAGCACGTCGCTCGCCGCCAGCATCATCAGCGTCGCGGTCACCCCGGCGATTACGGCGGCGCCGACCCCGAGCCATAGCCCGGCGGCGAATAGCGGCAGTTGCGTCAGGTAGACGAGGATCAGCGCGCCCGGCGATCCCAAAAGGACCGCCAGATAGAGCGCACCGCCGCCGACCCCGCACAGGACCGCCGCCGAAACTGCCGCGAGCCGGCCCATCGCAAGGCTCGCCTACTTCACCATGTAGGGGATAAGGCCCAGAAACCGCGCCCGCTTGATCGCCCGCGACAGCTCGCGCTGCTTTTTGGTCGAAACCGCGGTGATGCGGCTCGGCACGATCTTGCCGCGCTCGGAGATAAAGCGTTGCAGGAGGCGGGTGTCCTTGTAGTCGATCTTGGGCGCGTTCGGGCCCGAGAAGGGGCAGGATTTCCGGCGGCGGAAAAACGGCCGTCGAGCCGCCATCGCCGGGCGGCCGCCGGAACCTTCACCACGGCTTTCCATTTAAGCCTCCACCCGAGGAGTTTCTTCGCGCGGAGTCCTGTCCTCGCGCGGCGGCCGGTCCTCGCGCGGGGGACGGTCGTCATAGCCGCGGTCGTCGTAGCGGTCGCGGCGTGGCCGGTCCTCGCGGCTGCCCCGGTTCTGCATGACCGCAGACGGGTTTTCGTCGAGCTCGTTCACGCGCACGGTCAGGTAGCGCAGCACGTCTTCGTTGATCCGCATCGTGCGCTCAAGCTCGGCAATGGCCGGGGCCGGTGCGTCGATATTCAGAAGGACGTAGTGCCCTTTGCGGTTCTTGTTCATGCGATAGGCGAGGTTGCGCAGGCCCCAATACTCGCGCTTCTTCACCTCGCCGCCCTGGTCGGCGATGAGCTGTGCGAGCTGGTCGGTGAGCGCCTCGGCCTGGGCGCCGGATATATCCTGGCGCGCAATAAAGACATTCTCGTAGAGCGGCATCGTTCAAGCCCCTTATGGCTGTTTCGACCCGGATCGTCCGGGTTCAGCCGACGCGGAGGCAAGGCCGGGCCGGCAAGGGAGGCGCGCACTATACAGATCGAAGCCGGTCGCGCAAGAAAAGCGCTCAAAAATGCTCGCCGCGCACCTTGCCGCGGAACACCCAATACGACCACGCCGTGTACATCAGGATCACCGGCAGCAGGAACAAGGTCCCGATCAGGAGGAAGGCCTGCGTGCTTTCCGATGAGGCGGCCTGCCACAGCGTGTAGTGCGGCGGCACGATCATCGGCCACAGGCTGATCGCGATGCCGAGGAACGACAGCAGGAACAGCCCGATCGCGCCCAGAAACGGAACCAGCTCAGACCGGCGCGCCAGCGCTGCCCACTCGACGGCCCCCAGCACCGCGGTCAGGACCGGGACCGGCGACAGATAGGCGATGTTCGGCCATGAGAACCAGCGCGCCGCGATGCCCGGCTCGGCGATCGGGGTCCAGATGCTGACCCCCGCGATCGCCGCCAATACGCCGACAAGACACACGCGGCCGGCCCGCCGCGCCCATTCCTGCAATGCGCCCTCGGTCTTCAGGATCAGCCAGCCGGCGCCGAGCAGCGCATAGCCGAACATCAGCGCGACCCCGGTCGCCAGCGCGAACGGCGTCACCCAGTCGAAGGAGCTGCCGGCGAATTGCCGTCCGTTGACGGTAAAGCCCTGGATAAAGCTGCCGAGCACGGTGCCCTGCGCGAACGTCGCGAGCGCCGAGCCGCCGCAGAATGCGCGGTCCCAAAACCGCCGTGCCCCGGGATGGGTAAAGCGGAACTCGAACGCGACGCCGCGGAACACCAGCGCCAGCAGCATGATGAGGATCGGGAAATAGACGGCCGGAATGATGATCGCGAAGGCGAGCGGGAAGGCGGCGAGAAGGCCGAGCCCGCCAAAGACCAGCCAGGTCTCGTTGCCGTCCCAGATCGGCGCGATCGAACTCATCGCCGTACCGCGATCGGCCGGATCGGGCATCAGCCCGTACAGGATGCCGACGCCCAGGTCGAACCCGTCGAAGATGACGTAATAGAATACCGACAGCCCGAGCAGCAGGGTCCATAGCGGGACGAGGTCGAGAGCCATCCGCTAGCGCTCGGAAATGTTGCGCGCGGCGGCGGCGAAGGGCTGTTCCGGCCTGCCGCCCTCGATCGGGGCCGAATCCTCGAGGGCCAACCCGCGCCGCACGATCCCGGCCATCACCGCGATCCCGGTCGGGAACATCACGAGATAGGCCACCACGTAGAGCGCGAGCGAGGTCGCGACCTGGCCCGCGGTCAAGGACGGCGATACCGAATCGGCGGTGCGCAGCAGCCCGTAGACGGTCCACGGCTGCCGCCCGACCTCGGTCACGGTCCAGCCGGCGACGACCGCGACAAACCCGAGCGGCGCGGTCCATTGGCAGAGGCGAAGGAACCAGCCGGTGTCGTAAACCCGGCCCCTCCACCGCAGCGCCTGGCCGGTGATCGCCATCAGCAGCATCACGACGCCGATCCCGACCATGATGCGAAACGCGAAGAAGGGCGGCCCGACCGGCGGGCGCTGGTCTTCCGGCCATTCCTTGAGCCCCCGGATCGCACCGTTCCACGAATGCGTGAGCACGAGGCTGCCAAGCTCGGGGATGTCGATCGCGTCCCGCATCACCGCCGCCCGGTCGTCGGGAATGCCGAACAAGGTCAGCGGGGTCGGCCGGGCGGTGTCATAGCGCCCCTCGATCGCCGCCACCTTGGCGGGCTGGTGTTCGAGCGTGTTGAGCCCGTGCATGTCGCCGATCACCATCTGCGCCGGCACGAGGATGATCAGCAGGTTGAGCGCCATGCGGATCATGATGCGCGCCTCGTCGCCCGCCTTTTCGCGCCGCAACAAGTAGGCGCCGACGCCCATCACGACAAACGCGGTCGTGATGTAGAACCCGGTCACGGTGTGCGCGAGGCGGTACGGAAACGAGGGATTGAAGATGATCGCCAGCCAATCCGCCGGCTCGAACCGCCCGTTCACGATCGTGTAGCCCTGCGGCGTCTGCATCCAGCTATTCGCCGCCAGGATCCAGAACGACGACAGCAGCGTGCCGAACGCCACCATCGCGGCGGCAAAGAAATGCACGAGCGGCGACACCCGTCGGCGGCCGAACAGCAGGACGCCGAGGAACGAGGCCTCCAGGAAAAAGGCCATCAGCCCCTCATACGCCATCAGCGGCGACAGCACGTCGGCGGTGGCGTCGGTAAAGCGGCTCCAATTGGTGCCGAACTGAAACGGCATGATGATGCCGGAAACGACGCCCATGCCGAACGACACGGCGAAAATTCGGGTCCAGAACAGCGAAATGCGCTGCCAGACCTCTCTTCCCGTGAAGAAATGGAGGCCTTCAAGAACCGCGATATACGAGGCGAGCCCGACCGTGAACGCCGGCAGCAATATGTGCCAGGCGATCACCCACGCCCATTGCAGTCGAGACAGAAAGACGGCGTCGAACGCCATCTCGCGCCGACGCCGCGATCAGCCGCTCGTCAGGCCCGGACGGGAACGCCCTTTTCCTCGAGCACCTGCTGCAATTCGCCGCTCTCGAACATCTCGCGGATGATGTCGCAGCCGCCGATGAACTCGCCCTGCACGTAGAGCTGCGGGATCGTCGGCCAGCTCGAGAACTCCTTGATGCCCTGGCGCACCGACGGGTCGGAGAGCACGTCGACGCCTTTGAACTTGACGCCAAGGTGGCTGAGGATTTGCACCACCGCCGCCGAGAAGCCGCATTGCGGAAATACCGGCGTGCCCTTCATGAACAGCACGACCGGGCTTTCGGCGACTTGCTGGCGGATGCGTTCGTGGGTGGCGATGTCCATCTCGATATTCCTCGTTAAGTCCTGGCTAAGTCCTGCCCTAATCCTCTGGCGCGCTCGTCTGCAGCGCCAGCGCGTGAAGCTCCTTGCCCATCCGGCCCTGCAGCGCCTGGTAGACCATCTGGTGCTGCTGGACCCGGCTCTTGCCGCGGAAGGCGCCGGAGACGACCTGAGCGGCATAGTGATCGCCGTCGCCGCGAAGATCCTCTATCGAGATCCGCGCGTCCGGCAGGCTCTCCCGGATGAGCCTTTCGATCATCGCCGCGTCCATCGCCATCGACGACACCCCGCCGAAACTTGCCTAGGTTTGGGCCATATAGTCCGGCAACCAATTCTCATTGGCGCTTTTCAATCGCGCAACCGATATGGCATCGCTGCCCGAGAGTGTCAACGCGGCCCCGGCGACCGCGCCGACGCGCCGCGCCGGCACCCCCGCCGCCTCGGCCAACAGCATGATCTCGGGCGCGACCGCGGTCTCGATCAGATAGCGCGCCTGGTCCTCGCCAAACCACCACGCGTGCGCCGGCATCGCGTCGGGCGTGGGGTCCAGCGCCGCGCCCTTGCCCCCGGCGATCGCCATCTCGGCGATCGCGACGAGCAGCCCGCCCTCGGCGAGGTCGTGGCACGCGGCGACGCGGCCCTGCACGATCATCGCGCGCACGAAATCGCCGTGGCGGCGCTCGGCGGCAAGATCCACCGGCGGCGGCGGGCCGCCTTCGTCGCCCTCGATCTCGCGCAAATACAGCGAGCAGCCGAGATGGCCTCGCGTCTCGCCGATCAGGAGCAGCTCGTTGCCTTGTTTCGAGAGGGCGAGGCCGATCGCGTCGGCGGCGTCGGCGACGACCCCCACGCCGCCGATCACCGGCGTCGGCAGGATCGCGGTGCCGCTGGTCTCGTTGTAGAGCGACACGTTGCCCGAGACGACCGGGTAGGCAAGCGCCGTGCAGGCCGCGCGCATCCCCTCGATGACCCCGACGAACTGGCCCATGATCTCGGGCTTTTCGGGATTGCCGAAGTTCATGTTGTCGGTGATCGCCAGCGGCGTCGCGCCGACCGCGGTCAGGTTGCGCCAGCTTTCGGCGACCGCCTGGGCGCCGCCGCGCACCGGATCGGCGCGGCAATAGCGCGGGTTCGAATCGGTCGTCAGCGCCAGCGCCTTGGGCCCGTCGCCGACGCGCACGACCGCCGCGTCGCCGCCCGGCCGCTGGATTGTGTTGCCGAGCACGAGCTGGTCGTACTGCTCCCACACCCAGCGCTTCGACGCGAGATCGGGGCAGGCGACCAGCCTCGCCAGTGCGTCAAGCGGGTCGCGGCGGGGCAGGGCGGCGGGGTCGATTTCCGGCTGCGGCGGGGTCGGTCGCCACGGGCGTTCGTACAACGGCGCCTCGCCGACCAGCGGGTCGAGCGGGATGTCGGCGGCCAGCTCGCCGTGCATCTTGAGGATCAGCCGCCCGGTCTCCGTGACCCGGCCGATTATGGCGAAGTCCAGCTCCCATTTCTCGAAGACGCGCCGCGCCTCGTCCTCGCTGCCGGGCGCGAGGACCATCAGCATCCGCTCCTGGCTTTCGCTGAGCATGATTTCGTAGGGGCTCATGCGCTCCTCGCGCATCGGCACCCTGTCGAGGTCGAGCTCGATGCCGAGCCCGCCCTTGCCGGCCATCTCGACGGCGGACGAGGTCAGCCCCGCCGCCCCCATGTCCTGGATCGCGACGATCGACTCGCCGGCCATCAATTCGAGGCAGGCCTCGATCAGCAGTTTCTCGGTGAATGGGTCGCCCACTTGCACGGTCGGGCGCTTTTCCTCCGACCCTTCGCCAAATTCGGCCGACGCCATCGTCGCGCCGTGGATGCCGTCGCGCCCGGTCTTGGCGCCGACATAGATCACCGAGTTCCCGGCCCCCGACGCGGCCGAATAGAAGATGCGGTCGGCGCGCGCGAGGCCGACGCACATGGCATTGACGAGGATGTTGCCGTTGTAGCTCGGGTGAAACTGCGTCTCGCCGCCAACCGTCGGCACGCCGACGCAATTGCCGTAGCCGCCAATCCCGGAAACGACCCCGCCGATCAGATGCCGCGTCTTCGGATGATCGGGGCTGCCGAAGCGCAAGGCGTCAAGGATCGCGATCGGCCGCGCGCCCATCGTGAAGACGTCGCGCAGGATGCCGCCGACCCCGGTCGCCGCGCCCTGGTACGGCTCGATAAAGGACGGGTGGTTGTGGCTCTCGATCTTGAAGACCACCGCGTCGCCGTCGCCGATATCGACGACCCCGGCATTCTCGCCCGGCCCGCAAATGACCTGCGGCCCCGTCGTCGGCAGCGTCTTGAGCCAGATTTTCGACGATTTGTACGAGCAATGCTCGCTCCACATCGCCGAAAACACGCCGAGTTCGGTCACGTTTGGCGTGCGGCCGAGGATCGCCTCGACCCGCGCGAACTCGTCGGCGCTCAACCCCATCTCCGCCGCGAGCGCGGGGGTGACGTTGCTGTTCATTGCGTACCGAGAGGAATCGTAGGGCGGAAAAGCGCAGCGCATTGAGGTTGGCGATCGGCCGGGCGCCCATGGTGAACACGTCGCGCAGGATGCCGCCGACCCCGGTCGCCGCACCTTGGTAAGGCTCGATAAAGGACGGGTGGTTGTGGCTCTCGATCTTGAAGACAACCGCGTCGCCGTCGCCGATATCGACGATCCCGGCGTTCTCGCCCGGCCCGTGGATCACCCGCGGCCCCGTGGTGGGCAGCCGCTTCAGATGGATCTTCGACGATTTGTACGAGCAGTGCTCCGACCACATGACCGAGAAGATGCCGAGCTCGGTCAGATTGGGCGT
>DATAUV010000015.1:0-127500 GCA_036268075.1 Allostellaceae bacterium | reverse complement strand
CGCGAAGGCGGATGGGCTGCTCGACAATCTGCGCGGGGATCTGCCGCGCAAGCTCGGGCTCAACTACACGGCCCTGAAGGACGTCAACCCGAAGATCGTCTGCGCCCATCTGTCGGCCTATGGCCGCGAGGGGTCGCGCGCCGATTGGCCGGGCTACGACTATCTGATGCAGGCCGAGGCCGGGTATCTCGCGGTCACGGGCGAGCCGGACGGGCCGCCGGCGCGGATGGGGTTGTCGCTGGTCGACCTGATGACCGGGGTTTACGCCGCCTTTGCGCTGGTTTCGGGCGTGCTGGCGGCGCGGACGAGCGGCGAGGGGCGCGACCTCGATGTCAGCCTGTTCGACACGGCGCTGCAAAACCTCGCCTATCTGGCGACCTGGTATCTCAATGTCGGTCACGTCCAGGGCCGCGAGCCGCGCTCGGGCCACCCGTCGCTGGTGCCGAGCCAGCTCTTCCGGACGCGCGACGGCCACATCTTCATCATGTGCAACAAGGAGAAATTCTGGCCGATCCTGTGCGAGCGGCTGGGGCGGCCGGAATGGGCCGGCGACCCGCGGTTTCGTACGTTCAAGGACCGGCTCGCCAACCGCGAGACGATCACGGCGATGCTGGACGACGCGCTCTCGGCCAAGGGCACGACGGAGTGGCTGACGCATTTTGCCGGCCAGGTCCCGGCGGCGCCGGTGAACGACGTGCAGCAGGCTTTGGACAACCCGTTTGTGGCGGAGCGCGGGCGGCTCGCGAATTTCGGCACTGTGCGGATGGTGAAAGGGTCGGTGATCGAGGACGCGGAGCCGCCGCTGGAACCGGCCCCGGCGCTGGGGGCGGATACGGATGCGGTGCTCGGGGAGTGCGGGCTTTCGGCCGGGGAGATTGCTGCGTTGCGGGCGGACCGCGTCATCTGACGCCGCCGGCCCTCACCCGGTGATCCCCGGCTGCGCCGGGGTCACCACCCTCTCCCGCAATGCGGGCGAGGGGATTTGTAGGCGAGGCGTGGAAGCTGCCCCCTGGCCCGCATTGCGTCGCATTGCGGGAGAGGGTGCCCGAAGGGCGGGTGAGGGCAGCGACGTCAGGCCACCCGCCGCGCGCACCTGCGGCAGCATCAGGCTGCCGCCGGGCATCGTGTGCATGCTGCAGCGATTGATGAACGGGCGCTCGTCGAGCGACAGATAGGGATTGGCATTTGGATCGTGTTGGCGCATCTCGCCTCCAGAGAAGAACGGGCGAAGTGTGGAGCGCGGGCGTCCCGCCCGCATTTCTTTTGTAGAGGTGCGGGCGTCCCGCCCGCGGTTCAGGCTGTTTCCCATTGTCATGCCGGCGAAAGCCGGTATCCATGGCGGAAACAGGCCTCGGCTTTCGCTGGGGTGGCGGAATATCAGATGTCGCGCATGGCCGTTACCCAACCCGAACCCGCTCTGGTCCTGTTTTCCGGCGGCCAGGATTCGGCGACCTGTCTGGCCTGGGCGCTCGACCGGTTTTCGGCCGTGGAGACGATCGGGTTCGATTACGGGCAGCGGCACCGGGTCGAGCTCGAATGCCGGGGACGGATCGTCGAGCGGCTGCGGCGCGAGTTTTCCGCATGGGGGGCGAAGCTGGGCGAGGACCGGGTCATCGATCTCGGCGTGCTCGGACAGATCAGCGACACGGCCATGACGCGCGAGACCGAGATCAGGTTCGCCGAGAACGGGCTGCCGAACACCTTCGTGCCCGGCCGCAACCTGTTGTTTTTCACGCTGGCGGCGGCGGTCGGATATCGGCGCGGGCTCCGGCACCTCGTCGGCGGGATGTGCGAGACCGATTACTCGGGCTACCCCGATTGCCGCGACGACACCCTCAAATCGTTGCAGGCGACGCTGTCGCTCGGGATGGACCACCGCTTTGTGGTCCACACGCCGCTGATGCGGCGCGACAAGGCCGCGACCTGGAGGCTGGCGCGCCACCTGGGCGGCGACGGGCTGGTCGAGCTGATCCGAGAGGAAAGCCATAGCTGCTATCTCGGCGACCGCGCGGTGCGGCACGAGTGGGGCCATGGCTGCGGCGGATGTCCGGCCTGTGAGTTGCGGCGGAAAGGATGGCAAGCATTCATGCAGCAAAACGGTGGTGCGTCCTTCGAGACGCGCCCTGTGGGCGCTCCTCAGGATGAGGAGCATTGTTGATGGCTTCCGAGTCGAAGGCAGACCCCTTCATTCCTCATCCTGAGGAGGCCGCGGAGCGGCCGTCTCGAAGGATGCACGAGCGGCGATCCAGCCGATGACCTACGCCGTCAAGGAAATCTTCTACACGCTCCAGGGCGAGGGCGCGCAGACCGGGCGTCCGGCGGTGTTTTGCCGGTTTGCCGGGTGCAATCTGTGGTCGGGGCGCGAGGAGGACCGCGCGACGGCGCAATGCACATTCTGCGACACCGATTTTGTCGGCGTCGAGGGGCCGGATGGCGGGCGGTTTCTGGATGCGGCGGCGCTGGCCGAGCGGGTCGCGGCGGCGTGGTCGGGTGGAGGGGGGACGGGCGCGCCCGGGCGGTTTGTCGTCGTCACCGGCGGCGAGCCCCTGTTGCAGCTCGACCCGCCGCTGATCGCGGCCTTGCACGCGCGCGGGTTCGAGATCGCGGTCGAGACCAACGGCACCCTGCCGCCGCCGGCCGGGATCGACTGGCTCTGCGTCAGCCCCAAGGCCGGGAACAAGCTCACGGTCACCGCCGGCGACGAGCTGAAGATCGTCGTGCCCCAAGCGGGGCTCGACCCTCGCGACTTCGCCGGGCTGCGGTTCAAGCGGTTCTCGGTGCAGCCGATGGACGGCCCCGACCGCGCGCGCAACACCGAATGGGCGATCCGGTTCTGCCTCGCCCACCCGCAATGGCAGCTCAGCCTCCAGACCCACAAGGTGACGGGGGTCAGGTAGCGGCGATTAATCCGGCCTGGCGGCGGCATCTCGGATGACCGGGGCGAGGAGCGCGGCGAGCGCGGCCGGGTCGCGCCAGGCGATCTCGACCTCGAGGACCGCGATGCCGGCGCGCTCGGCCGGGCCGAGCCGCGCCCAATCCTTTGCCGTGGTGACGAGGGCGGCGCCGTGCCGTGCGGCCTCGTCTCGGAGCGCGGCGAGTTCGGTGGGGCGGAACTGGTGGTGGTCGGGGAATTCGCGGGAGGCCGCGATCACGGCGCCGACGCCGCGCAGGGTGGCGAAGAATTTCTCCGGCCGGCCGATCCCGGCGAAGGCGACGACCGGCATGCCGGCGAATTCCCCGCCGCCGACCGGGGCGAGGTCGGCGCGCAGGACCGGGCGGGCGGCAAGCCCCTCGGGCGCAGGGCCGTCGCCGACCAGCACGATTGCGTCGGCGCGGGCGAGGCCGGGCGCGATCCGCTCGCGCAACGGGCCCGCCGGGATGACGCGGCGGTTGCCGAAGCCGAACCCGGCATCGACGACGACCAGCGACAAATCCTTGGCGACGGTGGGGTTCTGGAACCCGTCGTCGAGGAGGATCGCCTCCGCGCCGGCGGCGACCGCCGCGCGGATGCCGGCGGCACGGTCTTTTGCGACCCAGCAGGGCAGGCGGGCGGCGAGCAGCAAGGCCTCGTCGCCGATTTCCGCGGCGGGGTGGCTCGGCATTACCCGCACCGGGCCGTCGAGGCTGCCGCCATAGCCGCGCGTGACGGCGTGCGCGCCCGGCAGCATCGCCGCGAGCGACAGCGCGACGGGGGTCTTGCCCGAACCGCCGGCGACGAGGTTGCCGACGCAGACCACCGGCACCGGCGCGCGGTAGGGCCGCGTGACGGCGCGGCGCAGGCGGCCGGCGGCGTCCCACGCGGCGCCGACCGGCGCGAGCAGCCCGGCGACGAGGCCCGGTTTCTCGCGCCAGAACTCAGGACTGCGCATCGAGGCGATGCGGCGCGGGCGGGCTCGGCGCTGGGCGGCTCAGTGTTGGGGCCAGCGCGTCGAGATACGGGTCGAGCCGCGCGACGATCGCGTCGAGCGTGCCGAGGCTCGCGGCGGCGACGCGCGCGGCGGACTGTGCGCGTGCCGCCCGCAATTCAGGCTGCGACAGCAGCCGCGACACGGCGGCGCCGAGCGTCGCGCCGTCGCCGACCAGCTCGGCCCCGCCGTCGACCGCGAGGGCCGCGGCCATCGCGACGCAATTCCCCATGAACGGGCCGTGCAGCACCGCGCAATCGAGCCGCGCCGCCTCGAACGGGTTGTGCCCGCCGCGGTCGACCAGCGACCCGCCGACAAAGGCGATGCCGGCGAGGCGGTAGAAGAGGCCGAGCTCGCCGAGCGTGTCGACGAGATAGATGTCGGTTTCCGGCCCGATCGGCTCGCCGCGGCTGCGGCGGGCGACGCCGAGCCCCTGGCGCCGGATCGCCGCGGCGATGGTCTCGCCGCGCACCGGGTGGCGCGGGGCGATGACCGTCAGGAGGCCCGGATGCGCGGCGGCGGCGAGGCCGTGCGCCGCGACGGCCTCGTCCTCCTCGCCGCCATGGGTGCTGGCGGCGAGCCAGGCCGGGCGCGCGCCGATCGCCGCGCGCAGCCCGGCGAGCGCGTCGGGGTCGGCCGGCAAATCCTCGGCGGCGGATTTGAGGTCGCCGACGCTTTCCGCCGCGGCGGCGCCGAGCTGGCGGAACCGGCGCGTCTGCACCTCGTCCTGCGCCAGGCACACCGCGAACCCGCCCAGCATCCGGCGCGCGAGGCCCGGCATCGCCAGCCAGCGGGCATGCGAGCGCGCCGACAGCCGGGCGTTGACGAGCGCCGTCGGGATGCCGCGCCGGTGCGCCGCCATCACCAGATTCGGCCACAGCTCGCTCTCGACCCAGATCGCGAGGTCCGGGCGCCAATGGCCGAGGAAGCGGTCGACCGCGCCGGGCAGGTCGACCGGCACGAACTGGTGGCGCACCCCATCCGGCAGGCGCGGCTCGATCAGGCGGGCCGAGGCGACGGTGCCGGTCGTGAGCAGGATTTCGAGCCCGGCGCGGTCCTGCATGACGCGCTGGATCAGCGCCAGCACCGAGGTCGCCTCGCCGACGCTGGCGGCGTGGACCCAGACGAGCGGCCCTTGCGGCCGCGGCAGGCTCGGAAACCCGAGACGCTCGCCAAAGCGGACCGGGTCCTCCTTGCCCTGGCGGCGGCGCCAGGCGAGCCCGGCCAGCACCAGCGGGGTCGCCAGGGTCGTCACCGCGCGGTACAGCGCCGGCAGCATCAGCCGCGCTCCGCGGCCGGGAAGGCGCCGCGCCGCGCCGCTCGCTGTGCCCGGGGGGCGGCGACGAGCCGGTCGGCTTCGCCGGCGAGATCGTTCATCCGCGATTCTACGAGAAGACGGGCGCTTTCGAGGCCGTCATCGTCGAGATCGGAGGCAATCTCGATCGGCTCGCCCCACAGATAGAGGCCGCGGCCGAACGGCAGGGCCAGGTAGAACCGGTCCCAACTGTTGAGGATGCGGCGCCGGGTCGTCGCATAGACCAGCGGCACGATCGGCGCGCGGGCGAGGCGGGCGATGTTGACCATCCCGGCGCTCGCCTGCATCGCCGGTCCGCGCGGCCCGTCCGGCGTGATCCCGACCCAGGCGCCCTCGGCGAGGTGCTTTACCATCTCGCGAAACGCGCGGGCGCCGCCGCGGCGGGTCGAGCCGGCGATGTATCCCACGTCGAAATAGCCCATCGCGCCCGCGATGAGGCGGCCGTCGCGATGCCCCGAGATCAGCATGTAGAGGGGGGCGAGACGCGGGGTCGCGCGGGGGATCATCATCATCCGGCCGTGCCAGAAGGCGACGAGCAGCCCGCGTCCGTCCTGCTGCAGCCGGCGCGGGATGTCGCCGCCCTCGACCCGCCAGCGATTGGTGACGAAGACGAGGCGGATATAAAGCTGCACCAGCCAGCACAGCGCGGCCTGCGATTGCCGGCTGCGCAGGATGCGCCGGAGCCAGCGCCTGGGCGGGCGCTTGGGCGGGCTCACGCCAGCCTCACCCGGGCACCGCCGGCGTCGGCTCGGCCTCGCTGGTGAACTCGGTCTCGTAGAGCCGGCGGTAGAGCCCGTTATGGGCGAGAAGCTGGGCGTGCTTGCCGGTCTCGACGATGCGGCCGCGGTCCATCACGCAGATGAGGTCGGCGTTGATGATCGTCGACAGGCGATGGGCGATGACGACGGTGGTGCGGCCCTGCATCAGCGCCCTGAGCGCCGCCTGGACGTGCCGCTCGCTTTCGTTGTCGAGCGAGGAGGTGGCTTCGTCGAGCAGCAGGATCGGCGCGTCCTTGAGCATCGCGCGGGCGATCGCGAGGCGCTGGCGCTGTCCGCCCGAGAGGCGCACGCCGTGCTCGCCGACCAGCGTGTCGTACCCGTCGGGCAATTCGCTGATAAAGCGGTGCGCCGCCGCCGCCTCGGCCGCCGCCTCGATCTCGGCCTGCGTCGCGCCGAAGCGGCCATAGGCGATGTTGGCGCGCACTGTGTCGTCGAAGAGGGCGACCTCCTGTGCGACAAGCGCGAGCGCGCCGCGCAGCGAGGCGAGCGTCAGCCCGCGCAAATCCTGGCCATCGATCGCGACCGAGCCTTCGTCGCTGTCGAAGAACCTGAGGATCAGGTTCAGCACCGTCGACTTGCCCGCCCCCGAAGGCCCGACCAGCGCGACCGTGCCGCCGGCCGGGACCGTCAGCGAGATGCCGTCCACCGCGGGCGCGCCGGGGTGGTAGCCAAAGCGGACATTGTCGAACCGCACCTCGCCGCCGGCGAGGCGCAGCGGGCGTGCGTCGGGCGCGTTCTGGATCGTCGGCTCGATGTCGAGCACCTCGAACACCCGCTCGGCCGCGGCGAGCCCCTCCTGCAGCGAGGCATTGAGGTTGGCGAGGCTCTTGAGCGGCTGATAGGCGAGGAGGAGCGCGGTGATGAACGAAAAGAACGCCCCCGGCGTGCGCGCGCCGGCGATCACCTGATGCCCGCCGTAAAGGATCACGACCGCGATCGCCGCGCCGCCCAGCGCCTCGATCATCGGCGAGGCGACGGAGCGGGTGCGGTTGGCCCGCTCGACAAGCGAATAGACCCGCTCGAACAAGGCCGAGGCGCGCCTTCCCTCGTACGCCTCCATGCCATAGGCCTTGACGTGGCGGGCGCCCTGGAACGTCTGATTCAAGAGCGTCGTCATCTGGCCCATCTCGGCCTGGGTATTGGTCGAGACGCGGCGCATCCGCCGGCCGATCCCGGTGATCGGGCGGATCGCCAGCGGAAAGGCAAAGAACGCGACCAGCGCCAGCACCCAGTCCTGATAGAACATCAGCCCGATCAGGAACACGACCGTCACCGCGTCCTTGCCGATGCCGGCGAGGACGTTGACCGCCGCGTTGCGCAACAGCCCGACATCGTTGGTGAAACGCGAGATCAGCCTGCCGCTCGGGTTGGCGTTGAAATAGGCGAGGTCGGCGCCCATCAGCCGCGTGTAGAGCGCGGTCTGCACATCGGCGATCACGCGCAAGCCGACCCGCGCCATCAGCACGTTGACCCCATAATCGGCGAACCCCTTGACCGCCGCGAGCACCAGCGCGGCGGCGGCGATCAACAGGAGGAACGACTGGTCGTGCCGGACAAAGACGCGGTCGAGCACCGGTTCCATCAGCCAGGCGCGCAACGCCGTGCTCGCCGCGGCGACGCCCATGCAGAACAACGCCACCGCGATCTTGCCGCTGTGACGCCGCACAAAGTCCCGGACAAGGCGCCGCACCAGCGCGGCCGAGCGCATCTTATCCGCCGAGATGCGAGTGTCTTCGCGCATGGTGTCCCCGCCGGAAGTGTTAGTGGCGAGGGGCTCGGTTGGCAAGGGCGGCGGTTTTGTGCGGGGTAGGAATGTCTGCTACCTTGGACAGAGAGAGGTGATGATGGCAAAGGCCGAACGGATCAGTGTCGCCCTGTCCGCGACGATGGCCGACGTAGTGTACGACGCCGTCGAAAGCGGCGAGTACGCAAACGCGGGCGAGGTCATCCGCGACGCCCTGCGCGACTGGACCATGAAGCGCCGGGTCGAGATGCCAGATGTCGACGAGTTGCGTCGCCTCTATCAGGAAGGGGTTGATAGCGGACCGGGAGTTGATCCCGAACCGACATTTGCACGCCTCCGGGAGAAATACGCAAAAATGGCCAAGAAATAGTGCCGCCGCCCGTCGTTTCGCCCAGGGCGCTCTTAGACCTCGAGGAGATCGGTGACTACATATCGCGGCACGATCCCGTCCGCGCGGAGAGTTTTATCGACGAAGTGCGGGCGCATTTCCTCCGCATCGCAGAGAACCCAACCGCCTATGTCCGTTGCAACGACATTGCCCACGGCGCTCGAATGGCGATGCACGGGCGGCGGTATCGGATCATGTTTCGCAGCGACGTCGACGGCGTGGAGATCATGCGCATTCTTCACAGCGCCCGGCGGTCGTAGTCCCTACGCCCCCGCGACGGTCAAATCGTCGATGCGGATTGTCGGCGAGTCGACGCCGTTGCGGAATTCGAGGTCGCTGGCGGCGACGAGGCGCTGGAACATGTCCTTGAGGTTGCCGGCGACGGTCATTTCGCTGACCGGGAAGGCGACCACCCCCTTTTCGATCCAGAACCCGGAGGCGCCGCGGCTGTAGTCGCCGGTGACGCCGTTGACGCCCTGGCCCATCAGCTCGGTGACGTAAAAGCCGCTGCTGATGTCCGCGATGAGGGCCTCGGCCGAGACTGCGCCCGGTTCCAGCCAGACATTAGCCGCGCTCGGCGACGGCGGCGACGAGGTGCCGCGGGCGGCGTGGCCGGTTGTCGTGAGGCCCAGTTGGCGGGCGGAGCGGAGGTCGAGGAGCCAGGTCGTCAACACGCCGTTCTCGATGATCGCGCGGCGGCGGTTGGCGATGCCCTCGCCGTCGAACGGCTTTGAGCGCATGCCGCGCGGGCGGTGCGGGTCGTCGATGATGTTGATGGCTTCGGGGAAGATGCGCTGGCCCAGCTTGTCCTTGAGAAAGCTGGTGCCGCGGGCGATCGAGGGGCCGGTGATCGACCCCAGCAGATGCGACAGCATGCTGCGGGCGACGCGCGGGTCGAACACGATCGGAAAGCGCCCCGTCGGCATCTTGCGCGCGCCGAGCCGCTTGACCGCGCGCTCGCCGGCATGGCGGCCGATCTCCGCCGGGTCGCGCAAATCCGCGGCGTAGACGGCGCTCGAATAATCGTAGTCGCGCTCCATCCCGGTGCCGCTGCCGGCGATCACCGAGACGCTGACGCCCTGGCTCGACCCGCCATAGGCGCCGGCGAACCCGTTCGACGCGGCCAGCGCGACCCGCGACCGGCCCCAGCCGGATTCGGCGCCTTCGGAATTGGTGACGCCGGATACGCCAAGCGCCGCCTCCTCGCAGGCCGCCGCGCGCTCCATCAGGGTTTCGGCCGTGGGCTCGCTGGTGTCGAGCATGTCGAGGTGGTCGGGCCAGTCCTGCGCGACCTGGCCGGGGTCGGCGATGCCGCAGAACTCGTCCTCGGGCACGGCGCGCGCCATCGCCACGGCATGCTCGACGAGGTCGGCCAGCGCCTTCACCGAGCGGTCGCTCGACGACACGACCGCCTGCTGCTTCCCGAGAAAGACCCGGAGGCCGAGATCCTGCCCCTCGGACCGCTCCAGCTTCTCGATCTTGCCGAGCCGGCGCGCATGCGACAGCGAAATCCCCTCGACCAGCACCGCATCCGCCGCATCCGCGCCGGCCTTCAGCGCGCGGCCGATCAGGTCGTGGAGGAGGTCGATATCGTTGGCCGAGTCTTTGTCCATCTGCGAATTAGCCATCGAAGCTCCAGGATTCATTCACAATGAGGCGGTGAGGCAGTGAGAAGATCTTACCGCGGAGGGCGCGGGGGTTTACGCAGAGGACGCCGTGGCTTCCGATCGTCTTGTTATTTTTCGGCGAAGCCGGAAACCTCTTGCCCATGAGGATTCCGGCTGCGCCGAGTCTCGAATCGCACCGCGTCCTCTGCGTAAACCTCCGCGTCCTCCGCGTTAAGACCTTAACCTCACTGCCTCACTGTCTCATTGTTCAAACACCCTCATTTCCAAATCGGCTTGCCGCTACCCGGCAATCCCAAGCTCGCCCATTTCTCGGTAACGCGGGTGATCACATCGTCCGTCATGCGGATCGGGCGGCCCCATTCGCGCGTCGTCTCGGGCGGCAATTTGGTCGTCGCGTCCAACCCGATCTTGCCGCCCAACCCGCTTTCGGGGGAGGCGAAGTCGAGGTAGTCGATGGGCGTGTTGTCGACGAGGGTCGTGTCGCGCACCGGGTCCATGCGGGTCGAGAGCGCCCACATCACGTCTTTCCAGTTGCGCGCGTCGATGTCGTCGTCCACGACGATGACGAATTTCGTGTACATGAATTGCCGCAGGAACGACCAGATCCCCATCATCACGCGCTTGGCGTGGCCGGGATAGGCCTTCTTCATCGACACGACCGCGATCCGGTACGAGCAGCCCTCGGGCGGCAGCCAGAAATCGACGATCTCGGGGAATTGCTGCTGGAGGAGGGGGATGAAGACCTCGTTCAGCGCCTCGCCGAGCACCGAGGGCTCGTCGGGCGGGCGGCCGGTGAAGGTCGACAGGTAGATCGGGTCGCGCCGCATCGTGATCGCCGAGATGCGGAAGACCGGGAATTTCTCAACGGCGTTGTAATAGCCGGTGTGGTCGCCGTAGGGGCCTTCGTCGCCGTACTCGTCGAGCGAGACATGGCCTTCGAGGACGATCTCGGCCTCGGCCGGAACCTTGAGCGGCACGGTGCGGCAATCGACGAGGTCGAGCTTTTTGCCGCGCAGGAGACCGGCGAACTGGTACTCCGACAGCGTGTCGGGCACCGGCGTCACCGCGGCGATGATCGTCCCGGGGTCGGCGCCGATGACGGCGGCGGCGGGGAGCGGCTCGGATTTCTCCCGGCCCCAGCGCTGGTGGTGCTGGGCGCCGCCGCGATGCCTAAGCCAGCGCATCAGCGTCGTGTCGCGGCCGGTGACCTGGAGCCGGTAGATGCCGAGGTTGAACCCATCCTCGCGGCGCGTGCCGGGGCCCTTGGTGACGATCAGCGGCCAGGTGATCAGCGGCGCCGGCTCGCCCGGCCAGCAGGTCTGGATCGGGAGGCGGCCGAGGTCGATGTCGGCGCCCCGGAGGACAATCTCCTGGCACGGCGCGGCGGCGACCGTGCGCGGGCGCATCGCCATCACGGTCTTGAGGAGCGGCAGCATCTCCAGCGCCTCACGCCAGCCGCCGGGCGGCTCGGGCTGCTTGAGGAAGGCGAGGGTCTCGCCGATCTCGCGAAGCTGGTGCGGCTCGCGGTCCATCCCCCAGGCGACGCGCTCGACCGTGCCGAACAAATTGACCAGCACCGGCATGTCCTTGCCGCCCCCATCGCGAACGACATTTTCAAAGAGCACCGCCGGCCCGCCCTCCGGGAGGAGGCGGGTCTGGATCTCGGTCATCTCCAGATGCGGCGACACCGGCGCCGCGACCCGCACGAGCCGCCGGCTCTGCTCAAGTCGGGTGATGAAGTCGCGCAGGCTCGCGTAGGGCATATCGTTCAGGACACGCGATTTGTGCCCTGAAGGGCCTCGCGCTCGTGTTTGTCAGCGGCAGTTGCAAGGAGCCGCATCCGAGCGCCGTCCGCGGCGGCGGCAACGGCGTGCCACGTTGAATCCTCAAGGACCGCGGCGTTGTCGTATGCGTCACGCCGCGGGGGTTCATAGCTTTCGACGATCGCGCGCAATTCGTCCAAAAGGCGAAATTCGCCGGGCATCAGCCAGCCTTCACGTTGGGGTTGCATCAACTGTTCGTGGTCAGGGTACGACGACACGAATTCAATGTAAGACCAGTGTGGAATCAGGCTCGTAGGGTCGAGCCAAGTACGGCGCTGCAGGTCGATATCGGCAATGTCCGCCACCGCGCACAACCAGGATTCACGAAGCTGGCCGGCCTGCGAGCGCTTCGTCTTCAAATCCACGGCCATTTCTCACCTCCGGAACTTGAAGAGATCGAGAGGAATGTGCGCCTCCGGCCCGGCGCGACGGTCGGCTTCTCGATCCAGTTATCTGGAATGCCTTCGGGTTTCGGCAAGTCCGGCATCGCGTTTCACGCTAGCCGAAACCGAGCTACGCAATCAATCGGTGGCGGCGATCGGCGCCGCGCGCACCCGGAGCAGCCACAGCGAGGCGAAGGCGGCGAGGCAAATCCCGGCGGTGACCGCGATCGCGCCGGTGCCGATCCGGCCGATCAACAGGCCGAAGAGGAACGGCGCGGCGGATTCGGCGATGCGGGTCGGCACGGTGAGGATGCCGTTGCGGCGGCCGTAGCCGATCGGGCCGAAGAGGGCGAGCGGCAAGGTGCCCTTGGCGATCGTCAGCATCCCGTTGCCGGCGCCGTGCAGGAGCGCGAACGGGACGATCGCGATCGGGCCGAGCACGCCCATGCAGGCGGCGCCGAGCGGGTGCAGCAGCACCGCCGCCTTGGCCGAGACGAGCGGGTGGAAATTGCGGAGGAGGCCGAACTCGACGAGCCGCGCCGCGACCTGCGCCGGCCCGACCAGCGCGGCGGCGGCGATCGCGGCGATTTCTGACGTGCCGGTGCTTTCAAGGAGGCCCGGCAGATGCGCCGAGAGGGCGCCGCTGACAAACCGCGTCGCCGAGAAAAAGAACGCGAGGATCAGCATCGCGCCGGGGGGCGATTCGATGTCCGGCTCGTCTAGGGTCTTTTTCGCAAGCGGCGGGTGGAGGCGCGCGGGCGGCAGGATCCACCAGTTGAGCGGCATCGCGATCACAAGGTTGACCGCGGCCCAGATCAGGCAGGTCTCGCGCCAGCCGAAATCATGCAGCCACCACGCCGAAAGCGGCCAGCCGATCGTGCTGGCAAACCCGGCCATCAGCGTGATCCCGGTGATCGACGAGCGCGCGCCAAGGCCGTAGAGCCGGGTCAGCGCGGCGAAGGCGGGGTCGTAAAGCCCCATCGCCGTGCCGATCCCGATCACCGCCCAGGCCGCGATGAGGCTCGGGACCCCCCGGCACAGCCCCAGCATCGCCAGCCCGACGCCGATCGCGATGTTCGATCCCGCCAGAACGGCACGTCCGCCGTGCCGATCGATCACTCGCCCGACCAGCGGCGCCAGCGACCCCGACAGCAGGAGCGCGCCGGAGAAGATGCCGAAGAAGACGCTCGGCGCGATCCCCAGCCCCTGGGCGATCGGGGCGCCGAGGATCGCCGGCAGATAGAAGCTCGACGCCCAGGCGAGGGTCTGGGTCGTGCCGAGGGCGACGACGATGGCGGTGGGGCTCCGGCTCATTGCGGGCCCATCACTCCGGCAAACTCGCATCGCCGGGGCCGAGCGCCCGCTGCATCAGCACCGAATCGATCCAGCGGCCGAACTTGAACCCGACCGAGCGGAGGTTGCCGGCCATCCTGAACCCGAGGCTCTTGTGCAGATTGATCGAGGCGTGGTTTTCGCTGTCGCCGATCACCGCGATCATCTGGCGCAATCCCATCGCCGCGCACCCGGCGATCAGCGGCGCCAGCAGCGCCTTGCCAATCCCGCGCCCCGCCATGTCGTGCCGGATGTAGATCGAATTCTCGGCCGAGAAGCGATAGCCCGGCCGCGCGCGGTAGGGGCCGGCATAGGCATAGCCGACGATTTCGCCCCCAAATTCGGCGACGAGGTACGGAAACCCGCGCTCCGCCACCGCCTGCCGGCGCCGCCGCATCTCCACGACATCCGGCGCCTCGGTCTCGAACGACGCGATGCCGTGGAGCACGTGGTGGGCATAGATCGCCTGGATTTGCGGCAGGTCGCCGTCGGTGCAGGGGCGGATGAGGGGAGGGGTCGCCATGACGGTCAGTGTGCGGGTTTTCTGGCAGAAGGAAATTTTATTATTCTGATGGTCGGCATAAGACATGCTTCATCCACGAGCCGTCATCCGAAGGCCGGGACCTACCGTGAGCCACCCGCCGCGCTCTCACCCGTCTCCGGCCCTCACCCGCCGATCCCCGGCTGCGCCGGGGTCTACCCCCTCTCCCGCGGTGCGGGCGAGGGGAAAGTGCGCGGGAGAACCCCCTCGCGCGGATTGCGGGAGAGGGTGCCGAGCAACGCGAGACGGGTGAGGGCGCGACCCCGGCGGAAGCCGGGGGAGCCTACGGCGCCACCCGCCACACGATCGCCTCGCGCATCTCGCGGTCTTCGAGCTCGCGGCTGGTCGGCACGTCGTAGCGGGCGAGCTCCTGTACCCCGGCATCGGGGCGGTAGGCGCGGCCGGGATCGGCGAGGAGGACATGACTGCCGGCGGCGGCGCGCTGGCGCAGCCAGGCGATCGTCTTCCCGGACATCGGCTGCTCGTAGCAGACGTCGCCTGCGGTGATGACGGGCCAGCCGGGGTCGGTTGAAAACAACACATCGTCGGTGATTATCGTGACCGCGACCCCATTCAATGCGGCGTTGGCGGCGATCGCGGCAGCGGCGAAGCGGTCGATCTCGGCCGCCGTCACCCGTGCCGCGCCGGCCATCGCCGCGGCGATCGCGACGAGGCCGGAGCCCGAGCCGAAATCGAGCACGTGGAGGTCTTTTACGTCACCGGGATGGTCGAGCAGGTAGCGCGCCAGCGCCTGCCCGCCGGCCCAGGCAAAGGCCCAGAACGGCGGCGGCAATCCCATCCGGGACAGGGCGACCTCGCTCGCCTGCCAGATCGGCGTCACCTCGGTGGCGAGGTGGAGGCGGATTTCCGGGACCAGCGGCGGCGCCTCGATCGCGGTGTTGCGGCGAACGAACTCCGCCGGATCCATTAGAGAAACAGGTCCATCAGAGCAAATGGCCGAAGACGATCGTGCCGAGCAGCATCCAGCCGACATAGCGGTTGGCGCGAAATTTCGCGAGGCAATCGGCCGGGTCGGAGATGTCGACGCTCCAGGCCTGCCACATCAGCAGCGCCGCGACGGCGAGGAGGCCGTCCCATGAAATGAGGTCGAGCCCCGCCATCATCCCGGCCGCAATCCACAGCGCGACCGCGATCGCATAGAAGGCGACGAGGAACGGCCGGGTCCGGTCGCCGAGCGCGAGGGCCGAGGATTTGACCCCGATCCGCGCGTCGTCCTCCTTGTCCTGGTGGGCGTAGATCGTGTCGTAGCCGAGGGTCCAGAAGATGCCGCCGAGGTAGAGCAGCACCGGCGGCCAGGCGAGGGTGCCGGTCACCGCCGTCCAGCCCATCAGCGCGCCCCAGTTGAAGTTGAGGCCGAGGAAAAGCTGGGGCCAATAGGTGTAGCGCTTCATGTACGGATAGGTCGTGATCAGCGCCAGGACGAAGACGCCGAGCCCCTTGGTCGCATTGTTGAGGCACAGCAGCACGAGCGCACCGACCGCGAGCTGGGCGTGCATGAAGAGGGTTGCCTGCGTCACCGTCACCCGGCCCGACGGGATCGGCCGCATGCGGGTGCGCGCGACCCGGCCGTCGTAATGCCGGTCGGCGATGTCGTTGAGCGTGCACCCGGCCCCGCGCATCGCCGCCGCGCCGACCGCGAACAGCGCCATCAGCCTGAGGTTCGGCCAGACGGGGCCGGCGAGCGCGATCCCCCACCAGCTCGGGAACAGGAGCAGCCACGTTCCGATCGGCCGGTCCCACCGCGCGAGCCGGGCATAGGGCTCGGCCCAGGCGGGGAGGTAGCGGTCGACCCAGTCGCCGGGGTGGATATCGGTGGGGTCTGAACCTCCCAAGCCCCCACCCCAGCCCTCCCCCGCAAGCGGGGGAGGGGGTCGCCTGGCTCGGTTGCCCGAAGCCCCCTCCCCCGTGATCCCCGGGTCAGGTCCGGGGAGGGGAGGGTATGGGTGGCGGCTTTTCATGCGCTATCCTACTCCGATGAGCGACCGCCCCGCCACGCGCCTGTACCTGCCCGGCGGGCTCGCCGAGGGCGGCGAGGTTGCGCTCGGCGAGGATGTCGCGCACCGGTTGCGGAGCGTGCTGCGGCTAGGCCCGGGGGCGGCGGTGGCGGGGTTCAACGCCCGCGACGGCGAGTTTTTGTGCCGCGTTGCCGAGCTGGGGCGGCGCGACGGGCGGCTCGCGGTCGGGGAGCGGGTGCGCGCGCCCGAGGCCGAGCCCGATCTGTGGCTGGTCTTCGCGCCGATCAAGCGGGCGCGGCTCGATTGGCTGGTCGAGAAGGCGGTCGAGCTCGGCGTGTCGGCGCTGGTGCCGGTGTGGACCGAGCGCACCCAGCCCGAGCGGCTCAACCTCGACCGGCTCACCGCGCACGCGGTCGCGGCGGCGGAGCAGAGCGAGCGGCTGTCGGTGCCGGAGCTGCGCGCGCCGGAAAGGCTCGGCCGGCTGGTTGCCGAATGGCCCCTAGATCGCCACCTCTACGTCTGCGACGAGACCGGCGGCGGGGCGCCGATGGCGAGTCTTGGCGCCACTGCCGCCGCCGCCGGCCCGGCGGCGTTGCTGATTGGTCCGGAAGGTGGATTTGCCGAAACGGAACTTGACGCTTTGGGGAAACTTACCTTTGCTAGCCGCATCGGGCTTGGCCCGAGAGTGCTGCGGGCCGAGACCGCGGCGCTTGCCGCCCTGGCCGTGTTCCAGGCCGTCGCCGGGGATTGGCGCCGCGTCCGATCGGGGTGACGCGATGACGATTCCTCTAGTAATAGCGTTTGCCCCTCTAATGTTGGCCTCTGTACGTTTGGAGTTTCGCCCGTAATGGCTGCACCGCCCGGCTCGCCAGGAGCGCCGATCACCGACAAGCGGCAACTCGTCGAATACCATGCCGCCGGGTCGAAGCCGCCCTCGGAATGGCGGGTCGGCACCGAGCACGAGAAATTCGTCTTCCGCCGCAGCGACAAGCGGCGCGTGCCGTATGAGGGGCCGGACGGGATCGGCGCGTTGCTCAAGGGTATGCTGCGGTTCGGTTGGCAGCCCGTGATCGAGGAGGGAAACATCATCGCCCTCGTCAATGACGAGCGATGTTCGATCACCCTCGAACCGGGCGGGCAGTTCGAGCTGAGCGGCGCCCCTCTCGAAACCGTGCACCAGACTTGTGATGAAGTGCACCAGCATCTGAGCCAGGTGCGCGAGGTGTGCGACGAGCTGGGGCTCGGCATGATCGGGCTCGGCTTCGACCCCAAGTCGCGGCGCGAGGATGTCGGCTGGATGCCCAAGGGCCGCTACAAGATCATGGGCGACTACATGCCCAAGGTCGGCAATCTCGGGCTCGACATGATGCTGCGCACCTGCACCGTGCAGTCGAACCTCGACTACCAGTCCGAAGCCGACATGGTGCAGAAATTTCGCGTCAGCCTCGCCTTGCAGCCGGTCGCGGTGGCGCTCTTCGCCAACTCGCCGTTTGTCGAGGGCAAGCCCTCCGGGTTCCAGAGCCTTCGCAGCCGGGTGTGGACCGACACCGACGCCGATCGCTGCGGAACGCTGCCGTTTGTGTTCGAGCGCGGTTTCGGGTTTGAGCAGTACGTCGACTACATGCTCGACGTGCCGATGTACTTCGTCTACCGCGAGGGCCGGTATATCGATGCGAGCGGGCAGTCGTTCCGCGATTTCATGGCCGGGAAATTGCCGGCCTATCCGGGGCAGGTGCCGGGGATCGGCGACTGGGCCGACCACCTGACGACGGCCTTCCCCGAGGTGCGGCTCAAGACCTTCCTCGAGATGCGCGGCGCGGATGGCGGGCCGTGGCGGCGGCTGTGCGCGTTGTCGGCGCTGTGGGTCGGCGTGTTCTACGATCAGGATGCGCTCGACGGCGCCGCCGCGCTGGTCGCGGATTGGACCGAAGAGGAGCGCGAGGCGATGCGCCGCGACGTGCCGCGCCTCGGCCTCATGACGCCGTTCCGCAGCGGCACGCTCAAGGACCTCGCCTTCAAGATGCTCGACCTCGCCCATGGCGGCCTCCACCGCCGCGCCCGCCGCGATTCGGCCGGCGAGGATGAGACCCATTTCCTCGACACCCTGTTCTCGATCGCCGGCGCCGGCTCCCCGGCCTCGGAGATGCTCAGGGATTACGAGACGAGGTGGGCCGGCAACCTCGACCGCATCTACGACGAATATTCGTATTGAATTAAAGGAGCGCGGGCGTCCCGCCCGCAAGTTTTTTGGTTTAGTTGCGGGCGGGACGCCCGCGCTCCTTGTTGTCCTAGCCCGGTCCGTCGGTCTTCGACGGCGCCGTCATCGTCACCCCATCCCCCAGCCGCATCTTGACCCAGTCCGCCGGCGTCGCCATCGCGGGTTCGGGGGCGTGGCGGGATAGGGACATCCAGCGCTCGGCGTACCACGAGGTCATCGCGACATCGGCGGTGATGGTCGCGCCGGGGTGCGGGGCGGGGATGCCGAGGGCGGACCAGGGGATCAGCATCTCGGCGGTGATGCGGGGCTGGTCGGCGCCGAAATAGACGGCGCGGGGGCCGGTTGGCTCCCTCGGCGGCTCGGTGCAGCCGTGCTTGATCGCGTCGTCGGCCGGGCCGGCGCAAAGCACCGTCGACATCGACTGGTGGTCGGCGCGGTCGCCGTGGCCGGGGATGAAGAAGAGGGTGAAACGCCGGGGGCCGGCGCCGGCGTCGAGGCCGAGCTCGACGCGGTATGAGTCGCCGAGCGGGAAGGCGCCTTTGTAGGCCAGGAGGTCGAGGTCGAAGTAATCCTGGCCGATCGTCGCCAGCGCGAGGCCCTGGTCGCTCCACGACAGGTAGATCTCGCCGAACTCGGCCGCGTCGGGCGACGGGTGGAGCGGCGGCAACAGGCTCGCCGGCTTGGGCCAATCGGTCAGCGAGCGCGCGTCGATCGAGATTTGCGCGTGCGGGATCGTGATCGGGTCGGTCTCCGGCGCGGGGATCGTCGCCTTGGCGTGGATGTCGGCGGCCTTGGCGTTGGCGGCGGTCAGCGCCGCCGTCAGCTTTTCGTAGGGCTGGTCGTTGACGTCGACGAGACCGAAATCATAGTCCTCGCCGTCGGGCCGGCCGCCTTTCGGGTGGTCGTAATACTGGAACCAGTGCGAGCCGAGCACCTCGGGGATTTCGGCGAAATTGTCGGTCGCGGCGGCGGCGCCGGCGGCGCGCTGGGCTTGCGTCTCGACGGTCATCAGATGGCCGTTGTTCTTGTTGCCGGTACGGTTTTCGTTGGCGGCGAAGAACCATTCGGAGATCAAGACCGGCTTGCCGTCGGATAGCTGGCGCAGCCCGTCGAAGAAATAGCGCGCGACCCAGCCGTCGCCGGCGTCGACGTTGTAATTGGCGGCGATCGCGTCGACATGGGGCGCCATCGCCCTGACCGCGACCGGGTCGTAGTAGATCGGCAGGCGGTCGCCGAAATAGAGCGCGCCGGGGTCGGCGGCCTTGATCGCGGCCTCGGACAATTCGTAGTAGCGCTCGGCGACGAGGCCGGTCCAGTCGCGGACGACCGCGATCCCGTGCCCGCCCGGCCGCATCTGCGTCGCCTTGGTCGCGGCGAGCAGCCCCTTCCACGAATCGACCCCGGCGGGGGGCACGAAATCGGCGGCGAAGCTGTTCCAATCGTCGTTGTAATGGGTGCGCAACAGCGCGACCCAGTGCTGCTTGGTCGCCGAGGCCGCGGGCTTTTGCGAATAGAACACAAAGAGTGCGCCCGACCACCAGCCGACCTCGTTGTCGGAGAAATAGCCGATCCGGTAGGGCGATCCGCGATAGGGCGCGACCGCCTCCCACGCGACGCGGACCATCTCGGCGGCGGTCGCGGGCGAGAACGGGTCGAACCAGTGGAACTTGGCGCGGCGGCCGAGCTCCAAATCGATGATCGCCGGCATCTTGAGCTGCTGCGGCGGCAGCGACCACCCGCCGGTGCTGTTGAACCCCCAGGATTCGAGCCGCCCGCGCGCCTTGTCGCTCCAGGAATCGAGGCTCGGGGCAAAGGCCTGCCAGGAATAATAGGTCTTGCCGTCCTTCTCGCGGGCGGGATAGCCGCCGTCGAGCACGTTGACGCCCAGCGAATAGAACGGCTCGCCGCACGGCGTCACCAGCCACGCCGAATCCCCTCGATGCGCGATCGCCCAGCGATCGGTCGGCGCGCTGGCGAAGTCGCAGGCGGGGGCGGCGCGCCCGGATAGGAGCAGCGCTGCGGCCGCGATGACAAGCCGAGAGAGCAAGGCGCGGATTTGGTTATCCCCTCGCCCGCATTGCGGGAGAGGGTGGCGAGCAACGCGAGACGGGTGAGGGCCGAGCGCAGCGAGGTGGTGGGAAGCGAACGGCGCTGCGCGCCGCCCTCACCCTCCCATCGCTGCGCGACGGGTCCCTCCCTCTCCCGCGATGCGGGCGAGGGGATGATTTTCGTGCCATCGCTCTTTTTACTTATTCTTCCGTCATCTTACTTATTCTTCCGTCATTTCCCCTACTGCGCGGTGCCGCCGACGGTGATTCCATCCATGCGCACGGTGGGCTGACCGACGCCGACGGGGACGCCTTGGCCGTCCTTGCCGCAGGTGCCGACGCCGTCGTCGAGGGCGAGGTCGGTGCCGATCATCGTCACCTTGGTCATCGCGTCGGGGCCGTTGCCGATGAGCGTCGCGCCCTTGACCGCGGGGCCGATCTTGCCGTCCTCGATCAGATAGGCCTCGGATGCGGAAAAGACGAACTTGCCAGAGGTGATGTCGACCGAGCCGCCGCCGAAATTGACCGCGTAGAGCCCCTTCTTGACCGAGCCGAGGATCTCCTTCGGGTCGTGAGTTCCGGCCAGCATGTAGGTGTTGGTCATGCGCGGGATCGGCGCGTGGGCAAAGCTCTCGCGGCGGCCGTTGCCGGTCGGGCGCGCGCCGAGCAGCCGCGCGTTCATCCGGTCGTGCATGTAGCCCTTGAGGATGCCGTCCTCGATCAGCACGTTGTAGGCCGAGGGCGTGCCCTCGTCGTCGACGGTGAGGCTGCCGCGGCGGTCCTGGATCGTGCCGTCATCGACCACCGTCACCCCCTTCGACGCGACTCGCTGGCCGACGAGGCCGGAAAAGGCCGAGGTTTTCTTGCGGTTGAAATCGCCTTCGAGCCCGTGCCCGACCGCCTCGTGCAGCATGACCCCGGGCCAGCCGGGGCCGAGCACGACGACCATCTCACCGGCCGGCGCGGGCACCGAACCGAGATTGACGAGGGCCTGGCGCAGCGCCTCGTCGCAATGGCGCTTCCACTCGCTGGGATCGAAATAGCGCTCATAGGCAAAGCGGCCGCCGGCGCCGTAGCTGCCGGTCTCCATCCGATCGCCCTCGCCGACCATGACCGAGACGTTGAGGCGCACGAGCGGGCGGATGTCGGCGACGCGGGTGCCGTCGGCGCGGACGATCTGCACCGCCTGCCAGCTTCCGGCGATCGAGGCCATCACCTGGCGCACGCGCGGGTCGAGGCTGCGGGCGTATTCGTCGATCTCGGTCAGGAGCTTCGCCTTGGCGGCGAGGTCTACCGTGCCGAGCGGGTTGAGCTCGGTATAGAGCTGGCGGTTGGTGCCGGAGGGCGCGCCGGCGGCGGTGCCGTGATGGCCGCTCGCGACCGCGCGCACGGTGGCGCCGGCGCGCTTGATCGCGGCCTCGGAAAGCTCGGTGGCGTGGGCGTATCCGGCCGCCTCGCCGGCGACGGCGCGAAGGCCGAACCCCTGGGTCGTGTCGAACGCGGCGCTCTTGATCCGCCCGTCGTCGAGCGCGACCGATTCGGATTGCCGGTACTCGAGGAACAGCTCGCCGTCATCCATGCCGTGCAGGGATTCGCCGACCAGCGACTCGACCCGGTCGGGCGACATGCCGGTGCGTTCGAAGAACAGATCGTCGGTGACGGCGAGATTGGTCATGTGGGGCTCCGCATCTCTCTCTATGCCGTCAATATGGAGCCGCGGGGGCCGGTGTGAAAGGCGGGAACGCGCCAACTGTGCGGCGGCTTGCCGCAACGGGTTAGCGGGCGGTAGAGCCGGTTGTCGCTGGGGCGGTCTCTGGTGTAGGTTCGCCGGTGATCGGTTGCTGCCGCCGCCGAGGATTGGCGGCGGTTCGGCTTCGGCCCGACGGTGCGAAGCCCGGACGATCCCGCTCGGAAAATCGATCTCCGAACAGCGGCTCCGGGTACCTCGCCGGGTGGGCCGAGCAGGCCGATTGCGCTCGCTATGGGGGCGTCCTCGCCGAGAAGGGGGCTGCAAGGACATGGTGCGTTTGACCGGATCGAATTTGCGGCGGGTCGCCGCCGGGGCTGGCCTCGCCGCGGCGGCCATGCTGATGGGGGGCGCCGGAACCGCATGGGCCAGCGAGCCGCAGCCGTGGCAGTTCGGCTTTCAGCCGCCGGCGACGCCGATCACCCAGCGGGTCGACGCGTTTCACCACGAGCTCCTGATCATCATCACGCTGATCACGATTTTTGTGATGGGCCTGTTGGCCTATGTGATCGTGCGCTTCCGCGCCAGCGTCCATCCGGTGCCGACGCGCACCTCGCACAATTCGATGATCGAGGTGCTGTGGACCGTGATCCCGGTCCTGATCCTCGTCACCATCGCGGTGCCCTCGTTCAAGCTCATGTACTACATGGACGAGGTGCCCAAATCCGACATGACCATCAAGGTCACGGCGCATCAGTGGTACTGGTCGTACGAATACCCGGATCAGAAGGTCGGGTTCGACAGCAACCTGGTCGCGGAAAAGGACCTCAAGCCGGGACAGAAGCGCCTCCTCGCCGTCGACAACCCGCTGGTGGTGCCGGCCGGGACGAACATCCGGGTGCAGGTGACCGGGACCGACGTCATCCATAGCTGGTTCGTGCCCAGCTTTGGCGTGCAGGAATACGCGATCATCGGCCGCCTCAACGAAGCGTGGATGAACGTGCTGAAGCCCGGCACCTATTTCGGCGAATGCAACCAGATCTGCGGCGTCAACCATGCCTTCATGCCGATCGAGGTCCAGGTGCTGTCCAAGGACGATTTCCAGAAATGGCTGGGCGGCGCCAAGAAGAAATTCGCCCTCGACGCGCCACAGGCGGTTCCAGGGCCGCAGTTGGCCGCCGCCGCTAATTGATCGCGAAGGGGTTTGTGATGAGCTACGGGCACGCGCATACGGCTGACGGTTACGGCCACGCGCACGGCACGCCGGGATTCTTCAAGCGCTGGCTGTGCTCGACCAACCACAAGGACATCGGCACGCTGTACCTGATCTTCGCGGTCATCGGCGGGCTGATCGGCGGGCTGTTCTCGATCCTGATGCGCGTCCAGCTCGAGCATCCGGGCAACGAATTCATCACCGACCACCAGGTCTACAACGTCATCATCACCGCGCACGGGCTGGTGATGATCTTCTTCATGGTCATGCCGGCGATGATCGGCGGGTTCGGCAACTGGTTCGTGCCGATCATGATCGGCGCGCCAGACATGGCCTTCCCGCGGATGAACAACATCAGCTTCTGGCTCCTGGTGCCGGCGTTCCTGTTGCTGTTGGGCTCGGCCTTTGTCGGGGTCGGCACGGGGGTCAACAACTCGCTCCACGGGGGGGCTGGAGTCGGATGGACGATGTACCCGCCGCTCTCGGCGGCGGGGCCGGGCGGGCATCCCGGGCCGTCGATGGACATGGCGATCTTCGCGATCCATCTCGCCGGCGCCTCGTCGATCATGGGCGCGATCAACTTCATCACGACGATCTTCAACATGCGCGCGCCGGGCATGACGCTGCACCGGATGCCGCTGTTCGTGTGGTCGATCCTGGTGACCGCGTTTCTGCTGCTGCTGTCGCTGCCGGTGCTCGCGGGTGCGATCACGATGCTGCTGACCGACCGCAATTTCGGCACCACCTTCTTCGACCCGGCCGGCGGCGGCGACCCGATCCTTTACATGCACCTGTTCTGGTTTTTCGGGCACCCGGAGGTCTACATCCTGATCCTGCCCGGGTTCGGCATGGTCTCGCAGATCGTTTCGACCTTCTCGAAAAAGCCGGTATTCGGATATCTCGGCATGGCCTACGCGATGGTCGCGATCGGCGGGATCGGGTTTATCGTGTGGGCGCACCACATGTTCACGACCGGCATCTCGATCGACACGCGGGCCTATTTCACCGCGGCGACGATGGTGATCGCGGTGCCCACGGGGGTGAAGATCTTCTCGTGGATCGCGACGATGTGGGGCGGCTCGATCGAGTTCAAGACCCCGATGCTGTTCGCGGTCGGGTTTATCTTCCTGTTCACGGTGGGCGGCGTGACGGGTGTGGTGCTGGCCAATGCCGGCGTCGATTTCACTCTCCACAACACCTATTACGTCGTCGCGCATTTCCACTACGTGCTGTCGCTCGGCGCCGTCTTCGCCCTCTTTGGCGGGTTCTATTACTGGATCGGCAAGATGTCGGGCCGGACCTATAACGAGACCTTCGGCAAGATCCATTTCTGGACCACCTTCATCGGCGTCAACCTGACCTTCTTCCCGATGCACTTCCTCGGGCTGGCCGGGATGCCGCGCCGCATCGCCGATTATCCGGACGCGTTCGCCGGGTGGAACCACATCGCCTCGATCGGCTCGTACATCTCGGGCGTGTCGACGATCTGGTTCGTCTTCGTCGTGTTCCACACGCTCCTGGCCGGCAGGAAGGTCGGCGAGAATTACTGGGGCGAGGGCGCGACGACGCAGGAATGGAAGGTGCCGTCGCCGCCGCCGTTCCACACCTTCGACGAGCTGCCGGTCTTTACCGGCACCGGCGGCGGTCACTAGGAGCGCGAACCCCGGTGAGCGAGCTTTCCACCCTCCGCTTCACGGAGGCGCCGACCGCCGCGGTGCGCGACTATGTCGAGATCCTGAAGCCCAGGGTCATGTCGCTGGTCGTGTTCACCGGGTTTGTCGGGCTGGTCGTCGCACCGGGGCACATCCACCCGTTCATCGCGGTCGTTGCAGTCTTGTGCATCGCCGTGGGCGCCGGCGCGTCGGGCGCGATCAACATGTGGTACGACCGCGACATCGACGCGGTGATGCGGCGCACCCAGGACCGGCCCTTGCCGGCCGGGCGGATGGCGCCGGGCGAGGCGCTCGGCTTTGGCGCGGTGCTGGCGGTCGGCTCGGTCGCGGTGATGGGGCTGGCGGTCAACTGGCTCGCCGCCGAGATGCTGGCGCTGACGATCGGGTTTTACGTCTTTGTCTACACGATGTGGCTCAAGCGCCGGACGCCGCAGAACATCGTGATCGGCGGCGCCGCCGGCGCGTTCCCGCCGATGATCGGCTGGGCCGCGGCGAGCGGGCATCTCGATTGGGGCGCGGTGGCGCTTTTCGCGATCATCTTTTTCTGGACCCCGCCGCATTTCTGGGCGCTGTCCTTATACCGCGCCGGGGATTACGAGGCGGCTGGAGTGCCGATGCTGCCGGTCGTCGCCGGTAAGCGCGAGACCCGGCGGCAGATGCTGATCTACACGATCGTGCTGTGGCCGGTGGTGCTGGCGCCGTGGCTGCTCGGCCTCGCGGGCCCCGTCTACGCGGCGTCGGCGGGGCTCTTGAGCGTCGGGTTCACGGCGCTGTCGCTGCGCGTCTGCGTCGACCACAGCGACGCGGCGGCGCGGCAGATGTTCGTGTACTCGCTCGCCTATCTGTTCCTGATCTTCTGCCTGGTCCTCGGCGACCGGGTCGTGGGCGGGGTGTGGTGACCGCCGCGGCGATGCCGGACGAGGATCCGATCGCGCGGGAGCGCAAGATCCGGGCGCGCAACCGCGCGCTCCTCATCGTGCTGGTCGCGCTGGTCGGGCTCTTTTACGCGCTCGCGATCGTGCATATGAGTGGCGGCTGAGATGTCACGCGGTCTTATATCGCCTCTGGGCCGCAACGGGATGATCGCGGTGCTGCTGCTCGCCGTGGTCGCCGGGATGGGCGGGCTGGTCGCCGCCTCGGTGCCGCTCTATCGCCTCTTCTGCGCCGCGACCGGGTATAACGGCACGACACAGCGCGCGACCGCCGCGCCCACCGATGTCTCGTCGGCCTATGTGACCGTGCGCTTCGACGCTCAGACTTCGCCCGACCTCGCCTGGGATTTCCGCCCCGAGCAGGCGGAGGTGCGCGTTCATCCCGGGCAGCAGACCCAGGTGTTCTTTCGCGCCGTGAACCGGTCGAGCGAGACCCTGACCGGCTCCGCCGTTTTCAACGTAACGCCGACCAAGATCGGCATCTATTTCGACAAGCTGCAGTGCTTCTGCTTTACCAAGCAGGTGCTGAAGTCGGGCGAGAGCAAGGATATGGGGGTCGTGTTCTTTGTCGATCCCGACCTGCTGACCGACCCCGATACGCGGGATGTGCGCACGATCACGCTGTCCTATACGATGTTCCGGGCCGCCCAGCCCGAAATCCCGAGCGCCGCGGCGAACGCGCGCGCGTCGATACCCGCCGTGAACTGACCGAGCCAGGCAGACAGACATGACCGACACCCACGCCGACTCCCCCGACCTGCATCACGGACACGACCTGAATCACGGGAACAAGCACGCCTACCACCTGGTCGACCCGAGCCCGTGGCCGATCGTCGGCTCGTTCGTCGCCGGCGGCATGGCGCTCGGCGCCGTCTTATGGATGCACGGCGAGACCTCCGCCCTGTTGATCCTCGGCGCGCTCGGGGTGCTGGCGGTGATGGCCGTGTGGTGGCGCGACGTCATCAAGGAGGCGACGTTCCAGGGCTATCACACCCCGGTCGTCCAGCTCGGCATGCGCTACGGCATGGCGCTGTTCATCGCCTCCGAGGTGATGTTCTTCTCGGCGTTCTTCTGGGCCTTCTTCTCGTCGAGCCTTTATCCGGTCGGCGGGGCGTGGCCGCCCAAGGGCATCCACCCGTTCGACCCGTTCGAGTTCCCGTTCCTCAACACGCTGATCCTGCTGCTGTCGGGCACCACGGTGACCTGGGCGCATCATTCGCTGCTCGAAGGCAAGTACAAGGGGCTGATCCAGGGCCTGACCGTGACGGTCATCCTCGGCCTCTGCTTCACCTCGTGCCAGGCCTACGAATACAGCCACGCCACCTTCCATTTCACCGGCGGCATCTACCCGTCGACCTTCTTCATGGCGACAGGGTTCCACGGCTTCCACGTCATCGTCGGCACCACCTTCCTCGCCGTCTGCCTGTGGCGCTCCATCCAGCATCACTTCAAGCCCGATCATCACTTCGGCCTCGAAGCCGCTGCCTGGTATTGGCATTTCGTCGACGTGGTGTGGCTGTTCCTGTTCGTCTGCATCTATTGGTGGGGGATGGGCGCGGCGGTTCCGCTCGGCGAGTGAGCGGCGGCGATCTTTCGAGCCCAAGGGTGCCTGACGGGGCGCCTGACCGGGCGCCGGTGCCGCTGTCGCGGGCGGCGCTGGGTTGTCGCTGCCCGCGTTGCGGCGAGGGGCGGATTTTCAGCGGGCTGCTGAACGTGCGACCGGAATGCCTCGTCTGCGGGCTCGACCTCTCGGCGCAGGATGCCGGCGACGGGCCCCAGGTTTTCGTGATCTTTTTTCTCGGCCTCGTCGTCGTCGGGCTCGCCGCGTTTGTCGAGCTGCGGTTCGCGCCGCCGATCTGGGTCCATCTGATGCTGTGGACGCCGCTGATCCTCGTCGGCGCGGTGGCGTTGCTGCGGCCGCTCAAGGCGGCGCTGATCGCGCTGCAATACCGCCATGGCGGGCTGATCCCGTGATCGGCTTTCGCCCGCGCCTGGTGCCGACGCTGTTCGCGGTGCCGACCGTGCTCTTGTGCCTCGGCCTCGGCATCTGGCAGGTGCAGCGGCTGGAGTGGAAAGAGGGGCTGATCGCCATGCGCGCGGTCGCCACCCAGGCCGCGCCGGTGCCCGCGCCGCAAACCCTCGCGCAGGCAAGGGCGCTCGAATACCGCCCGGTCACCGCCGAGGGCGTGTTCCTCAACGACCGTGAGCTGTACCTGCACGCGATCGCCCCGAACGGGCGCGAGGGGTATCAGATCCTGACCCCGCTGCTCGTCGCCGAGGGCCGCGCGATCCTCGTCGACCGCGGCTTTGTCCCGACCGAGCTGCGCGACCCGGCGAAGCGCGAGGCCGGGCAGCTTTCCGGGACCCACCGCGTCACCGGCCTCCTGCGGCTGCCGCCCGGCGGCAGGCCGAACTGGTTCCTCCCCGACAACGACGCGGCCAAGAACCACTGGTTCTGGGTCGACCTGTCGGCGATGCAGGCGGCCGACAACCTCGAAAACGTCGCGCCCTACTATCTCGACGCCGACAAGACGCCGAACCCCGGCGGCTGGCCCCGAGGCGGCGCCGATTTGCTGCCCGAACTGCCCAACAACCATCTGCAATATGCGATCACCTGGTTCGCCCTCGCCGTCGCGATGGGGGTGATCTACGTGGTCTACCACCGCCCAGGAGCTTCCCCCTCTCCGCCCATCGGGGGGAAAGGGCCGGGGTGAGGTGGCCGGCCTCGACGCCGGCCTACCTCACCTTCGGTCGCTTCGCGACGACCCCCTTCCTCTCCTCCCACTGGGCGGAAAGGTTTGTTGGAATAGGTGACATGCGACCGAAACAAACAACGCAGAGGTTTACAGGGCGGGCGCGAGCGGCCAATCTCGCGGGCCGCGCGCCCCGTGGCGGATTCGGTAAGACGATTCGAAACCGGGGGCGTTGACAAAGGGTTGACCGCCGATGGGGGACCCCGTGCTCGACCTTGCCGCCCAGTCCGAAGGCGTCGCCGCCGACCGCCGTGACCTGCGCGACCGCCTCGCCGCGGTGCGCCGGCACAGCGAGGCGCTGGCCGCGCCGCTGACGCCGGAAGACCAGGCGATTCAGTCGATGCCCGATGTCAGCCCGACCAAATGGCACCTCGCGCACACGACCTGGTTTTTCGAGACGTTTCTGCTCGGCCGGTTCGACCCCGCCTATCGCGAGTTCGACCCGAAATTCGCTTATCTGTTCAATTCCTATTACGAGGCGGTCGGGCCGCGGCATCCGCGCCCGCAGCGCGGGCTGTTGTCGCGGCCGAGCGTCGCCGACGTGACCGCCTATCGCGATCATGTCAGCGCCGCGATGGCCGGGCTGATCGAGCGTCTCGGCGAGGCGGATTGGGCCGAGGCGGCGGCGCTGATCGAGCTCGGCCTCCATCACGAACAGCAGCACCAGGAGCTGATCCTGATGGACATCAAGCACGTCTTTTCGGTCAACCCGCTGCTGCCCGCCTACCGCCCGCAGATGCCGCGGTCCAGGGCGGCGGGCGCGCCGCTCGCCTGGGTCGAGTTTGCCGGCGGGCTCGACGAGATCGGCCATGACGCGCCGGGGTTCGCCTTCGACAACGAGACGCCGCGTCACAAGGTCTGGCTCGACCCGTTCCGTCTCGCGACCCGGGCGGTTAGCTGCGGCGACTACCTCGGCTTTATCGCCGACCGCGGCTACGAGCGCGCCGAGTTCTGGCTCTCCGACGGGTGGGCGACGGTGCGCGAGCAGGGCTGGGAGGCGCCGCTCTACTGGCGCCGCGACGGCGAGCGCTGGGCCGTCTTTACCCTTTCGGGCGAGCAGCGCCTGCGCGAGGACGAGCCGGTCTGCCATGTCAGCTTTTACGAGGCCGACGCCTTCGCCAAATGGGCCGGGAAGCGCCTGCCGACCGAGGCGGAATGGGAGGTCGCGTCGGGCAACCTGCCGCTCGCCGGCAATCTCGGCGGGGGCGGGCGCTATCATCCGATGCCCGATATCGGCTCCGGGGCCGGCGCCGGGCTGCGCCAGATGATCGGCGATGTGTGGGAATGGACCGCCAGCCCCTACGTGCCTTACCCCCGGTTCCGCGCGGCGGCGGGCGCGGTCGGCGAGTACAACGGCAAGTTCATGTCGAGCCAGATGGTGCTGCGCGGCGGCGCGGCGGTGACGCCGGAGGGGCATGTCCGCGCGACCTATCGCAATTTTTTCCCGCCGGCCGCGCGGTGGGCGTTTTCCGGGCTGCGACTGGCGGAGGATGCGTGAGATGGATGGCGGCAGCTTTACCTTTCACGACCTGGCCCCGGGCGAGGACAGCTTTCGCGATTCGGTGCTGAGCGGCCTGTCGGGCGAGCCGAAATCGCTGCCGTGCAAGTTCTTCTACGATTCGCACGGCGCCGAGCTGTTCGAGCGGATCACCGCGGTGCCGGAGTACTACCTGACCCGCACCGAGCTCTCGATCCTCGAAAGCAACGCCGGCGCGATCGCCGCCCATATCGGCCCGCACGCGCGGCTGATCGAGCTCGGCGCCGGTGCGCTGCGCAAGGTGCGCATCCTGCTCGGGGCGCTCGAAACCCCGGCCGCCTATGTGCCGGTCGACATCTCGCGCGAGCAATTGAGGGCCGCGGGCGAGCAGCTTGCCGGCGATTTTCCGGATTTGCCGGTGGTCGCGGTCTGCGCCGACTACACGCGGCCCTTTACGCTGCCGCCGCTGCCCGGCAGGCCCGGCAAGCGGGTCGGGTTTTTCCCCGGCTCGACGATCGGCAATTTCGAGCCGGAGGGGGTTGTGGCGTTCCTCAAGAACTGCGCGGCGCTGCTAGGTCCGGGCGGCGAGATCGTGATCGGGGTCGACGTCAAAAAGGACCCGGCGGTCCTTAACGCCGCCTATAACGACGCCGCCGGCATCAACGCCGCGTTCAACCTCAACCTCTTGGAGCGCATCAACCGCGAGCTCGACGGGGACCTGAAGGTCGAGCAGTTCGCGCATGTCGCCTTCTACGAAGAGGCCAAGGGGCGGGTCGAGCTTTACGTCAAAAGCCTGACCGAGCAGACCGTGCGGATCGCCGGCCAGCATTTCGATTTCGCCCGCGACGAGCTGATCCATACCGAAAATTCCTATAAATACGCGATCCCCGAGTTCCGCACCCTCGCCGCCCGAGCCGGCTTCCGCCCCGTCGACGCCTGGACCGACCGCTCCGAGCTGTTCAGCGTGCATTACTTCCGTCTGTGACCCGGCGGTGACCCAGCCATGACTCGCCGACGGTGACTCGTAGGATGGGTAGAGCGCAGCGAAACCCATCAAACAGGGCTCACCACAGAGGACACAGAGAACACAGAGAAAAACCTGTCTCTTTCGACGCGGAGGGTACGCGGAGTACGCGACGGCGATGGTTCAGCGCGAAGCGCCGTCGAACCGTGGTGGTAAGCGAGCCGAAAACATTCTGCGCCGCGCGCGCTGGACCCGCCGCGTCCTCCGCGTACCCTCCGCGACCTCTGCGTCAAATACACTTCTCTGTGTCTTCTCTGGTGAACGCTTTTGATGGGTTTCGCTCCGCTCTACCCATCCTACGGAGACGGTGGCCTCCGAATGCCGAACTCGTGATTCCCCCGGCGCGGGCGACGCGATATTTTCCGAGTTCGGCGCGACGATCGTGACCCCGCTGGTCGTCGTCGCGCTGTTCAAGACCGACGGTGTCGGCGGCGTGCTGGGGCATCGAACCGGCCCGGCGCGGGTTGGAGGCGTTGACGGTCGAGGGGTGAGCGTGGATTGACGGGTTTCGCGTTGCTCTACCCATCCTACGATTTCGGTGCCATAGGATGGGTAGAGCGCAGCGAAGCCCATCGTTTCTTCCTTATCTGCTCAGTCGCCGGCCTTCACATGATCGCGGGTCGCCGCTCGTGACCCGATCAGTTTGAAGTCTTCATCCGGACCCTTGTAATGGAACACGTCGCCGGCGTCGGTCCTGATCACCACCCCCGAGCCGAGATATCCCCACTCCGATTTTGGATAGTCGGCGGTGAATTCCCCGCTGTCGATCGAGCAGACGACAATGCCTTGCCGGTCGCCCCATAACTCAACCCGGTCTCCGACGGAGACAGGTTGGCCATTCGGATATTTCATGTCCGGCCCTCTCAGCCTCTATAGAGGAACCGCCTCCGCGGGTATCGCTCCCTCGATTATATCGCCCTTTGTCCAGAAGCAGACGCAAGTAAATGGGTTCTGCTGCCTGACGAACAGATGGGTGTGATCGCCGCGAAATGGATAGTGCGGCCGGCTTGGCGGAACGCGATCGTGGCGATAAGCAATCGTGCCTACCGGCGGAACGCAGGGCGGGCAGTCGCTCCTTCGGGAGGATTGGGCCATGCGTCGTGGCTTACGCCGCCATCCCCTTGCCCTCGTACAACGCATCCAGCGCCGCCCCATACACCTCGCGGATTGCGTGGCGGCGGACTTTTAGCGTGGGGGTCATCTGGCCGTTGGCGGTGGTGAAGGGTTCGGCGGCGATCAGGAAGCGGCGGACCCGCTCGGTCGCGGGGAGGGTGCGGTTGACGCGGGCGATTATGTCGCCGACCGCCTTGGCAAAGCCGGGGTCGGCGGCGAGGGTGGCGAGGTCGTGGCCGGCCTGGTTGGCGCGGGCGTATCCCGAGGTGAATTCGGGGTCGGGCACGATGACCGCGACGAGATAGGGGCGGCGGTCGCCGAACACCATCGCCTGGGCGATCTCCGCCGCCAGGGTCAATTCGCCCTCGACCCGCGCCGGCGCGATCATGTCGCCGCCCGAGTTCTTGATAAAGTCGCGCTTGCGGTCGGTGATGTGGAGGTAGCCGTCGGCGTCGAGATGGCCGATGTCGCCGGTATGGAGCCAGCCGCCGTCGAGCGTGCGCGCGGTCGCCTCGGGGTCGTTCCAGTAGCCCTTCATCACGTTGTCGCCGCTGACCAAAATCTCGCCGTCATCGGCGATGCGCAGGCGGACGCCGTCGAGCGGCAGCCCGACCGATTTGATGCGGATGCGCGACGGCGGGTTGCAGCACACGACCGGCGCCGCCTCGGTCTGGCCGTAGCCCTGCAACAGCGTCACGCCGAGCGCGAGGAAAAAGGTGCCGATCTCGGGGTTGAGCGGCGCCCCGCCCGAAACCATCGCCTTCAATCGCCCGCCGAACCGCGCCCGCACCTTTTCCCGCACGAGCTTGTCGAGCACCGGGTCGGCGACACGCTGCCCGAGCGACAGCGGGGCGCCGTCGAGCTTTTTGCGGCCGATCGCGACGGCGCTCTCAAACAGGCGCCGCTTCAAGCCCTTTTCGCGCTCGATCTGGCGGCCGATGCGCTGGTGCAGGGTTTCGTAGAGGCGCGGCACCGCGGTCATGATCGTCGGCTTGACCTCGACAAGGTTGCTCGCGAGCGTGTCCGCGCCCTCGGCGAAATAGATCTGCGCGCCGATCGAGATCGGGAACATGAGGCCCGCCGTGTGCTCGTAGGAATGCGACATCGGCAGAAAGCTGAGGAAGATCTCGTCGCCGAGCCCCAGCATTTCGAGGAGCTTGTACGCGCCGCGGCAGTTGCCGACGATGTTGCGGTGGGTCTGCAGCACGCCTTTCGGCAGGCCGCCGGTGCCCGAGGTGTGGATGATGCAGGCGATGTCGTCGGGGTCGAGGGCGGCGACCCGCGCCTCGATGTCGTCGGGCCGGCCGTCGCCCTGGGCGATCACCGCGGCCCAATCCTGGGTCCCCGCGCCGGCGCCCTCGATCGCGACGCCCTCCATTCCGATGACCGCGCGGACTTGCGGCGATTGCTCGGCCGCCGGCAACACCCGCGCCGCCAGCGCCGGGGTCGAGACGATGACCGCGCGGGCGCCGCTGTTGCCGAAGATGTGGCGGTGGTCGTCGACGGTGTTGGTGACGTAGGCGGGCACGGTGATCGCGCCGGCGCTCATGATCGCGAGGTCGGCGATCGCCCATTCCGGGCGGTTTTCGCTGACGAGGGCGACGCGGTCGCCGCGCTCGATGCCGAGGGCCGCGAGACCGCGGGCGAGGCGGTTTACCTGGCGCGCCGCCTCGGCCCAGCTTTGCGGCCGGTAGGCGCCGGCGCGCTTGGCCCACAGGAACGGCCGCTCGCCCTGCCGCGCCGCCTCGGCGAAGAACATCGCCGGCAGGTTGCGGCAACTCGCGTAGTCCATGTCGTCTCCCGAATGTCGCGGCCGGCGCGGCGGCGGTGGCGCGGCGCGCCGGCTCCCCCCATATGCTCAGCTCGGCATGATAGAGGTCGCGATGGCTGATGGGAACGCGCTGGGGCAGTTGCCGGAATGGGATCTGGGCGATCTCTACCCCGGCCGCGACAGCCCCGAGCTGACGGCCGACCTGGCGACGCTGGAAAAGTCAGCGGGGGATTTCCAGGCGCGCTACCGGGGCCGGCTCGACGGGCTGACCGGCGCGGCGCTGGGCACGGCTGTCGCCGAATACGAGGCGTTGCAGGAGGTCGGCGGGCGGGTTTCGAGTTATGCCGAGCTGATCCGCGCCGCCGATGTCGCCGACCCGGAGATCGCGCGGTTTGCCCAGACGATGCAGGAAAAGATCAACGCGGTCGCGACCGAGCTCTTGTTCTTTACGCTGGAGCTGAACCGGCTCGACGACGAATCGCTGGAGCGGAAGGCGGCGGACTCGGCATTGGGGAAATACCGGCCGTGGCTGCGCGATTTGCGGGCGATGGGGCCTTATCAGCTTTCCGACGATCTCGAAAAATTGATCCACGAGCAATCGGTCCCCGGGCGCAACGCCTGGGCGCGCCTCTTCGACGAGACGACGGCCGATCTGCGGTTTCCGATACGCGGCGAGGCGCTGACCGAGGCGGCGGCGATGCATTTGCTGTCGAGTCCGGATGGCGCGGTGCGGCGGGAGGCGGCCGAGTCGATCGGGGCGGTGCTGGGGGCGAACAAGCGGGTTTTCGCGCTCATCACCAACACGCTCGCCAAGGACAAGGAGATCGAGGACCGCTGGCGCAAATTCCCGCACCCGATCTCGGCGCGCAACCTGTCGAACTACGTCGAGGACGAGGTCGTCGCCGCGCTGGTCGCGGCGGTGCGGGCGAGCTATCCGCGCCTGTCGCATCGGTACTACCGGCTGAAGGCACGGTGGTTCGGGGTCGACGCCTTGCCTCATTGGGACCGCAACGCGCCGCTGCCCGAGGACGACGATCGCGCGATCGGTTGGGACGAGGCCGAGCGCACCGTGCTGTCGGCCTATCGCGCGTTCTCGCCGGAGATGGCCGAAATCGGGGCGAAGTTCTTCGCCTCGCGCTGGATCGACGCGCCGGTGCGGCCGGGTAAATCGCCCGGCGCCTTCGCCCACCCGACCGTGCCCGGAGCGCACCCGTATCTGCTGCTCAACTACCAGGGCAAGACCCGCGACGTGATGACCCTGGCGCATGAGCTGGGGCACGGCGTGCATCAGGTGCTGGCGGGCGGGCAGGGGTTTTTGATGGCGGACACGCCGCTGACGCTGGCCGAGACCGCGTCGGTGTTCGGCGAAATGTTGACCTTCCGCGCGCTCCTCGCCGCCGAGAGCGACCCCGCCCGCCGCCGCGTGATGATCGCCGGCAAGGTCGAGGACATGCTCAACACGGTGATCCGCCAGATCGCCTTCGTCACCTTCGAGACGCGGGTGCACGACGAGCGGCGCGAGGGCGAACTCACCGCCGACCGGCTCGCCAAAATATGGCTGGATGTGCAATCGGAAAGCCTGGGTCCGGCGATCCGTCTTGACGGCGACTATCGCTGGTACTGGAGCTATATCCCGCATTTCATCCATTCGCCGTTCTATGTCTACGCTTATGCGTTCGGCGATTGCCTGGTCAACTCGCTCTACGCCGCTTACGAAGACGCGCATGAAGGCTTCGCCGCCCGCTACCTCACCCTCCTCCGCGCCGGCGGCTCACTGCGCCACCGCGAGCTGTTGGCCCCGTTCGGGCTCGATGCGGCGGACCCGGAGTTCTGGTCGAAGGGGCTGGGGGTGATCGCCGGGTTTATCGACGAGCTGGAGGGGCTGAGTTGAGATTCGGCGCGGCAATGCTTAATCTCACGGGAATGGACGCAGGTGGCCCATGAGCAGCCTCACGATCCGCGACCTCGAAGACGGGCTCGAGCGCCGCCTGCGCGTCCGTGCGGCGGAGCAAAACCGGTCGATGGAGGAAGAGGCGCGCGATATTCTTCGGTGTGCGCTCGCCGCGGCGGGCCCAGCTCCTACAAACCTCGCGGTTGCGATCCGCCGCCGGGTCGAGGCGGCTGGTGGCGGGGTCGAGCTCGAATTGCCGCCTCGGGGGCCGATGCGGGACCCGCCGGATTTCCGGTGATCGTCGTCGATACCAACGTCGTGTCCGAGGCGGTGGCGCCGAGGCCGTGCACCAAGGTGCTCGATTGGATGGGCCAGGTTCCGCCGGCGGAGCTGTTTACAACGGCGATCACCGAGGCTGAGTTGCTGTTCGGCGTCGCCTTATTGCCCGACGGCAGGCGGCGACGATCGCTGGAAGGCTTGATCGCCGGTGTTCTCTACGAAGATTTTGCGGGACGGATATTGCCGTTCGATAGCGCGGCGGCGCGGGTATTCGCCGAGATCGGACTTGCCCGACGGCGAGCCGGACGCCCGATCTCGGACCCGGATGCCTGGATCGCGGCGATCGCGCGATCACGCGGCGCTTCCGTTGCGACCCGCAATATCGCTGACTTCGACGGTTGCGGAGTGACCCTCATTGACCCGTGGCGCTGACCAATGACCGACGAAGACAGTTTCACCGGCCGCGTTCGCCGCTATGCCCGGGTCGGGTCGGCGATGGCGGGGTTGGGGGCGCGGCTGGCGGGGGAGCGGTATCTCGGGATCGCGGTCGACCGCGAGCGGCATGCGGCCGATTTGAAGGCGGCGCTCGGCGGGATCAAGGGGCCGCTGATGAAGGTGGCGCAGCTTCTCGCGACGATCCCGGAGGCGCTGCCCGAGGAGTATGTGCGGGAGCTGATCCAGCTTCAGTCGAACGCGCCGCCGATGGGCTGGCCGTTCGTGCGGCGGCGGATGATGGGCGAGCTTGGCCCCGATTGGGAAAAGCGCTTTGCCAAGTTCGAGCACAACGCCGCGCGGGCGGCCTCGCTCGGCCAGGTGCATCGGGCGATCGCGCCGGACGGGACGCCCGTCGCCTGCAAGCTGCAATACCCCGACATGGGTTCGGCGGTGGAGGCCGATCTGCGCCAGCTCAAATTGGCGATGGGGCTCTACGAGCGTTATGACCGCGCGGTCAGCACCGGCGACATCCACGCCGAGATCGCCGACCGGCTGCGCGAGGAACTCGATTACGGGCGCGAGGCCGCGCATATGCGGCTCTACCGCGAGATCCTCAAGGACGAGCCCGGCGTCGCGGTGCCGCGCCCGATCCCCGAATTGTCGACCAAAAAGCTGCTGACGATGACGTGGCTCGACGGCGGGCCGATCCTCGACATCGCCGAGGCGCCGCTCGAAATCCGCAACGAGGCGGCGCTGCGGATGTTCCGGATCTGGTACGTGCCATTCTATTTCTACGGCGTCATCCACGGCGACCCGCATCTCGGCAACTACACGGTGGCGCAGGACCGCACCGTCAACCTCCTCGATTTCGGCTGCGTCCGGGTGTTTCCGCCGGGGTTCGTCAAAGGCGTCATCGACCTCTACCACGCGCTCGAACGCGACGACGAGGAACTGGCCGTCCACGCTTACAAGAGCTGGGGGTTCGGCGACCTGTCGCGCGAGATGATCGCCGTCTTGAACCGCTGGGCGCGGTTCGTCTACGGCCCGCTGCTCGACGACCGCGCCCGGATGATCCAGGAGCGCAAGGATAGCGGGCCGGAGGGGCCGCGCCTCGTCGACAGCGTCCACAAGGACCTGCGCCAGCTCGGCGGGATCACGCCGCCGCGCGCGTTTGTTTTCATGGACCGTGCCGCGGTAGGACTGGGTTCGGTGTTTTTGCACTTAAAGGCGAAAATCAACTGGCACCGCCTGTTCCATGAATTGATTGACGATTTTGACGAGCAGGTATTGGCTCAGCGGCAGCGCGCGGCGCTCGACCGCGCCGGGGTGGAAACGGCGGAAAAGCTGAAACTGGCGGGAACAAAAACTCGCCGACGCTCGTACCACTCTTAACGCGACGTGGGCGTACCGTATGGGCGCGGAGTCGGTGGAGGAAATGGTGATGACGATGTCGAGCATTGGCGCGGGCTGTCGCGTCGCGGCGATGGCTGCCGCGGTTGTGGCGATCGCGGCTCTTCCGGCCCACGCCGACGACCTGCTGGCGACGCTGTCGCTCGACATGTCGCCCGAGACGGCCTGGCCGATCGCGCCCCCGGCCGCGCCCACCGCCGGGATGCAGACCGCCGACGCCTCGACGCCGGCGCCGCAAGCGGCCCAGCCGGCGCCGGCCGCGACGATTCCCCCGGCCAACAATGCCAGCAATGCCGGCCCCGCCAAGCCGGCCTCGCCGACCGCCTCCGCGGCGCGGGCGCCGTCGCAGAATCCCGCGCACTCGCAGCAGCCGGCCGCGCAGACTCTGTCCAAGGCCCAGCTTGCCCAGCTCGTCGCGCCGGTCGCGCTTTATCCCGACCCGCTCTTGAGCCAGATCCTGATGGCCTCGACCTATCCGCTCGAGGTGGTCGAGGCGGCGCGCTGGGTCGACGCGCCGGAACACAAGGCGCTGAAAGGCGACGCGCTGCTCAACGAGGCCAAGGCGCAGAACTGGGACCCGAGTGTGACCGCGCTGGTGCCGTTCCCGCGCGTGCTCGACGACATGAGCCAGAAGATCTCGTGGACGCAGAACCTCGGCAACGCCTTCCTCGCCCAGCAGGCTGACGTGATGGGCGCCGTGCAGCAGCTTCGCCACGAGGCGATGGCCGCCGGCCATTTGAAGCAGACCGCGCAATGCGGCTGCACGATCAAGACCAGCGGCGAGTACATCTCGATCGAGCCGGTGGCCGCGGAGCGCGTCGCCGTGCCCGTGTACAGCCCCGCGGTCGCTTACGGAGAGTGGCTTTACCCCGACTACCCACCCTACGCCTTCGCCGTCCCACCTGGCTTCGTCTTCGCACCGGGCGTGGCGGTGGCGTTCTACCCGTATGTCGAGCTCGCCTCCTTCGATGCTTTCTGGGGTTGGGGCTGGCCTGACTGGGGTGGTGGGTACATTGCGGTCGATCCTGGGCGGTTTTCCGTGATCGGCGGCAGCCGGCTGGCCACGAGCGGCGGGGTGTGGGTCCACGATCCGGCCCATCGCGGCGGCGTCGGCTATGCCAACGCGGCGGTCTCCGCCCGCTTCAACGGCGCCCGGACGGCCGCGGTCGCGGCCGGCAGCCGCGCCGCGTTCGGGCGCGGCGCCGGCGCCGGCTCGACCTTTACCCACGGCCAGGGCACCGCGCTGCACGCCGGCGCCTCGGCTGGCCGTGCCGGCGGGTTCAATCGTGCCGGCGGGTTCAGTCACGCGGGCGGCTCCTTCCACGCGGCCGGTGTCGGCCATGCCGGTGGCGCATTCCATGGCGGTGGCGCCTTCCGTGGCGCCGGCGGCTTCCACGCGGCTGCGATCGGCCATGGCGGCGGCGCGTTCCATGGTGGTGGCGCGTTCCACGGCGGGGGCGGCTTCCACGGCGGTGCGATGCATGCGGCCTCGGCGCATTTTGGCGGCGCCGGCGGTCATTTCGCCGCGCCGCATATCGGTGGCGGCGGCGGCGGTGGCTTCCACGGCGGTGGCGGCGGCGCGCCGCACGGCGGCGGCGGCGGCCATGGCGGCGGCGGCGGTCATCACCATTAGGGAGCGATCGCCAGGGGCCGATGCGAGGCGGACTGGCGATCTTTGACTGCGACGGTGAGCGCGGCAAGCCAGCGCCCGGTCTGCTCCTCTAGGCCGCCGCGCGGATGGGGATTGAGCCGGGTGCCTGCACGGTCGTCGAAGACAGTTCCGCCGGCGTCGAGGCCGGGATGCGGCTGATCGGCTTTACCGGCGGCAGCCATTGCCGTCCTCGCCACGCCGCCCGCCTCGCCGAGCGCGGCCCCTCCCAAATCATCGACGACCCAAATCATCGACCACACGGCGCGGCTGTTGCCGCTGCGGAACACTTGATCGCGGTGGTTGCGCTGGCGGGCGCGGGCGGGGATACTCCGGGCCTCACGCCCGTCGCGGATTTGCCATGCGAATTGTCGTAGCCCTCGCCGTCCTGCCGGTGCTGTTTGCCGGATGCACGGCCAACATCCCGGTCAAGGCCGATTTCGGCACCAGCGCGCTGGCGCCGGCGGGAGACGCGTCGGGCGAATTCTCACAGTTCAACGCCTATGATCCGGCGGTCGGGCCGCTTGTCGCCAACCAGATTTGCGCGACGCCCTACACCGCGGTCGAGCAAAAGAGCGTCGACGCCGCGCCCGGACAGATCGTCGAGGGGCGCGGCGCGTGCCGGACGCATGTACCGATTGTCGGCGACGGCAACTTCCTGCCGCCGCTGCCGGTGCTGCCCCCGCTGCCGGGGACGGCGCCCCCGCCGTAGGCCGGGTCAGGCCGCGGCGGAAGCTTCGGTCGGGATGTCGCCGCGCTCGCGCAGCAGATTGTCGAAATAGTCGATCGCGCGCTGCAGCCCGACGCGCAGATTGGTGCGCGGCTGCCAGTCGAGCAAGGCCTTGGCCTGGGAGATGTCCGGGCATCGCTGGATCGGGTCATCGACCGGCAGCGGCCGGTGGACGATCTTTGAACGCGCGCCGGTCAGGTCGATGACCATCGCTGCGAGTTCGGCGACCGAGGTCTCTACCGGGTTGCCGAGGTTCATCGGGCCGGTGATGTCGTCCGGCGCCGCCATCATGCGGATGAACCCGTCGATCAGGTCGTCGACATAGCAGAACGCGCGGGTCTGGCTGCCGTCGCCGTAAAGGGTGATGGCCTCGCCCTTCAGCGCCTGGACGATGAAGTTGGAGACGACGCGCCCGTCATTCGGGTGCATCCGCGGCCCGTAGGTATTGAAGATGCGCACCACGCGGATGCGCAAATTGTGCTGGCGGTAATAGTCGAAGAACAGCGTCTCGGCGCAGCGCTTGCCTTCGTCGTAGCAGGCGCGCGGACCGATCGGGTTGACGTTGCCGCGATAGCTTTCCTGCTGCGGGTGGATGTGCGGGTCGCCGTAGACCTCGGAGGTCGAGGCCTGGAATACCTTGGCCTTGGTGCGCTTGGCGAGGCCGAGCACGTTGAGGGCGCCGAGGACGCTGGTCTTGGTCGTCTGGATCGGGTCGAACTGGTAGTGGATCGGCGAGGCCGGGCAGGCGAGGTTGTAGATCTCGTCGACCTCGACATGCAGGGGCTCGCAGATGTCGTGGCGCATCGCCTCGAAACGCGGGTCGTCGAGCAGGTGCAGGATGTTGTCGCGCCGGCCCGTGAAGTAGTTGTCGACGCACAGCACGTCGTTGCCCTCGGCGATCAGGCGCTCGCACAAATGCGAACCGAGAAAACCCGCACCGCCGGTCACGAGAACGCGTTTATGGGGGATGGGCATCGCAGGTGATCCTTAGGAGAGGCGATTCTGGGCTCAGGCGATGACGCGCAGATGCGCGGCGCGTCCGGCGGGCGGTTCGCCGACCGGGCGGCCGATGCTGTGATAGGCGAAGCCCGCGTCGATCATTTCCTGCGGCTGGTAGATGTTGCGCAGGTCGATCACCACGCGGTTGCGCAGAAGCTGCTGGACCCGGGCGAGGTCGAGCCCACGAAACTCATTCCACTCGGTGAGCAGAACGAGGGCGTCGGCATCGCCCATCGCGTCGTAGGCGTCTTCGCAATATTCGAGGTCGGGCATCAATTTCCTGGCTTCGTCCATGCCCTCGGGGTCGAAGGCGCGGATGCGGGCGCCGCCCTCGACGAGCGCCGGCAGGATTGCGAGGCTCGGGCTGTCGCGCATGTCGTCGGTATTCGGCTTGAACGTCAGGCCCAGCACCGCGAGCGTCTTGCCGGCGACGGTGCCGCCGCACGCCGCGACGATGCGGTCGGCCATCGCGCGCTTGCGCGTCGCGTTGACGCTGAGCACGGTCTCGACGATCGACAGCGGCGCCTCGGCCTCCTCGGCGGTGCGGACGAGCGCCTGGCAGTCCTTCGGAAAGCACGAGCCGCCGAACCCGGGCCCGGCATGCAGGAACTTGCGGCCGATGCGGCCGTCGAGCCCGATCCCGCGGGCGACGTCCTGAACATCCGCGCCGAGCTTTTCGCAGAGGTCGGCGACCTCGTTGATAAAGGTGATCTTGGTCGCGAGAAACGCGTTGGCCGCGTATTTGATCATCTCGGCGGTCTCGATGGTGGTGAACACCATCGGCGTCTCGAGCAGGTAGAGCGGGCGGTAGAGCGCGTGCATCACGCCGCGGGCGTGCTCGCTGTCGGTGCCGATGACGACGCGGTCGGGCCGCATGAAATCCTGGATCGCCGATCCTTCGCGCAGGAACTCGGGGTTCGAGGCGACATCGAAGCTGCCGGCGGGAAGCCGCTGGGCCAGGATGTTGGCGACGCGCCGCCCGGTGCCGACCGGCACGGTCGATTTGGTGACGACGACGGTGCGCTGTCCCTTGCCGGCGAGCGTGCGGCCGATGTCGTCGGCGGCGGTGAAGACATAGGAGAGGTCGGCGTGGCCGTCGCCGCGCCGCGACGGGGTGCCGACCGCGATGAACACGGCGTCGGCGCCGTCGAGCGCGGCGTCGAGGTCGGTGGTAAAGGTAAGGCGGCCCGCCGCCGCGTTGGTGTCGACGAGATGGTCGAGCCCCGGCTCATAGATCGGGATCTCGCCCTTGACGAGGCGCGCGATCTTGTCGGCGTCGGTATCGACGCAGGTCACCTGCGCGCCAAACTCGGAAAAGCAGGCGCCGGAGACCAGGCCGACATACCCCGTCCCGATCATCGCGATACGCATGGCACCCAACCCTCACATCGCACTATCCAACGGAGCCAAAAACGGGCCATACGGTCGGTTATTCCGCAGGTTGCGGTTGCGGCGTGCTGACGCACCCACCCGTGTCGGCCCATCCAGGGGATCAGCCAAGGGAACAGATCCCGCGTGTGCCCCGTTGTGAGCGCGCTCCGCACCCTCGAACCGATAGCAGCCGAATGTCCCAATCGATCCTCGTCACCGGCGGCGCCGGATATGTCGGCAGCCATGCTTGCAAAGCTCTGGCCAAGGCCGGTTATGTACCGGTCGCGTTCGACAACCTGTCGCGCGGCCATCGCGAGGCGGTGCGTTGGGGACCGCTTGTCGTCGGAGATATTTCCGACCGTGCTGCACTTGTTGCGACCCTCAAACAACATTCCGCAGCCGCCGTGATGCATTTCGCCGCCTTCGCCTATGTCGGCGAATCGGTTGCCGATCCGGCACTGTACTATCGGAATAATGTCATTGGTACACTTACGTTGCTTGACGCGATGGGCGAGGCGGAAATTCGCCGGATAGTGTTTTCCTCGACCTGCGCCGTCTATGGAATCCCGGAAAAGACTCCAATGCGCGAGGACACGCCCTTGGGGCCGGTCAATCCCTATGGCGAAACCAAGCTGGCGATCGAGCAGGCGCTGCGCTGGTACTCGCGCGCCTACGGCATCCGCTTTGCCGCGCTGCGATATTTCAACGCCGCCGGGGCTGACGCTGAGGGCGATATCGGCGAGACGCATGAACCGGAAACGCACGTGATCCCGCTAGCGATCCGCGCCGCGTTGGGGCAGGGCGGGCCGATCAATATTTTCGGTACGGACTATCCGACCGCCGACGGCACCGCGGTGCGCGACTATATCCATGTAACCGATCTGGCCGAGGCGCATGTCAGCGCGCTGACCTATCTCGACAAGGGCGGCGAGAGCGCGTCGATCAACCTCGGCACCGGCGCCGGCACGTCGGTGCGGGAGCTGCTCGATGCGGTCGAGCGGGTCAGCGGCCGCAAGGTGCCGAGCATCGCCGCGCCGCGCCGGGCGGGCGATCCGCCGGCGCTCGTCGCCGACCCCGGCCGCGCCGCCGCGCTGCTCGGCTGGCGCGCGCGGCATTCGGATATCGACACGATCGTCCGCACCGCGCTCGCCTGGCACGAGGGGCACCCGGCATGAGCGCGGCGACGATGTCGCGGCCGATCGGCGTTGGCGAGGCGCAAGGCCTGCGCGTCGACGGGCGGTTCTTCCGGCTCGACGGCGAGAAGTATTTCGTCAAGGGCGTGACCTATGGCCCGTTCGCGGACGGCAGCCACGGCGCGCCGTTTCCCGAGCCCGAAATGGTCGCGCGCGACTTTGCGCTGATGGCCGGGGCCGGGGTCAACACCGTGCGCGTGTTCACCGTGCCGCCGGTGTGGCTGCTCGACGCGGCGGCGGCGGCGGGGCTGAGGGTCATCGCCGGGCTGCCGTGGTCGCAGCACATCGCCTTTCTCGCCAATGCCGGCACCAAGGCGCGGGTGCGCGCGGCGGTGCAGGAGGGGGTGCGCGCGTGCGAGCGGCATCCGGCAATCTTTGCCTATCTGGTGGGCAACGAGGTGCCGCCCGACATGATCCGCTGGCACGGCGCCAAGGCGGTGAGCCGTTTCCTCGCCGAGCTCCATGCGCTGGTCAAGGCCGAGCACCCCGGCGCGCTCGTCAGCTACGCCAGTTTCCCGTCGACCGAATATCTGAGCGTCGATTTCGCCGATTTCCTGTGCTTCAACGTCTATCTGCACGACGAGCACGCGTTCCGCCGCTATCTCGCGCGGCTGCACAACATCGCCTTCGACAAGCCGCTGGTGCTGACCGAGTTCGGCGGCGATTCGATGCATGCCGGCGAGGCGGCGCAGGCGGCGCTGTTGTCGTGGCAGGTCGAGGCGGCGTTTTCGGCCGGGGTTGCCGGCACCTGCGTCTTCGCCTGGACCGACGAGTGGTTCACCGGCGGGCACGCCATCGAGGATTGGGCCTTTGGCCTCGTCGACAAGGAGCGGCAGCCGAAACCGTCTTTCGCCGAGGTCGCGCGGGTCTATCGCGGGCACCTGCCGCCCGCCTTGCCGCGCACGCCGCGCGTATCGGTCGTCGTCTGCGCCTACAATTCGGAGGCCACGATCGAGCAGTGCCTCGCCTCGCTCGAGCAGTTGAACTATCCGGATTACGAGGTGATCGTCGTCAATGACGGGGCGAACGACCGCACCCGCGAGATCGCCGAGCGGTTTCCCAATTGCCGGCTGATCAACCAGGAGAACAGGGGTCTCTCGGTCGCGCGCAATGTCGGGGCCGAGGCCGCGACCGGCGAGATCGTCGCCTATACCGACAGCGATTGCGTCGCCGACCCCGACTGGCTCGATTTTCTCGTCGGCACGATGGAGCGCGGCGGGCTCGCCGCCTGCGGAGGGCCGAATTTCCCGCCGCCGGAAGACAGCCTGGTGCCGGCCGCGGTCGCGGTGTCGCCGGGCGGGCCCTGCCATGTGCTGCTCGACGACGAGCTCGCCGAGCATATCGCCGGGTGCAACATGGCGTTCCGCCGCGACGTGCTCTTGGGGCTCGGCGGGTTCGACCCGGTCTTCCGCGCCGCCGGCGACGATGTCGACATCTGCTGGCGGCTGCAGGATGCCGGCTACGCGATCGGGTTCAGCGCCGCCGCGATGGTCTGGCATTTCCGGCGCAACACCGTGCGGGCCTATATCGGCCAGCAGCGCGGCTATGGAAAGGCCGAGGCGCTGGTCTACGCCAAGCACCCGCAGCGCTTCAACCGGTTTGGCCAGGCGATGTGGGGCGGGCGGATTTATGGCGATCTGTCGAGCGCGCTGCTGCTCGGCCGCACCTCGCGGATTTATTCCGGCGTGTTCGGGCGCGGGCTGTTCCAGAGCCTTTACGAGCGCCCGACCTCGATCCTCCAGCACCTGCCGATGACGTTCGAATGGGGCCTCGCCGCGCCGCTGCTGGCGCTGGCCGGGATTTTTCTCGGCGGCTGGCATTGGCTACTGGCGGCGCCGCTCTTGCTGACCTGGACGATCTGCGTCACCGGCGCCGCGCGGGCCAAGATGGACCCGCGCTTTACCGGGCTCAAGGCGCGGGCGCTGGTGGCGCTCTTGATCTATCTCGGCCCCTTGTGGCGCGGGTACGAGCGGCTCAAATGGCGCCTCAAGGCGCTGCGCGAGACACCGGCCAGGCCGGTTGCGGACGGCCCGCGTCCGGCGCTGTCGTGGAGCGAACGCGGCTTTGTCCTGTCGTATTGGAGCGAAGAGGGCGACGAGAAGGAGGATTTGCTCGGCGGGCTGATGGCCGAGGCGATCGGGCAGGGCTATCCAGCGGCGATGGATAGCGGCTGGGGCGGGTGGGATTTGACGATCTCCCGCGGTCCCTGGGAGCGCGCCCGGGTGCTCGTCGGCGCCGAGAACCACGGCGGGGTCAAGCGGCTCTATCGCGTGCGCTGCATGCCGGTGCTGACGGGGTCGGGCCGGGCGGGGCCGGGGCTGATCGCGGCGGGGGCGGCGCTGATGGTGATGGGCTGGCCTATGGGCGGCGTGTTCGCCGGGCTGGTCGGGCTCGCCGCCACGGCCGGGATCGTGTGGCGGATGAACCGGTTCGCCGGTCGCATGCGGGGGCTGATCGACCGCGCCGCGGGCGCCGCCAACCTGACCGCGCTCGACGTGCCCGGCCGCGGCCCGCTGCCGACCGGCGCGCCGCGCACCGCCTGACCCGACCGCACGCCATGTTGCGCAAGCTGCTGCCTTACCTGTCGGCCTATCGCTGGCGCGTCGGCTGGGCGCTGTTGCAGGTGTTCCTGATCGCCGGGTTCGAGCTCGTCAAGCCGTGGCCGCTGCAGATCGTCATCGACGACGTGCTCGGCGGCAAGAAGATCGGCGTGCCGGTGGCCGCGTCGTGGCCGCCGGCGACGCTGCTGGTCGCGGCCTGTCTCGGCATCGTCGTCGCCTATGTCGGCAGCGGCGTGATCACGCTGTGGCACAATTACACGACGATCCGCGTCGGGCAGAGCATGGTCAACGACCTGCGGGGCGGGCTCTACGCCCATCTCCAGCGCCTGTCCCTGGCCTATCACGGGCGCCAGCGGGTCGGCGACCTGCTCTACCGCATCACCGCCGACAGCTTCGCGGTGCAGACGATGGTGATGAACGGGGTCCTGCCGATCCTCTCGGCGATGATCCTGCTCGCCGGGATGCTGCTGGTGCTGTTCCCGCTCGATCCCGTGCTGACCTTGCTGGCGCTGAGCGTGGTGCCGGTGCTGTTCGCGCTGATCTCCGTCTTCAACCGCAAGATCGTCGATGTCGCCGGCGAGGTGCGCGAGCGCGAGAGCCGGGTCTATTCGCTGGTGCAATGGGGCATGGCCGCGATCAAGGTCGTGCAGGCCTTTGCCAAGGAAGACGAAGAGCACGGGCGCTTCATGGGCGCGAGCCGCGAGAGCCTCCGCGCGACGCTGCGGCTCTATACCTGGCAGACGCTTTATTCGGGCGCGGTCAACCTCGTCATCGCCGCGGGCACGGCGATCGTCATCTATGCCGGCGCGCGGGCGGTGATGACGGGGCAGCTTACCGTCGGGCAGCTCGTCGTCTTCATCTCGTACCTGGCGCAGCTCTACACCCCGATCAACCAGATCACGCAAAGCTGGGGCCTCATCGCCGGGGCGCAGGTGGGCGCGCGGCGGGTGTTCGAAGTGCTGGAGACCGAGCCCGACCTCAAGGACGGCCGCCGCGAGTTCCCGGCCGGCGGCGCGCGCGGCGACGTGCGGTGGCGCGAGGTCGGGTTCCGCTATCGCAGCGACACGCCGGTGCTCGACGGGATCGACATCGCGGCGCCGGCCGGCACCACGGTTGCGGTGGTGGGCCCGACCGGGGCCGGGAAATCGACGCTGCTCGGGCTCCTCGCGCGGTTCTTCGACCCGACCCGGGGCTCGGTCGAGATCGACGGGGTCGATCTGCGCGAGTACACGCTCAAATCGCTGCGCACGCAGATCGGCATGGTGCTGCAGCCGCCGCTGATCTTTCCGCTCTCGGTGCGCGACAACATCGCCTACGGCACCCCGGGCGCCGGTGACGCGGCGATCGAGGAGGCGGCGCGGCTCGCCCGCATCCACGACACGGTGACGGCGCTGCCCGAGGGCTACGAGACGAGCCTCGGCGAGGGCGGCGCCGCGCTGTCCGAGGGCGAGAAGCAGCGCATCACGATCGCCCGCGCGCTCCTGCGCAACGCGCCGATCCTGATCCTCGACGAGCCGACCTCGGCGCTCGACGTCGAGACCGAGGCGCTGGTCATGGCCGGGATCGAGCGGCTGATGCAGGGGCGCACCACGTTTATCATCGCGCACCGCCTGTCCACCGTGCGGCGTTGCGACCGCATCATCGTGCTGCGCGATGGCGGCATCGCCGAGCAGGGCAGCTTTGCCGAGCTCCTGCGCCGCGACGGTGTTTTCGCCGATTATTACCGCACCCAATTCGCCCCCGAGCCGGTCGAGACGCTGTTGTAGTAATTACGCAACATACGGGTGTGGCAATCATGCCAAGATCGGATAACTATCTGTGGCAAAAACGATCGCGCCGGAATCAGCCGAGCCTAATTGTGGCAATATAGCCGCTGTGGATAATTCCGACTTGTTGGTGTTGAGGAAGTCACGCGGCCCCCGCGGTGGTTTTTTGCTAAATGGTAACTGACCGCTCCTTGCCCTTTTAGATGGTAGAACAATGCGGAAGCTAATTTACCCACAAGCGATGTAACAATCCGTAACAATTATAGTTGCAATACCTGGGTGGCGCCGCTACCCTTTTGCCAGTGTTGGGGAGCGTCGGCGCCCGTTTCGCGGGTGCATCGCGGCGTTCAGGGGCGGTCCAGGCCGTGTTCCGGGGTTTCGCCGGAACCGGCCGGGGCTCTGCAACGCGGGGGAAGATGATCACTGATATCCTGCGCTTGGGCGGCCTCAAATCCGCCGAAAAGAGGGTCGCCGCGCGTCTCGCGGGCCGCGCGACCGGGTTCGTCAACGAGCGCCGCCGGGTTGTGAGCCTGGCTGGGGCGGGGGTCGCGGCGGTCATCGCCGTGGCCGCGGGCGCCGCCGGCTACATGCACTATGCCGGTCTTGCGTCGAACGAGCGGCAGGCGGCGGTTCACGCCGAAACCGCGAACGCCGCGCTGCAGGACGAATTGACCAAGCTGCGCGACCAGCTCGGCGCGACTAAGGGACGGCTCGCCGCCGTCTCGTCCGAGCAGCAGCGTCTCGAAGCCGAGCGCAAGCAGCAGCCCGCGCCCGAGGCGGCCGCGGCGACCCCTGTGGTCAAGGCGGACAAGACGCAGCTCAGCCACGCGCTCGACCAGGCGCAAAAGGAGCTGCATCTGACCGAGGCCCAGCGCGTGACGCTGCTGGCGCGGCTGAGCAAGGCCGAGACCGAGGCGCAGACGAGCGCCGCCTCGTCGCAAAAGCAGCTTCAGCAAATCCAGGCAGACCGCGACAAGATCGCCGCCGAGCGCGACGCGCTGAAGGCCAAGATCGCCAAGCTCGAGCAGAAGAACTCGGCGCGTCAGGGCCAGCAGCTGCCGCTCGCCGCGAGCGCGGCCGAGCCAGCCCCCGCGCCAGCCCAGCTCGCGCCAGCCATGCCGCAGCCGACCCAGAAGGCCCAGGCCGCCATCGTCCTGCCGCGCGGCACGAAGAGCCCGGTCGGCGAGGTCGAGAAGGTGCTGGCCTCGGCCGGCGTCGATGTCGCCCGCCTCTTCTCGCAATTCGGCGTCAGCCGCGGCGAGGGTGGCCCGTTCGTGCCGATGCCGAAGGGCAGCGTCGCGCCGCCCTCGACGCTGACCCCGGAAAAGCTCGCTGCGCTGCGTGCGATGATGAAGTCGCTGCCGGTGACCGCGCCGCTCGCCGACTACAGGCTCGGTAGCCCGTTCGGCGCGCGCGAAGATCCGATCAACGGCCGCAGTTCGTTCCATACCGGGCTCGATCTCGACGCGCCGTACGATTCGAGGGTCTATGCGACCGCGCCCGGTGTCGTGACCTATGCCGGCTACCGCGACGATTACGGTAAAATCGTCGAGATCGATCACGGGCACGGTCTCACGACCCGCTACGCCCATCTGCACCAGTACACCGTGTCGGTCGGCGAGCGCGTCGCCGCGCATCAGCAGATCGGCTATCTCGGCAGCACCGGCCGCGTCACCGGCCCGCACGTCCACTACGAAGTGCTGGTCAACGGCGAGCCGCAAGACCCCACCAAGTTCCTCCAGCTCGGCCACATCGTCCCGGTCGCGCAGACGCGGTAGGCCCGCGCGAGGTTTCGCCCACACCTAATTCCAGTCGGTTGGGCCGCTACAGAGGCACCTGCGCCGGCGGGGGGTCGTTGATCGGCGGCGGCGGGTCGTCCGGGCGCGGCGTCGGGATCGGGCGCGGCGGCTCCTTGACCGGCGGCGGCTGGCTGGGGTTGGGCGGCGGGACCGGCGGCATTCCCGGCGGCGGAGGCGGGATCGGCCCGCCGGCATAGACGGTTCTGTCCATGCCCACGAAACGCCGCATCCGGTGCTTCGATCCCGCGCGGTCCCCTTTTCCCGCCAAGTCCTTTTCGCCTTTTTTGGAACGTCCGCTCGCAGAAACGGTTTACGAGGCCAGACCACTGCGACTGACCGGCTACCCATGAGATCGGGAATGCCGGGCATGGAGGGATCAAATGGGCCTCATCTTATTGATTCTGATAATTCTGTTGCTGTTCGGCGGCGGCGGTTGGGGCTACTCCCGCTATGGCTATGGCGGCGGGTTCGGGATCGGCGGCCTGCTGCTGATCGTCCTGGTCGTCTATCTGATATTTGGCTACGGGCACGTCTGACGACGATCCGAAAAGGGCGCATCCCTCTTGATTCGTCGCGCCCGCCTTTGTGGGGGTGACGATAAAGAGGGGTGGGCCGGCCAGACCGATATTTCTCCGGCCAGACCGATATTTCTATCGTGCCAGATCGCTGACGAGCGAGAAGGCGGTCGGGCTCGCGGCGTTCTGGCCGCGATATACCTGCAGATTTTCGAGCACCCGCTGCACGTAGATGCGGGTTTCGGTGAACGGGATCGTCTCGATCCAGTCGACCATGCTGACGTCGTGGCCGCGCGGGTCGCCGTAATCCCTGAGCCACTGGCGGACGCGGCCCGGCCCGGCGTTGTAGCCGGCGATGGCGAGCGCATATGAGCCGCCGAAATCCTCGAGCAGGCCCTCCAGATAGGTGCGGCCGAGGCGGATGTTGTAGGCGCCGTCGGCGGTGAGCTGACCGACCGAATAACCGACCTGCATCTTCCGCGCGAGCGTCGCCGCGGTGCCGGGCATGAGCTGCATCAGCCCGCGCGCCCCGACCCGGCTCGCCGCGTACTGGTCGAAGGCGCTCTCCTGCCGAACGATGGCATAGACCAGCGGCGCCTCGACCGTGCCGCCCGCCGGCAGCGCGGTGATCGGATAGCCGTGGACCATCAGCGGCACCCCGGCATTCATCGCGTGGCGCGCCGCGACGATCGCCAGGTCGATGCGGCCGTGCGCCTCGGCAAAGGCGGCGAGCAGCGAGAAATCCATCCGGCCCTGCACCGTTTCGGCCAGGTGCGCGACAAAGATCCGGGTGTCGTCGCGATCGCCGGCGGCGGCGAACAGCGCGGCGGCGCGCACCGTCTCGATCGCGTCGAAATGGGCCTGCTGGTCGGCGGTCGGGCGCGGCTCGGGCACCGGCTTAGGTGGAGCGTCGTCGCCGAGCTGATGCGCCGAAAGCTGCCCATAGAACGTCGCCATGTTCTCGGCGCCGGCGGCGTACCATTTGATCGCCAGATCGTGCTTGTCCTCCGCCTCGGCGGCGCGGCCGCTCCAATAGGCCGCGCGGGACTTGGCGTAAGGCCGGTCGACCCGCGCCAGGATGTGCGCGAAATGGTCGAACGCGACCTCAGGCTGTTTCAGGTAGCGCAGCGCGATGTAGCCGGCGAGGAACTCGGCCTCGGAATAGGCGCTGCCGTCGGTCAGCCCATGCTGCTGGACGATCTTGTAGGCGAGGTCGGACCTGCCGCCGGCGAGCAGCCGCCGGGCGACGATCTGGCGCTCGCCCCACCAGATGACGGGTCGCTCCGGATTGTCGGGATGGGCGACGAGGATTTGCGCGGCGTCGTCATACTGATCCTGCTTACGGCGCCAGCGCACTTCGTCGAAGACGAGGCCGGGGCTGAGCTGCAAGCTCGGCGGCACCTTGGCGACGGTGGCCGCGGCGTCCTTGGCGCCGCTTTCGAGCGCCAGCCGGCCCTGGGCCAGCGCCTGCTGGTCGGCCGGCACCAGCGGCAGCATTCGCCGCGCCGCGTCGGTGTTGCCGTCCCATAGCAGCCGGTCGAGCCGGGCGATGTTGTCCTCGGGCCGCATCGTCGTCGAATAGCGCGACCAGAAACTGCGCTCGTCGCCCGGCAGGAAATCCTCAGCCACCCAGGCGGCGCGCAATTGCGCGATCCCGGCATCGTTCTGGCCGCTTTTGACCGTCAGCTCGGCCTGGCGCACCTTGCCGGCGGCGCTGATCGGCGGGTGGTTCTTGAACCAGGCGGCGGCGGTGTCGTCGCTTTCGGTCGCGAGCGCGGTCTCGGCGTGGCGCTGGAGGGTCTTCTGGTACGGCCAGTCGGGATTGTGGGTGATGAAGTCGGCGATCTCGCTAAACCGGCCGCCCGACAGATTACGGGTGTAGTCGAGCCAGCGCACGATCTTGGCCGGAAGCGGGTCGTGGCTCTGCGCCGCCTGGGCATAGGCGTGGACCCAATCGTTGCGTCCCGCCGCGGCGATCGCCGCGGTGCCGGCGGTGAGGTCGGCTCCGGTCAGTTCCGGCCCGGCGTTCGCGGCAAGCGGCGCGGAAAACGCGACCAAGAGAAGAAGAAATAATCGCAAGGTTCGGAGCAACGCGCGCCGCCTGAGCAATGTTTACGAGGTGGACGCCGGAGTGTTTACGGTTTTTCCCCGGGCCCGGCAAGTCGGTGCCTGGGAATCGCGCAGTTGAAGGCGGCAGCCGGCAACGCTATCGTGGCCCGAACTGCGCCCAAGCGGGAGAAATCGATGTCTGCGATGTTCAAGGGCTCGTTCGTCGCGTTGATTACCCCGTTCCGCGACGGGGCGGTGGACGAGACCGCGTTTCAGGAGCATGTGGCCTGGCAGATCGGCCAGGGGACGCACGGGCTGGTGCCGATCGGTACGACCGGCGAATGCCCGGCGCTCGACGAGCACGAGCAGAAGCGCGTCATCGAGCTCTGCGTCGAGGTCGCCAAGGGTCGCGCGCCGGTCATCCCCGGCACCGGCTTCAACTCGACCCAGCACACGATCCACGCGACCCAGGCGGCGAAGGAGGCCGGCGCCGACGCCGCCCTCGTCGTGTGCCCCTATTACAACAAGCCGACCCAGGAGGGGCTCTACCAGCACTTTAAGGCCGTCCACGATGCCGTTGATATTCCTATCGTCGTCTACAACATCCCGGGCCGCAGCTCGGTCGATATGTCGAACGCGACAATGGCCCGGCTGGCGCAATTGCCACGAATTGTCGGGATCAAGGATGCGACCAACGATCTGACCCGGCCGCTCAAGATGCGGGTCGAGATCGGCAGCGAGTTCTCGCTGATGTCGGGCGAGGACGGCACCGCGGTGGCCTATCTCGCGCAGGGCGGCGACGGGTGCATCTCGGTGACGGCCAACGTCGCGCCGCGGCTTTGCGCGGAGATGCACGAAGCGTGGCAGAAGGGCGATGTCGCGACCGTGCGCGAGATCAACGAGCGCCTGATCCCGCTCCACGACGCGCTGTTTGTCGAGACCAGCCCGGCGCCGGTGAAATACGCCGCCTCGCTGCTCGGCCGCTGCACCCCGGATGTCCGCCTGCCGCTGTGGCACACGACCCCCGAGACGCAGGAAAAGGTGCGGACCGCGATGCGCGGGGCGGGCGTCATCAACTAGGCCCGCCAGGAGCGCGGCAGGAGCAAAAATGCGGGCCGCCGATCGTCACGTCGCGCAGAACCGCCGCGCCCGGTACGACTACCTGATCACCGACAAGATCGAGGCCGGGCTCGTTCTGCACGGCACCGAGGTCAAGGTGCTGCGCACCGGGCAGGCCAGCATCGCCGAAAGCTATGCCGACCAAACCGACGGCGAATTGTTCCTCGTCAACGCCAACATCCCGGAATACGGCTCGTCGGCGCATTTCAACCACGAGCCCCGCCGCAAGCGAAAGCTGCTGCTGCACCGGAAGGAGATGGACAAGCTCCTCGGCGCGATTAAGCGGGAGGGCGTCACGATCGTGCCGCTGTCGATCTATTTCAACGCCCGCGGCCGCGCCAAGGTCGAACTCGGCCTCGCCCGCGGCAAGCGCAAGTCCGACAAGCGCCAAGCCGAGAAGGACCGGGACTGGCAGCGGGACAAGGCCCGGATCATGCGGACGCAGGACAGGGAGTAGCCACTCCGTCGCGTTGACATTGTCCACACAAAAGCATATCTAGCAACGGTCCGAAGTTCCACGGAGACGACGGTATGCCAGCCACAGCAGTGGCGCGTCCAAGGGACGCGCGGCGGCGTGGCGTCACGATAAACATACGCGCCTCGGTAGCAACAAAAAGCCTGATTGATCAAGCGGCAGCGCTACTTGGGCAGAATAGAAGCGAATTTATGCTCGATACCGTACGTAGGCGAGCTGAGAATGTAATACTAGAACAAAAGATATTCACGCTGGATGAAAAAAAATACGCCGAATTCCTTGAAATTTTAGACAATCCTCCTGAACCAAGTGACGAGCTCAGGAGGATTTTCTCGAAGAAGGCACCTTGGGAAAAGTGACGTCATCGCCGAAGATTATCCGGGGGCCGCAACTGCGGCCCCCGCGACGCATGAGACTGGGAGATGATGTAAGCGCCTTCGAATGTCGCTATCCTGAGCTGGATGATTGGCTTCGGCTACGGGCTCGCGCGGCGGAGGGAAGGTCGGCCCGCACTTACGTAGTGGCGGCAAGTGATCGAGTTGTCGGATATTACTGTTTGGCGGCTGGCTCGATTGGCAGAGAGGAACTGCCCACGGCCAAGCTCCGGCGAAATCAACCTTCGGACGTCCCGGTGATAGTGCTTGGTCGACTCGCAGTCGATCTTGCATTCGAGCGGCACGGTGTAGGTTCAGGTCTGCTTAAAGACGCATTTCGTCGATGCTTGACGGCCGCAGATACGATCGGCGTTCGGGCGATCGTGGTCCACGCGATCGACGAAGGCGCGGCGCAGTTTTACGAAAAGCTGAAATTCAAGCCATTGAACGCTGGGCCGCTGACTCTTTTTGTGCCGCTGGAGACGGCAGCGGCCGCAGCCGTCGATATTCGCAGTTAACGCCCCAACCTCTCCATCACCTTTGCGAATACCGCCTCGAACATGGCGGGGGTGAGCCGTCCCGTGTTCGTGTTGAGGCGGGAGCAGTGGTAGCTGTCGGTGAGGGTGAGGCCGTCGGGGAGGTCGTGGGTGGCGGCGTGGGCGAAGAGGTAGGGCGAGCGGCGGAGGCCCTTGGCGGTCAGCACGGCGTTGTGGGCGATCGAGCCCAGGGCGACGATGGCTCGGAGGCGGGGGAGGGCGGCGAGTTCGCTGGCGAGGAAGGGGCGGCAGGCGGCGATTTCGGTGGTTTCGGGCTTGTTTTGCGGCGGCACGCAGCGCACCGCGTTGGTGATGCGGGCGCGGGTCAGGGCCAGGCCGTCGCCGCGGTGGGCGGCGTAGTCTCCGGCGGCGAGGCCGAATTTCGCCAGCGTCGCGTAAAGGAGGTCGCCGGCGTAGTCGCCGGTGAACGGGCGGCCGGTGCGGTTGGCGCCGCGCAGCCCAGGGGCGAGGCCGACGATCAACAGCTCGGCGTCAGGGCCGCCAAACGGCGGCACCGGTGCGTTGTGCCAGTCCGGGTGCGCCCCGCGCTGCGCCGCGCGGAACGCGGCGAGGCGGGGGCAGAGCGGGCAATCCGGGCCGGGTAGATGGGCGGGGCCGGGCAGGTGGGGCGCGGCCGCCTCGCTCGCCGCCCCTCCGCTCACTGGCTCTCGACCGGCTCGCCGCGCATGCGGGGGGCTTCGTCGCGCGGATGGTGGGCGCGGGCGATCTGCGGCGCGAGGTCCTGCAGCTCGATGAACTCGTCGGCCTGGCGGCGCAAATCGTCGGAGGCCATCGGCGGCGACGAGCGCAGCGTCGACACGACCGACACGCGAATCCCGCGCCGCTGCACCGCCTCGACCAGCCGGCGGAAATCGCCGTCGCCGGAGAACAGCACCGCGTGGTCGATGTATTGCGCCATTTCGAGCATGTCGATCGCCAGCTCGATATCCATGTTGCCCTTGATCCGGCGCCTTCCCATCGCGTCGGTGAACTCGCGCGTGGGCTTGGTCACCATCGTGTAGCCGTTATAGTCGAGCCAATCGACGAGCGGCCGGATCGGCGAGTACTCCTGGTCCTCCAGCAGCGCCGTGTAATAAAATGCCCGGATCAGCCGCCCCTTCGAGCGAAACATTTCCAGGAGCCGTTTGTAGTCGATGTCGAAGGCGAGGCCACGTGCGGCAGAATATAAATTCGCACCGTCAATAAATATCGCTATGCGTTCGTCTGGATGAATTAACATTATCGACCCCGAGGATTGAAGAATGTTGGTAGTGTCATCTGGTTGTAAGGTGGCGTCAAGGGTGCGAGCCGTGGTGCAACGTGCATGATTGTGATCGGAATCGGCGGCAACCTTGCGGCGAGCGGCTATGATTCGCCGTTGGAGGCCGGACTTGCGGCGCTGGACGAGCTGGCCGCACCGCATTTGCTGATCGCGGCCTGCTCGCCCTGGTACGAGTCGGCGCCGGTTCCGGAATCGGACCAGCCGTGGTTCGCCAACGCGGTCGCGATCCTCGACACCGAGCGCGAGCCCGAATTCCTGCTCGACCGGATGCAGGCGCTCGAGGGGCGGTTCGGGCGGGTGCGGGGCGAGCCCAACGCCGCGCGCACGCTCGACCTCGACCTCATCGACTACGACGGGCTGATCCTCGACACCCCGCGCCTGACGTTGCCGCACCCGCGCATGCACCAGCGGCGATTCGTGCTGGCGCCGCTGTGCGACCTCGCGCCGGGCTGGCGGCATCCGCGTCTCGGCCGGACGGCGGCCGAGCTTCTGGCTGGGTTGCCGCCGGGCCAACCGGTGCGACGGGCAGGGTTGCCATAGCGATTATTGTGGTTGAGCGGCGAGCCCGATATAACCGCCGCCGCGCCGGCTTTCTTCGCCGATGCCTTCCGCCGCCAGCCCGGTGATGCGATGCCCGTCTATGATACGGCCCGCTACGATGCGGCCCGCTACGATGCGGCCCGCGCCAATATGGTCGAGAGCCAGATCCGGCCGAACAAGGTCTCCGACGAGCGGGTGATTGCGGCGTTCAGCCGCATCCGCCGCGAGATGTTCGTGCCGCCGGCCCTCGCCGGGGTCGCCTATGCCGACGAGAACCTGCCGCTGGGCGGCGGCCGCTATCTGATGCAGCCGATGGTGGCCGCGCGGCTGTTTCAGGCCGCCGGCATCGGGCGCGGCGACACGGTGCTGATCGTCGGCGCCGGCGTCGGCTACGAGGCGGCGCTGGCGGCGTGTCTCGGCCGCAGCGTGATTGCCCTCGAAGACAACGCGGAACTGGCCCGGATGGGCCGCTCGGGGCTGGTCGAGCACCGCATCGCCGCGGCGGGGTATGTCGAGGGTACGCTGCCTCAGGGACACCGCCAGCGCGCGCCCTACAACGTGATTATTTTCGGTGGAGCGGTCGCCGAGATTCCAGCGGAAATTGCAAGCCAACTCGGCGATGGCGGGCGTATGCTGGCGGTATTGCGGCCGGGTGCGGGGGTTGGCCGCGCGACGCTTGTTACGCGCACTGGCGAACTTCTCGCACGGCGCGCTATCTTCGATGCGGGGACGCCACTGCTGGCCGAGTTCGCGACCAAGCCGGCCTTCGTCTTTTGAGGGGTTGATGGCCCAGCGTGAACGGCGCGTGAGAGGGGGATCGGTGCTGCGGCTTGCCCTCGGCATCGCGGGGGCGGTTGCGGCTTGCGGCGGCGGGGCCGCCTCGGCGCAGACCCTGACCGAGGCGCTGTCCTACGCCTACAACAACAACCCGCAGCTCCTCGCCCAGCGGGCGACGCTGCGCTCCACCGACGAACAGGTGCCGCAGGCGCTGTCGGGGTGGCGGCCGTCGGTCAACTTCACCGGCCAGGCCGGGTTCGAGCGTGGAGCACTTGCAGAGAGCGGCGCGCGATCCGTCTTCTCGAGTTTTGTCGAACGCGAGCTCGACCTGCGCGTGACGCAGCCGGTCTATAACGGCGGCCGCACCGAGGCGCAGACCCGCCAGGCGATCAACGCGGTCGAGGCCGCGCGGGCGCAGACGCTGGCGACCGAGACGACGGTATTCCAGGCGGTATGCCAGGCCTTTCTCGACGTCGTGCGCGACCAGACGCTGGTCGAGGTCAACCGCAGCAACGAGGCGGTGCTGAAAAAGCAGCTCGAGGCGACGCGCGACCGCTTCAGGGTCGGCGAGGTGACGCGGACCGACGTGGCGCAGGCCGAATCGTCGTACTCCCAGGCGGTGGCGACGCGGATCGCCTCGGAAGGGACGCTCGAGGTCAGCCGCGCCGCCTATACCCGCGCCGTCGGGCATCCGCCGGGCCGCCTCGTCATGCCGAAGGAACGCCCGGCGCTGCCGGCGACCCGCGACGACGCGCTGGCGCTTGCCTCGACCAACAATTTCAACGTCATCGCCGGCAATTTCACCGAGCTCGCGGCCAAGGACAACGTCGACGCGGTGCGCGACCAGCTCTTGCCGCAGGTCTCGATCGTCGGAGACCTCAACCGCAGCTACTCGCCTTCGATCACGCTGAACGTGGCGCGCGAGGACACCGCCAGCGTCGTCGGACAGGTGACGGTGCCGCTCTACGAAGGCGGCCAGATCTACTCGCAGACCCGCGCCGCGCAGCAGCAGGTCGGCGCGCGCCGCAGCCAGACCGACGACGCCCGGCGCCAGGCGGTGCAGACCGCGAGCCAGGCCTGGGACACGCTGACCTCGGCGCGCGCGGCGATCGCCTCGTTCTCGGTCGCGGTGCGGGCGGCGCAGATCGCCCTCGCGGGGGTCCAGCAGGAGGTGCTGGTCGGGTCGCGCACCGTGCTCGACGTGCTGAATACCGAGCAGCAACTGTTCAACACGCAGCAGCAGCTCGTCGGCTCCGACCACGACGCCGCGGTCGCCGAATACAACCTGGCCGCCGCCACCGGCCGCCTCGTCGCCCCCGAACTCCACCTCCCGGTGCAGCTCTACGACATGGAGAAGCACTACAAGGAGGTGAAGGACAAGTGGATCGGCTTCAAGGGCGGGTTGTCGGAGTAGTGGGGCTCGGTTTTGTAGGATGGGCTGAGCGCAGCGAAGCCCATCGGCCTCCTCGGGGAAACCATCGATGGGCTTCGCTGCGCTCAGCCCATCCTACGAGGGCGGCAGCCTCGGATAATGTTGGGAATCCCGAGGCCACGACACTAGGTTAGCCCCGACAATTCCGCGACGAAAGCAATGCTGGACAAGACCTACCGACCCGACCTCGTCGAGCCGCGGCAATATGCCGAGTGGGAGAAATCGGGCGGGTTCGCCGCCGATCCCACCAGCGGCAAGCCGCCCTACACGATCATGATGCCGCCGCCGAACGTGACCGGCAGCCTGCACATGGGCCACGCCCTCACGTTTACGCTGCAGGACATCCTGGTCCGGTTCCAGCGCATGCGCGGGCGCGACGCGCTGTGGCAGCCGGGCACCGACCATGCCGGCATCGCCACCGAGATCGTCGTCACCAACCGGCTCGCCGACAAAGGGATCGACAAGCACGACCTGGGCCGCGACAAGTTCATCGAGCGGGTGTGGGAGTGGAAGGCCGAGTCGGGCGGCACGATCGTCAACCAGCTCCGCCGCCTCGGCGCCTCGCCCGATTGGGCGCGCGAGCGGTTCACGATGGACCCCGGCCTCGCCGCCGCGGTCCGCCGGGTGTTCGTGAGCCTCTACCGCGAGGGCCTCATCTATCGCGACAAGCGGCTCGTCAACTGGGACCCGGAGATGCACACGACGATCTCCGACCTGGAGGTCGAGAACCGCGAGACCCAGGGCAAGCTGTGGCACATCCGCTACCCGATCGAGGGCGCGGACGGGGAGTACATCGTCGTCGCGACGACGCGGCCGGAGACGATGCTCGGCGATACCGCCGTCGCGGTGCATCCCGAGGACGAGCGGCTCGCCGGGCTGGTCGGCCGGAACGCGGTGCTGCCGCTGGTCGGCCGGGCGATCCCGATCGTCGCCGACGAATACGCCGACCCGGAAAAGGGCTCGGGCGCGGTCAAGATCACCCCGGCGCATGATTTTAACGATTTCGAGGTCGGCCGCCGGCACAACCTCGCGATGATCAACATCTTCGATCGGGACGCGCGGCTTACCGATGCCGTGCCGGAACCTTATCGCGGGCTCGACCGGTTCGAGGCGAGGAAGCGGGTCGTCGCCGATCTCGAAGCCGCCGGGCTCCTCGAAAAGATCGAGGATCATGTGCTGATGGTGCCGCACCACGACCGCTCGGGTGTGATCGTCGAGCCGTGGCTGACCGACCAGTGGTACTGCAACGCCGGCGAGTTGGCGAAAGAGGCGATCGCGGCGGTCGAGGATGGACGTATCAAGTTCGTCCCGCGGCAGTGGGAGAACACGTATTTCGAATGGATGCGCAACATCCAGCCCTGGTGCATCTCACGCCAGCTCTGGTGGGGGCATCAGATCCCGGCCTGGTACGGGCCCGACGGCGCGGTCTACGTCGGCGAGACCGAGGAGGAGGCGCAGGCGGAGGCCGGCGCGGGGGTGGCGCTGCGGCGCGACGACGACGTGCTCGACACCTGGTTCTCGTCCGGGCTGTGGCCGTTCTCGACGCTAGGCTGGCCCGAGGAGACCGAATACCTCAAGCGGTATTACCCCGGCGACGTGCTGGTGACCGGGTTCGACATCATCTTTTTCTGGGTCGCCCGGATGATCATGCAGGGCATCCATTTCATGGGCGAGGTGCCGTTCCGCACGGTCTACATCCACGCCCTCGTGCGCGACGAGCGCGGGCAGAAGATGTCGAAGTCGCGCGGCAACATCATCGACCCGCTCGATCTGATCGACCGCTTCGGCTGCGACGCGCTGCGCTTCACCTTGGCGGCGCTGGCCGCGCCCGGCCGCGACATCAAGCTCGCCGAGAGCCGGGTCGAGGGCTATCGCAACTTTGCGACGAAGCTGTGGAACGCCGCGCGCTACGCCGAGATGAACGGCTGCTCGCCGGTGTCGGAGTTCGATCCGGCCGCATGCAAGGAGACCGTCAACCGCTGGATCGTCAGCGCCGCGCGGGCCTGCGCGCTCGACGTGACCGCGGCACTCGACGCCTATCGCTTCGACGAGGCGGCGAACCGGCTTTACCAGTTCGTCTGGGGCACCTATTGCGATTGGTACCTCGAATTCACCAAGCCCATTCTCCAAAGCGGCGATGCGGCGCAGCAGGCAGAGACCAGGGCCGTCACCGCCTGGGTGCTCGGCCGGATCGTCCACATGCTGCACCCGCTGATGCCGTTCATCACCGAGGAGGTGTGGCGCCAGCTCGCCGGCGAGGACGCCGGGATGGTCATGACCGCCGCCTGGCCCGACCCGCAATTCCACGATTCCGACGCGCTCGCCGAGATGGAATGGGTGGTCGCGGCGATCTCGGCGATCCGCGGCGTGCGCAGCGAGATGAACGTGCCGCCCGGCGCCCGCGTGCCGCTCTTCGTGCGCGACGCCGACCCCGCCGCGGCCGCGCGACTCGCCCGCCACCGCGACCATTTCCAGCGCCTCGCCCGGGTCGAGCCCGAGGCGGGCGAGGGACGCGGCATCCAGGCGGTGGTCGAGGGCGCGACCCTTATCCTCGCGCTCGGCGACGTGATCGACCTGCCCAAGGAAAAGGCGCGCCTCGCCAAGGAAATCGGCCGCCTCGACGGCGACCTCGCCAAGTTCGCCACCAAGCTCTCGAACCCGGCGTTCCTCGAAAAAGCCAAGCCCGAGGTCGTCGAGGAACAGCGCGAACGCGAAGCCGACACCCGCCGCGACCGCGACCGCCTGCACGCGGCATTCCAGCGGCTGGAGGCGGTGTAGTCCCAACCTTTGGACCGCGGGCGTCTCTCCCGCATCTGTCAGAAGATTGCGGGCGGGACGCCCGCGGTCCAGCTATCCCGCCTTCGTCTCGTGCTCCATCTCCGTGCAAGCCTCGGTCGACGCTTATCCCTCACGAGATGAAGAGCAGCCCTCCCGGTCGTATTCATCGAACACCTGCTCGGCGACAGCGTATGGGGGGCCGTTGAACCAGCCTTCGGCTTCGGCTTCGTCACGGTTGAGGGTGCGGCGCATCTCCGAGCCGTTTCCGGCTACCTCTACCCTATCGACTCGGATCGCTACGATCGTGCGCGAGCCGACGTCGGTACAGCGAAAGCGTCGATCTCCGGACCAGAACTCCTTCCCGACGGTGAACTCTGCCAGTTCCACGATACGCTCCTGCTTACCGCTGGTGGTGCCTCTCCAGCCCTAGTATTATTAGCAGAAAGGGCATCGATATGAGGTATCTCCGTTGACCCTCGGCGCCGACGATCTGGTTTCGCGCGGGCTCGTTACCGAGGAGCAGCTGCCGGAGCTGCGGCGGGTGGCGGCGCGGTATTCGGTGGCGCTGACCGAGGATGTCGCCGAGTTGATCGATCCGGGTGATCCTGCCGACCCGATCGCGGTGCAGTTCGTGCCGAATGGGGCCGAGCTGCACGAACATCCCGACGACCTCTCCGACCCGATCGGGGACGAGCGGTGGTCGCCGGTTCCGGGGATCGTGCATCGCTATCCCGACCGGGTGCTGCTGAAGCCGAGCCTCACCTGCCCGGTCTATTGCCGGTTCTGCTTTCGCCGCGAGGTGGTCGGGCGAAAGAATGGGATGCTCGGCGCGGCGGCGCTGGAGCGGGCGCTCGACTATATCCGGGCGCGGCCGGAGATCTGGGAGGTCATCGTCACCGGCGGCGACCCGTTGCTGTTGTCGCCGCGGCGGATCAAGGCGATCGTCGGGGCGCTGGACGCGATCGGCCACGTCGCGGTGATCCGGTTTCACACGCGGGTGCCGGTGGTCGAGCCGGGGCGGGTGGGGCCGGCGCTGGTGGCGGCGCTGGGTTCCGACAAGGCGGTCTATGTCGTGATCCACGCCAACCACCCGCGCGAGCTGACGCCGGCGGTGCGTGGGGCGGTCGGGCGGCTCGGCCGGGCGGGCATCCCGCTCTTGTCGCAAACCGTGCTGCTGCGCGGGGTCAACGACGACCCGGCGGTGCTGGAAAGCCTGTTGCGCGGGCTCGTCGCGATGCGGGTGAAGCCCTACTACCTGCACCACCCCGACCTCGCGCCCGGCACCGCGCATTTCCGGCTCGGCATCGAGCGCGGGCGGGCGCTGGTCGCGGGGCTGCGCGGGCGGGTGTCGGGGCTGTGCCAGCCGAGCTACGTGCTCGACATCCCCGGCGGCTACGGCAAGGCGCCGATCGCGGCGAGCTCGGCGCGGCCGGGCGAGGCGGCGGGGGAATGGCTCGTCACCGACCGCGACGGAATCTGCCACCGCTATCCGCCGTCCTCCGATTGCATGGGTCCCGACCGCGCGGGCAAAGCGCCGGGATGACCGAGCCCGCGCCGCCCATCGTGCTGATCGTCGGCGGCGACGCGCTGGCGCTCAACACGGCGCGCGAGCTGTGCCAGCTCCAGGGCCACCACGTCACCGTGCTGTGGAGCGAGGATCACGAATTCGCCCACCAGGTCGAGGCGGTCGGCGCCCGGTTCGTCATCGGGCTGCCCGGGCGGCTCGGCAGCCTCGAACGCGCCGGCGCCGCCGAGGCGGTGACGATCCTCGCGCTGTCTGCCGACGACCAGCTCAATTTGCGCGCGGCGCTCAGGGCGCGCGACGTCAACCCCGACATCCGCATCGTGCTGCGCCAGTTCAACCGCACGCTGGCGCCCAAGATCGAGGAGAACCTGCACGATTGCTCGGTCGTGTCGCTGGCCTGGCTGTCGGCCTCGACCTATGCGGCGAGCGCGCTCGACCCGTCCTGCTTTCGCGGACTGCACTTCCCCGAGCGCGACGGTCCGCTGACCGGGTTCGCCGGGCGGTCGGCCGAGGATGCGGGCGTCGCCGGCGAGACCGTCGCCGCGGCCGAATCCGCGCTCGGCCTGCGCGTCGTCGCGCTCGGCGACCGAACCGATATCGATCCCGGCGAAGAAATCCCGCGCGGCGCACGGCTGGTCGTCCACGGCACGATCGAGCGGCTCGCCGCCTCGACCCCGCGGCGCCCGGCGACGGCGACCGACGGCGCCAAGAGGGCGCGAAGGCTGCCGTGGCGCGCGCGGCTGCGGCGCATCGACCCGTTCATGGCGATCTTCGCAATGACTGCCTTGGTGCTCTTCGCGATCGGCACCTGGCATTTCCGCTATGCCTTCGCGACCAACTGGCTGACCGCGGCGTATTTCGTCCTCGCGACGATGACCACGACCGGCTACGGCGACCTGGCGCCGGACCGGAACAATATCGGCGATATCGGCATCGCGATGATGCTGATGCTGGCCGGGATCGTGCTGACCGGCATCTTTATCGGTTTCGCCGCCTCGCTATTGACCCAGGCGCGCTATGTGCGGATGCAGGGTCTGCGGCGCATCCGCCGGCGCGGGCATATCGTCGTGTGCGGCGCCGGCAGCATCGGGTCGGGGGTGATCGACCTCTTGCTCGGGTTCGGGCGCTCGCTGGTCGTCGTCGAGCGCGCGCCCGACCCGGCGATGATCGAGCGGGCGCGCGACCAGGGCTTCGATCTGCTGACCGGCGACGCCAGCCGCGACGACACGCTCGACCTGTGCAACCTGCCGGCCGCGCACAGCCTCGTCGCGCTGACCAACGTCGACACGCTGAACCTCGAGATCGCGCTCGGAGGGCGGGTGCGCAACCCGGACATGCCGATCGTGCTGCGCATCGCCGACGCCAGCTTTGCCGCCTCGATCGCCAAGCATTTCCAGTTCGAGACGACGTTTTCGGCCGAGGCGCTCGCCGCGCCGATCTTTGCCGGGCTGTCGCGCCTTCCCGGCGCGCGCGGCCGCATCGAGATCGCCGGCGAGGAATTCGGCATCGGCGAGATGGTGCTGCCCGAGAATTACCGGGAGCTGGTGCCCGACGGCGCGTTCCCGATCGGCGTCTGGCGCGGCAAGGACCTTGTGCGGGTCCACAGCCTTGAGGATGTGCTTCCGGGCGAGGCGGTGTTGCTGCTGGGGCGCCGGGCGGTGGCGCGCGAGCGCGGCACGACCTTTGCCGCCATCGCCGAGCGTCTGCAGACCGGGGCGGAGATGTCCGATCCGCCGGTCGAGCCAGCCGAATCCGGGGAACCAGTCGAGCCCGGGGAGAATTAAGCATCATTTTTCTGGCATTCTCGCCAAACCCGCGTGAATATTTGGCGATGGAGACACATCGCACCTGGATCGACCGCGCAGAGCTACGCCGCGATCGCCGATACTTGATGCCGGGCCTGGATGTTAAGATCGGCGAGGGTCAATACCACGCGATCAACTGGTCGATGGGCGGGCTGCTGATCGACGGCGTCTGCCACGACATCGGCTCGCGGGTGCGCGGCTGTTTCGGCCTCACCGGCTCGCGCGAACCGATGCCGTTCGCCGCGACGGTCGTGCGCATCGACCCCGAATACGGAAGCTGCGCGATCTGCTTCGACGACCCCAGCGTCGAGCATCTCGAAGGCCTGGCCGAGAACCCGTTCGGCGAGCAGCTTCACTAAATAACTGGACCGCGGGCGTCCCGCCCGCACTCTACATAAAGAGGCGGGCGGGACGCCCGCGGTCCAATTTGCCTAGACCGCCAGTTCGCACCAGATCGGGGTGTGGTCGGAGGCGCGTTCCTTGGCGCGCGGGCTTTTGTCGATGACGCAGTCGGCGACGCGGTCGGCGGCGTGCGGCGACAGCAGCAAATGGTCGATGCGCAGCCCCTCGTCGCGGTTCCAGCGGCCGGCCTGGTAGTCCCAATAGGTGTATTTGTGCGGCTCGCGGTGGAAGACGCGGAAGGCGTCGGTGAGCCCGAGATGCAATAGCGCGCGAAACCGGGCGCGCGATTCGGGCTGGGTCAGCGCGTCGTTGCGGAAGGCGACCGGGTCGTAGACGTCGTCGTCGGTCGGGATGACGTTGTAGTCGCCGGCCAAGACGAACGGGATCTCGCGCCGCAGCAATTCCCGCGCGCGGGAATAAAGCCGGTCCATCCAGGCGAGCTTGTAGGTGAACTTGTCGGTGGCGATGGGGTTGCCGTTGGGCAGGTAGATCGTCGACACCCGCACCTCGTTGCCGTCGCTGCCAAAGCTGGCCTCGATATAGCGGGCGTGGTCGTCGCCGTCGCCGCCGTCCAGCCCCCGCTTGATGTCGCGCGGCGGCTCCTTCGACAGGATCGCGACCCCATTATACGAGCGCTGCCCGATCGCCTCGACGTGATACCCGAGCGACCTCACCTCCAGCGCCGGAAAATCGCCCTCCAGGCATTTGATCTCCTGCAGGCACAGCACGTCGGGCTGTGCGCTTTTCAGGAAATCAAGCAGATGCGGCAGCCGCACCTTGACCGAGTTGACGTTCCAGGTGGCTATTTTCATCGCCGGAAACCCTCACCGGTAGCGCCGCGTTCTTTTACCGCTCGCCACCCGGCTTGTCCTGCGTCCAGTCGGGCTACAGCCGGGAACGCGGCCGGGCAATCGCGCGCACCCTCCGCCTGAGGACCCGACCGGGTTTTGGATCGCGGGCGTCCCGCCCGCATCTTCACGAAAGAATGCGGGCGGGACGCCCGCGGTCCAGGTTACCCCACCGAAAACGAATTCCCGCAGCCGCAGGATGAGGCGGCGTTGGGGTTTTTGATCTGGAACGAGGCGCCCATCAAATCTTCGACAAAGTCGATCTCGGCGCCGTTGAGGAGGTCGAGGGAGGTGTCGTCGACGATGACGGCGATTCCGTCGCGCTCGAAGACGAAATCGTCGGGGTTCTTCTGGTCGTCGAAGCTGATGCCGTACTGGAACCCCGAGCAGCCGCCGCCCGAGACCGCGATGCGCAGGAACGAACCGACGGCATCCTCTTGAATCTTCAGGGCGGCGATGCGCTTTGCCGCGCTCTCGCTCACCGCCACATTACGCTCGCCCGCCGCGTCCATCACCTCAGCCATGCGCTCCGCGCTCCATCTCGCCCGTGACGGTGTCCCGGTGTATTGCTGTATTTAAGCATAGCGGGCGGCGTGTCAAAGGAGAGCCTTTCGATGCTGAGGGTCTTGCCGGGTGGGCGCAGCGCCGAGCCGGTGCCGGAAACGACGCCGGAAACGACGCCCGGCTCCGCCGACCGGCTGCGCATTCTGCGGACGCTGGAGCGGAAGGCGCTGTGGCTGTCGACGTGGATGATCCACAACGCGAACCATGTCCGGCCCAACCGCGACGGGCTCAAGGTCGGCGGGCACCAGGCGTCGAGCGCCTCGGTCGCCACGCTGATCACCGCGCTCTACCTCGACGTGATGCGGCCGCAGGACCGGCTCGCGGTCAAGCCGCACGCGTCGCCCATGTTCCACGGCCTGCAATACCTGTTGGGCCACCAGAGCCGCGAGAAGCTGGAGCGGTTCCGCGCGTTCGGCGGGGCGCAATCGTACCCGTCGCGGACCAAGGACGGCGACCGGGTCGATTTCTCCACGGGTTCGGTCGGGCTCGGCGTCGGCATGACCCTCTTCGCCTCGCTGGTGCAGGACTACGTGCGGCTGAAGCACCTGACGCCGACCGACGAGCCGCCGGGACGGATGATCGCGCTCGCCGGCGACGCCGAGCTCGACGAGGGCAACATCTTCGAGGCGCTGCTCGAAGGGTGGAAGCACGACGTCCGGAACCTGTGGTGGATCATCGACTACAACCGCCAGAGCCTCGACGCGGTCGTGTCGGACCGGCTGTTCGGCCGCATCGACGAATTGTTCAAGCTGGTCGGCTGGCGCGTCGTCACGCTGAAATACGGGCGGCTGCTGGGGGCGGCGTTCGCCCGGCCCGACGGCGAGCACCTGCGCGAGTGGATCGACCAATGCCCGAACTCGCTCTATTCGGCGCTCGTCTATATCGGCGGGGCGGGGTGGCGCGAGCACCTGACCCGCGACCTCAACCGCTATCCCGGCATCCGCGCGATTCTCGACGAGCATGACGACGAGGCCCTCGCGCGGCTGATGACCAACCTCGCCGGGCACGACATGGAGGCGGTGCTCGACGCCTTCCACAACGTCACCGACGACCAGCCGACCTGCTTTATCGCCTATACGATCAAGGGCTACGGCCTGCCTTTCGCCGGGCACAAGGACAACCATGCCGGGCTGATGAACCTCGACCAGATGGAAGAGTTCCGCCGCGACATGGCGATCCCGGACGGGGCCGAATGGGACAAGTTCACCGGGCTCGACCTCGACGAGGACGTGCTCACGGAATTTCTCGAAAACGTGCCGCGGGCGCAAAAGGAAGTGCGTCACCGCGCGACCCCGCGCATCCCGGTGCCGGCCGAGTTGCCGGCGCCGCGCGGCAAGACGCTGTCGACGCAGGAGGCGTTCGGCCGAATTCTCGGCACGCTCGCGACGGATGGCGGGGCGCTCGCCGACCGCATCGTCACGACCTCGCCCGACGTCACGGTCTCGACCAATCTCGGCGCCTGGGTCAATCGCCGCGGCATCTTCGACCGCGCCGAGCGCGCCGACACGTTCCGCGAGGAAAAGGTGGTCTCGGCGCAGCGCTGGGCGATGTCGCCGCAGGGGCAGCACATCGAACTGGGCATCGCCGAGCAGAATCTGTTTCTGCAACTTGCCGCGCTGGGGCTCTCGGGATCGCTGTTCGGCGCGCGCCTCTTGCCGATCGGCACGCTCTACGACCCGTTCATCAAGCGCGGGCTCGACGCGCTCAACTACGCGCTCTATCAGGATGCGCGGTTCATCGTCGTGGCGACGCCGTCGGGGATCACGCTGGCGCCCGAGGGTGGGGCGCACCAATCGGTGTCGGAGCCGCTGATCGGGCTCGCCCAGCCGGGCCTCACGTGTTTCGAGCCGGCCTTTGCCGACGAGCTGGCGGTGCTGCTGCGCTGGGCGCTCGCGGAGATCCAGGACGAGGACGGGCAGTCGGTCTATTTCCGCCTGTCGACGCGGCCGGTCGAGCAGCCCGAGCGGGCGGTCGGCCCCGAGCTGGCGGCGGGCATCGTCGACGGCGCCTATTGGTTGCGCGAGCCGGCGCCGGGGGCGGACCTCGCGATCGCCTATAGCGGCGCGGTCGCGCCCGAGGCGCTGGCCGCGTGGGAGGCAATTCGGGAGGATGCGCCCGGCGCCGGACTTCTCGCCGTAACCTCGCCCGACCGGCTGCATCGCGATTGGCAGACGGCAAAGCCGTTCCAGGGAACCCGCGGGGGCGGGAGCGTCGCCGGGCGGCTCCTCGCGCGGCTGCGGCCGGGGGCCGCACTGGTCACGGTCGTCGACAGTCATCCGGCGACGCTGTCATGGCTCGGCAGTGTCGCGGGAAACTCTGTGGTCGCGCTCGGAGTCGACCATTTCGGGCAATCCGGCGACATTCCGGACCTCTATCGTGCCTATGGACTCGACCGTGACGCGATCATCGACGCGGCCGCGCGCGCCTGCCTCGGAATGCTCGATCGGGTAAGGGACCGTTAACTTGATCGGGCAATTATTAACATCCTGGCTCGAGGGCGAATTTTGCCTACGAGAGTAGGCCCGCCGCTATTGCGGAGGGCGATCCGGGCTTGTATAGCCTCTTGCCGGCATGGCGAATTTGGCTGTGTGCCGTGTTTGCCTTTAAGTTTCGCGGGCGGGCAACTCCGCTCGGAATGCCTAAGGCGGAACGCTGCCGGAAATCGACTGCGTCCGCAGTCGTGACATGCCTTGGACGCACATTGTCACGCGCCACAATATCGTGCAGCGGTTGAGATCATGGACCAGGACGACGACGTCGAACGCCTGTTTTCGTGGATAAAGACTCCCGATCTGCACTACCGCGAGTTCGCCGCGGGGCGCGATGTGGCGGATGCCGTCGCGACCTGGCCGACGCCGCGGCAGGCGGCGCCCGAGCCCGCGCCCCACAGCGAGGCGGAAATCGACCAGGCCGAGGCGGAAACCCGCCCGCCCGAGCGGCGGCCATCGGGCCGCAGCCCGCTCGGGGAGCGGCTGATCTCGATCTTCGGGCATCGCGAGCCGGCCCCGCCGGCGCACCAACAGCCGGCTTTCGACCCGCTGCCGGACAACCCGCCGCATGAAGAGCACGCCGGCGACGTGCCGTGGGCGCCGGCCGAACCGTCGCCGATCTTCGCTCATTTGCAGCCGGCCCCGACGCGACGCCTGCCTGAACCGCCGCCGCCGCCGCCGGCGACAGCGCAGGAGCCGGCATTCGACGCCACCTATCGCGGCTTCGAGCAGGAGGGCGACGAGGCGCCGGAACCCGCGCAGCCGCCATCCCAGGACGCCAATGGCCGCTCGCTTGACGCGATCTTCTCCCGGGTAGCGCATACGCCGGGGAACGGGCGCGACGAGCGCAAGCAGACCAGCGGCGGATCGGGGCTCGGACCGATCTTTCGGCGGTTGCGCTGAGATGCCGGTCAGGCGCCGGCTGGCGTATGAAGTGCTGGCGTATGAAGTGCCGGCGTATGAAGTGCCGGCACATGTAGTGCCGGGCGAAAAACTGCCCGGTGTCGTACTTGCCGGCCCGGCGGTCGCGAGCCGGGGCCATGACAGCCTGACGCCGGCGGCATAGGCGCGGGAGGGGAACAGCGCATGCTCGGTTTTCTGAGGCGGTTCATCGGCGGCGGCGGATTTGCCGGACAGAACCTGGTTCTGGCGGCCCTCGTCATCGGCGGCACGTTCTTCCTCGGCATCGTCATCGTCACCCCGCTCGACCTCGTGTCCCAGGCGCTGTTCGCGGCGCTGACGATCATCGCGATGCTGATCATCAAGGGGCACCCGTCGCGCGGCGTGACGCTGATGCTGATCACGCTGTCGATGGTGCTGTCGACGCGCTATGTGTGGTGGCGGCTTACCGACACGATGCAGTTCGCCTCGGTGCTCGAGGCCTGCCTCGGCATCGGCCTGATCATGGCCGAGCTTTACGCGTGGCTGGTGCTGGTTCTCGGCTACATCCAGACCGCGTGGCCGCTGCGGCGCCCGCCGGTGGGACTGCCCGAGGATGTCGGCGAATGGCCGACGGTCGACCTGTTCATCCCGACCTACAACGAGCCGCTGTCGGTCGTGCAGAGCACGGTCTACGGCGCGCTGTCGATCGATTATCCGCTCGACAAACTGCAGATCTACATCCTCGACGACGGGCGGCGCGACGAGTTCCGCGAGTTCGCGGAGGCGGTCGGGGTCGGCTACATCACCCGCGACGACAACCTTCACGCCAAGGCCGGAAACCTCAACCACGCGCTGCTCGAAACCAACGGCGAGCTGTTGGCGCTGTTCGACAGCGACCACGTGCCGACCCGCGCGTTCCTGCAGCTCACCGTCGGCTGGTTCCTCCGCGACGAGCGGCTCGCCCTGGTGCAGACCCCACATCATTTCTATTCGCCCGACCCGTTCGAGCGGAACCTGCGCGGCGCCGCGACCGTGCCCAACGAGGGGCAGCTTTTCTACGGGCTGGTGCAGGACGGCAACGATCTGTGGAACGCCGCGTTCTTCTGCGGCTCCTGCGCGCTTATCCGGCGCGTCGCGGCCGAGGAGATCGGCGGGTTCGCGATCGAGACCGTCACCGAGGACGCGCATACCGCGCTGAAGCTGCACCGCGCCGGGTGGAACTCGGCCTATCTGCGCCTGCCGCTGGCGGCGGGGCTGGCGACCGAGCGGCTCGCGATCCATGTCGGCCAGCGGATGCGGTGGGCGCGCGGCATGACCCAGATCTTCCGGGTCGACAATCCGCTGCTGGGGCGCGGGCTCTCGCCGGGACAGCGCATCTGCTACCTCAACGCGATGCTGCACTTCTTCTTCGGCCTGCCGCGCTTCGTGTTTTTGACCGCGCCGCTGTGCTACCTGATCTTTCAGCTCAACATCATCGCGGCGAGCGGGCTGATGGTCGTCGTCTACGCGGCGCCGCACCTCATTCACTCGACCGTGACCAATTCGCGCCTGCAATCGCGATACCGCCACTCGTTCTGGGGCGAGATCTACGAATCCGTCCTCGCCTTGTACGTTTTGAAGCCGACGCTCGCGACCCTGATCAACCCCAAGCGCGGTCGCTTCAACGTCACCGAAAAGGGCGGCCTGCTGCCGCGCGACTATTTCGACTACAAGATCGTGCGGCCGCATCTGATCATCGCGGTGCTGTTGGTCGCGGCGCTGTTGATCGGGATCACGCGCTGGCTCCTGAACGACCTCGCCGATTCCGAGGTGCTGGTGCTCAACGTCGCCTGGGCGGTGTTCAACCTGCTGACCGTCGGCGCCGCGATCGCCGCCGGTCGCGAGACCCGGCAGCTCCGCGGCTCGGTGCGCCTCGGCCTGACCGTACCGGGGGTCATCCACCTGCCGAACGGCGCGACGGTCGTCACCCAGTCGCGCAATCTGTCGACTACCGGCGGCATGTTCGCCGCGCCGCGCCCGGACAGCGTCGGGGCCGGCGAGATGATCCAGATCGAACTGGCGATCGGCGACCGCTCGACCGTTCTGCCGGCGCGCGTCGTCGGCTGGGACGGCGACACGCTGCGCGTCGCCTTTGACGAGCTGACCCTGCGCCAGCAGCGCGACCTCGTCCGCATCGTGCTGTGCCGGGCCGACGCCTGGCTCGACTGGGAGGAGCATCCGATCGACCGGCCGCTGCGCTCGGCGCGCGAAATCCTCATATCGATCGGCGGCCTGTTCGTGCCGCGCCGGACGCGCCCCGGCATGGCCGGTGGTCCGCCGATGCAGACCGCGCCCGAACCGACCGACCGCAGCCGGACGCGCGAGCGGATCAATTCGTTTGTGCTGATCGGCGCCGGCCTCGGCCTCGGCCTTCTCGCGCTGTGCGGCACCGCGCTGGCGCAGTCGAGCTCGGCCCCGGCGCCGCGGCCGCCCGCCGGCATTGGCGGCGCGCCGTCGATGGGGGTGCCGCAAAGCTCGGCCGGACCGCTGACGGGCGGCGCCGCGCCGCCGGCGCAGGGGTCGCAGGTGCCGATCCCGGCCCCGGCGCAAACCAACGCCGCCTCGCAGATGGCGCCGCAAAGCCTGACGCCGCCGAACCAGCCGGGCCTGCCCGGGCCGGCCGGCGGGAATGCGGCCACCGGCACGAACACGCCGCACGGATCGACCCGGCAGGAGGTGCTGACGCTGCGCGACCTCGGCGCCAACGCCCCGATCCGCCTGATCGGCGTCCAGGGCGAGGGCAGCCTGCCGTTCTCGGTGCGCCGCGACGAGGTCGTGACCGGCGGCAAGGTCGATTTGTCCTTCGCCTATTCGCCGGCGCTCATCCCGGAGCTCAGTCACCTGACGGTGCTGCTCAACGGCGAGGTGCTGGGCTCGCTGCCGCTGCCCAAGGACACCAATTCCGGCGCGACCGCGACCCTGCCGGTCAACCCGGTCCTGTTCCAGGAGGATAACCGCGTCCTCTTTCGCTTTATCGGGCACTACACGCTGGGCTGCGAGGACCCGCTGCATTCGAGCCTGTGGCTGGTGCTGAGCAACACCAGCAAGCTGACGATGCAGCTCGAAAAATTGCCGCTCGCCAACGACCTGTCGCTGCTGCCGACGCCGTTTTACGACCCCAAGGACATGCAGGCGCTGACCCTGCCGTTCGTCTTCGCCGGCAAGCCGTCGAACGCGACCTTGCAGGCGGCGGGGACGGTGGCGTCGTGGTTCGGCGCGCTCGCCTCGTACAAGGGCGCGAGCTTTCCGACCTACCTCGACTCGATCCCCAATTCCAACGCGGTCGTGTTCGCGACCTCGTCGGAAAAGCCGGCGGGGGTGGACATCCCGGCGCTGAACGGCCCGTCGATCTCGGTGATCGCCAACCCGAACAACCCCGAGACCAAGCTGCTCCTGGTCATGGGGCGGACCCCGGAGGAGCTGAAATCGGCGGCGGAGACGCTGGCGCTCGGCTCGGCGGCGCTGACCGGGCAGACCCAGGTGGTCGGCGCCCCCACCGTACCGCAGCGCAAGCTTTACGACGCGCCGCGCTGGGTCGCGATCGACCGTCCGGTGCGGTTCGGCGAGCTGGTGCAGCCGACCGACCTGCAGGGCAACGGCCTCGTCCCGGGCCTGTTGACGCTGAACTTCCGCACCGCCCCCGACATCTTCGTGTGGGGCAACGCCGGCGTGCCGCTCGACATCCGCTATCGCTACCCGGCCGGCACCTGGCTCAACTTCCCGGAATCGCGGCTCGACGTCTCGATCAACAATTCGTATCTGCGCAGCCTGCCGCTGACCCAGGAGGGCATGGTGCGGCAGGTCAAGGACATCATCTCGCCCGATTTCGTGATGAACGACCAGACGGTGCGGGTGCCGCCCTATTACGTGTTCGGGCAGAACCAGCTCCAGTTCTATTACGATCTGCGGCCGGTCAAGCGCGGCGAATGCCAGGACGTGCTGCCGACGAACATCCAGGAATCGATCGATCCGGATTCGACGATCGACCTGTCGCAGACCGAGCGCTTCACCTCGCTGCCGAACCTCGCCTTCTTCGTCAATTCGGGCTACCCGTTCACCCGCATGGCCGATCTGGGCAGCACCGCGGTGGTGATGCCCGACCAGGTCGAAGCGCCGGACATCCAGGCGTTCCTGACGCTGATGGGAATGATGGGCGACTCGACCGGGTTCCCGGTCATGCGCAGCACGGTCGTCAGCCCGAGCCAGGTCAACGACGTCAGCGACAAGGATCTGCTGGTGCTGGGCTCCATCCCGCACCAGCCGCTGATCGCGAAATGGGCCGAGAACAGCCGGCTGCGCGTCGATGGCGGGCGGCTGCGCGTCGGCGTCAGCAGCCCGATCGACCGCGTCTACACCGTGCTCGACCCCAACGCCGAGGAAGAACGCCAGCGCGTCGACCAGCTTCTCGTGTCGCAAGGCGAAAATCTGGCCGCGATGATCGGCATGGAATCGCCGCTGCGCGGCGGGCACAGCGTGGTGATGATCACCGGCTCGACGCCCGAGAAGGAGATGACCATCGTCAACACCTTCCGCAACCGCGATCTCAGCTCGCTCGTGCAAGGCGATCTGATGGTGGCGACGGGCGGCAAGGTCACCAGCTTCCGCGTCGGCGCCGAGTATACGGTCGGCAATTTGCCGGTCGTCACCAAGGTCCGCTGGTGGCTCGGCAATTCGCCGCTGGTGCTGATCCTGTTCACCCTGATCGGGGTGCTGATCATCGCGCTGGTGGCATACGCGCTGCTGAGCCGCCTCGCGGCGCGGCGGCTGGGCACGCGGGCGCCGCGGTAGGCCGGCGCGCGGCCGGTCCGCGAGCGCGAAGGGACGGGTGATGGGATCGTGGGTTCGGCCTTTCGTACTCGGGTTGCTGCTGGCGGCGGCGATCCCGGCGAGCGCCGTCCTCGCGGCCGAGGACGCCGAGCAGGTCCTGCTCGACAAGGCCAATTACTGGCGCCTCAAGGACCGCCCCGACCTCGCCATCGAGGCGCTGACCAAGCTGTTGTTCCTCAACCCGAACCAGTCCGAGGCGCTGTATCAGCTCGGCATGCTCGACGTGCAGCAGGGCAAGGTGCCCGACGCGCGCACCACCCTGTCGCGGCTGCAGAAGGCATCGCCGGGCAGCCCGCGCATCGCCGATCTCGAAAACGCGATCCGCGCCGGCAAGGTTGGCCCGAGCGAGCTCAACGAGGCGCGCAAGCTCGCGCAGAGCGGCCAGCTCACCGAGGCGATCCAGAAATACCAGCAGACCTTTCACGGCCCGCCGCCGCCGAGCTTTGGCGTCGAGTACTACATGACGCTCGCCGGGACGCCCGGCGGGTGGGAGCAGGCCAAGGACGGGCTCACCCAGCTAGCCCAATCCGCGCCCAACGACAAGGCGATCCAGCTCGCGCTGGCGCAGGTGCTGATCAACCGCGAGACGACCCGGCCCGAGGGCCTCGCCGCCGCGATCAAGCTCAGCAAGGACCCGGTCGTCGGCGCCGACGCGGTCAAGGCGTGGCGCCAGGCGCTGCTGTGGGGCGCGACGCGCGAATATTACGGGCAGTACCTGGCGCAGTTCCCGAACGACCAGGAGGTGCGCCAGCGCGCTAACGACATCGCCAACCAGAGCGCCGGCGCGCAGGGGCAGGGCGCCGGCCAGGCGCAGTCGCAGGCCTATCTCGACCTCAGGCACGGCAAGACGGGCGTCGCCGAAAAGGAATTCGCCACCGACCTCAAGGCCAATGCCAACGACCCGCAGGCGCTGGGCGGGCTCGGGCTGGTGCGGCTGCGCCAGGAACGGTTTCGCGAGGCGCGCGACCTGCTCGGCCGGGCGATGAAGGCCGATCCGGCGACCCAGAAGCAATGGGCCGCGGCTTATGAAAGCGCGGCCTTCTGGGGCGCGGTGCAGCAGGCGAAATCGCTGCAGGCGGCCGGCAAGTTGCAGCAGGCGCGGGGCATCCTCGTGGGGCTCCTGGCGCACCCGCACGCCAACGCGGCCGGCGCCGAGATGGTGCTCGCCAATATCGAGGCAAAGCTCAAGAACAACGCCGCGGCCGAGGCCGCCTATCGCCGCGTCCTCGCCGCGCAGCCGCGCAACGGCGACGCGCTGATGGGCCTCGCGGGCGTGCTGACCGCCGCAGGCAAGACCGCCGACGCCGCGCAGGTCACCGCGCGGCTGACCCCCGCGCAACGGGCCAAGCTCGCCGCCGGGGGTACGGGCGGGGGCGGCAGCCAGGCCGAGGCGCTGCGCAAGGCGGCCAAGGACGCCGAGGCCAACGGCAACAACCAACTCGCCGAGCAGCGCTTCAAGGAGGCGATCGCGACCGATCCGAAAGACCCGTGGGTGCGGCTCGACTACGCCCGCTTCCTCGCCGGCACCGGCCGGGTCGACGAGGGGTTCAGGATCATCGACCCGTCGCAGACCGGCAACAGCTCGACCGGCGTCCTCGCGGCGGCAATGTACGACACCCAGCAGGACCATTGGGCCGACGCGCTCGACAAGATCGACCGCGTGCCCGCCGCCGACCGTTCGAAGGACCTGGCGAATTTCCGCGACCGCATCCTGTCGAAGGGAACGGAGGACCGGGCGAAGCGGCTGATCGCATCCGGCAACAAGGCCGAGGCGCTCAAGATCCTGACCGCGCTCTACACCAACCCCAGCATCCAGCCCGACGAGCGGCGCGTCGCGGTCTATGACATCTACCGCACCGGCGAGCACGACGCGGCGATTCGCCTGGCGCGCGACGCCATGGCGCGCGGCGGCGCCGACGGGGCCAAGGCCGGAATCGACTATGCCAAGCTGCTGACGACGGCCGGCCGATATCCGGATGCCCTCGCCGCCGCGAACCAGATCCAGGCGTCGGGCCTCCTCAACGGCGACGATCTCGACGACCTGCTCGCGGTCAAGGCCATCCTCCTCGCGCGCGAGGTCGACAAGCTGCTCAACGCGCACCGCGTCGCGGACGCCTACGATCTGATGGCGCCGCTTTACGCGGCCCGGCCCAACGACAAGATCGTGCTGGTCACGCTCGGCCGGATCTATTCGGCGGGCGGTAAGGACACCGAGGCAATGCAGTATTTCGACAAGGCATTCCAACAGGATCCGAGCAATATCGACGTCGTCCGCGCGGTCGTCAACGGGGCGATCCAGGCGAAGGATTACGACGCCGCCGACGGATATCTGCAAAAGGCCGACGACGCCAATCCGAAGAACCCGTGGATTTACTATCTCAAGGGCCAGCTCGCGCACGCCCGCGGCAACAACGAAGAGGCGCTCGACGATTTGCGGATGGCCCAGTCGATGGCCAAGGAGCAGGGCGTCGCCGCTCCGTCCGAGTCGGCTCCGGCGACGACGACGCAACCGCAGCTCCCGCCTAATCCATTCAGAAGCTCGCGAAATTCGTCGCCTTCCGAGCGACGGTTGATCGGCGCGGGATAGGGGCGTCACAATGCGCTGGCGCGTCGCCCTGGGGGTTTTTCCCCGGCAGGAGGAAAGATGAAGTTGTGGGCCCGGCAGCTAGCGCTGGGGTTGCTGCTGACCGCGGCCATCCCCCCGGCGGCCGTGCGCGCGGCCGACAGCGCCGAGCAGATCCTCCTCGACAAAGCCAATTACTGGCGGCTCAAGGACCGCCCCGACCTCGCCCGCGATTCGCTCGACAAGCTGCTCCAGCTCAGCCCCGGCCAGCCCGACGCGCTCTATGCCTATACCGTGCTCGAATTGCAGCAGGGCAATGTCGCCGATGCGCGCAATTACCTCAGCCGGCTGCAGCAATCGGCGCCCAAGGACGGGCGGGTGGCGACGCTGCGAACCGCGGTCGCGGCGGGTCGGGTCGACACGGCCGATCTCGGCGCCGCCGACAAGGCGCCGTCGATCGACTACCAGGCCTATGCCGCGCTGCAGCAGGGTAACCTTGGCGGCGCCGAGGCGCAGTTTGCGGCGGCGCTCAAGCTGCATGCCGATGACGGCGACGCGCTCGCCGGGCTAGGCATGGTGCGGCTCCGCCAGGGCCGCTTCGCCGATTCCCGCGACCTGATCGGCCGCGCGATCAAGGCGGTTCCGGCGCGCCAGCGGGAATGGGCGGCGGCCTATGACAGCGCGAGCTTCTGGGCAAGTGTGCAGGACGCCAAGGCGGCGGTCGCGGCCGGCAACTACCAGCGCGCGAAATCGATCCTGACGCCGCTCCTCGCGCAAACACGGCCGGATGATTGGGGCGCTGAGCTTTTGCTCGGCGAGGTCGAGGCCAAGCTCGGCAACAGACAAGGGGCGGAGCAGGCCTTTCGCCGGGCGCTCGCAGGGAAGCCGCAAAACAGCGAGGCGCTGATCGGGCTCGCGGCCGTCTTGACCGAAGAGGGCAAGACCTCCGAGGCCGCGGCGGTCGCGTCGCGGCTCGGTGTCGCCGACCGGGCCAAGATCGGCGGCGCTTCGGCGTCGCCGGCCGAGGCGCTGTGCAGCGCGGCCAAGGACGCAGCCGTGAAAGGCGATGCGGCGACGGCGCGGGTAAAATTCCAGCAGGCGATCGCAGCCGATCCGACGACCCCGTGGGCACGGCTCGATTATGCCCGCTTTCTCGCCGGACAGGGCGCGGCGGCGCAGGGTTTCGCGACAATGGACCCGGCCGCGTCGGGCAACACGCCGCTCGCGGTCTACGCCGCGGCGATCTTCGACGACGAGCAGCATCGGCCGGCCGACGCGCTGACCAAGCTCGACCGCATCCCGGCCGCCGCGCGCACGCCCGACATGGTCAAGCTCCGCGGCGACATCCTCGTCGCCGGCACGACCGAGCGGGCGAAGATGCTGGCCGCCGTGGGGAAAGGCGGCGAGGCGCGCGATCTGCTCGCCACGCTCGACACCCAGCGACTGGTGACCAGCGGTAAGGGCAGCTCGATGCCGGGTTCCGGCAATACCGTCGCGCCGCCCGGCGCGGCCGGCGACTTGTCTGAAGCGGCGGGATCGTCGGAGCCGCCGCCGCTCGAAAACACCGCGCGCTCGGCCGGCAGCGCCGATCTTGGGTCCCCCGCGAAGGCGCCCGCCACCGCCCGGATACAGCTCGCGAGCCTGCCCTCCGACGCCGTGTCGACCGGCGATCTCGGCTCCGACGCCGCGCCGGTCGTCAGCGCCAGTACCCAGCGCCAGCAGGTCGCCCAGCTCGAGCTCAACGTGCCGGGTCCGGTGCCGATCGCGGCGTACCAGCAGCCGGCCGCACCCGCCGACAACGCCGATGCTGTGCAGCCGCAGGATTCGCTGCAGCTCGACATCGAGCGCAGCATGGCGCAGATCGAATCCGAGAACAGCCCGATGGTCGAGGGCGCGTTTGTCTATCGCGGCCGCATCGGCACCGCCGGGATCAGCCAGCTCAACGAGATCGCGGCTCCGGTCGACGGCACCTTCTCGCCGTGGATGACCGGCAAGATGACGGTGTCGGTGAGCCCCCTCTGGCTCGATGCCGGGCAGCTCGGCAGCTCGTCGCTGGCGCAGTTCGGCGCCAACCAGTACCTCAGCATCGTCGGGTCCAGCATGGTGACGCCCGCCGAGCAGAGCGCGTTTGGCGTCCTCGGCTCGCTCGGCTACGCCTACGGCCCGTTCAGCGCCAAGATCGGCGAATCGGCCTGGGGATTCCCGGTCACCAATTGGATCGGCGACGTCGCCTACCAGCCGAGATTCCTTGGCGACCAGTTGAGCGTGAAGCTCGAGGGGCTGCGCGAACCGGTCACCGACAGCCTCCTGTCCTATGCCGGCACCCGCGCCTCGCTCGCCTCGGTTAACGCGCTCACCGGCAACGCCTTTGGCGGCAACCGGACCTGGGGCGGCGTCACCAAGACCGGCGCTCGCGCCGGCGTCTATTTCGACGACACCAATGTCGGCGCGTTCGCGCAGGCGGGCGGCGCGTATCTGGCCGGCACCAACGTGGCGCAGAACAGCGAGATCGAGAGCATCGTCGGCGCCTATTTCCGGCCGTGGAAGACCGATACCGACGCGGTCCGGGTCGGGGTCAACCTGAACTATTTCCACTTCGACAAAAACCTCGGCTTTTACAGCTTTGGTCAGGGCGGGTATTTCAGCCCGGCCAATTACGTCGCGCTGACCTTCCCGGTCGAATACCAGGGCCGCTGGGACCGGTGGAGCTATCTGGCCGCGGTCGCGCTGGGGGTGCAGCACTTCAATTCGGATTCGAGCCCGTATTTCCCCAACAATCCGGGCGCGCAGGCCGCACTCGTAGCCGCCGAGGGCTCGTCCAGCGACAGCAACGTGGTCTATTCCGGCGCCCACTCGACCGGTCTCGCGACCGATCTGCGCGCTCAGGTCGAATACGCGCTCGACAAGGATCTGGCGATCGGCGCCTCGGCCCAGTATGACAACGGCAATTCCTACAACGAGGGGATCGTCAAGCTGTACATCCGCAAGACGTTCTCCGACCCGCCGCCGGTCGCGCCGATCCTGCCGGGCGACCCGCTGCCGAAATCGTCGCAATAGCGTCGCGGTCCAGACCGCGGCGTGCGGCCGGTAATCGCATTTTCACCAATTTCGTAGATTAGTTCACCCGCACGGTGTTAGCCGTTGCGCGGGATAAGGCTGATTTGAGATGAATTTGGCCATGGCGGGGCTGGTTGTATTGATGATCGGAGACAGCCATCTCGCCGCCAAGGATTTCCTGCTGTCGTCGCTGCATACAGCCATCGAGGACCAGGGCGCGAGCGTGCATTCCTTTGGCGTCTGCGGATCGGGCCCGCACGATTGGGTGGCGCAGACCGTGCTGCCGTGCGGCCGCGGCCAGCGCCACAATCTGGAAGAGGCGCAGATCGAGAAGACCGACAAGGCCAAGGTGTGGTCGCTCGACACGCTGCTGCACCGCTATCACCCCAACCTCCTGGTGGTCGAGCTCGGCGACAACATGGCCGGGTACGGACAGACCCCCGAATTGCCGAAGGACTGGATCTCGACGCAGGTCGCCGAGCTGATGCAGCCGGTGCGGGCGGCGCATGTTCCGTGCGTGTGGGTCGGGCCGGCCTGGGGTACCGAGGGCGGCGCCTCGAAGAAGACCTTCGCGCGGGTCAAGGAATTGTCCGACTACCTGTCGGGGCTGGTCGCGCCGTGCCATTACATCGACTCGCTGACTTTTTCGAAGCCCGGCGAGTGGCCGACCTATGACGGCGAGCACCTGACCGTCGAGAGTTATCAGATTTGGGGCAACGACATCGCCAACGAGGTTGAAAAATACGCCGCGACGCTGCATCGACATTAATGGTGCGCGCAAGGATCGGGGGAGAACGTGATTATGAATATGGCATTGGCCGGGTTGGTCATGCTGATCGTCGGCGACAGCCATATCGCCGCCGTGGGATTTTTCAACGACCCGCTGCAGGACGCGCTGGTGAGCCAGGGGGCGCAGGTGCATTCGTTCGGCGTGTGCGGCGCGGCCGGCAGCGACTGGATCAACCCCTCGCCGATCGTCTGCGGCCGCGGTGAAAAGCACAACAACATGCCGGCCAAGATCGAGACCCAGCGCGACCTGCGCGGCTGGTCGCTGCCCAATCTGATCAACCGCTATAGCCCCAACCTCGTCGTCATCGAGCTTGGCGACACGATGGCCGGGTACGGGATGATGCCGGCCCTGCCGCGGGAATTGATCGAGGACCAGGTCCACAATCTGCTGGTCTCGGTCAAGGCGCGGAACCTGCCGTGCATCTGGATCGGACCGCCCTGGGGCAGCGAAGGCGGCCCGTATAAGAAGACTTATACGCGCGTGAAGGAAGAATCGGACTATTTGTCGCAGATCGTGACGCCCTGCCACTACATCGATTCGCTGCAATTTTCGAAGCCGGGCCAATGGCCTACGCGCGACGGTATCCACCTGACGATGCAGGGCACCGAGATGTGGGATAAGTATCTCGTAAGTTCCATCGACCAGATTGCCCAGGGATTGCCGCGGCATTAGTCGGGAATTAAGACGGATACGGTATAGGGGCCAGCACAGAAGCGCCCTGCGGCGCGAGGGAGTAAACGGCACATGAATGCGGCACTTGCGGGAATGGTGATTCTGGCGATCGGCGACAGCCACATGGCCGGGCGCGATTACCTTCTGACCAATCTGCACAACCAGCTCGAGGCGCAGGGCGCGTCGGTCCATTCCTATGGCATGTGCGGCGCCAATGCCGGCGATTGGCTCTATCGAACCACCGTCTCGTGCGGCCGCGGCGAACACGACGACAACGCGGCGCCGATCACCGATACGGGGAAGAGCCAGCCGACGTTCAACCTCAACGACCTGATCGGCAAGGTCCACCCCAACCTGATCGTCGTCGAGCTGGCCGACACGATGGCCTCGTATGGCAGCGCGTTTCCGCGAGCGTGGATTTACGACCAGATCCACACGCTGACCACGCGCATCCACGGCGACAACATCGCCTGCGTCTGGGTCGGGCCGATCTGGGGCAATCCGGGTCCGCCGTATTTCAAGACCACCGAGCGGGTCAAGGAGATGTCGGAGTTTCTGGCGCAGAGCGTGGCGCCGTGCAGGTTCATCGATTCGACCGCGTTCGCGACCCCCGGCCAGTGGCCGACCACCGACGGCCAGCATCTGACCTCGTCCGGCTACCACCAATGGGGTGCCGATATCACCAACGCGATCGTTCAGCTCAAGGGGCAGAGCGCGCTGCGCTAGGCCGGAACGGAACAGGTTAGGGAGAAACGGCGACCATGAACGGGCTGCTTGCAGGCTTGGCGATACTGGTCATCGGCGACAGCCATATGGTGACCAACGACTACCTGATCACGACGCTGCACAACGATCTCGTGGAGCAGGGCGCGACGGTCAGCTCCTATGGCATGTGCGGCACCAATGCCGGCGACTGGGTCTACAAGACCGACGTGTCCTGCGGCGAGGCCGAGCGCCACGGCACCAAGCCGGCGGTCATCAACCGGCAGGCGCGCGCGCCTGGCTGGACCATCGACCAGCTCATCACCCAGAACCACCCCAACCTCGTCGTCGTCGAGATGGGCGACACGATGGCGGGGTACGGCCAGCAGGATTTTCCGCGCGGCTGGATCTACGAGCAGGTCCGCACCCTGACCCAGCGCATCGCGGGCCACAATCTGCCTTGCGTGTGGGTGGGGCCGCCGTGGGGGAATGAGGGCTCGTCGTATCACAAGACCTTTGCGCGGGTGAAAGAGATGAGCGATTTTCTGGCGCAGTCCGTGGCGCCGTGCCGCTATATCGATTCGACCCAGTTCTCCAAGCCGGGCGAATGGCCGACGATCGACGGCCAGCACCTGACCGCGAGCGGCTATCGCGCCTGGGGCAAGGGTATCGGCGACGCGCTCGACCGCATGGTCAGCGCCGGCGAGATCAAGAAATAGGCCGGGCCGCGATGCCGTCGTTTCGTTACCTGATCGCCGCCATCGGGATGGCCGCGCTGTTAGGCATCGGCCTCGCCGGGTCGGTGCAGGCGGCCGAGGGGCGGCTTTATCCGAGCGGCCCGCCGAATGGGGTCGCCTATCTGCGCTTTGCCAATTTGTCGGCGGCGGCGGTCAAGATCACCTCGGCCGGCGGCGCGCTCGACCTCGGCACCGGCGGGGCGCAGCGGGTCGGCGAGTTCGATCCGGTGACCCCCGGCACCGAGCTCACCGGCACGGCCGCGATCGGCGGCAGGACGGCGCCCGTCAAGGTCACGCTGAAGGCGAACGAGTTCGTCACCGTGGCCGTCACCGCCGGCGCCGACGGCGCCCCCGAGGTAACGCTGGTGCGCGAGGAGCCGACCGATTTCAACGCGCAGAAATCGGCGCTCGCGCTCTACAACCTCGACCGGCAATGCACCGACGCGCGGCTGACCGCCGGCGACGGCCGCACGGTCGTCATCTCCGGGGTCAAGCCCGGTGCGACGGGACGGCGGCTGGTCAATCCGGTCAATGTCGCGCTCGCGGTCGCCTGCGACGACAAGGATGCCGGCACCAAGACCGATCTCGGCGCGATGGCCGCCGGCGAGCGCTACAGCGTCTTTGTCTTCGCCCCCGGCGGGGTAGGCCGGCAGGCCTTCGGCCTTGCCGACAAGATGGCGCCGTTCCGCCCGTAAGGCATCTCCGATGAAGTGTGCACGACTCTCTCTTCGTCTTTCCCGCGAAGACGGGAATCCAGGGGCCGGCGCTTCGTCGCTTGCCCTGGACCCCCGCCTTCGCGGGGGCGACGACAGGGGTTGTGGGCCTTGCGACCGCAGGCCCGGAGCGAGCCTCCCGTGATCTTCTCGTCCGTCGAATTCCTGGCGCTGTACCTGCCGCTGTTCCTAGTCGCCTATCTGGCGACGCCGGGACCGGCGCGGAACCTGACGCTGTGCGTCGGAAGCTGGCTGTTCTACGCCTGGTGGAAGCCGATGTTCCTGCCGCTGATCATCGGGATCACGGCGGTGGCCTGGGTGCTCGGCAGGGCGATCGAGCGGGCGCGGGAAGAGGGCAAGCAGCCGATCCTGATCCTCGGCGTCGTCGCGATCCTCGCGTGCCTGTGCTGGTTCAAATACGCGAACCTCTTGGTCGCGACCGCTGACGAGGCGCTGGCGAGCGTTGCCGCGGGGCCCATTCCGTGGACGGCCATCATCCTGCCGATCGCGCTGTCGTTCACCGTGCTGCAATCGATCAGCTACCTGATCGACGTGCGCCGCGGCACCGTCGCGGCCGAGCCGAGCTTTATCAGCTTTGCCGCCTATCTCGACATGTTCCCGCACCTGATTTCGGGCCCGATCATCCGCTATTCCTGGGTCGACAAGGATCTGGTGCAACGCCGCATCACGCTCGACGACCTCGCCCACGGCGCGCGCCGCTTCATGATCGGGTTCGCCGTCAAGGTGCTGATCGCCGACACGCTGGCGCCGCTGGTCGAGGCCGTGTTCGCGTTGCCGCAGCCGACCCTCGTCGATTCGTGGCTCGGCAATATCGGGTTCGCGTTCCAGATCTTCTTCGATTTCGCCGGCTACAGCGCGATGGCGATCGGGATGGGGCGGATGCTCGGGTTTCACTATCCGGAGAATTTCCGCGACCCATACCTCGCCGTCTCGATCCAGGATTTCTGGCGGCGCTGGCACATCAGCCTGTCGAGCTGGCTGCGCGACTACCTTTACATCTCGCTCGGCGGCAACCGCAAAGGCGAGGCGCGGACCTATACCAATCTGTTCCTGACGATGGCGATCGGCGGGTTGTGGCACGGGGCGAGCTGGTCGTTCCTGCTGTGGGGCGTGATCCACGGCGTGGCGCTGAGCGTCGCGCGGTGGTGGAACTCGCGCAGCCTGCCGATGTGGGCGCCGCTTTCCTACCTGTTGACGCTGGCGGTGGTGCTGTTCGCCTGGACCCCGTTCCGGGCGTCGAGCTGGGACGGCACGGTGGCGATGCTGGCCGGGCAGATCGGCCTCCACGGCGTCGGCATCAGCGACCAGATCGCGGTGGTGTTGCGCCCTGTCGAGGTCGCGTGGCTCGGCGTCGGCGCCGCCGTCGTGCTGTGGCCGGCGTTCCAGGCGAATTTCCTGCCGCGCCTCAGGCAGCCCGAATGGTGGTCGCCGCTGTGGCCGCCGGTGGTGTTTCTCTACGCGATCGCGGTGATGATGGGTCACCAGACCGTGCCGTTCCTCTATTTCCAGTTCTAGGAGGGCGGTGCCGATGACGTTTGGCGATCGACCGCTCTTGCCGACAGGGCACGAACCCTTTAGGGCGTGGGCGATGCGCCTTCGCTTTCGCCCGTCGCGATTGCCCGCCTTTGTGTTGGCGGCGGTGCTGCTGGCCGGGCTCGGCTCGAACATTGCCGCGATGCTGTGGCGGTCCGAACCGGTCGCGCATTATTCCTGGCACGATATCGCCGCCGGCAAGCCGACCGGGGACCTGGCGCAGTTCCTGTTGCACAAGAACCCGTTCGCCGATGCGCTGGTGACCTTCGACCGGGTCGTCGCGTGGAACGCGGTCGGCGATCTCGGCACGCGGGTCCGCCGGGGCTGCGGCAACTGGCTGTTCCTGACCGACGAGCTGGAAGTTCATCCGAATCGGGATGCGTCCCTGGCGCGCCATCTGAAGATCATCGGCCAGGCGGCCGAGTTTCTGCGCGCCCGCAACATCGCGCTGGTCGTCGCCGCGGTGCCGGACAAGTCGCGGGTCGAGGCGAGCCATCTGTGCGGCGCCGACCGCTCGGCGGCGCTGGCGCCGCGCTACGGCGAGTTCGTGTCGCAGCTACGAGCGAGCGGCGTGACCGTCGCCGACCTCTTGCAGCCGATCGCGGCGCTCGACGGCGAGCGCTATTACCGCACCGACACGCATTGGAACGAGCGCGGCGCCAAGGCGGCGGCCGATTCGATCGCCGCCGGGCTCACGGGGCGGGGGCTCGCGCCGTCGCAACAGGCGCAGTACCGCGTCACTCCCGGCCCGGAGCAGGAGCGGGTCGGCGATCTCATTCGGCTCGCAGGTCTCGACGGGGTGCCGTATCCCCTCAGGCCCAAGGGCGACATGGTCGCGTCGAACCGAATCGACGCCTCGGCCAAGGCCGGCACCGGCATTCTCGACGAGACGCCGGCGCCGCAGCTTGTCGAGATCGGCACCTCGTTCTCGCGCCGCGCCAATTTCACCGAGTATCTCGGGATGGCTCTGGGCGCGCCGGTCGACAACCGTGCCAAGGACGGCGGCGGGCTGACGAGCGCGGCGATTTCCTATTTCGCCGATCCAGCCTTCACCAAAACTCCACCGCACGTTATCGTCTGGGAGGTACCGGAACGGGTATTGCAGCAGCCGGTCGCCGCCGCCGACGAAGCTTGGGCTGCCGGGCTTGGTGGGGATCGCTCGAAATAACGCCGTCTGGCGCGCTCGCGAGCGCGCCCGGTCCGGTCCCGAGGGGGAGCTATAAACGTATGGTCAGCGCGCCCGGAGAAGCGGATCGGATTTCGCTGCGCTACTTCGCTCAGCAGCATTGCGCACGGCAATGGGCCCATTTCATCGCGGCGATGTTTGCCGAGTTCGAAGAGCGGGTCGATCCGGTCGAGGCCGATCAGTTTCTCGAAACGCTGGGTTCGCGCATGGCCCAGTCGCTGCCGCTGCGCCGCTGCGACAGCCTCGAGGAGCTCGAGGAAGACATCAACGCGGTGCTCGAAGGCATTGACTGGGGCTGGGTCCGGATCGAGGAGGCGGGTGGCTTTATCGAGATCGAGCACGGCGCCTATCCGCTGGTGCCGCAGGACGAGCAGCGCCGAAGCTGGCTCGCCCCGACGCTCGAAGGCCTCTACACCGAATGGATGACGGGGCAGGGCGGCGACCCGACCTGTTCCGCCCGCCTCGCCGGAGCCCCCTCGGAAATTGGCGCCCCGATGCGCTTCCGCTACGGCCGGCACGAATAGCGTCGCTCATTCCCCTCTTTTCGTCATCCCGGCGCAGGCCGGGATGACGAAAAGAGGGGAGAGCCGGGATTGCGTCGGCGCCGCCGCAATGACAGCGTTTGCCGATGCGGCTGCTTTTCCCCGTTCTGTTCATCCTGCTGGCGCTCGCCGCGCCCGCCCATGCCGGCGACCCCAGCTTCGCCGACCAATGGGGCGTCTATCGCGATCGGTTCGTCACCGGCGACGGGCGGGTGCGCGATACCGGGAACAAGGATGTCAGCCACACCGAGGGGCAGGGCTGGGCGATGCTGTTCGCCGAATCGGCGGATGACCGGGCGGCGTTCGACAATATCTGGGACTGGACCCGCGCCCATCTGCGGCAGCCCGACTCGGCGCTGTTCGCGTGGCGCTGGGATCCGGCCGACCCGCAGCACCCGATCGCCGACCCCAACAACGCCTCCGATGGCGACACCCTCATCGCCTGGGCGCTGATCCGCGCCGCGAAGACCTGGAACGACACGAAATACCGCGACGCCGCACGGCGCATTCTCGGGGACATCCGCGACAAGCTGCTCGCCGCGGTGGCGCGGCGGCTGGTGCTGCTGCCCGGCCGCGACGGGTTCACCCGCGACGACGGCAGCGTCGTGCTGAACCCGTCCTATTACATCTATCCGGCGTTCAAGAATCTGGAGCGCACGCTGCCGGGCTATCAGTGGCGCCGGCTGCGGGGCGACGGGCTGGCGCTGCTCGACAAGGCGCAGTTCGGGCCGTGGCATCTGCCGAGCGACTGGATCGCGCTCGACCCCGCCGGCGCGGTGACCCCGGCCGTGGGATTCGCGCCGCAATTCGGCTTCGCGGCGATTCGGGTGCCGCTCTATCTCGTGTGGGCCGGCGATGCGAGCCCGAAGCGGCTCCAGCCGTATCTCGATTTCTGGGCCGAATTCGGCGACAAGCCGCCGCCCGCCTGGGCCGATGTCAGCAACGGCAAGGTGGCGCCCTACCCGGCCTCGAACGGGGTGCAGGCGGTGGTCCAGTTCGTGCGCGGCTCGCAGCATCGCGATTCGGCGCCGCTGCCGGTGATCGGCGCGGACGACGACTATTACTCCGCCAGCCTCGTTCTGTTGGCGCGGCTCGCGCGGCGGGAAACCGCAGGTTAGCGGGCTGCCTCTCAAGTCTTTGGTTAAGCTGTTGTAATTGCGCATGTCGCGATCCCGCCGGCAGCGGTTGCGAAGGGTGGGGAACTATGTTAGGAACCGCCCGAATCTCCGGGGCCATGGCGGCCCCGGCGGCGTCTCTTGTGCCCTCATTTGGCCGGCGCGCAGACCGAGGACCGATCTCCATTGGCTTCCAAAGCGACAGGCGTTTCCGGCCTGGCTGAACGTTACGCGGCGGCGCTGTTCGAGCTGGCCGACGAGCGCCGCGAGCTCGACGCGGTCGCCGGCGATCTGCGCGCGATGCGGGCGATGCTGCACGACAGCGCCGACCTGTCGCGGCTGGTGCGGAGCCCCGTGCTGTCGCGCGCCGACCAGGGCCGGGCGATCGCGCTCGTCGCCGAAAAGGCCGAGCTGTCGCAGCTCACCCGCGATTTCCTCGCCGTCGCCGCGCGCAACCGCCGCCTCTTCGCGGTGCCGGCGATGATCGAGGCTTATCTGGCCAAGCTCGCGGCGCGGCGCGGCGAGATCACCGCCGAGGTGACCGCGGCCCAGCCCCTGACCGAGGCACAGAACACCGCGCTCACCGAGCAGCTTCGCCGCGCGGTCGGCGGGCGGGTCGCGGTCGACCTCAAGATCGACCCGAGCCTCATCGGCGGCATGGTCGTCAAGATCGGCTCGCGCATGGTCGACGGGTCGTTGAGAAGCAAGTTGCAGCGTTTGCGGCTGGCCCTGAGGGCCGGCGCCTAAAGGACTTTGGCTTAAGAGGGCTTCATGGAAATTCGCGCCGCGGAAATATCCGCGATCCTCAAGCAGCAGATCGCCAGCTTTGGCAGCGAGGCGGATGTCGCCGAGATCGGCCAGGTGCTGTCGGTCGGCGACGGCATCGCCCGCGTCTATGGGCTGGACAAGGTCCAGGCCGGCGAGATGGTCGAGTTCCCGAACGGGATGAAGGGCATGGCCCTCAATCTCGAAAGCGACAATGTCGGCGTCGTCATCTTTGGCGACGACAGCGGCATCCGCGAGGGCGACACGGTCAAGCGCACCGGCGCGATCGTCGACGTACCGGTCGGCCGGGGGCTGTTGGGGCGCGTCGTCGACGGCCTCGGCAACCCGATCGACGGCAAGGGGCCGCTGACCGACGTGACGCGCACCCGCGTCGAGGTCAAGGCGCCCGGCATCATCCCGCGGAAATCGGTGCACGAGCCGGTGCAGACGGGTTTGAAGGCGATCGACGCGCTGGTGCCGATCGGCCGCGGCCAGCGTGAGCTGATCATCGGCGACCGCCAGACCGGCAAGACCGCCGTCGCGATCGACACGATCCTCAACCAGAAGGGGGTCAATGCCGGCGGCGACGAATCGCGCAAGCTCTACTGCGTGTACGTCGCGATCGGGCAAAAGCGCTCGACCGTGGCGCAGATCGTCAAGACGCTCGAAGACTACAACGCGATGCAATACTCGATCGTCGTGGCGGCGACCGCGTCGGAGCCGGCGCCGCTGCAATTCATGGCGCCCTATACCGGCTGCGCGATGGGCGAATATTTCCGCGACAACGGCATGCACGCGCTGATCATCTACGACGATCTGTCGAAGCAGGCGGTCGCCTACCGCCAGATGTCGCTGCTGCTGCGCCGTCCGCCGGGCCGCGAGGCGTATCCCGGCGATGTGTTCTACCTGCACTCGCGGCTCCTCGAACGCGCCGCCAAGATGAACGAGGATCATGGCCTCGGCTCGCTGACCGCGCTGCCGGTCATCGAGACCCAGGCCGGCGACGTGTCGGCCTATATCCCGACCAACGTGATCTCGATCACCGACGGGCAGATCTTCCTCGAAACCGAGCTGTTCTATCGTGGCATCCGGCCGGCGATCAATGTCGGCCTGTCGGTCAGCCGGGTGGGCTCCGCGGCGCAGATCAAGGCGATGAAGCAGGTTGCCGGGCGCATCAAGCTGGAACTGGCGCAATACCGTGAGATGGCGGCGTTCGCGCAGTTCGCCTCCGACCTCGACGCCTCGACCCAGCGCCTGCTGGCGCGGGGCTCGCGCCTCACCGAATTGCTGAAGCAGCCGCAATTCTCGCCGGTGCCGATCGAGGAGCAGGTCGCGGCCATCTTCGCCGGCACCAACGGGTTTCTCGACCGCATCGCGATCAACGACATCGTCCGCTTCGAAGCGTCGATGCTGGGCGAGTTGCGCTCGACGAAGCCGGAGTTGCTGGAGGCGATCCGCAGCGAGCGCGAAATCTCCGAGGCGACCGACAAGGGCCTGCGGGAATTCCTCGGCAGCTTCGTGACGACGTTTGCGTAATTGGCGATGACCCTTCAGCAAATTAGCTCGTCATTCCCGCGCAGGCGGGAACCCAGGGGCCAACGCTTCGCCGCTTGCACCTGGACCCCCGCCTTCGCGAGGGCGACGAAAAAAGGTGGGTTATGCCCAGCCTAAAGGATTTACGGGTACGCATCCGCAGCGTGCGGTCGACGCAGAAGATCACCGCGGCGATGAAGATGGTCGCGGCGTCTCGGCTGCGCCGGGCGCAGGAGCAGGCCGAGGCGGCGCGGCCCTATGCCGAGCGGATGGATCGGGTGCTGCGCTCGCTGGCGAGCCGCATGGCCGGCATCCCCGGCGCCCCGCCGCTGCTCGCGGGCACCGGCCGGGAGGAAACGCACCTTCTGATCGTCGCGACCTCGGACCGCGGCCTCGCCGGCGGGTTCAACGGGACGATCCTGCGCGAGGCGCGCCGCCGCATCCGCCAGCTCGAAGCCGAGGGCAAGCGGGTCAAGATCCTGACCATCGGGCGCAAGGGCCGCGACGGGCTGCGCCGCGACTATGCCCGCCTGATCCACGACAGCCTGACCGACATCGGCCGCCGCCGCGTCTCGTTCGACGAGGCGCGCGACATCTCCGAGCGGGTGCTGGGCCTGTTCCAGGCCGGCGAGTTCGACGTCTGCACGATCGTCTTCAACCGCTTCCGCTCCGCGATCACGCAGATCGTGACGGCGCAGCAGCTTATCCCGTTCGCGCTGCCCGAGGGCGGCGAGGCGGCGGTGCCCGATCTCGGCGGCGCGATCTATGAGTTCGAGCCGTCGGAGGAGGAGATCCTCGCCGATTTGCTCCCGAACAACCTCGCGGTGCAGATCTACACCGCGCTCCTCGAAAACGCCGCCAGCGAGCAGGGCGCGCGCATGACCGCGATGGACAATGCGACCCGCAACGCCGGCGAGATGATCGACCGGCTGACGATGAACTATAATCGCACCCGCCAGGCGGTCATCACCAAGGAACTGATCGAGATCATCTCCGGCGCCGAGGCGCTGTAGGAAGAGGCAAGGGTTCGCACATGGCACGAAACAATGTTGGCACGATCACCCAGGTCATCGGCGCGGTCGTCGATGTGCGCTTCGAGGGTGATCTGCCCTCGATCCTGAGCGCGCTCCACATCGTGCAGGACGACCGCACGCTGGTGCTCGAAGTGGCGCAGCATCTGGGCGAGAACACGGTCCGCACGATCGCGATGGACACCACCGACGGGCTCGTCCGCGGCGCCGAGGCGGTCGATACCGGCGATCCGATCATGATGCCGGTGGGCCCGGAGACGCTCGGCCGCATCCTCAACGTCATCGGCGAGCCGGTCGACGAGCGCGGCCCGATCGTCACCAAGATGAAATCGCCGATCCATCGGCCGGCCCCGGAATTCGTCGACCAGTCGACCGAGGCCGAAATCCTGGTGACCGGGATCAAGGTCGTCGATCTGCTGGCGCCTTACGCGAAGGGCGGCAAGGTCGGGCTCTTCGGCGGCGCCGGGGTCGGCAAGACCGTCATCATCATGGAATTGATCAACAACATCGCCAAGGCGCATGGCGGCTACTCGGTGTTCGCCGGGGTCGGCGAGCGCACCCGCGAGGGCAACGACCTCTATCACGAAATGATGGAGTCGGGCGTCATCGTGCCGGACGGGCCGGGGTCGAAGGCGGCCCTCGTCTACGGCCAGATGAACGAGCCGCCCGGCGCCCGCGCCCGCGTCGGCCTCAGTGGGCTGACCCTCGCCGAATACTTCCGCGACGAGGAAGGGCAGGACGTGCTGTTCTTCGTCGACAACATCTTCCGCTTCACCCAGGCGGGCTCCGAGGTGTCGGCGCTGCTGGGCCGCATCCCGTCGGCGGTCGGCTATCAGCCGACCCTCGCGACCGACATGGGCGCGCTGCAGGAACGCATCACGACGACCAAGAAGGGCTCGATCACCTCGGTGCAGGCGATCTACGTGCCCGCCGACGATCTGACCGACCCGGCGCCGGCGACCTCGTTCGCCCATCTGGACGCGACCACGGTGCTGTCGCGCCAGATCGCCGAATTGGGCATCTACCCGGCGGTCGACCCGCTCGATTCGACCTCGCGCATGCTCGACCCGCGCGTCGTCGGCGACGAGCATTATCAGGTTGCCCGCGACGTGCAGCGCGTCTTGCAGACCTATAAGAGCCTCCAGGACATCATCGCGATCCTGGGCATGGACGAGCTTTCCGAAGACGACCGCCTGACCGTCGCCCGCGCCCGCAAGATCCAGCGCTTCCTGTCGCAGCCGTTCCACGTCGCCGAGGTGTTCACCGGTTCGCCCGGCGTGTTCGTCAACCTCGAAGACACGATCAAGGGGTTCAAGGGCATCGTCGCCGGCGAATACGACGAGATGCCCGAATCCTCGTTCTACATGGTCGGCACGATCGAGGCGGCGGTCGAAAAGGCCCAAAAGATGGCATCCGAGGTTTAAGGGATGGCTGACCGCGTCCAATTCGAGCTGGTCTCGCCCGAGCGCCTGATCCTTTCCGAGATGGTGGAAATGGTCGTGGTGCCGGGAACCGAGGGCAATTTCGGCGTGCTCCCCGGCCACGCGCCGCTCATTTCGACGATCCGCCCCGGTACGATCGAGGTCTATGAGGGCCGCGCGGTGACGCAGCGGTTTTTCGTCGTCGGCGGGATCGCCGAGGTGACGCCGGAGCGCTGCACCGTGCTGGCCGACGAGGCGATGGCGCCCGAGGCGCTCGACCGCGCCGTGCTGGAAGCCGAGTTGCAGACGATCCAGGGCAATCTGCCCAGCCTCCGGGACCAGGTCGGCCGCGCCGCCGGGACCGAGCGCGAACGGCTCGCCGGCGAGCTGCGCCACCTCGAACGCCAGCTCTCGGTCGCCCAGGCGAAGCTGCTGGCGACGGCGGAACGGGCGCATTAAGGCACTGTCATTGCGAGGCGCGCAGCGCCGCGGCAATCCCCGTCGGATTAGCCTCCCGCGGATGGGGATTGCTTCGCTTCGCTCGCAATGACAGGGAGTGTATAACCGCCGGTCATGGGCGCGTGGACCCTCGACGACATTCCCTGGCACGATTTCGACCGCACGCGCGTCGATCCCGACCTGTTGCGGATCGTCAAGGCGGCGAGCCTGGTCGAGTATAATGGCGGCGCCTACGCCCATCATCTGTGCCGCGTCTTTGCCGAGGACCCGGAATTCCAGGCCACCGCGCGGCGCTGGGGGCGGGAGGAGGTGCAGCACGGCGAGGCGCTGGCGCGCTGGGCTACGCTGGCCGATCCAAGTTTCGATTTCGGTGCGGCGTTCGCCCGATTCCGGGCCGGCTATCGCGTCGATTTCGATGCCGACCGCTCGCGGCGGGGGTCGCGCGCCGGCGAGATGATCGCGCGCTGTATCGTCGAGACCGGCACCAGCTCGTACTACACCGCGATGCGCGAGGCCGCCGCCGAGCCGGTGCTGGCGGAGATCTGCCGCCATATCGCCGCCGACGAATTGCGCCATTACCGGCTGTTCTACAAAAACCTCGGCCGCTATCTCGACCGCGAAGGGCTCGGCCGCTGGGCGCGGCTGCGCGTCGCGCTGAGCCGGGTCGCCGAGACCCGGGACGACGAGCTCCCCTACGCCTACCACGCCGCCAATTGCGCCGGCCCCTACGAACGCCGCCGCTGCGCCCGCGACTACAGCCGCCGCGCGTTCGCGCTCTACCGGCGGCACCATGTCGAGCGCGGCGTCGCGATGGTGCTGAAGGCGGTCGGGCTCAAGCCGAACGGACGGCTGGGGGCGGTCGCCGGCGTCGTGGCGTGGCGGGCGATGCGGTGGCGGGTGGGAAGGTTGGGGGCGGCATAGATACGCGCTTCGCGCGCCCTCACCCGTCTCGCTGCGCGATCCACCCTCTCCCGCAATGCGGGCGAGGGGAAAGATTTGGCGCGCATCCCCTCGCCCGCATCGCGGGAGAGGGGGCCGACCCCGGCGACAGCCGGGGATCGGCGGGTGAGGGCCGCCTTGGTTCAGCCCCTCGCGTGATGATCCGCCAGCACCCGGGCGATGACCTGGGTCACCTTCTTCCCCGTCGGGATGTGGAGGAATTCGTTCGGCCCGTGCGCGTTGGAATGCGGCCCGAGCACGCCGGTGACGACGAACTGCGCCGCCGGGAATTTCTCGCCGAGCATCGCCATGAACGGGATCGAGCCGCCTTCGCCCATATAGGCGGGCGGGGCGCCGAAGGCGGTTTCCGAGGCGCGGGCGAGCGAGGCTTCGAGCCAGGGGGCGAGGCCCGGCGCGTTCCAGCCGGATGAGGCGACCTGGGCGTCGAATGTGACGCGGGCGCCGTAGGGCGGGTCTTTCTCGAACAGGTCGCGGACGAGGCTGCCGGCCAGGCCCGGGTCGAGCGTCGGCGGCAGGCGCAGGCTGAGCTTGGCGGTGGTGAACGGCAGGAGAACGTTCCCGGCATTGCCCGGCGTCGGCAGGCCGTCGATGCCGGTGACCGCGAGCCGCGGCCGCCAGGTCCGGTTCAGCACCAGCTCGGACAAATCGTCGTCGGCCGGCCTCATCCCCGGGACGAACGGGAATTTGGCGTAGATTTCCTTGCCGAGCGCGGCGGCGGCGCGCTTTGCCTGGGTAAGGCGTTCGGCCGGGACCTGGACATAGAGCGCCTCGGGCCGGATCGCGCCGGTCTCCTCGTCTTCGAGCCGCGACAGCAGCCGGCGGAAGATGCGGAAGCTCGACGGCACCACCCCCGACGCGTCGCCTGAATGCACGCCCTCGCCGAGCACCTCGACGGTGAGCGTGCTGGCGAATACGCCGCGCAGCGATGTGGTCAGCCAAAGCTGGTCGTAATTGCCGCAGCCGCTGTCGAGGCACACCACCAGCGACGGGCTGCCGATGCGGCCGGCAAGGTGGTCGACATAGAACGGCAGGTCGTAGCTGCCGCTTTCCTCGCACGCCTCGATGACGATGACGCAGCGCGCGTGCGCGACGCCCTGTTCGTGCAGCGCGGCGAGCGCGGTCAGCGCGCCGAACATCGCATACCCATCATCGGCGCCGCCGCGGCCATAGAGCTTGTCGCCGTCGAGCCGCGGCAGCCAGGGGCCGTAGCCGTCGAGCCAGCCGACCATCTCCGGCTGCTTGTCGAGATGGCCGTAGAGCAGCACAGTATCCGCACCGTCGCCGGGCGCCTCGATCAGGATGAGCGGCGTGCGGCCCGGCAGGCGCACCACCTCCAGCACCGCGCCCGGCATCGCCGCGATCTTCGCCCGCGCCCAGGCTTCGAACATCGCGACCGCCGCGTCCATATGCCCGTGGGCGGCCCAATCGGGGTCGAACAGCGGGGACTTGTTCGGGATCTTGATGTATTCGGTCAGCGTCGGGACGACCTCCTCGCCCCAGCAGCGATCGACAAAGCTCTTGAGCCTCGAATCGTCCAGCATCCGCCCGCGCTCCGCCTTGGTGCGCCGGGATGCTAACACCCCGGCCGGGGCCTGACATGATTCTCGTATTCGGCTCGATCAACGTCGATGTCACCGTGCCGGTGCCGCATCTGCCGGCGCCGGGCGAGACCGTGCTCGGCGGCGACTATGCGCTGCTGCCGGGCGGGACGGGCGCGAACTAGGCGCTGGCGGCGCGTCGGGCCGGGGCCGAGGTGGCGCTGGCGGGTGCGGTCGGGAAGGACGGGTTTGCCGGGGTTGCGCGCGACTTGCTGCGGCGGGACGGGGTCGATCTCGGCCTCGTGGGCGAGGTCGGGCGGCCGACCGGCTGCGCGCAGATCATGGTCGGCGCGGGCGGCGAGAATTTAATCGCGGTCGCCTCGGGCGCCAACGAGGCCGTGACCGCGGCGCAGGTGCCGGACCGGCTGCTCGGCCCCGGCACGACCGTCGTGTGCCAGATGGAGGTGCCGGCGGCGGAGACCGTCGCGCTGATCCGGCGCGCGCATCGGGCCGGTGCGCGGACCGTGCTGAACCTGGCGCCGGCCTTGCCGATCGACCCGGCGGTGTTCGGCGCGCTCGATTGGCTGATCGCGAACGAGGGCGAGGCGGCTGCGCTCGGCACGGCCCATCCGCGCCGGGGGCTGGTGGTGACGCTGGGCGAGAGGGGCGCGGTCGCCTTCCTCGCCGACGGCGCGCGGCTGGAGGTTCCGGCGCTGGCGATCACGCCGGTGGACACGACCGGCGCCGGCGACACGTTTGTCGGGGCGTTCGCGGCTGGGCTCGATCTTGGATTCGAGGTGGCCGACGCGCTGCGCTTCGCGAGCACGGCCGCGGGGCTCGCCTGTCTCGGAAGGGGCGCGCAGCCGGCGATGCCCCGGCGGGAGGCGATCGTCGCCGCTCTACCGCCGTCATTGCGAGCGTAGCGTTTCAAAGATAATAACTGCTTCGACCTTATCGGATCACGTGCTGAGCTAAGCTTCCGGCAGCCTTGCAATGACACTCGCCAACTCGGCCAGCACCGCGACATAGACATCGCGCTTGAACGCGACGATCAGCTCCGGCAGCCGCGTCGGGGCGACCCATTCCCAGGCGTCGAATTCGGGATGCTCGGTGGCGAGGTCGATGTCTGCGTCCGTGCCGGTAAAGCGCATCGCGAACCATTTCTGGCGCTGGCCGCGAAACCGGCCGCCCCACATCCCGCCGGTGAGCTCGGGGGGCAGGTCGTAATGGTGCCAGGCGACGGTTTCGCCGATGATTTCGGCCTTGGCGGTGCCGATTTCCTCCTCCAGCTCGCGCAGCGCGGCCTCACGCGGGGTCTCGCCGGGGTCGATCCCGCCCTGCGGCATCTGCCACGCGGCGAGCCCGGCCGGCATGCCGATCCGCCGCGCGACAAAAACCAGCCCCTCCGCGTTCAGCAGCAGGATGCCGACGCAGGGCCGGTAGAGGGGCAGGTCGGTGTCGGAAAGCGGCGTCAGTTGACGCTGTGCCCGCTGAACGCCGCGATGCCCCGCAACAAATCGACCGCCCGCGTGAGCTGATAGTCGTCGGGCGTGCCCAGCACCGCCGGATCGACCGTGCCCTGCTCGGCGGCGGTGTTGGGCTTCGACTTGTCGGCGACCGGCTTTGCCGCGCCGTCGGCTGACGGCTTTTCGATCTTGGCGGCCTCGATGATGATGTCGGGCTCGATGCCCTTGGCCTGGATCGAGCGGCCCGACGGCGTGTAATAGCGCGCCGTGGTCAGCCGCATCGCCCCGTGGCCGGGCAGCGGGATGATCGTCTGCACCGAGCCTTTGCCGAACGAACGGGTGCCGACGAGGATCACGCGGTGGTGGTCCTGCAATGCGCCGGCGACGATCTCGCTCGCCGAGGCCGAGCCGCCGTTGATCAGCACGACGACCGGGAGGCCATTGGCGATGTCGCCGGGGCGGGCGTCATAGCGCTGCGCATCCTCGGCGCGACGGCCGCGGGTGGACACGATTTCGCCCTTGTCGAGAAATGCGTCGGAGACGGCGACCGCCTGGTCGAGGAGGCCGCCGGGGTTGTTGCGCAGGTCGAGGATGACGCCGACCAGCTTGTTGTTGGCCTGCTGCTTGAGGCTCTTCATCGCCGCGTTGAGGCCGACATCGGTCTGCTCGTTAAAGCTGGTGATGCGGACATAGCCGACATTGCTGCCTTCGAGATGCGAGCGGACCGACTGGATCTTGATGTTGGCGCGGGTCAATTTGACGTCGAACGGGTCCTTGCCCTCGCGGCGGATCGTCAGCGTGATCTCGCTGTTGATCGGGCCGCGCATCTTCTCGACCGCCTCGGGCAGGGTAAGGCCCTGCACCGCCTCGCTGTTGATGTTGGTGATGAGGTCGCCGGGGCGCAGGCCCGCGTGGGCGGCCGGGGTGTCGTCGATCGGCGAGACCACCTTGACGAGCCCGTTTTCCATCGACACCTCGATGCCGAGCCCGCCGAACTCGCCGCGGGTCTGCACCTTCATGTCGTCGAAATTCTTGGCATTGAGGTAGTTCGAATGGGGGTCGAGCGCGGTCAGCATGCCGTTGATCGCGCCCTCGACCAGCGTGTCGCCGGTGACCGGGTCGACGAAATCCGCCCGCGCGGCGTCGAACACGTCGCCGAACAGATTGATCGCCTTGTAGGTGTCGGCGGTGTTGGGATTGGAATTCGTTGCCGCGCTGGCGACGCCGATGTCCTGGCGCAGCGTCAGTGCGAAGACCGTTGCCGCGACCGCCGCGGCCAGCCCCAATCGGTTCATTCATTCACCCTGTGATCTCGCGCCTGTCCGGCTTGAACGGTCAACGATAGCTGGGGATCGACCGCTTGGCCGTCATGGCGCAATTCAAAATAAAGTGTGACGCCGTCATCGGCTTTCGCAGCATCCGCCAGCGTGCCGACCGGCTCGCCCGCGACGACCCATTCGCCGATTTTTGCATCGACCCGCCCCAGTCCGGCGAGCACCGAATGATATCCGCCACCGTGGTCGATGATCAAGATCGTGCCATAGCCGCGGAACGGCCCGATATAATCCACCTGCCCGTCGAACGGGGCGACCACCTCGGCGTTCCCGACCGCCGCGAGCGTCATGCCCTGGCTGGGGGTGCCCAGCTCGTTGCTCTGGCCAAAGCGCTGCGTGACCGCCCCGGCGACCGGCACGGTCAGCGCGGCGTTCTTGTCAAAGCTGTGCAGGGTCTTCGGATGGGTCGGGTCGGTGGCGGGCGCGCCCTTGGTGCGGGCGGCGCGGGCCCGCATCTCACGGTCGCGCAGCTCCGCCTCGCCGTCGCCGCGAGCGATCAGGTCGGGCAGGTCGACGGCGACCGAGCCCTGCTTCACTGCGCGCGGGTCGCTGTCGGCGATCTCGTGCAGGATCTGGCGGCGCAGCTCCTCGCGCCTTGCCGAGAGCTGGTCGAGACGGGCGCGGCCGGTCCCGAGGTCCTGGCGGTCGCGCGCGAGGCTATCCTGCTTGGCGAGGGTCTGGGTGCGCAGGGTCGAAAGGCGCTGCAGCTCGCCGATCAGCGCGTGCGCCTCGCCGCTCAGCGCCGGCACCGCCGCGGCCATCAGCATGCCGCTGCGCAGCCGGTCCACCGGCGATTGCGGTTCCAGCAGCGCGGCCGCGCGGGGGGTATGGACAAAGCGCTCGAGCGCGGCCAACAGGCCCGCGGCGCGGGCGCGGGTCATGTCGAGGGCGCGCTGTTTTGCCGCGAGGTCGCGGTCTTCGCCGGCAAGGTCGCGGGCAGCCGCGCCGATCGTCGCCTCGTCCTTCTGCACGGCGCGCGCGGTGGCGACGCCTTGCTGGACCGCGGTGTCGAGCTGCCCGACGAGTATGTCGGGATTGACCGGAGCGGCGGGGGCCAAGGCCGGGGCCTGGGCGGGATGCGTCGCCGCGCCGGCGGGGGGCGGCGGGGCCGCGAGGCAAAGCCCCGCGAGCGCGAGCCCGCCCGTGATGAGCCGCTTGACCAAAGGCTCAGTCCGCGGCGCGCCGCCCGGTATCGCCCGAGATCAGCGAGCGGCCGGTCATCGCCGGCGGTGTCGGCAGGCCGAGCAGGTCGAGCAGCGTCGGCGCGATGTCGCAGAGGCGCCCCTTGGCGACCTCTCTGATCGCGGCCGGCGCGCCCGCGACGATGAACGGCACCGGGTTCAGCGTGTGCGCGGTGTGCGGCTCGCCGGTCTCGGGGTCGCGCATCATCTCGGCGTTGCCGTGGTCGGCGGTGACGACGAGCGCGCCGCCGGCCTGTTCGAGCGCGGCGGAGAGGCGGCCGAGGCAGGAATCGACGGCTTCGACCGCCGCGGTCGCCGCGTCGAGGTCGCCGGTGTGGCCGACCATGTCGGTATTCGCATAATTCAGCACGATCAGGTCGAACTTGGCCGATTTGATGGCGGCGATGACCTTGTCGGTGACCTCGACCGCCGACATCTGCGGCTGCCGGTCATAGGTCGCGACCTTGGGCGACGGCACCAGGATGCGCTCCTCGCCGTCGAACACGGCCTCGCGCCCGCCGTTGAAGAAAAACGTCACATGCGCGTATTTCTCGGTCTCGGCGATGCGGAGCTGCTTCAAGCCCGCCTTGGCGACGACCTCCCCGATCGTGTCCTGGAGGTCGAAGGGCGGGAACAGCGTTTCGAGGAAGCGGTTGAGGTCCTCGGAGTATTCGACGAGGCCGAGCGCGGCCGAGAACTTGACCCGGCTTTCGCGCTCGAACCCGGTGAAATCGGGGTCGACCAGCGCGGCGCCGATCTCGCGGATTCGGTCGGCGCGGAAATTGGCGAAGAGGATGCCGTCGCCGTCCCGCATCCCGGCATAGTCGCCGATCGCGGTCGGCAACACGAACTCGTCGGTCTCGCCGCGGCCATACCCGGCCTCGACCGCGGCGAGCGGGTCGCCGGCATGCTCGCCGACGGCCATCGCGATCGTATGGTATGCCCTGGCGACGCGGTCCCAGCGCTTGTCGCGGTCCATCGCGTAATAGCGGCCGCTGACCGTCGCGACCGGGATGTCGCCGGTGTCGGCGTGGAATTGCCGAAGGTAGCCGAGCGCCGATTTCGGCGGCGTGTCGCGGCCGTCGAGCACGGCGTGGACCGCGACCGGCAATTCGGCCTCGTGCAGGATGCGGGCGAGCGCGGCGATCTGGCGCTGATGCGAGTGGACGCCGCCCGGCGAGATGAGGCCGAAGACGTGCGCGGCGCCCCCCTTTTCCTTGACCTGGAGGATGAATTCCTTGAGCGCCGGCATCGTCGCCAGCGACCCGTCATCGACTGCCGCGTCGATCCGCGGCAAATCCTGCATGACGATCCGGCCGGCGCCGATATTGGTGTGGCCTACCTCGGAATTGCCCATCTGCCCGTCGGGCAGGCCGACGAAATGCTCGCTCGCCTGAAGCTCCGAATGCGGCCAACGCCGGAGGAGCGCGTGCCACACCGGCGTCTTCGCCTGGGCGATCGCATTGTCGGCCTTGTCCGCCCGGTCCCCCCAGCCGTCGAGGATGCACAAGGTCAGCGGGCGCGGACGGGGATTCATCGACGGAAATGCCTATTTGCGAGTGTTTCGTGATGTATACGCGAAACTCCCGCGGGCGCGGTAGAGTTCCCACGCTCAAGTGGCGCCTCAGCTTGATTTTCCGCTTTCGCCGGATGCCGGTATCAGCGCCGATGGAAGCAGCACGCGGTAGCAGGCCTTCCGGTCATCCGCGAAGAATTTGGAAAACGACCGGTCGGCGGCGCCGCAGCGGCGCAAGGCGTTTTGTTTGGCGGGGTCGGTGGGGTAGGCCTCGGCGAGGGTGGTCTTGATTTCACCGCGGTAGTTCAAACCGTCAAAAGCCGCCAGCCCCATCAGGATCAAGAGCCCCCACATCGTGAAATAGCTGTGCGACATGGCGACCTCCTTGACCGGTTGTCGGCGCCATAGGTCGCATATGAATACAATTATTGAAACATATATCGTATAAAATATCGTATTATAGTTGTGGTAACGCCTCCCGCTCGCGGTGCCCGAGCTCACTCGCGGTGCCCGAGCTCACTCGCGGTGATAGGGATGGCCGGCAAGGATTTGCTGGGCCCGGTAAAGCTGCTCCAACAGCATAATCCGCGCGAGGAAATGCGGCCAGGTCATTGATCCCAATGACAGTGTCGTCTCCGCCTTGGCCAGTACCTCGTCGCCGAGACCGCCCGCGCCGCCGATCGCGAAGGCGACCGTGCCGACGCCGCGATCGGCCCAATCGCGGAGATGGGTGGCGAGGTCGCGGCTCGACCATTGGTGGCCCCGCCCGTCGAGCGCGACGAGCCGCGCGCCCTCCGGCGCGGCGCCGAGCAGCAGCGCGGCCTCGCGCGCCTTCAACTGCGGTTCGGGCAGGGGGCGTTTTTCGTCGAGCTCGGTGATGATCGGCGGCGGGATGAGGCGGCCGGCGTATTCGGACTGGAGGTCGAGGAGCGGGCCGCGGCGCATGCGGCCGATGGTCAGGAGGTGGTGCCGCATCGGGGGCTGCTCGGCTCGCTTCGCTCGCCGCCCTCACCCGTCACGCTTCGCGTGCCCCCCTCTCCCGCAATGCGGGCGAGGGGATAAGGGCGCGGCACTAATTTTTACCCTCGCCCGCATTGCGGGAGAGAGGGGACCAGACGCGGAGCGGCTGGTGGGTGAGGGCCATCTTGGCTCGGCAATTACGTCCGCGCCGCCTCGGCGTCGGGCAGGAACTCGCCCCACATTTTTTCCAGGTTGTAGTATAGGCGGATTTCGGGGCGGAACAGGTTGACGATCACGTCGCCGGCGTCGATCAGCACCCAGTCGCCCTGGGCCTTGCCCTCGATGGCGACGCGGGCGCGGCCGGCGAGGGCCTCGGCGAGATGGTCGGTCATCGCCGCCACCTGGCGCGACGAGCGGCCGCTGGCGACGACCATGTAGTCGGCGATACCGGTCTTGCCGGCGAGATCGACGGTGACGACGTCCTCGGCCTTGCTGTCGTCGAGGCTGGCGAGGATGCGGCGCAGCAGCTCCTGCGCCGAATCGATGTTCTTCGTCACCCGCTTGGCGCGGCGCGGGCGGCGTTTGGGCGCCTCGGGCTGCCGGGCGCGGATTTCGGTCGCCGAGCGCGGGTCGAGCCGGGTCGGGAAAAACACCCAGGCCGGCGCCTCCATCTCCGCGAGCCGGCGGGAGTGGTCCGGCGCGATCCGGGCATGGCCGAAGCGCAGCGCGGCCGCGCCGGCGAGCGCCCGCCGCGCCGTCGCCGGCCGGTCGAACACCGCGACCGGCATATGCGCGAAAATCTCGGTCCAGCGCTGCCAATGCGGGATCTGCGCGAGGTTGTCGCCGCCCATCAGCCAGACGAACCGCGCCCCGGGACAGCGCCGCCGCAACTGCGCCAGCGTGTCGGCGGTATAGGCCGTGCCGAGGCGCTGCTCGATATCGCTGACGACGATGCGGCGGTGCCCCTTCGCCGCCGCCTCGGCCGAGGCGAAGCGGGTCGCGAACGGCGCCATGCCGGCGGTCTTCTTCAGCGGGTTTTGCGGCGAGACCAGCCACCACACCTCGTCGAGGTCGAGGTGGCGCAGCGCCAGCAGGCTGACATGCAGGTGGCCGCCATGGGCCGGGTTGAACGAACCCCCGAGCAACCCGATGCGGCGATGCGGGGTCAGGGCCGCACCTGGCCGGTGCCGCGGACGAGGTATTTGTAGGTCGTCAGCTCGGCCGCGCCCACGGGCCCGCGCGGCGGCAGGCGTTGGGTGGAGATGCCGATCTCGGCGCCCATCCCGAACTCGCCGCCATCGGCGAACTGGGTCGAGGCGTTGACGAGGACGATCGCGCTGTCGACCTCCTTGAGGAAGCGTTCGGCGGTGGCCGCATCCTCGGTGACGATCGCGTCGGTGTGGTGCGAGCCGTAGCGTTCGATGTGGTCGATCGCCCCGGCGATGCCGTCGACGAGCCGGACCGAGATGATCGCGTCGAGATATTCGGTGCGCCAATCCTGTTCGCTCGCGGGGGAGACGGCGGGGTCGAGCGCGATCGTCTCGGCGTCGCCGCGCAATTCGCACCCGGCCCGCCGCAGATCGCCGAGGATCGCGGGGAGCTGCGCCTTGGCCGCGCGGTCGACCAGCAGCGTCTCGGTCGCGCCGCAGATCGAGACGCGGCGCATCTTGGCGTTGAGCACGATCGCGCGCGCCTTCTCGGGGTCGGCGGCGCGGTCGACATAGGTGTGGCAGAGCCCTTCGAGATGGGCGATGACCGGGATGCGGCTTTCCCGCTGCACGCGCTCGATCAGGGACGCGCCGCCGCGCGGGACGATGATGTCGATCGCACCGACCATGCCCAGCATGATCCCGACCGCGTCGCGGTCCCGCGTCGGCACGAGCTGGATCGCCGCCTCGGGCAGCCCCGCGGCCTTGAGCCCGTCGCCAAGCGCGGCGACCAGGGCGCGCGACGAATAAAAGCTCTCCGACCCGCCGCGCAGGATCGCGGCGTTGCCGGATTTGAGGGCTATCGCGCCGGCGTCGGCGGTCACGTTGGGGCGGCTTTCGTAGATGATGCCGACGACGCCGAGAGGCACGGCGACGCGCGAGATCTTGAGGCCATTGGGCCGCGTGCGCTCGTCGAGCACCTTGCCGATCGGGTCGGGCAGCTCGGCGATGTCCTCAAGCCCCTTGGCGATGCCTTCGACCCGCTGCGGGTCGAGCAGCAGCCGGTCGACCAGCGCGCCCCCGATGCCGTTGGACTTGGCGGCGTCGACGTCCTCGCGATTGGCGTCGAGTATCTCTGCGCCTCGCGCCCGCACCGCTTTCGCCGCCTGGCGCAGCGCCGCCGCCTTCGCCTCCGACGGGGTGAGCGCCAGCACTGAAGCGGCCTCGCGCGCGTCGCGGCCGAGCCGGGCCATCGTCGCGCCAAGGTCGTTGGCGAGGTCGCTGGGCAAGAGGGTCATCGCGGTTCGGTCAATACGAGGTCGTCGCGGTGGATGATCACGTCGCGGCCACGATACCCGAGGATGGCCGCGATTTCACCGCTCTTGTGCCCGGCGATCAGCTTGACGTCGCCGCTCGCATAGGCTGAAAGCCCGCGCCCCGCCTCGCTTCCGGCCTTGGTTTTGATGACCACGCAATCGCCGCGGTCGAAGGCGCCGTCGACGCTGACGATGCCGGCGGGGAGGAGGCTGTTGCCCTTGCGCAGCGCGCTCGCGGCGCCGTCGTCGACGACGACCGCGCCGACGGGGTTGATCGCGCTGGCGATCCAGGTCTTGCGGGCGGAGCGCGGCTCGGCGCGGGGGGTGAAGAGCGTCGCCTTGCCGCCGGCCTCGATCGCGGCGAGCGGGCCGGTCCGCGAGCCGTCGCGCCCTGGCGGCTGGCCCTTGGCGATCAGCATCGCGCAGCCGGCCGTCGTCGCGATGCGGGCGGCGGCGAGCTTGGTCACCATCCCGCCCGAGCTGTAGCCCTTCGGCGCCGGTCCGGCCATCGCCTCGATCGCCGGGCCGAGCTCGTCGACGAGCGGGATGTGCTCGGCGGCCGGGTCGTGGCGGGGGTCGGCGGTGTAGAGCCCGTCGATGTCGCTGAGCAGCACCAGCATGTCGGCGCTGATCATCTGCGCGACGCGGGCGGCGAGACGGTCGTTGTCGCCAAAGCGGATTTCGGCGGTCGCGACCGTGTCGTTCTCGTTGACCACCGGCACCGCGCCCAGCGCCAAAAGCTGCTCGAACGTCGCGCGGGCGTTGAGGTGGCGGCGGCGCTCCTCGGTGTCGTCGAGCGTCAGCAGGATTTGCGCGACCGTGACGCCGTGCTGGGCCAGCGCCTCCTGATAAGCGTGGGCGAGGCGGATCTGCCCGGTCGCCGCCGCGGCCTGCTTTTCCTCGAGGCGCAGCGCGCGCCGCGACAGGCCGAGATGGTTGCGCCCGACCGCGATCGCGCCCGACGAGACGAGGATGATCTCCTGCCCCCGCGCCCGGCAGCGCACGAGGTCCTCGACGAGCCCCGCGAGCCAGGCGCGGCGGATTTCACCGTCGGGGCCGACGAGGAGGGCCGAGCCGATCTTGACGACGAGGCGTTTGGCGGCGGCGAGGGCGGCGCCGGGCTCGCTCACAATTCCCCCTCTCCGCCGATTGGGAGGAGAGCGTCGGGTTGAAGTGGGAAGGCGCGGTCAACGGAGGCCCACCTCACCTTTCCATCGCTCTGCGACGGGCCTTTCCCTTTCCCCTCAATGGGCAGAGAGGGGGCTTCACGCGCGGCTTCGATCGTGGCGTAGAGCGCGCCCAGCAGCTCGGTCAGCCCGGCGCCGGAGACACCGGAGAGGGGCATTACCGTGGCGCCTTTGGCGGCTCTCGCGAGGGCTTTGCGCTTGCGGGTGACCTCGGTCGGGTCGATCGCGTCGATCTTGTTGAGGCCGACGATCTCCGGCTTGTCGGCGAGGCCGGCGCCGTAGGCCTTGAGCTCGGCGCGGATCGTGCGGTAGGCGCCGACGACGTCGTCCTCGGTGCCGTCGATCAGGTGGAGGATCACCGCGCAGCGCTCGACATGGCCGAGAAAGCGGGTGCCGAGCCCGGCGCCGTCGCTGGCGCCCTCGATGAGGCCCGGGAGGTCGGCGAGCACGAACTCGTTGTCATGCACCGGCACCACGCCGAGCTGCGGGTGGAGCGTCGTGAACGGATAGTCGGCGATCTTGGGCTTGGCGTGCGACGCGCGGGAGAGGAGGGTCGACTTGCCGGCATTGGGGAGGCCGACGAGCCCGGCGTCGGCGATCAGCTTGAGGCGCAGCCATACCCACAGCTCCTGCCCCGGCCAGCCGGGGCCGAAGCGGCGCGGGGCCTGGTTGGTCGAGGTCTTGTAGTGGAGGTTGCCGAACCCGCCGTCGCCGCCGGATAGGAGCACGATGCGCTGGCCCGGCCGGGTCATGTCGGCGAGGACGGTTTCCTTGTCGTCGTCGAGGATTTCGGTGCCGACCGGGACGCGCAGCACCAGGTCGTGACCATGGGCGCCGGTACGCTGGCGGCCGGCGCCTCCGCGGCCGTTCTGGGCGCGGAAATGCTGCTGGTAGCGGTAGTCTATGAGGGTGTTGAGGTTTTCCAGCGCCTCGATGACGATGTCGCCACCCTTGCCCCCGTCGCCGCCGTCAGGGCCGCCGAACTCGATGAATTTCTCACGGCGAAAGCTCGCCGCGCCGCGCCCGCCGTCGCCGCTCTTCAGGTAGATCTTGCACTGGTCGAGAAATTTCATGGTGCTCTTACGCCATTGAAAAAGGGGAGCGGCCGGGCCGCTCCCCTCAACTCCTTCCGGCTCGGGAAACGGCGTCTATTCGGCGGCTTCCGCCGGTACTTTGTCCGCTTGGGGGATAACCGAGATGAAGTGCCGGCCGCGGAGCCCGCGGTGGAATTGCACCGAGCCTTCCACGAGCGCGAAGAGGGTGTGGTCGCGGCCGATGCCGACCTTGTCGCCGGGGTGGAACTTGGTGCCGCGCTGGCGCACGATGATGTGGCCCGGCACGACGATCTCGCCGCCGAACTTCTTGACGCCGAGGCGCCGGCCGCGGCTGTCGCGCCCGTTGCGGGATGACCCGCCTGCTTTTTTATGAGCCATCTCAGATGCTCCCTACGCGCCGGCGGTGATGCCGGTGATGCGCAAAACGGTCTCGTACTGGCGATGCCCGTTCTTGCGCCGGTAATTCTGCCGCCGCTTTTTCTTGAAGACGATGATCTTGGGACCCCGGCGCTGCTCGACAAGGGTCGCGCTGACCGAGGCGCCGTCGATGAGGGGCGCGCCGGTGGTGACATCGGCGCCTTCGCCGACCATCAGCACCTCGCCCAACTCGATCGTCGCCCCCGGCTCGCCGGCGAGCTTCTCGACCGTGATCAAATCGTTCTGGGCGACCTTGTATTGCTTTCCGCCGGTGCGGATCACTGCAAACATGCTGACAGCCGATTTCTGTGATGCGGCGACGCCGACGCGCCCGGACAGGGGGCTCCCGTCCGGCGGCGCGGAATATAGTCGGGCGGCCGATTGTGTCAATCGGAATGGGCGTCAGGCCGGCGCGGCATGGCACCGCTTTGACGCATGGGCGGGGTCTCTCTACACTTCCCCTGGTGCCGGCGAGGGGCTTGTCAAGCCGAGCCGGCCGCGGGAGGAGCGTTGGTGGGCATGGATACCGTTGCCAATAACAATCGTGCGACCGAGGACGAGGCGCTGCTGTTTCATTCGAGCGGGCGCCCCGGCAAGCTGTCGATCGCCCCGCATAAACCGCTGGTGACGCAGCGCGACCTGTCGCTCGCCTATTCGCCCGGGGTCGCCTATCCGTGCCTCCATATCCAGCGCGACCCTGCCACCGCGTTCGACTACACGTCGAAGGGGAATTTCGTCGCCGTCATCTCCAACGGCACCGCCGTCTTGGGGCTCGGCGATCTCGGCGCGCTGGCGGCGAAGCCCGTCATGGAAGGGAAGGCGGCCCTCTTCAAGCGCTTTGCCGACATCGATTCGATCGACCTCGAAATCGACACCAAGGACGTCGACGAGTTCGTCAACTGCGTGCGCTTCCTGCACCCGTCCTTCGGCGGCATCAACCTGGAGGACATCCGCGCGCCGGAATGCTTCGTGATCGAGGAACGGCTGCGCGAGCTTCTCGACATCCCGGTATTCCACGACGACCAGCACGGCACCGCGATCATCGCGACGGCGGGGCTCATCAACGCGCTCGACCTTACCGGGCGCAAGCTCGGCGACATGAGGATGGTCGTCAACGGGGCGGGCGCGGCGTCGATCGCCTGCGTCGAATTGCTGAAATCGATGGGGCTGCCCGGCGCCAACGTCATCATGTGCGACACCCGCGGGGTCATCTATCGCGGCCGCACCGACGGGATGAACCAGTGGAAATCGGCGCATGCGGCCGAGACCTCGGCGCGCACGCTGGGCGACGCGATGAAGGGCGCCGACGTGTTCTTCGGCCTCTCGGTCAAGGGCGCGGTGACGCAGGACATGGTTCGCGCGATGGCGGACAAGCCGATCATCTTCGCGATGGCCAATCCCGACCCCGAGATCACGCCGGAAGAGGTGCGGGCGGTGCGCTCGGACGCGATCATCGCCACCGGGCGGTCGGATTATCCGAACCAGGTCAACAACGTCCTCGGCTTTCCGTTCATCTTCCGCGGCGCGCTGGACGTGCGGGCGACCGCGATCAACGAGGCGATGAAGATCGCCGCCGCCGAGGCGCTGGCGCGGCTCGCGCGGGAGGACGTGCCCGACGAGGTCGCCGCCGCCTATGCCGGCGAGCGCCTCGCTTACGGCCCCGACTACATCATCCCGGCGCCGTTCGACCCGCGCCTCATCTCGGCGGTGCCGGCGGCGGTGGCGAAGGCGGCGATGGAATCGGGCGTCGCGCGGAAGCCGATCGCCGACCTGCCGAGCTACGAGCGCGCGCTCCGCGCCCGGCTCGACCCGACCGCGGCGGGGCTCGACCTGATCTTCGAAAGCGTGCGCAACAACCCGAAGCGCGTCGTCTTCGCCGAGGGCGAGGAGGAAAAGACCATCCGCGCCGCGCTGCTCTACGCGTCGAGCGGCTACGGCAAGCCGGTGCTGGTCGGGCGCGAGGAGCGCATCCGCCAGACGATGGCGACGATGGGGCTCAATTCGTCCGAGCCCTTGGAGATCCACAACGCCCGGCTGTCGCACCACAACAAGCGCTACACCGACCTGATCTACGCCCGCCAGCAGCGCCACGGGATGCTGTACCGCGACTGCCAGCGGCTGGTGAACCAGGACCGCAACGTCTTCGCCGCCTGCATGGTCGCGTGCGGCGATGTCGACGCGATGGTGACGGGGGTCACGCGCAACTCGTTCGACGTGCTCGACGAGGTGACCAAGGTCGTCGAAATCGACAGCGCCGGCGTGATGTGCGGGGTGACGATCGTGCTGGCGCGCGAGCGGACGGTGCTGCTCGCCGACACGCTGGTCAACGAGAACCCGACCCCGGCCCAGCTCGCCGACATCGCCACCCAGGCGGCGGCCAAGGCGCGGGCGCTCGGCCTCGAGCCGCGCGTGGCGCTCTTGTCGTATTCGAGCTTTGGCAACCCCGGCGGCCAGCAGGGGAGCCGCGTGCGCGAGGCGGTGGGCATCCTCGACGGGCGCCACGCCGATTTCGAGTATGACGGCGAGATGAGCGCCGACGTCGCGCTCGACGAGCGGCTGATGCGCCAGCTCTACCCGTTCTGCCGGCTCAGCGGGCCGGCCAACATCCTGGTCATGCCCGATCTCGACAGCGCCAACATCAGCGCCAAGCTGATGCCGACGCTGGGTGGCGGGACCGTCGTCGGGCCCTTGTTGATCGGGCTGTCGTGCCCGGTGCAGATCGTCAATATCGGCGCGACCGTATCGGACCTCGTGAACCTTGCCGCGCTCGCGGCCCACGACGCGATCCGCTGATCGCCCCGCCGCCGCGGCCGTCGGATGACGGGCCGCGGGCTGCGCCGGATGCTGGCGCTGGTCGCCGGCATTTCGCTGCCGAGCGCGGGGGTGGTGCTTTTCCTCTATGTGAGCGGCCGTCTCGACCCGCGCACCGCCGCGATCGCCTTTGTCGTGGCGGTCGGGCTGACCGCGCTCGCGGCGTTGCCGGCGGCGCTGTCGCTGGCGGTGGTGCGCGACGCGATCGAAAGCCTGGGCGCGGACCCGGCCGGCGGGGCCGAATCGCTGCGCGCCCGCCGACCGCGGGGGTTGACCCCGGCGGCGCACGCGCTGCGGCTGTCGGTCGCGCGCGCCTGGCGCGGCGTCGAGGCGCTCGGCAACGAGGCGCGGGCGCGGCTGGCGGCGGCCGAGGCGGTGATCGCGGGCCTTCCCGACCCGCTGATCCTCCTCGACGCGCAGCGCCGGATCGTCCGCGCCAACGCCGCCTCGGTCGAGCTGATCGGCGCCGTGCCCGAGGCGCGCGACCTCGCCGCGTCATTGCGCAACCCGGCGGTGCTGGCCGCCGCCGACGCGGTGCTGCGCGGCGAGGCGGCGCGGGTGGTCGAGTTCTCGCTGACCGTGCCGGTCGAGCGTTGGCTCAGCGCCCGTTTCGCCCGGATCGACGGACCGTCGCTCGACGGGTCGGTCGCGGTGCTGACGCTCCACGACATCACCGCGCTCAAGCGGGCCGAGCAGATGCGGGCCGATTTCATCGCCAATGCCGGTCACGAGCTGAAGACGCCGCTCGCCTCGCTGATCGGGTTTGTCGAGACGCTGCGCGGCCCGGCGCGCGATGACGCGGCCGTGCGCGAGCGCTTTCTCGGCATCATGCAGGAGCAGGCCGAGCGGATGGGGCGGCTGGTCAACGATTTGTTGTCGCTGTCGCGGATCGAGCTCAACGAGCACGTCGCCCCGACCGGCCGGGTCGAGCTGGCGCCGGTGATCGAACACATCGCCGACACGCTCGAACTCCGCGCGGCGGATCGACGCATGGCGCTGGCGCTCCCCGACGACCTGCCCGCCGTGCTGGGCGACGCCGACGAGTTGGCGCAGGTGTTCCAGAACCTCCTCGACAACGCGATCAAATACGGCCGCCCCGCCACCGACATCACCGTCACCGCGGTGGCCGAGCGCGGCTTTGTCCGCGTCTCGGTGACCGACCGCGGCGACGGCATCCCGCCCGAACATCTGCCGCGGCTGACCGAGCGGTTCTACCGGGTGGACACGGCGCGCTCGCGCGAGCTGGGCGGCACGGGGCTCGGCCTCGCGGTCGTCAAGCACATCCTCAACCGGCATCGGGGAAGGCTGGAGATCGACAGCACGCTGGGTCAGGGGTCGATTTTTACGGTGTGGCTGCGGGCGGGGGATTGATGGGCTTCGCTGCGCTCAGCCCATCCTACGGCACCGAACTCGTAGGATGGGTTGAGCGCAGCGAAGCCCATCACCTTTCCCTCCGCCCCACCTGTCACAAATCGGCAAACAAACCGTCATAGGACTGTATCGCGGGCTGGGTAGAAGGCGCCTGTCCCGCGCCCTTGGCGGGTAAGGTTTTACGAGATGGGAGGCCTTTCGTGAGCGCTCGTCGTTTCACGCTTATAGTTGCGGCGTTCGCCGCTTTAGCAACCGCGATGCCGGCCGGCGCCGCCGAGATTTCCGGCGCCGGGGCCACGTTTCCGTACCCGATCTACGCCAAATGGGCCGAGGCCTATAAGGCCAAGACCGGGACGAGCATGAATTACCAGTCGATCGGTTCGGGCGGCGGGATCAAGCAGATCACCGCCAAGACCGTCGATTTCGGCGCGTCCGACATGCCGCTCCAGCCGGAAATCCTGGCCAAGGACGGGCTCCAGCAATTCCCGATGGTGATGGGCGGCGTCGTGCTGGTCGTCAATCTGCAAGGGGTCAAGCCGGGCGAGCTGAAGCTCGACGGCAAGACCGTCGCCGGGATGTATCTCGGCACGATCGCCAAATGGAACGACCCGGCGATCAAGGCGCTGAACCCCGGCGTGAACCTGCCGGACAAGGCGGTCGCGACGGTGCACCGCTCGGACGGCTCGGGCACCAACTTCATCTTCACGCACTACCTGTCGCAGGTGGACGCGGACTTCAAGGCGAAGGTCGGCGAGAACACCTCGGTCGAGTTCCCGAGCGGGCTGGGCGGCAAGGGCAACGAGGGCGTCGCCGCGCTGACCGGGCGCACCGACGGCGCGATCGGGTATGTCGAATACGCCTACGCCCTCCAGAACAAGATGAACTACACGCTGCTGAAGAACCACGACGGCAACTTCGTGTCGCCGACGGCGGAGAACTTCCAGGCGGCGGCGTCGAACGCCGATTGGGCCAAGGCGCAGGGCTTCTACATGCTCTTGACCGACCAGCCCGGCAAGGAGAGCTGGCCGATCACCGGCGCCACCTTCATCCTGATGCACAAGGCGCAGGCGAAGGCGGATACGGCCAAGGAAGTGCTGAGCTTCTTCGACTGGTCGTACCGCAACGGCGGCAAGATGGCCGAGGATCTGGCCTATGTGCCGATGCCGACGAACGTGGTCGGCATGGTCGAGGATAGCTGGAAGACCCTGCTCGGCCCCGACGGCAAGCCGGTGTGGAACGGCAAGCCGTCGTAGTCGATGCAATCGAGAACCAACGCCATTGTCATTGCGAGGAGCCGAAGGCGACGCGGCAATCTCGTGCGGGGGAGGCTCCTGCGGCCCGAGATTGCTTCGCTGCGCTCGCAATGACATGCCGCTTCGACGCCGCTGAAACGTGCTCTGACAAAAGCCGGGGTAGCCAGTGACAACAGAGGTCGTGACGGTCCCCTCGGAGATGGCGCGCCGCACCCGGAGCTTCGGGCCGGGCGACACCATCTTCCGCGCCCTGACCTGTCTGTTCGCCATCCTCGTCCTGCTGATCCTGAGCGGCGTCATCGTCTCGCTCGTGCAGGGTGCGTGGCCGGCGCTAAAGGAGTTCGGGTTCGGGTTCCTTTTCGCCGATGTGTGGAACCCGGTCACCGACAAATACGGCGCGGTCGCGCCGATCTACGGCACGCTCGTCACCTCGCTGATCGCGATGGTGATCGGCATCCCGGTCGCGTTCGGGATCGCGCTTTTCATCACCGAGCTTTGCCCGAACTGGCTGAAGCGGCCGCTCGCGACGATGATCGAGCTGTTGGCCGCGATCCCCAGCATCATCTACGGCATCTGGGGCCTTTTCGTGCTGGCGCCGTTTCTGCAGGAACACATCGAGCCGCTGCTGATCGGCACGCTCGGCAACATCCCCGGCATCGGGCTTCTGTTCGCGGGGCCGCCGCTTGGGATCGGCGTGCTGACGGCGGGGTTCATCCTGGCGGTGATGGTGCTGCCGTTCATCTCGGCGATCATGCGCGACGTGTTCGAGACCGTGCCGCAAGTGCTGAAGGAAAGCGCGTTCGGGCTCGGCGCGACGACGAGCGAGGTCGTGTGGCGGGTGGTGCTGCCCTATACGCGGGTCGGCGTCATCGGCGGCATCCTGTTGGGGCTCGGTCGGGCGCTGGGCGAGACGATGGCGGTCACCTTCGTCATCGGCAACTCGCACCACATCAAGGCCTCGCTGTTGCAGCCCGGCACGACGATCTCGGCCGCGCTCGCCAACGAATTCACCGAGGCGGTGGGCGATTTGTACCAGTCGTCGCTGATCGCGCTCGGGCTCATCCTGTTCCTGATCACTTTCGTCGTGCTGGCGATCGCCAAGATCATGCTGATCCGGCTGCAGCGCCAGGCGGGCGGGTAGGGCGCGATGCAGGTCTATACACGCCGCCGCATCGGTAACTCGATCGTCGTGGCCCTGTCGCTGGCGGCGACCGCGTTCGGCCTCTTGTTCCTGGTGCTGGTGCTGGGGACGCTGCTGGTCAACGGGGTCGGCGCGATCGGTCCGACGCTGTTCACGCAGACGACGCCGCCGCCGGGGAGCGCCGGCGGGCTCGCCAACGCGATCTTCGGCAGCGTCGCGATGACCACGATCGCCACCCTCGTCGGCACCCCGACCGGCATCCTCGCCGGCACCTTTCTCGCCGAATACGCGCGGAACGGGTGGTTCGGCGAAATTGTGCGCTTTATCAACGATATCCTCTTGTCGGCGCCGTCGATCATCATCGGCCTCTTCGTCTACTCCGCGCTCGTCGTCCCGATGGGTCACTTTTCGGGCTGGGCCGGGGCGGCGGCGCTGGCGGTGATCATGATCCCGGTGGTCGTGCGCACGACCGAGGACATGCTGCGCCTCGTGCCCAACTCGCTGCGCGAGGCGGCGGCGGCGCTCGGCGCGCCGAAATGGCGGATCATCGTCACGGTGACCTACCGCGCCGCGATCCAGGGGATGCTGACCGGCGTGCTCCTGGCGATCGCGCGCATCTCGGGCGAGACCGCGCCGCTGTTGTTCACCGCGCTCAACAACCAGTTCTGGAGCGCGAACATGAACGCGCCGATGGCGAATTTGCCGGTGGTGATCTTCCAGTTCGCGATGAGCCCCTACGCCGATTGGACCGCGCTCGCCTGGGCCGGCGCGCTGCTGATCACCGTGACGATCCTCCTCCTCAACATCGGCGCCCGCTATCTCGCTTCCCGGAGCAGTTTCGAAAGATGACCTTGTCCTTGGCCAAATCCTTGCCCCGCGAGCCGGAACCCCCGGCGCACAACGCGACGCCGGCGACGGTTACGCCGTTTCCGGTCAAGGTGCAGATTCGAGATGTCGGGTTTCACTATGGCAAGTTCCACGCGCTGAAGAACATCACCCTGCCGCTCTACGACCGCAAGGTGACGGCGTTCATCGGTCCGTCGGGCTGCGGCAAGTCCACGCTGTTGCGCGTGCTCAACCGTATCTACGAGCTTTACCCGAACCAGGTCGCGAGCGGCGAGGTGATCGTCGACGGCGAGAACATCCTGTCGCCGAGCCTCGACCTCAACATGGTGCGGGCGAGGATCGGGATGGTGTTCCAGAAGCCGACGCCGTTTCCGATGTCGATCCACGACAACATCGCGTTTGGCATCCGGCTGTACCAGAAGGTGCCCAAATCCGAAATGGACGACCGCATCGAATCGGCGCTGAAGCGGGCCGCATTGTGGGACGAGGTCAGGGACAAGCTGCGCCAAAGCGGGCTCAGCCTGTCGGGCGGCCAGCAGCAGCGCCTGTGCATCGCCCGCGCGATCGCGGTCGAGCCGGAAATACTGCTGCTCGACGAGCCGGCCTCGGCGCTCGACCCGATCTCGACCCAGCGGATCGAAGAATTGATCGCCGAGCTGAAATCCGATTACTGCATCGCCATCGTCACGCACAACATGCAGCAGGCGGCGCGCAGCTCCGACTACACGGCGTTCATGTATCTCGGCGAGCTGATCGAGTTCGACGAGACGGAAAAGATCTTTACGCGTCCGCGGGTGAAGCGGACCGAGGATTACATCACCGGCCGCTTTGGCTGAACGAGGGTGGCACGATGCAAGCCCAGCACATCATCAAGAGCTATGACGAGGAGCTGAGCCGGCTCAGCAAGATGATCGTCGAGATGGGCGGCCTCGCGGAGAGCCAGCTCGCCTCGGCGCTCGACGCCGTCAGCCGCCGCGACAGCGCGCTCGCCGCCCGGGTCATCGAGGGCGACGGCGAGGTCGACGAGCTGGAGCGCGAGCTCGACAACCTCGCGATCCGCCTCTTGGCGCTGCGCCAGCCGATGGCGCGGGACCTGCGCGAGATCTTTGTCGCGCTCAAGATCGGCAGCGACCTCGAACGCATCTGCGACTACGCCGCCAACGTCGCCAAGCGCTCGATCGCGCTGTCGCAGACGCCGCCGATCCAGGCGATGCACGCGCTGCCGCGCATGGCGCACCTGGCGCTGCGCCTGATCAAGGATGTGATCGACGCCTATGTCGCCCACGATTCCGAAAAGGCGCTCGCGGTGTGGCGCGCCGACGAGGAACTCGACGAGATGTATGCGAGCTTCTTCCGCGAGCTGCTCACCTACATGATGGAAGACCCGCGCAACATCGGCGCCTCGACGCATCTGTTGTTCATGGCCAAGAACATCGAGCGGATCGGCGACCACGCGACCAACATCGCCGAGAACCTCTACTACCTGGTCCACGGCACGGCGCTGACCGAAGCCCGGCCGAAAGGCGACAAGTCGAGCATGGAAGTGGTGGCGCCCGACTCGTCGGCGGCCGCGCGATGAAGCCGCTCGTTCTCGTCGTCGAGGACGAGGCGCCGCTCGTCACGCTGTTGCGCTACAACCTTGAACGCGAAGGGTTCGCGGTCTGCGAGGCGGCGGACGGCGAGGAGGCGCTGCTGGCGATCGCCGAGCGCAAGCCCGACGCGGTGCTGCTCGACTGGATGCTGCCGGTCGTTTCCGGGATCGAGGTGTGCCGCCAGATCCGCCGCGCCGCCGCGACCCGGGTGCTGCCGATCATCATGCTGACCGCGCGCACCGACGAGGCCGACCGCATCCGCGGGCTCAACAGCGGCGCCGACGACTACATCGTCAAGCCGTTCAGCCCGAGCGAGCTGGTGGCGCGGCTGCGCGCCGTCATTCGCCGGGCCCAGCCGAGCATGGCCGAGGACGTGCTGCGCTATGCTGACCTGGCGATGGACCTCATCGCGCACCGGGTCTCGCGCGCCGACACGCCGATCCATCTCGGGCCGACCGAGTTCCGGCTGCTGCGCCACTTCCTGCAGCATCCGGGCCGCGTGTTTTCGCGCGAGCAGCTTCTCGACCGCGTCTGGGGCGATGATGCCGAGCTGGAGATGCGCACGGTCGACGTGCATATCCGGCGGCTGCGCAAGGCGCTCAATATCGGCGGCGGCGGCGACCTGCTTCGCACCGTCCGCTCGGTCGGCTACGCGCTCGACCGCGCGCGCTGAGGCGCCCCGCCCGACGGGATGGGCGACGTGCTTAACCTGCCTTAAAGATGTGCGGCCGATATTCGCCGTTCCGATGAGCGTTCCACGACGCGGGTCAGGAACCGCGAGGCCACACGCGCTGATGAACCTCCATGCCGGCGTCGAACGCCGTTTCCATTCCAGCCTGCGCCTGCCGCTGGTGGGGATCATCGTCGTGGCCGGCATCGTCCTGGCGGCCACGATCGCGATCTGGAACCGGCGGGACGACGCGATTGCGCGCTCCCGCCGCGAGATGAGCAATCTCGGCGTCGTGCTGGCGGCGCAGAGCGCCCGCTCGCTGCAGGCGGTCGACCTGGTGATGCAGGAGGCGCAGGCTCTCGTCCGCACGGGCGCGATCACGACGCCCAGCCAGTTCCGCGAGCGCCTCGCGACCGAGGAGGTCCACAAATACCTGTCCGACCGGCTGCGCAGCCTGCCGCAGGCCAACGCCGTGTCGCTGATCGACGATACCGGCCGCATCATCAATTTCTCGCGGGTGTGGCCGGTGCCCCGCATCGAGACGGCCGACCGCGATTTCTATGCCCATTTCCGCAATACCGACGACCATGCCGTCTTTATCGGCGAGCCGGTCGTCAACAAATACACCGGCGCCTGGGTCATCACGCTGACCCGCCGCATCGACACGCCCGACGGCACGTTTCTCGGCATCGTGCTGGGTGTCGTCGAGGTCCGCTATTTCGAGGAATTCTATCAGACGATCGCGATCAACCCCGGCGAGTCCGTAGCGCTGTTGCGGCGCGACGGGACGATGCTGGTGCGCTATCCGGGCCGCGCCGGCGAGATCGGCAAGCGGCTGCCGCCGCAGGCCGAATGGTACGGCTATGCCGCGCGCGGGGAGGGGGCGACGTATCGCTCGCCGGGGCATTTCGACCAGGTGCCGCGCATCGTTTCGGTCCACCCGGTCGGCGATCTGCCCCTGGTCGCCGCGGTGGCGATCGAGGAAAACGCGGTGCTCAGCGACTGGCGGCGGCAATCCACCTGGATGCTGCTCGGCGCGCTCGCCGCGGCGGTCGGGTTTGCCTTGCTGTTCCGCGCCCTCGCCGGGCAATCGAGGCGGCTTGAGCGGCAGGCGAAGGATCTGGAGGAGGCGGCCGCGGCGCTGGGGCAGAGCGAAGCCCGGTTCCGCGATTTCGCGACCACCTCGTCGGACTGGCTGTGGGAAACCGACGCCGAGCACCGCTTCACCTACCATTCCGACAATATCCGCGCGTTTGGCCAGGACCCGCAGAAGCGCCTCGGCCGCACCCGGTTCGAGCTCGCCGCCGATGCCGGCAGCGAGGCCGACAAATGGGCCGAGCACCGCGCCGTGCTCGACCGGCACGAGCCGTTCCGCGACTTTGTCTACAAGCGCCAGGCCGGCGACGACCCCGAAGCCTACATCTCGGTCAGCGGCAAGCCGATTTTCGACACCCGGCGCGGCTTTCTCGGCTATCGCGGCACGGTGCGCGACATCAGCCGCGAAAAGATCAGCGAGCGCGGTCTGCGCGCCGCCAAATCCGCGGCCGAGGCAGCGAACCTGGCGAAGTCGCAATTCCTGGCCAACATGAGCCACGAGCTGCGCACCCCGCTCAACGCGATCCTCGGCTTTTCCGAGATGCTGAAACACGGCCTCGCCGGACCGCTCCAGCCGCAGCAGCAGGAATATTCCGGGCTGATCCACCAGAGCGGCGAGCACCTGCTCAACGTCATCAACGAAATCCTCGACCTCGCCCGGGTCGACGCCGGCAAGCTCGAGCTGCACGAGGAGCAGGACGTCGATCCGCAAATCGTCATCGATTCCTGCATCCGCCTCGTCAACGCGCGGACGGATACCAACATGCCGTGCCTGTCGGTGGATAGCGACGACGAGATCGCCGAGTTGGTGGTCGACCCGACGCGCCTGACGCAGATCCTGCTCAACCTGTTGTCCAACGCGGTCAAGTTCACGCCGCGCGAGGGCACGGTCGGCGTCTCGCTGCGCCGGCGGGCGGATGGCAGCGCCGAGTTCGAGGTCCGCGACACCGGGATCGGCATGAACGCGGCCGAGATCGAGATCGCGCTCGAACCGTTCGGCCAGATCGATTCCGCCCATTCCCGCCAGCACCCCGGCACCGGCCTCGGCCTGCCGCTGGCCCGCCGCCTGACCGAGCTCCACGGCGGCACCCTGACCGTGCGCAGCGAAAAGGGCCGGGGAACCACCGTCACCGTCACCCTGCCGGCAACCCGCGTCCGCGTCGCCGCCGTGATCATGCGAGAGCCGATGGCCGCGGCGTCGTAGGCGGCGATAATTGATCGCGCCCTATCAAACTCGACTTATACGTGTATTGATGCTATCTTGATCCCTCGATACGCCGTGGTCGGTTGTACAGGGGGTCGTCGTGAGGAGTTTGAGGGGCTGCCGCGAGGCGGCGCTTTCGGATCTGGCGCGACCGCGGGTGCGCGGGGCGCGCGGCGCCCATCGGCATGGCGACGGCGACACGCTTTATCGCGCGACCCTCGACACGACGGTCGACGCCATCGCCGTGATCGACCAGCATCAGATCGTGCGGATTTTCAACCGCGCCGCCGAGCGCCTGTTCGGCTACGCCGCCGAGGCGGTGATCGGCCGGCCGATCGGGATGCTGCTGCCGGACCCGATCCGCGCGACCGAGGACCTGGATCTTGATCTCGGGCTCGATCCGGGCCGCCGCGCCGCCGGCGGCATCTGGCGCGAGGCGACGGGGCGCCGCGCCGACGGCGCGATCATCGCGCTCGATCTGTCCGCCGCTCAATGGATCGAAGGGACGCGGCCCTATTTGACCGCCACGATGCGCGCAGGCGCCGGCCGCGCAAGAGCAAAATCCGAATCCGATTTTGCTCTTTAACTATTTGAAATGGAGCATGATCTTATCGGAAACATCAGACCACTTTCCGGGCCATGCGCTAGCCGACCAGCAGCGTGATCGGCAGCACCACGGCGGCGGCCTTCAGCGGCCAGATCCACCCCTCGGTGTAAACCAGCGCAACCAGCGCGACGGCGCACAGCACCAGCGCCGCCTCGAAGGCGTGTATCTCAATCCGGCCCCTCATGCCCTGGTGTTAGCACGAACCCGCCCCGTCGGACAGGCTAGGCTGAGCGCCGATTTGCCGCGCGTCGCCACGGTTCTCGTCCGGCTCTTCCGCGAGAATGTCGGCGAACAGGGCGCGGTCGACATTCCCGCCGCTCTGGATCACCGCGACACGCTTGCCGGAAAGCCGTGCGCGCTCCTGCAATGCGGCGGCCAACGCGGCGGCGCCCGCGCCTTCGGCCACGTTGTGCGTGTCGGTGTAGAGGATGCGCATCGCCGCGCGGATTTCGGCTTCCGTCACGGTCACGATCCGGGTCGCGCCGCGCCGGATGATCTCGAACGCCTCCGGATGCGGGACGCGGCAGCCGAGCCCGTCGGCGATCGTGTCGGCGCTGTTGGTGCTGACCGGCCGGCCGGCGGCGAAGGAGAGCGAATAGGCGGCGGCGTTGGCCGCGACCACGCCGACGATCTCGGTCTTGAGGCCGAGCGCGTCGCGGGCCGCGATCATCCCGGAAATGCCGCTGCCGAGCCCGATCGGCACGTAGACGACATCGAGCCCCTCTACCGCGCGCAACAGCTCTAGCGAATAGGTCGCGACACCGCGAACCAGCGCCGGATCGAACGGCGGCACGATGTGCAGCCTGTCACGCTCTGCCAGCGCCGCGGTGTGCTCGTAGGCGGCCTGGTAGTCGTGCCCGGCCTCGACCAGCGTCGCCCCGAACGCCGCCATCGCCCGGTTTTTCTCGACGCTGTTGCCGTGCGGCACGACGATCGTCGCCGTGAGCCCCACCCGCGTCGCGGCGAGCGCGATGCTTTGCCCGTGATTGCCGCGGGTCGCGGTGATGACGCCGCGGAGTTCGGGCCGCGCGCGCTTCAGCGCGTCGAGATAGACGAGCCCGCCGCGCAGTTTGAACGCGCCGATCGGCGTGTGGTTCTCGTGCTTGACCCAAAGCTCGGCGCCGAGCCGGCCGCAGAGCAGCGGCCAGCGATACTGCGGCGTCGGCGGCACCACGCCGCGCACGATCGCCGCGGCGGCCTCGATCTCGTCGAGCGACGGGCTCATGCGGCGGGACTACGAATTGCCGCTGACGAATTCCTTGTTGCGCTCGTCATAGCTGCCCCATTGCACGGTAAAGCCGTCTCCGGCCTTGTCCGCCGCCGCCAGCGCCTCCTGCCGGGTCTCGAAGATGCCGGCGAAGTTCCAGCCCGGCGGCTCGCCCTTGACCACGCCCCAGCCCTTCACCCACCCCGGATAACGCGAATCCATTTGCAGCATTACTCGCCTCCGCCGTTTCTTGCGGCGGATTTTGCGGATGCTGCATACGATAGTAAAGGGTGCTGCTGTTCGCGCGGGTTTGCGCGCCGTGGGGCACTACACGGTCTCGAAACGGTCCCCGGTGACGAAATCCTGCTCGCGCTCGGCATAGCTGCCCCAGCGGATCTCATAGCCCTCGCCCGCCTTGGCGGCGGCCGCCTGGGCCTCCTCGCGGGTCTCATAGACGCCGACGAATTTCGACCGCCACCCACCGCGCTTGAACACGGTCCAACCCTGCACCCAGCCCGGGTGCCGTGCATTCGAATGCAGCATCGCCCCTCTCCCTCAACGCCCGCGCGGTTCCCGATCGGCGCTGTCGGCGAAAGGTTAACGAATACGGGCGTAGGCGGTTCCGGGGCGTGGTGCGGGCAAAGACCCCATCGGTGATTGACGCTCGCGTAGCGCGCACCGCGATGTAACCTGTGGCGTCAGGGGACATAGGCGGGGGCTTGCATGGCGCGCTCGCGAAGGGCCGATTTGCTGGGGCGATTGTCGGCAGGGGAACTCGGAAATGTGGGGTTTGACGAGTTGTGCCATCTGATCGAAGCGTTCGGATTGCGCCGGATCAGTGGAAGCCACCATATTTATCGGCATCCGCGTGTGCCACGGCCGCTCAGCTTGCAGCCGCGCGGGAGGGACGCGAAGCCATACCAAATCAAGCAATTTCTTGAGATGGTAGCGGAGTTTGGGCTGGCCATGGAGGGTCGGCGATGACGGCCAAGTATCACATCGACCTGTTCTGGTCAGAGGAAGACGGGGCCTGGGTCGCGGACGTGCCCGACCTGCGGTCATGCTCTGCGTTTGGCGACACGCCGTCGGAGGCATTGGCAGAGGTCGAAAAAGCCATGGAGGGCTGGCTCGACGTGGCGCGCGAGGACGGACTTCCGATCCCGGAGCCTCGCTACCACGGCGCCAAGCAGGCAGCCGGTTGACCATCCTCTCCACCTCCCTCGACCGGCGCTCCGAGGCGTTTCGCGCGAATGACGCGGCGATGCGGGCGGTGGTGGGGGATTTGCGCGCGAAGGCGGCCGCGATCGCGCTCGGTGGCGACGCGGCGTCGCGGGAGCGGCATCAGCGGCGGGGGAAGCTGTTGCCGCGGGAGCGGGTGCGGCTGCTGCTCGACCCGGGGTCGCCGTTTCTGGAGCTGTCGCCGTTCGCCGCCTACGAGATGTATGACGGAGCGGTGCCGGCGGCCGGGATCGTCACCGGGATCGGGCGGGTTTCCGGCCGGGAATGCGTCGTCGTCGCCAATGACGCGACGGTCAAGGGCGGCACCTATTTCCCGCTGACCGTCAAAAAGCACCTGCGGGCGCAGGAGATCGCGCGGGAGAACGGGCTGCCCTGCCTCTACCTCGTCGATAGCGGCGGCGCGTTTCTTCCGGCGCAGGACGAGGTGTTCCCCGACCGCGACCATTTCGGCCGCATCTTCTACAACCAGGCACGAATGTCGGCGGATGGCGTGCCGCAGATCGCGATCGTCATGGGCTCTTGCACCGCGGGCGGCGCCTATGTGCCGGCGATGAGCGACGAGAGCATCATCGTCAAAGGGCAGGGCACGATCTTTCTCGGCGGCCCGCCCTTGGTTAAGGCGGCAACCGGCGAAATCGTCTCGGCCGAGGATCTCGGCGGCGCCGATGTCCACAGCCGCGTCTCCGGCGTCACCGACCACTACGCGCTCGACGATCGCCACGCGCTCGGCATCGCCCGCCGCATCGTCGCCAATCTGAACCGGGTCAAGCAGATAGGGCTCGATGTTGCGGCGCCACGCGAGCCTTTGTACGGGGCCGAGGAGATTTACGGGGTGATCCCGGCCGATACGCGGCGCCCCTATGACGTCCACGAGATCATCGCCCGCCTCGTCGACGGCAGCGAGTTCGACGAGTTCAAGGCGCTGTACGGCCAGACCCTGGTCTGCGGGTTTGCCCGGCTGTGGGGCTATCCAGTCGGCATCCTCGCCAATAACGGCATCCTCTTCTCCGAAAGCGCGCTGAAGGGCACCCATTTCATCGAGCTCTGCGCCCAGCGCGGCATCCCGCTGATCTTTCTGCAGAACATCACCGGGTTTATGGTCGGCCGGAAATACGAGAGCGGCGGCATCGCCAAGGACGGGGCGAAGATGGTGACCGCCGTCGCGACCGCTTCGGTGCCCAAGTTCACGGTGATCATCGGCGGCAGCTTTGGCGCCGGCAATTACGGCATGTGCGGCCGCGCCTACGGCCCGCGCTTTTTGTGGATGTGGCCGAACGCGCGCATCTCGGTGATGGGCGGCGAACAGGCCGCCTCGGTGCTGGCGACGGTGCGGCGCGACGGGATGGCCGCCCGCGGCGAGGACTGGCCGGCGGAGGCCGAGGCGGCATTCAAGGCGCCGATCCGCGCCCAATACGAAACCCAGGGCCACCCCTATTACGCCAGCGCGCGCCTCTGGGACGACGGCATCATCGACCCGGCCGACACGCGGCTGGTGCTCGGCCTGTCGATCTCCGCCGCGCTCAACGCGCCCGTTGAGACGACCCGGTTCGGCGTGTTTCGGATGTGAGTGGAGATGAGGTTTCACCGCGAAGACACGAAGAACACGAAGGCGCGCGGAGCGCGCAACAATTTGTCCCACAATGAGACGGTGAGGCAGTGAGATGCCGAGCGACGGCCCCCTCACTGCCTCACCGTCTCATTGTGAACTCTTGCGCTTCGCGCCCTCCATCTTCTTCGTGACTTCGTGGTGAACTGAATGTTCTCCAAAATCCTCATCGCCAATCGCGGCGAGATCGCCTGCCGGGTGATCCGCACGGCGCGGCGCATGGGGGTGGCGACGGTCGCGGTGTATTCCGAGGCCGATGCGGGGGCGCTGCATGTCGCGATGGCCGATGAGGCGCGGCTGATCGGGGCGGCGCCGGCGCGGGAAAGCTATCTGAAGGCCGAAGTAATTGTCGCGGCGGCGCGCGAGACCGGGGCCGAGGCGGTGCATCCCGGCTATGGGTTCCTGTCGGAGAACGCCGAGTTCGCCGAGGCCTGCGCGGTGGCGGGGCTCGTGTTTATCGGGCCGCCGGCGTCGGCGATCCGCGCGATGGGATCGAAATCGGCGGCGAAGGCGATGATGGCGGCGGCAGGCGTGCCGGTCGTGCCGGGCTATCACGGCGACGACCAGAGCCCCGATCGGCTGCTCGCCGAGGCCGGGCGGATCGGCTTTCCGGTGATGATCAAGGCGTCGGCCGGCGGCGGCGGGCGCGGGATGCGAGAGGTCGCCTCGGCTGCGGAGTTTCCGCGCGCGCTCGAGGCGGCGAAGCGCGAGGCGGCCGGGGCGTTCGGCGACGACCGCGTGCTGGTCGAGCGCCTCTTGACCGCGCCGCGCCATATCGAGGTGCAGGTTTTCGCCGACACCCACGGCAACACGGTCCACCTCTTCGAGCGGGACTGCTCGATCCAGCGGCGCCACCAGAAGGTGGTCGAGGAGGCGCCGGCGCCGGGGCTGTCGCCGGCGCAGCGGGCGGCGATGGGCGAGGCGGCGGTCGCGGCGGCCGCGGCGGTCGGGTATGTCGGCGCCGGCACGGTCGAGTTCATCGCCGAGGGCGGCGATTTCTACTTCATGGAGATGAACACGCGGCTGCAGGTTGAGCACCCGGTGACCGAGGCGGTTACCGGGCTCGACCTCGTCGAGTGGCAGTTGCGCGTCGCCGCGGGCGAGACCTTGCCCCGGCGGCAGAACCAGATCGCGCTCGATGGTCACGCGATCGAGGTTCGGCTCTATGCGGAAAACCCGGCGCGGGGCTTCCTGCCGGCAACCGGAACCCTCCACGGGCTGCGCCTGCCGGTGCCGGAGGCGGCGCGGGTAGATACCGGGGTGCGCGAGGGCGACGCGGTGACGCCATTCTATGACGCGATGATCGCCAAGATCGTGGCCTGGGGGCCAGATCGCGAGGCCGCGCGGCGCCGCCTCGCCCGCGCCCTCGGCGACAGCGCGGTGTACGGGCCGGCGACCAACCTCGCCTTTCTCGCGCGCATCGCCGGCGACGCGGAATTCGCCGCCGCCAAGGTCGATACCGGGTTTATCGAGCGCCGCCGCGACACGCTGATCCCGCCGCCCGCGCCGGTGCCGCCGGTCGTGCTGGCGGCGGCCGTGTGGCATCGGTTTGCAGGCGCGCCGCGGAGCGGGGACCCGTGGTCCCGGCGCGACGGCTGGCGGCTCAATACGCCGCCCGCCCCTATCGATTTCCGCTTCCGCTGCGGTGACGAGATGCTCGACGCCAGTGTCACCGCGAATGGTGACGGCTGGCTTCTGTCACACGGCGATATGTCAGTTTCGTTTGGCGTGGAGGTGCGCGAGGCCGCGCGGATGTCGGTGACGCTCGGCGACGCGCGCGCCGTGGTGACCGTGTTTGCCAATGGCGACGAGATCGCGGTCGGCTCGGGCGGCGAGCTGTGGCGTCTGGTGACGGTCGACCCGCTCGCCCCGCCCGAGGACGCGCAGCTCGCCGCCGGGCGGCTCAGCGCGCCGATGCCGGGGCGGGTCATCCAGCTTTTTGTCGCCACGGGCGACGCGGTCCGCCGCGGGCAGCCGCTGCTGGTGATCGAGGCGATGAAGATGGAGCACACGATCGCCGCGCCGCATGACGGTACGGTCGCGTCCGTGCCGTATGCGGTGGGCGATCTCGTCGAGGAAGGGGCGGAGCTGATCCAGCTCACGCCCGCCACGTGATGGAGGGGCCGCTTCACCTGGTGAAGATGGCGGTCGGGGTCGGCGATCTCGACGAATTGCGCCGCATCCGGGCCGAACGCACGGCGCAACGCGGCTGGAGCGCGGTCTATACCCGCAACCGGCCGCGCCGCGAGGAGGCGCTGCTCGACGGCGGCTCGATCTACTGGGTCATCCGCGGCCAGATCCGGGTGCGCCAGCGCGTCCTCGCCTTTCACGCCGAGCACGACGACAACGGCCGCGGCTATTGCCTGATCGAGGTGGACACGGAGCTGGTGCCGACCCTGCTGCGCCCGTTCCGGCCGTTCCAGGGCTGGCGCTACCTGCCGCCGGCCGACGCGCCGCCCGACGCGCGGGGAACGGGGGATCTGGCCGGGGAGCCGCCGCCGGAGACGATGTTCAAGGAACTCAAGGAGTTGGGGCTTATCTGAGGCGCTGAGACAGGCGACCGCCGAAAAATTGTTCATCGAACCCTGGACAGGGGATGGGCCGGTGACTATGTTCGTCCTTCGCCTGCTGTCGCAGGTGAGGTTCCGCGCTGACGAGAACATGGCCATGCCGCCGGTAACGGCGGTCGGTCCTTCGTCGGCTCCGGGGCTCGCTGATTGTCATTGTGGGAAGATATAGGAAGGGATGCGCGGGCGGCGGCGTGTGAGCGCTGCTTGTACTGCGTATCGAGTTAGCGTTTGCGTGAAAGTAAGCAGGATGAACATGAGAGTTTGATCCTGGCTCAGAACGAACGCTGGCGGCATGCTTAACACATGC
>DATAUV010000014.1:0-12875 GCA_036268075.1 Allostellaceae bacterium | reverse complement strand
GACGAGCGAGAACGGATCGCGGCAGACGATTTCGGCAAAGGCGGTGAGCGGGCAGGCGGAATCCTGCTCGTGCGCCTTCATGATGCGGATCGGGCCCATCCACATCACATCGGCCTCGCCGGCAAGCGTGGCAGCCTCGGCGCGGCCCGGGCCCGGTGACGGCAACAGTTCGATATCGAGCCCCTCGGACTCATAGGCGCCGGTCGCGTGGGCGGCGTAGAACGGCGCGTAGAGGACGAAGCGGTAATTCTCGAAGAGGCGAAGGCGGATCGGGGCGGGCATGCGGTGCCTCGGTTTGCGAATGGGCTCGGCTCGGCTATCGTGAAGCCCTGATACCAGGCTGACAACCATCACGCTGATAATCCGCCCCCCGGGGCGCAAGACTGGGAGTGACGCCATGAGTGACGCCGCCGTAGCCCCGAATTGCCTTGCCGGCTTCCGGGTTCTCGACCTGTCGCAATTCGAGGCCGGCCCGACCTGCACCGAGGTCATGGCGCAGCTTGGCGCCGAGGTCGTCAAGGTCGAAAACCCGCGTGGCGGCGAGCCCGGCCGCATCCTCGGCACCGGCCCGAAACCCGGCGACGACGCCTATTATTTCATGGCCTACAACGCCAACAAGAAATCGGTCACGGCGAATTTGAAGTCGCCGGCGGGCGTCGCGCTCGTCAAAAAGATGGCCGAACAGGCCGACGTGTTCATCGAGAACATGGCGCCGGGAACGATCGAGAAGCTCGGGCTCGGCTGGGAGGAACTGCACAAGCTCAACCCGCGCCTCGTCTACGCCCAGGTCAAGGGCTTCGGCGAGGGCAGCCCATATGAGCACAATCTCGCCTTCGACATGATCGCGCAGGCCTGCGGCGGCGGCATGTCGATCACCGGCGAGGCCGACGGCGCCCCGTGCAAGCCCGGCCCGACGCTCGGCGACACCGGCACCGGCATGCTGATGTGCATCTCGATCCTCAGCGCCCTTTTGGAGCGCGCCCGCACCGGCAAGGGGCGCCACCTGCAGGTCGCGATGCAGGACGCGCAGCTCAACTACATCCGCGGCGCCTTCATCATGCACGCGCGCACAGGCCATGCGGCGAAGCGCAACGGCTCGCGCGGCGCCTTTGGCGGGCCGCCGCCGGCTGCGATTTATCCGACCAAGGGCGGCGGGCCGAACGACTGGATCTATGTCTTCAACAGCCACAACAACCCGGACCATTGGCGCCGGCTGTGCAAGGTGATCGGCCGGCTCGACCTCGCCGACGACCCCGAATACGTCGACCGCGACAAGCGCGCGACCCACGCCGCCGAGGTCAACGAGATCGTCACCGCCTGGACCCGCCAACACACCAAGCACGAGGCGATGCAGCTCATCGGCGCCGCCGGGGTGCCGGCCGGCGCGGTGATGGACACCGGCGACCTCCTCGCCGAGGAGACCTTTGCCACGCGCGGGATCATCCAGACCCAGCACCACCCCGCCGGCGATTTCCGCATGCCGACCTTCCCCGTCCGCTTCGACGGCAAGCCGCCGGAGATCAAGCCCGCCCCGCTCCTCGGCCAGCATTCCGAAGAAGTGTTCGGAAGCTGGCTCGGTATGAGCCCCGGCGATGTGAAGGGGATGAAGGAGGAGGGAGTTATTTAAAGGGCATTGCAAATTCGGCATACCCTCCTAGCTGAGCGGGTGGACCGTCGCCCTGCTGAATCCGGCTGTCGTCGCGGAGTTGGAAGCGATGCCCGCCGATATCAGGGCGCGATTCAATCGGATCGTCACGCTGATCCAGTCCCATGGGCTCGAACAGATGCGCGAGCCGCACGTCAAATATCTGAGGGACAGGTTGTAGGAAATGCGGATGATCGGCCGTGACGGGATTGCCCACGCAATCTACGTGGCCGCGTCGGGTCAGCGCGTCGTGGTCGTACATGTCTTCGCGAAGAAATCGCAAAAAACCCCGCCACGTGCGCTCCGTCTCGCCGAGATCAGGGCGAAGGAGGTCGTATGAAAGAAATTCCGGCGGATGATCTGCATCGCAAATGGATGCGCGATGATCCCGAATACCGTGCCGAATACGCCGCCCTGGAGGAGGAATTCAGTCTTGCCTCCGCATTGATTGAGGCGCGAGGTCGTGCCGGCCTAACGCAAGAGCAGCTAGCTCAACGAATGAAAACGACCCAGGCTGCAATCGCGCGCCTGGAGAGTGGTCGGTTCAAGCCGTCGACGCGAACGCTTGAGCGCTTTGCAGAGGCGACGGGAACAAGGCTTATGATCAGCTTTGTTCCCGAGGCCGCGGAGTAGAAATCAACCCATCCCCAGCCGCTTGCTCGCGATCCGTGCCCCGTCGGCCATCGCGCGAAACTTGGCCCACATCACGTCTTCGGTGACGCGGCCCATTCCGGCGGAGGTGTCGAAGCCGCAATCGGTGCCGGCCTGGACGCGGCGGGGGTCGCCGATGATGCGAGCCACGTTTTCGAGGCGGTCGGCGACGACTTCGGGGTGCTCGACAAAGCCGGTCAGATCGTCGACGACGCCGGCGACGATGATCTGGTCGTCGGCGAGCGGGTGCTTTTCGAGGACGCGGTATTCGTGCTGGTGGCGCGGGTTGCCGAACGGGAACACGAAGCCGCCGACATTGGCTTTTTGCAGGATCGGCAGGATGTCTTCGAGCGGCACGTCGCGGTCGTGCGGTCCCTCGTAATTGCCCCAGCAGACATGGAGCCGCACCTGGTCGCGCGGTACGTTGACGATCGCCTTGTTGATCGCCGCGATCACGCGCTCGACGAAATCGAGGAAATCGCCGAGCGGCCGGTCGTTATAGGAAAGGTGCCGCTCCAGGGCGAGGTCCGGGCAATCGAGCTGGAGCAGGTAGCCGGCCTTGACGATCGCCTCGTATTCGATCTTGAGCGCGGCCGCGACCGCGTCGAGATAGGCGTCCTCGGTGTCGTAGAACTCGTTCTTCATCGCGCCGACGATGATGCCGGGCGAGGGGGCGGTGTAGAACGGCTCGGCGAACCCGTTCGGGGTCGCGTCGAGTACGGTGCGGAAATCGGCGAGTTCGGTCTTGAGCTCCGTGTCGTCGGTGTACTTGACCTCGGCGATGCAGCGGGGCGGCTCGTAATTGCCGACCGCCTCGCGCGCCGCCAGCATCGCCGCCATCTGCGCCTTGAGGATCGGATAGCGCTCGACATCGCCCCGCGGCCAGCGCTTCCACGAGCTGCCGAACCCGGTCATGCGATGACGGATGTACAGGAAAAACGCCTCGCGCTGCTGCTCGCCGTTATTGCCGATATCGACGCCGTTCTCGATCTGCTTGGCGACGATCTGGGCGACGGCGTCCTTGCCGCGCTGGGTGACGTCGGCGGCATCGACCGCGTCGCCGCGGGCGCGGCGGACGTAGAGCCGGGTGAGTTCCGGCGGGCGGGGCAGACTGCCGGTATGCGTTGTCAGGATGCGTTCGTCGCTCCAGCGCATCGTCGGTCTCCTAGCTTTTTAGGAACGCGGCCACGGCCTCGGCAAAGCGTTCCGGCTGCTCCTCTTCGGGGTGATGACCGGCCTCGTCGATCAGCTCGAACCTGGCGCCGGGGATGAGGCCCGCGTAGGTGCGGCCGTAATCCGGCGTCACGATCCCGTCGCCCGCGCCCCACAGCACCAGCGTCGGCGCGCGGACGCGGCCGAGCCATTGCTTGAGCTGCGGGTTGTACATGTACGGATGCCAGCCGTAGAGGCACAGCGATTCCCAGTTGCGGGCGTGGACGATCAGCTCGTCGTCGGTCATCGCATCGTAATCGGGGGATTTGGCGGGGTCGTGCCAGCTCCGCTTCTTGACCTCGTCCGGATGGGTGTTGAAGACGTCGAGGATGTCGCGTTCCTCACGCCCGCCGATCTTGATCCCGAGCGGGTCGACCAGCACCAGCTTGTTGACGCGATGACACGAGGCGACCGCGATTTCGGCCGCGAGCCAGCCGCCGAACGACAACCCGATCACGTCGATCTTGTCGCCCGGCAGGTCGTCGAGCAGGGCGAGGTAAAGGCGCACGAGGTCGTAGACCGTGTCGAAATCATCTGGCCGCGGCGAATGGCCGAAGCCGGGCGATGAGGGCGCGATGACCTCGGCGTGGCGGGCGAGGAGGTCCAGATACGGCGCGCCCGGAGACACGCTGTCCATGCCGTGGATCAGGAGGGCGGGGCGGCCGCTGCCGCGGCGCAGCACCTCCAACTCGATGCCGTTGACCGTCATTCGGCTTTCACTCGACATGGGCGCGTCGCTCTTTCTGGTTGCGGGCGGCACTATGGCATGAAGCGCGCGGCACTCGTAGAGAGCGATTCGGGTGCGCGTGGAGCGCTGCGGCGCATTGTCACGGCGGCCCGGGCATTGCGAAAATTGCCAAAGCCAGCGCGGCCAAAGGCCTTACGGGCGAGTATTGCGCAGAACGGGACCTATCTTGTCGTGCCCGTTGCGAGTCCGTACACTGCACTTCTTAGCCCAACAACTGAAAGGAGGTGATCCTGTGTCTAACGATCAACTGCGGGCGACCGCTGCCGTGACCAGGATCCCTGCGGAGATCCTCGCCTGAGAAAGGCGACGGCGCGGCTCGGTTAGGCCGCAGTAAATCGAATGGGAGGCCGCCCGGTAAAACGGGCGGCCTTTCTTCGTTATTTCTCCCTCTCCCCACTCTCGGGGCGAAGGGATCAGTCCAATGAGAAGCCGTGCGCCCTCAGATACGTCGCGAAGGCCTGGCCCTCGGGGGTCATCGCCTGGCGCGCCTTGTCTTCCGACCAGCCATAAAATTCGGCCGTGCCGAAACGGGCGGGATCGCGCTGGCGGTCGGCGATCGAGTGGCGCGCGTCGCGGCGGCGGTCGTAGCCGGCGATAGCCTCGGCCTGTCCCGATTCGTCGTAGCGGTCGCGATGCACGGTCGCCTCCGGGGGCAGGCGCATGCTGACGAACCCCTGCTGCGCCGGATATCCGAGGCATAGACCGGCGACCGGGAAGACCTTGTCCGGCAATTCCAGTATCTCGGCGACCGCGCCGATGTGATTGCGCAGCACACTGATCGGACACGTCCCGAGCCCGAGCGTCTCGGCGGCGAGGATCGCGGTCTGCAAGGCGAGGGCGCCGTCGACCGTGGCGTTGAAAAATCCTTCGAGGGTGCCGTTCTCGACCGGGTGCGGGGTGAGCTGTTCGAGCCGCCGTGCGTCGCCGAGAAACACGAGGAACACCGGCGAGTTGCCGATCCACGGCATGTCGGGGAACAGCGCCGCGAGCCGGTCGCGTCTCGCACGGTCCGCCAGCCAGACCACCGATGCCTGCTGGAAATCGGATTTAGACGAGGCGGAAAACCCCGCGGCCAGAACCAGCCTCACCACCGAATCCGATACCGGCCGGTCGCTGTAGCGGCGCTGGGTGCGGCGTGTCAGCACCTGCTTGAGCCAGGGATGCTCCTCGCCCTCGCCGCCGAGATCGACATCGGGGCCGAAGCGGGCCTGGAGTTCTGTTTCGTATGACTGCGTCATCGGCTCCCGCTCCCCATGCAGCCATCCCGGCTTTCGCCGCGGCGGCATCCTTTGTACAACAGACGCGACGCCTCCAGCGGAGCTGATCCATGCCCGACACCCTGACCACGAACTCGCCGATCATCGCCGCCTACCGCGCCGCGACGCCGGGCTCGGCCGCGCGGGCACAGGAGGCGGCGACGATGTTCCCGTCGGGCATCACCCATGATTCCCGCTACATCGAGCCGTACGGCATCTACATCGCGCGGGCGCAGGGGCCGCGCAAATGGGATGTCGACGGCAAATGCTACGTCGATTATTTCGGCGGCCACGGCGCGATGCTGCTCGGGCATTGCAACCCCGATGTGATGGCGGCGGTGCACGCCCAGCTCGACCGCGGCACCCATTACGGCGCCTGCCATGAGCTCGAGATCGCCTGGGCCGAGCTGGTCAAGCGCCTCATCCCGTCGGCCGAGCGGGTGCGCTTCACCAGCTCCGGCACCGAGGCGACGCTGATGGCGGTGCGGCTCGCCCGAGCGTTCAGCGGCAAGCCCAAGATCATCCGCTTCAACTATCATTTCCACGGTTGGCACGATCACATGACGACCGGCCATACGAGCCATTTCGACGGCACCGCGACGACCGGCGTCCTCGACGGAGTGGCCGGCAACGTCCTCCTCTGCGACCAGAACAACGAGATCCAGCTCGCGCAGCTCCTCGAGCAGCATAGCGGCGAGATCGCCGCCGCGATCATCGAGCCGACCGGCGCCAATGGCGGCCGCCTGCCGATCGACCCCGAATTTCTGCAAGCCCTGCGCCGGCTCACCGCCGAGCACGGCGTCCTCCTGATCTTCGACGAGGTGGTCAACGGCTTTCGCGTGTCGCCGGGCGGCGCCCAGGCCGAATACGGGATCAAGCCGGACCTGACGACCTTGGCGAAAATCCTCGCCGGCGGGTTGCCGGGTGGCGCCGTGACCGGCCGCAAGGACATCCTCGACCTTCTCGATTTCGAGGTCACCAAGGAGGCCGGCAAGGAAAAGATCAATCACCCCGGCACGTTCAACGCCAACCCGCTTTCCGCCGCGGCCGGTATCGCGACGCTCAAGATCGTCGCCGAGACCGATGCGTGCGCCCGCGCCAACCAGTTCGGCGCCGACCTCCGCCAGCGGCTCAACGAGGTGTTCGAGGAAGAGGGGATGCCCTGGGCGGCCTACGGCACGTTCTCGTCTGTCGAGATCTTCACCAACCCCGAAAACATCGCGGTGCGGCCGACCGAATTCGACCCGATGCCGTTCGAAGCCAAGCACTTCAAGGGCACCAAGAACGCGGGGATCATCCACAAATTCCGTCTGGCGACGATGCTGCACGGCGTCGATTTCAGCAGCCATCCGGGCGGCGTCATCTCCTGCACCCACGGCGAGGCCGAGCTCGCCGACACGGCAAATGCACTGCGCCAAGCCGTGCGGATGCTGAAGGCGGAGGGTGAGGTCTAGGGCTGGCATTAGCCATGATCTGTTTGAGTGCCGATAGCCCCTCTTTCGTCACCCCCGCGTAGGCGGGGGTCCAGGGGCAAGCGCCGTCGCGATGGCTCTGGATTCCCGCCTTCGCGGGAACGACGAATAGGAGAGGGTGTGACTCGACTCCAAAAGACCCGGCACTACGATAGCCGCAGCATGAGCCGAGCGCCGATACACCCTGGCGAGCACCTTGTCGAAGAGCTGAGGGAGCTCGGCCTATCTGCGGTGGAACTGTCGCGCGACATCGGGGTCCCGGTAAGCCGCATCACCGGCATCATCAAAGGTCAGCGGTCATCACCGCGGACACCGCCCTCCGCCTCGGACATTGGTTTGGCACCAGCGCCGAGTTCTGGCTGAACCTACAGAAGCTGTATGAGCTGCGTCGGGCTCGGGCGAGGATAGGCGAGTTGGTCGAGAAGCTGCCTCGGCGCGCAGTGCCGGAAGCCGCGACGCCGTCCTAGCCTACTTCCCCTTTCGCGCCGCCAGATCGTCGATCATCTCCATCTGGATCTGCTGGATTTCCAGTAGGTGCGCCCATTGCTGGTGGATGAGCTGGTCGAGCTTTTCGTTGATCCCGCGAATTTCGAGCTCGGCCTTGAGGTTGACCTGATAGTCGTTTTCGGCGCGCAGGCGGTCGCGGTCTTCCTGGCGGTTCTGGCTCATCAGGATGACCGGCGCCTGCACCGCGGCCAGCATCGAGAGCGCCAGGTTCAGGAGGATGTAGGGGTAGGGATCGAACGGGGCCTTCAGCATCAAAAGGCTGTTGATGATGATCCAGGCCGTCATCCCCGCGAAAAACAGGATGATAAAGCGCCAGCTTCCGCCGAACACCGCGACCTTGTCGGCGATGCGCTCGCCAAAGGTCAGCGAGCTCTCGAACTCGCGGTTGGTGTTGTCGGTGACGAGCGCGCCGTCATGCAGGCTGTGCATGACCTCTTCCTCGAGCCCGGTCAGCGCGCCGATATCGCGCTCCATCTCGGCGCGGACGAACTCGCCGCGAAACCGGTTGAGGCAGGGGCGGCAGATATAGCCGGTGGCGTCCCAGGCGGGGCAGGCGGCGTGGATCACCTCGCCGATATTGGGCCGCACGAGCGCGGCCGGGATCAGCTCGGAATCGGGCCGATGCCTCTCGCAGACACGGCAGGCGCGGTCGGCGGTGCGGGTCCGGCGCCGGCGGGGGGTGTTGGTTGCGGGCATCGTTTTCCCTTTCCGGGGCGTCACTGCCAGGCGCGGTGCAACAAATCGATCCCGCCGGCGGCGAGAATGACGAGGACGAGGGCGCGGAACAATCCGGGCTTGATGCGGCGGCGCAGCCAGCGGCCGATCGCCATGCCGATCTGGATCGGCACGATCGCCGCGGCCGACACCAGGAGGTCGAGGCCCGACAGCGTGCCCGATCCGCCGAGCGCCAGCAGCATCGCCAACGCGGCGGTGAAGGCAAAGATCGCCATCTGCTTGACGAAGCTGTCCGGCTCGGTGCCGAGCCCGACCAGGTAGGCGATCATCGGCGGGCCGAACATCGCCGACATGCCGCCGATCACCCCGGAGCCGAGCCCGACGAACGGTCCCATCCAGCGCGCCGTCGCCGGGGCGAGCCGCACCCGCGGCATCACCACCAGCAGCGCCGCCAACCCGAGAAAACAGATGCCGAGCATGAGGCTCAGCAGGCGCCGGTCGACCGTCACCAGCAGATGCACGCCGATCAGCGTCCCGACGATCAGCAGAATGAGGATCGGCCAAATCCGCTGGATGGCGGCGAGTGTATGCCCGCCCTCCGCGGCCTGGGTCACGTTGGTCGCCACCATCGGCACCGAGACCAGGGCCACCGCCTCGGCGACCGGGATCAACTGCGCCGTCAGCGGCACCAGCACCAGCGGCAGCCCCACCCCGGTGACGCCCTTGACGATGCCGCCGAACACGAACACCAGGGCGAGCCCCACCTGCGCCCCGAGCGGCAGCGCGAGAAGCTGCTGGGTCAGCATGTCCGGGGATGACGGGTAAAGCGGGGCGACTGCATGTTTGAATGCGCTGGCGGCGGGACAACTCAATCTATCCTAAGGCGGAACAAGAGCCAGCGTCGCGAGGGTCATCCTCCGCCGGAACGCTCAGAAATCTCCCGAATCCCCTCCCGTTTCATCGGAAATACGTTATTCTCGGCACAGCGACCGCCGAAATCCGCGCCAGGAGACCCACGATGCTCCCACCGAAGGAAAACGAGCTGATTACCCGCGTCGGCCCCGGCACGCCGATGGGCGATACGATGAGGCGGTATTGGATGCCTGCCTGTCTATCGACGGAGATCGCCGAGCCGGACAGCGCACCGGTCCGCGTCAGATTGCTCGGCGAGGATCTCGTGGCGTTTCGCGACACCGACGGCCGGATTGGGTTGGTCGAGGAATTCTGTCCGCACCGCCGGGTCTCGCTCTACTTCGGGCGCAACGAGGAATGCGGGCTCAGGTGCGTCTATCATGGCTGGAAATTCGACGTTGAGGGTAACTGCGTCGATCAGTTGAACGAGCCTCCGGAGAACCAGTTCAAGCAGCACATCCACCTCACCGCCTATCCGACGGTAGAGCTCGGCGGCCTCGTCTGGGCCTATATGGGGCCGGCCGAACGGATGCCGCCCGCGCCGAAATTCGCCTGGACGCAAGTGCCGGAGCAGCGCCGGCACGTCTCCAAGGTCATCGAGGAATGCAACTATCTGCAGGCGCTCGAAGGCGGTGTGGACACATCGCACGCGCCGATTCTCCATCGCCTGTTGACCGACAATTCGACGCGCGGCGGGATCAAGCCGTCAAACCCGTTCGTCCGCGGCAAGGCGCCGAAGCTGGTCGTCGACGTTACCGATTATGGGTATCTCTACGCCGGCATCCGGCCGCTCAGCGACTCCGAGGTGCACATCCGCAGCTACCATTTCATCATGCCGTTCCACCAGATCCGCCCCTCGACCTCGGAAAGCGGCCTGCCGCTCGACGCCGGCCACATCTGGGTCCCGATCGATGACTACAATTGCATGGTCTACAACTGGATGTACTCGACGACCGATGCACCGCTGACCGAGGAAGACCGGGCCGAGCGCGGCATCGGCAACGGGCCTGACTTTGTCGACCAGAAGACATTCCGGTCGTTCCAGAACCGGTCGAACAATTACGGGCTCGACCGTGCGGTCCAGCGCACCGAGACCTATAGCGGCATCGACGGCATCAACCAGCAGGACCGCGCCCTGCAAGAGAGCATGGGTCCGATTGTCGACCGCTCGAAGGAACATCTCGGCCCGGGCGACAAGGCGATCGGCCAGTTGCGGCGCATGTTGGGCCAGGCGGCGAGGACCGTCCAGGCGGGTGGCGACCCCGCCGGCACCGGCACCAGCTACTACCACATCCGTGCCGGCGAGGAAGTGCTGCCTCGAGACGCCGACTGGCACGAGATCATGGCGCCCGACATCACCAAGGATAAAATCCTGCAGACTGTCTAGCTCCCTGCCGCCCCGGCGAAGGCCGGGGCGGGGATGGGCCCCGGCCTTCGCCGGGATGCGTGAAAGAGATCGAAGGAGACAAACCGTATGCCGTCGCCGCAGCAATTCGCCGGGGTTCTGGTCCCGGTCCTGACCCCGTTCACCCCGTCGGGCGAGCCCGATGCCGGGCGGTTTATCTCGTTCTGCCGGTTTCTGCTCGGCCAGGGCGCGGACGGGCTGGCGATCTTCGGCACCACCAGCGAGGCGAACTCGATGTCGGGCGCAGAGCGCATGGCGCTGCTCGACAAGCTGATCGCCGCCGGCATTCCCGCTTCCAGGCTGATGCCTGGCGCCGGCGCCTGCTCGATCACCGAGGCGACGACGCTGATCAAGCATGCGGTCGGGCACGGCGTCGGCGGCGTCCTGATGCTGCCGCCGTTCTACTACAAGGGGATGACCGAGCAGGGCGTCTACGATTTCATCGCCGCGGTGATCGACCGGGTCGCCTCGCCGGCGCTCCGGATGTACCTCTACCACATCCCGCCGCAGACGATGATCCCGATCGGGATCGAGCTTGTCGGCAAGCTGATCAAGGCCTATCCGACCACGGTCGTCGGCCTCAAGGACAGCTCGGGCGACTGGTCGAACACCGAGGCGCTGTGCAAGGCCTATTCGGCGGAGGGCTTCGCGATCTTCCCGGGCTCGGAGGTGTTCCTGCTCGACGGGCTGCGCGCCGGCGGCGTCGGCTGCATCACGGCGTCGGGCAACGTCAACGTGCCGGGCATCCGCAAGGTCTATGAGAACTGGAAGACCCCGCAGGCCGACCAGCTCCAGGCCGATATCACCCGCGTGCGCATGACCATCCAGAAATACCCGATGGTGCCGGCGCTGAAGCGCATCGTCGCGCATTTCCACAACGACCCGGACTGGGCCGCCGTGCGCCCGCCGATGGAGCGGCTCTCGGACGCGCAGTCGAAGGCGTTGCTCTCCGACCTCGCCGCGATCGGCTACAGCCTCGGCGACGCCCGGCGCGAGGCCGCCGAGTAGACGATGGCAACGGAGGCCGCTCCCGCCCGCACGCCGGAACGGCAGGCGTTCTACGACAAGATCGCGCCCGCCAACCTCGCGCCGCTATGGGAGCAGCTCCACAGCCTCGTCACCGCGCGGCCGCAGCCCAAATGCCAGCCGACGATCTGGCATTACGCCGACGTGCGCCCGCATCTGATGCAATCCGGCAGCCTGATCACGGCGCAGGAGGCGACGCGGCGGGTGCTGATGCTGATGAACCCGGGGCTCGGCGGCGAGGCGTCGATCACCGGGTCGCTCTTCGCCGGGTTGCAGCTCATCATGCCGGGCGAGGTCGCGCCGGCGCATCGCCACACGCAATCGGCGCTGCGCTTCATCATCGAGGGGTACGGCGCCTATACCGCGGTCGATGGCGAGCGCACGCTGATGGAGCCGGGCGATTTCGTCATCACCCCGTCCTGGACCTGGCACGACCACGGCAACGACACGAACGAGCCGATGGTCTGGCTCGACGGCCTCGACGTGCAACTGGTGAACCTGTTGAACGCGAGCTTCGCCGAGGGCTATCCGGAGGAGACACAGGCGGTCTCGCGTCCCGAAGGCGATGCGCTCGCCCGCTACGGCCACAATCTGCTGCCGGTCGATTGGAAGCCGGCGGTCAAGACCTCGCCGGTCTTCAACTACCCCTACACCCGCAGCCGCGAGGCGCTGGCGGCGCTCGCCAGGAACGGCGACCCCGACCCCTGTCACGGCCACAAGCTGCGCTACGTCAACCCGGCGACTGGCGAGTCGGCGATGCCGACGATCGGCACTTTCCTGCAGCTTTTGCCGAAAGGCTACGCCGGCAGCCCCTACCGCTCGACCGACGGCACGGTCTACGTCGCCGTCGAAGGCGAGGGCGAAACCCGCATCGGCGGCACGGTCATGCGCTGGCGTCCGCGCGACATCTGGGTCGTCCCGAGCTGGATGCCCCATTCGCACCACGCGACGAGCGAATCCGTCCTGTTCAGCTTCTCCGACCGCCCGGTGCAGGAAAAGCTGGGGCTGTGGCGGGAGGCGCGGGGGAACGCATAAGCGGCTTGTTCATGCGGCCGGCTCCTTCCAATCGAGCCCCGGAAAGCGCGCGTAATCCCGATCGTACGTGATCCAAGTGCAGTCATGCTCAATGGCGAGCGCAGCAAACCAGGCGTCCGAAACGAGGGGGCCTCGTATGTCCGCAGTGGTGCAGAGCCTCCTGAAGATCGTCCAGTGACGCTCGCCCGGCTGTATGGGCTCGCAATGGGACTGGTTCAAAGGTTATCGCAATAGGCAAAAAGCCTGCTCGATCGGGCTGGGCTGCTTGTAGGCGCGGGCGTTCGTCGTAATGCGGACCAGCGCACTCAAGCTCAATGGCGAAACACCAAAC
>DATAUV010000013.1:0-144491 GCA_036268075.1 Allostellaceae bacterium | reverse complement strand
GATGTCTTGCGGCGTGCAGGGACGCTTCAACGGCGTGCGCTCGATCGAGGCCGCCTTGCGGTCGGCGTCCCATTCCTGGTTCCACGGGCTGTCGACAAAGCCGGGCGCGACCGCGTTGACCCGGATGTCCGGTGCCAGCGCGCGGGCGAGGCTGCGGGTCAGGTTGATGACGCCGGCCTTGCTCGCCGCGTAGGGGATCGAGCTGCCGCTCCCCTGCACGCCCGCGATCGAGGCGGTGCTGCAGATCGCCCCCTGCGCCGCCTTCAGCGCCGGCGCAGCGGCGTGAGTGCAGCGGAACGGGCCGATCAGGTTGGTGTTGAGGATGGTCTGCCAGAACCCCTCGGTCAGCCGGTCGAGGTCGGGGAACGGGATCGGCACCGGGGTCGCCGGCGTGCCCGCGTTGTTGACGAGGAAATCGAGCCGGCCGAGCGCATCGATCGCCCGCGCCGTCATCGACTCGGCCTCGACCGGCACCGAGACGTTGCCCGGCGCGGCGATGATCTTGTATCCGGCCGCCTTGAGCCGCGCGACCTGCTCGGCGCCGCGCGGGTCGTCGGCCAGGTGGTTGAGCGCGACCGTCGCGCCGCAGCGGGCAAAGGTCTCGACCGTCGCGAGCCCGATGCCCGAGGCGCTGCCGGTGACGAGCGCGGTCTTGCCGCTGAGATCGGCGCTGAGCATGGCGGTGGAACTTTCGCTGGCGTGGAGGGCGGGCGACAGCATGAACGGGCGATGGCCGCTGTCAAGGCGCGGGCGGTTCCCCCGCCCGTAGCTATCCCCCGACAGCCGCCAGCGCGGCGGGAAGATCGCGGTGGATCGGCACGATCCTGTCGATGCCGGTCGAGGTCAGTACCTGCTCGACCGTGTCGACCGGCGCCAGCAGCACCAGCGTCGCCTTGCGGAGCTGCACCGTTTTGGCGCTCATCAGGATCGAGCGGATGCCCATCGACGACAGAAACGTCACCTGCGCCATGTCGACGATGACCGAACGGCCGCTGCCGGCGAGCACGCTGAGGCGCAAATCGATCGCGGCGGCCCCGGCGACGTCCCACCGCCCGATCGCAACCGCGCGGGCGACGCCGTCGGAGAGATGCTCGACCTGAAGCTCCATCGCCGCGTCAGTGACTGCTGATCATGTCCCAGGGCGTCTTGCCCTCGGGCAACGGCGGGATCGCGAGCAGGCTTTCCATTGCCTCGCCGGATTCGTAGCGGCGGCACAGCTCCTCGGGATCATAGGTCACGCCGACCGGGTTGTCGCGGAAGGCCAGGCCCTGAAAATAACCGTCGAGCTCCTTTGGCGTCTTGTAGTTGTCGACCTGCAATTCGACCCGGTTGTTGTCGGGGTCCACGTAATAGATCGAGGTCGTGACGCCGTGGTTGATCGGCCAGTTCGGCGTGATCCCCGCCGCCTTGAGCCGGCGATAGGTCGACAACAGGTCGCCGAGATTGTCGTAGCTGTAGGCGACATGGTCGGTGCCGGCCGAGTTGCGGTCGCGCACGCCGGTCCCCGGCACGTTGATGATCGCGAGCCGATGATGCTCGTCGTCATAGGATAGAAAGCACAGCCGCTCGTCGCGGAACACGATGCGCGCGGCAAGCACGGTCTGATACCACTCGGCCAGCTTGTCGACCTGGCCGGTGCGCAAAACGAAATGCGCGAATTTGGCCGGCTTGATCGCCTCGGTGATGGGTGCGAGCTTGCGGATCGGGGCAACGTCGTTCATGGAGGACCTCCCTATCATTGCGCGTTCGGATGCGTCACGCGCACAATCTCTTGTGCAGCTTATATCACTGCCATTGCCGCTGCAGCAGCAAGGCTGTGAGGAAGACCGACGCGTTCGGAGTCGACCGGATTGCGCGCCAGTTGGCAAAGGCAGTTTGGGCGGCCTCGATCAAACTCAGCGCATCGAGCCGGTCGAACGCTTGAATTACGTCGTAGTCCGCCTTGTGGCGTGCGTCCTGCAGCATCAGGAATACTTCGCACACCGAGCGTAATTGCGACTCTATCGGGATGGTGATCAGCGCGCGCGTCGGCGCTGCCGGCGATCCGGCGACAAATTGCCGGCACACCTCCCGCATGTCGCGATGGGCGAAGCCTCGCTGGACCTGAGCCCGCAACCCAATTGGACGCGTGGAACCGAGCAGCTTGGCGCCTTCTGACGCCAGGAGGTGGAATACGGCGTAATAGGCGGCCGAAACAGCCCGTCGGAGGCTCGCTTGGCGTGGACGATTCGGCTCACGCCGAGCCAGATGGCCGGCCTGCTCCAGCAGGTCATGATGAAGCGCCACGACGCGGACGGCCTATCGTTCGACAGATATCCGGGTAAACGGCCAATAGGTCGCGCGAGCCGCGATGATTTCCTCCCTGAGGCTTGTGAGGAATCCGCTTAGCTCGGCCACGCGATGGGTCGCGCCCTCCATCTCCTTAGCCATGACCAGCGTGATGTGCACCGCCGGATCGCCGGCCCAGTCCTGGTCAAAATTGTAGTCGAGCCGCCGCGCCCCCGGCGGCAGCTCATGCCGCCGGGCGCTGATAATGTCGGTGATACGCCGCTGCTCCGCGTCAGCGACCAATCCTGTCGGAGACCCGGCCATCCCTCAGTCCTTGTAATCCGGCTCGCGGCGGTCGAGCAGGCGCTTCAGCGCGTCGAAATGGTGCTGGTAGCTCGGCTTGTTGCCGTAATTGGGCCAGCACGCCTGGTATTGGGAAAGCGTGTGCTCGACGACGCTCGGCTTGACCTCGCGCAGCTTGCGGCCGGTCCACATCGCGTAGATCTGCACCTGCGCCGCCCGCTCCAGGTAATAGAGCAGGTCGTAGGCCTCGGCGACGCTGCCGCCGCAGACGCAGACGCCGTGATTGGCCATGAACAGGATCTTCTTGTCCGGGCCGAGGATACCGGCGAGCCGCTCGCCCTCGGCCGGGTCGAGCGCGGGGCCGGTATAGGTGTGGTCGTAGGCGATCTTGTCGAGAAAGCCGATCTCGGTCTGTCCGATCGGCAGAATCTCCTGCTCCTCCAGCCGCGCGAGGGCGCTGGCATAGGGCATGTGGGTGTGCAACACGCACGCGTGCTGCGGCACCAGGCGATGAATCGGGGCGTGGATGCAGAACGCCGACTGCTCGACCTCACCCTCGCCGGCCAGAACCGTGCCGTCCCAACCCACCTCCATGAAGCAACTCGCGGTCACCTCCGACCAATGCAGGCCGAACGGGATCTGGTAGTAGCGGTCGGGCTTGCCCGGCACCGCCAGCGTCAGGTGGTTGAAGATGCCCTCGCTGAACCCGTGCTCGACCGCCAGGCGATGCGCCGCGGCGAGGTCGATGCGCGCCTGGCGCTGATGCGCGGCAGCGGTCTGGTCGGTTGTCAGGGTGTCGGGCGTGATCGTATCGGGCATGTCGGCTCCAGCTATGCGGCACGAGGTTCTGCGCGCGAAGGTTAGATCAGAACGCCGACCATTGCACTGGTTAGGGGGCGCGGACCAGGGCGTGGGGACGCTCAGCCGAAACGACGCGAATAACTAGCCATCTTTGCGCCGTAAACCGCACCCGATAATGCGGCCGCGGGGATGGATCAGGACCTAGGGGAGACAAACCAATGATGCGTATCGATGGGCGGCTGGCCGGGGTGATGGCCACCGTGCTGACGCTCGCGGCCTGCGCGCCGCAAGCCGTGGCGCCGACCGTGCCGGTGATGCCGGGCCAGGGCAAGCCGTTCGACCAGTTCGCCAACGACCAGGCAACCTGCGAGGCCTTTGCCAACCAGCAGATTGCGCCGTTGACCCAGCAGGCCAACAATAACGGGCTCGGCCAGGCGCTGCTGACCACTGCGCTCGGCGCCGGGCTTGGCGCGGCGATCGGCGGCGGGCGCGGCGCGGCGATCGGCGCCGCCTCGGGCGCAGTGGTCGGAAGCAGCATGGGCGCCTCGAACTCGGCGCGCGCCGGCATGTCGATCCAGCAGCAATACAACATGTTCTACGCACAGTGCATGTCGTCGAAGGGCAACGCCGTGCCGGGCGCCCCGGGCATCGCGCCGCCGCCGCCCGCTTACGGGCCCGGCCCGGGCGCGCCGGTCCCGCCGCCGCCGCGTTAAAGGGCTATCGGTTTCGGGATGAGATGCAGCGGCCCCGTCTCGGCGGGGCCGCTGGCGGTTACCAGTGCAGCGGCCTGATCATCGCGACGATCAGCGCCAGCACAGCGAGCCACAGAAACCACAAGGCCAGCCACGACACGATGCGCCACGGGCCGGTGTCCGGGCGGGGCGCCTCGCGCCGGCGCTCGTCGTCGACTTCCCGGTCCCATTGCCGGAGAATGCGTCTCACTTCCGGATCCGCCACAGCCCTGTGCTCTCTGCTTCGCGGCAGGTGACCCTGCCCGCGGCAGTCTAACGTATTTTCCCCCGTCTCGCGTCCCCAGCGTGTTTAATCGCTGATCGCGAATCGACGGGAGGGTGACATGGCCAAGACGCGCGGGACCGGCCTCTTGATGGTGTGGTCCGATGTGGACCCCGAACACGAGGAAGCCTATCACCGCTGGTACGACGAGGAGCACATCGCGCGGCTGCTCGCGATTCCCGGGTTTCTCAGCGCCGGGCGCTACATTGCGCTGAAGGGAACGCCGAGAAACCTCGCCCTCTACGAGCTGGAAACGCCGGACGTGCTGCGCACCGCGGCCTTCCTCGACGACGTCCGGTTCAAGCCGTCGCCGCAGCGCGTGGCCGCCTCGGGCGGCACGATCGGGCGAAACTACCTGATCAACGGCTATCGCCAGATCTTTCCGACCAAGACCCATCCGATCGAAATGACACAGGGGCCGGCCCCGTTTCTGCAGATGGGCCGGATCGATATTTCGGCGGCGATGGAGGAGGAATTCAACGACTGGTATAACACCGCCTACATCCCGCCCTACCTGACCGTTCCCGGCTGCCTCGGCGCTCGGCGCTATGTCGCAATCGACAGCCAACCCAAATACTTAACCCTCTACGAGTTCGCCAACGCGGCGGTTTCGGAAAGCCCGGAATGGGACAAGGTGCGCGACGGCAACCCCTGGTCGAACCGGGTCCGACCCGCCATGCGGCACGATGTCGGATCACCGGGAGTATACCAGCGAGTGTTCCCGAAATAGCACAGTGTTTCCACAACACCACACCAGTCCAAACAGGCAAGATTTCCGCTGCGACAATCATCGAGAGTAAAAATGAGTCGCGTTGCGAGGATTATTGGGTAATGTAGCCCCGACGATACACGCGTCCGCCCGGTAGGAATGGGGAAGTTCCGCCGGATGGGGAGGGGGACACGGAGTGCGGTTAGGGGTTACTAGCCTTATCTGTTGCCTGTTCGCGACGATGCTGAGCCTACCGGCTGCGGCGTCCGAATCGTATGGTGGCAATTGCGTCACCTATGTGCGCGAGGTGACCGGCATCGAAATCTCCGGCAATGCCGGCGACTGGTGGGACAACGCCGCCGGCAGCTATCGCCGCGGCCATCAGCCGACACCGGGCGCAGTGCTGGTGTTCCGGCCCGCGGGCCGGATGTGGGCCGGGCATGTCGCGGTTGTGTCGCGCGTCGTCGGCGCCCGCGAGATCCTCGTCAATCAGGCCAACTGGCCGCGCGGGGCGGTAATCGAGGGTGCCGCCGTGTTCGACGTGTCGGCGAACAATGACTGGACCATGGTGCGGGTCGCCGAGGAGCGCTCGCAGAGCTGGGGCCGGCTCAACCCGACCTTCGGCTTCATCTACCCCGACCAGTCCGAACCGCGCGAGAACCCGGTCGCCGTCGCGACCCGCGAGAGCGCCCGGTTCCAACTGGCCTCCGACGAGACCGAAGAGGTCGCCGAGCCGACGACCCGCCGCCATGCGCAGCCGTCGCGGGCCGAGACCGAAAAGCCGGCCCCGCGCAAGCAACGGCTCGAGGCCAAGGTCGAGCAGAAGCGGCATCCGCTCGAGGCGAAGACCGAGCACGAGCGCCGCCACGGGCTTGCCGAGGCCAAGGCCACCCGGCACCACGAGCTTGCCGAGGCCACGGTCAAACACAGCCGACACCACGAGACGGCGGAAGCGAAAGCCGAGCAGAAGCGGCATCACGACGTCGAGGAAGCCAAGGCCGGGCCGACTGCGCACCACCATCACGCGGCGATCCAGACCGCCTCGCGCGACGAGCCGAAACCCGCTCATACAGCGCGACACCTCGCGCACGCGGCCCGTCATCCGCAGCCGCATCAGGACGAGGACGGCCAGCAGATCGCCGAGATCGGCCGCGGCGAGTAGAGAGCCGCCAGTAAACGAGCCAATTGCCGTTGGAGCCCGGCGGGGCGCGGCGTATCCTTTGCCCCCCTGCCCCTCGTCTTCGGTACCGCCATGCCGTCTTCATCGACCGATCCCAGCCTGTTGCCGGCCCACACGCTCGCCGCGGAGATCGCCGCGCAGCGCGTGTCGCCGGTCGATGCCGTCGAGGCCTGCCTCGCCCGCATCGCCGCGCACGAATCCAAGCTGCACGCCTTTGTCGATGTCTACGAGGACGAGGCCCGGCTCGCCGCCGAGGCCGCGGACAAGGCGATCCGCTCGGGCCACGCGGTCGGGCCGCTGCATGGCGTGCCGATCGCGCTCAAGGATTTGATCGACCTCGAAGGGCGCGTCACGACCGGCGGCTCGGCGGTGTGGCGCGACCGCATCTCGCCGGTTACCGCGACCTTGGCGAAAAAGCTGATCACGGCCGGGATGATCGTGATCGGCAAGACCCACACGGTCGAGTTCGCGATGGGCGGCTGGGGCACCAATCAGCACATGGGCACGCCGTGGAACCCGTGGGACCTCGATGTCGCGCGCACGCCGGGCGGGTCGTCGAGCGGCACCGGGGTCGCGGTCGCGGCCGGATTCGCGCCGTGGGGGATCGGCACCGATACCGGCGGCTCGGTGCGGCTGCCGGCCTCGTGGTGCGGGCTCAGCGGGCTCAAGACCACGATCGGCCGGGTCTCGACCTACGGCATCCTGCCGCTCGCCCCCTCCCTCGACACGCCGGGCCCGATTGCGCGGACGGTCGAGGACGCGGCGCTGCTGTTCACGGTGATGCAGGGCGCCGACCCGCTCGACCCGCGCACGCTGTCGGCGCCGCCGCCCTGCAACCCGCTGCCGACGCTGAAACGCGGCGTCAAGGGTCTCCGGCTCGGCCGGATGCCGGTCGGCGAGCGCGCCGGGACGGCGGACGACGTGCTTGCCGCCTATGACGCCTCGCTCGACCTCCTCGCGCGGATGGGCGCCGAGATCGTCAACCCCCCCCTGCCCTTCCGCTTTGCCGACACGATGCTGCAAACTGGCCGGATCATCGGGTCGGAGAGCTATGCCCTCGTCGGCGACATCGTCGACAACCCGAACCTGCCGGTCGACGAGGCGGTGCGCCCGCGCATCCGCCTCGGCCGCTCGATCACCGCGCGCGAATACCTCACCGCCCTCGCCGACCGCGACCGGGTCAAGCGCGAGTTCCTCGGCGCGATGGAGGGGATCGACGCGCTGCTCACCCCAACCACCCAAACCGCCGCGATTCCCATCCACGACATCGACCAGAATACGACGCCGGCGCATTATACGCGCGTCTTCAACCTCCTGGAGATGTGCGCGCTGTCATTGCCCAACGGCTTCACCGCCGACGGCCTGCCGATCTCATTGCAGATCGCCTGCCACCCGTATGACGAGGCGACGGCCCTGCGGATCGGCTGGGCCTACCAGCACACGACCGAGTGGCACTTGCGGCGGCCGGCGGGGCTGTAATCAGGGTTTCGCTGCGCTCTAGCCCATCCTACGGCACCGAACTCGTAGGATGGGTAGAGCGCAGCGAAACCCATCAAAAAAGGTTCACGACAGAGGACACAGAGATCACAGAGAAACTCGATAACTTCCTCTTCTCCGTGTCCTCTGCGGTGTGAAAAACCGATGGGTTTCGCTCCGCTCTACCCATCCTACGGCGCACTCGCGGCGGGAAACCGCCTCTCCAAAAACTCCAACACATCGGCCGCGCACCGCTCCGGCACGGCGTCGCAGATATTGTGCGGCAGGCCGGCATACGTCCGGAACTCGACATCGGACAGGCGGCGGAAGGGGTCGTAATTGGCGACCGTGCCGACGGTTTCGGCTCCGGGGATGACGACCATTGTCGGGCATTGGATGCGCTCGACCTCGCCGCTCCAGTCGTAGCTCGCCATCAGCAGCACGAACCGGCCGATATAGGCGGGGTCGTTTTTCGCCGCCTCGTCGAGAAACCACTCGACGAGGCGCGGGTCGGCGTCGGCGGGCAGGCGGTCGCGGATCGTCTCGGCGAGGAACCCGCGCATCCCCTTCTGCTGGATTTGCGGGATCCAGCTCGGCGCCTGGCTGTTCTTGAGGCCCGGGGTCGAGCCGAAGAGGCACAGGCTGCGCACCCTCTCCGGCTCAGTCATCGCGAGCTGCTGGCCGAGATAGCCGCCGGCCGAGTTGCCGACGACATGCGCCGGACCGCAGCCGAGATGGTCGAGCAACTCGGCGACATCGGCGACCAGCCGTTCGAGCGTCGGTCCCTCCTTCGGGATTTCCGACGCGCCGTGACCGCGCAGGTCGAGCCGGACAGTGCGAAAATGCCGGCAAAGCGTCGGGACCCACGCGTAATACCGCCGCGCGCTCCCCATCGCCGCGTGCAGCAGGAGCAGCGTCGGCGCCTTTCGCCACGGATCGGTGAAGTCGTCGACGTAATAGGCGAGGCTGAGGCCGTCGCTGGTTTCGAAAGTTTCCATCACGGCGCCTTCGGCAGCGTCGCCATGAACTTCACCAGCGCGGGCTTCCAGATCTCGGCGTAGTAATGGCTGAAATGCCCGTGCGTGTTCTTGCCGTATGGCGTCAATACATAGGTGCCGTATTTGATCTTCTTCATCGCGCGGGGGATCGTGTCGAGGTCGGGCGGGTCGGCGAAATCCTCGGCGTTGTTGACCAGCAGGACATGCGCCTTGATCTTCGGCAGATCGGTCTCGGGGCTGTAGTCGTAGATCGATTCGGTCTCGTAGAGCGAGTTGTTGGCGTCGCCCTTCTGGATCTGCGCGAGGCGCTTGTCGTAAAGCGCCTTGGCCGCCGCCATGTTCGGCGCCTCTTCCTGGATGCGCACCGGGCTCTCGGTCATGTCCTCGCCGGCGGCGCGATAGGTGTAGGCCGTCGGGTTTTTCGTGTAATCGCCGTTGTTCCATTCCGGGTCATGCCGGATCGCCTCGGCCGCGCCGTGGCGCAGCATGTAGTTGCGCCCGCTGATCTCGACCGGCTGACACGACAATCCCACCGAGCCGTCCATCAGATCGGGATAGGTCTCGTCCCACAGAAACGTGTGCATGCAGCCGAGCGAGCTGCCGATGACCAGCCGCAGATGCGCGACCTTGAGCCCGTCGACGACCAGCCGATGCAATACGTCGACCATGTCGTGATAGCGGTAATGCGGGAACTTGGCCCTCAGCCCGTCCGAGGGCTTCGACGACCCGCCGCGCCCGAGCTGGTCGGGGATGACGATGAAGTATTTCCCCGCGTCGAGCGGCTGGCCGGGCTTGAACAGCTCGTCGGCGAGGGTCGGCCGCAGCCAGTTGGCGCCGGTGCCGGTGTTGCCCTGGAGCAGGAGGATGCCGTTGACAATCTCCCCGGCCGCGTTCTTCCGCGCGGTGCCGAGGGTGATGTAGTGGATTTTCACCTGCGGCAACGTCTCGCCGCTGACGAATTTATAGTCGGCGATCGTGTAGTCGCCCTCGGTATAGTTGGGCCAGTTCTTGTTGACGTCCGCGGCGACGGCCGGCGTCGCCAGGATCAGCAATAGGGCGAGGGCGCGGGTGAGCACTGGCGTTCTCCCTTTCAAACGGCGTCATTGCGAGGAGCCGAAGGCGACGCGGCAATCCCCCTCCGCAGGAGACTCCCCGGATGGGGATTGCCGCGGCGCTGCGCGCCTCGCAACGACAGCGCTGGATGTTACTCCGCCGCGGCGGCTGTTTCCGGGCCGAGCTCTGCGAGGAACTCGATCAAATACGGCTTCCAGATCTCGGCGTAGAAATGGCTGAAATGGCCGTGCGTGTTCGGGCCGGCGGGGATCAGGACGTAGCGGCCGTTGCGAACCCGCTTCATCGCCCGCTCGACCGTGCCGAGCTCGGGCGGGTTGGCGTGGTCTTCCTGGTCGTTGATCAGGAGCACCTTGGCCTTGATCTTGTCGAGGTCGGGCTCCGGGTTGTAGTCCTGGATCGCCTCGATCGCCCACAGCGAGTTGTTGGCGTCGCCCTTGGCCGCGTCGGCGAGGCGCTTTTCATAGAGCGCGTTGGCGGCGGCGAGGGTGGGCGCGATCTCCTGGATGCGGGTCGGACTCTCAGTGCCGAAATTGCCGGCGGCGGCATAGATGTAGTGGCGCGGGTTCTTGTCGTAGAAGCCGCCGTTCCAGTCCGGGTCGTTGCGGATCGCCTCGGCTTGACCCTTGCGGCCGAGCCAGTTGCGGCCGCTGATCTCGACCGGCTGGCACGAGATCGGGATGACCCCGTCCATCAGATCCGGATAAGCCTCGGCCCACATCCAGGCATGCATCCCACCCATCGAGCTGCCGATGACGAGACGCAGATGCCCGACCCCGAGCCCCTCGGTGATCAGCCGATACCCGCTGTCGATCATGTCGCGATAGCGGTAGCGCGGAAACTTGCCCCGGAGCCCGTCCGACGGCTTCGACGACCCGCCGCGGCCGAGCGCGTCCTGCATGATCAGGAAGTACTTTCGCGCGTCGAGCGGCTGGCCCGGTCCGTAGAGGTGGTCGGCGAGGCTCGGCCGCAGCCAGTTCTCGCCGGTGCCGGTATTGCCCTGGAGCAGCAGCACGCCATTGACGATCTTGCCGGACCCGTCGCGCCGCGGCGTTCCCATCGTGCGGTAGTGCAGCTTCAGCTCGGGCAACACCTCGCCGCTGGCGAAGCGGTAGTCCTTGAGGATGAAATCGTCCTCTCGGTAGTTCGGCCAATCGTTCGGCATCGGCGTCTCCCTGGCGTGCTTCGCGCCAGCATAAAGCGACACCGCCGGCTGAGACTAGCGTGCCGCGGCAAGCCGACGCCGTTGGCGGGCGCGGCGGATAAAGGTGACGAGGAAAATCACCAATGCGGCGATCACGCCGCCAAGCCCGAACCCGACCGCCTTGAGCACGATCCCAAGCAGGCGAAACGCGAAGCCGTGCTCGATCGCCAGCACGGCCTGGTCGCCGCCATGGCTGGCCGGGTAGGAAGCGGTCACGCGGTACTGGCCCGGCGCCGTGATGTCAAAGCCGAGGAACGCGACGCCCTGGCGGCCGCCATAGTTGTAGGTCGCATTGCCCGAGGGCGCGTGTACCGGAACCGAGGCGCCGCCCGGCGCGGTGACCGCTATCGTCAGCCCGCCGATATGGTCCGAAACATAGACTTTCCCGTCGATAGTGCCGGGCGACTCCTGAAAGATCGTGTAGCTGCCGGTCTCGGCGAGATTCAGCGTCGTGGAGCCGGGCGCGAGCAGGTGCATGAACGAGCCGGCCATCCCGCCGACCCCGTGCCACACCGTCCACCCGGCCGCGCCGAGCCCGGCCAGCAGCGCGACCACCGCAACGCCATACCAAGCCCGGCTGGTCATAAGATGCTCCCCGTTCACAAGCGCCCTTTGGGTTACGCCTCCTGGCTTACGTCCTCCTTACGACATGGCCCCTTACGACATGCGCCTTACGCCATGATCGGCGCGTCGCCTTCGATCGTCGTCCGATGCATCAGCCGCTCATAGCGCGCCTCGTCGAACGGGGTCGCGCAATGCTGGGTGCAGCGGTTGTCCCACAGCACCGCGTCGCCGTCGCGCCAGCGATGGCGGTAGACAAAGCGGTCCTGCCGCGCGAATTCCTGCAGATAGGCGACCAGCGACCGTCCCTCTTCGCTGGGTATCCCCTCGATGTCGCAGGCCCAGCGGCCGATATAGAGCGACACGCGGCCGCTGCGCGGATGACGGCGCACCAGCGGGTGGTACACGTCGGGCCGCGCGGCCAGCTCCTCGGCGCTGTAGGGGCGCATGTTCGGATAGTTGACGCGGTGCATCTCGGCGCGGCTGAAACGGCCGCGCTTGCCGGCGATCTTGGCCTTGATCTCCGCCGGCAGCGCCGCGTAGACCGCGACCATGTCGGCGAAGAGGGTGTCGCCGCCCTCCGGCGGGACGAGACGGCCGTAAAGGAACGAGCCGGCGTTCGGCACCGACTTGTCCTCGCCGTCGGTATGAAACCCCATCCCGGCGCCGCGCAGGCCGAGCGGCTTGCCGTCCGCTACGGCGTTGCCCACGACCCAAACCTCGGGCTGGCTCGGCAGGTTGAACTCGGACGGCACCATGATGTGGAGGTCGCCGAGCCGCCTGGTGAACGCGACATGGTCGGCCGGCTTCATGTAGAGGTCGCGGAAGACGAGGATCGAATGCCGGAACCACGCGGCCTCGATCGCGCCGAACCCCGCGTCGTCGATCCTGAGGTCGGGCGGGGCACCGATCACCTCGGCGCCGAACTCGCCCTGGATCGGGCGGATTTCGAGGGGCATCGCACTTGTTCCCGTCTGTGTGCCGGCTATCCTAGCGCGCGGCCCTGGCGCCGTCTCGCCGCCGTTTGGGAGTTTTTGGCCATGATCCTCGCCCAGCGCGCTGCGGCGATCGCCTTCGCCGTCCTGTTTCCCGTTCTGATCTCCGACGGGGCCTCGGCGCAGTCGCTCGTCGCCTGCCACAAATTCACCGACGACGTGATCGCCGCGCCCGAGCCGCGCGAGGCGGCGGCGCCGCTCAAGCGGTTCGACGAGATCAAGCAATGGGTCAAGGCCGAGCACTATCGCGCGCTTTATCTCGGCGATTCGATCACGCAGCTATGGGACCCCGCGCTGTGGCGCGCGAACATGGCCCCGCGCGGCGTGCTCAACGCCGGGGTCAGCGGCGACCGCAGCGAGCACCTCGTCTGGCGGCTCGACCACGGCAATCTCGACGGGCCTCCGCCCAAGGTGGCGATCGTCCTGATCGGCACCAACGACATCGGCCACGGCCGCTCGGTGGAGGACGCGGCCGAGGGCATCCGCGCGGTCCTCATCAAGCTGCGGGTGCGCGAGCCGACCACCCGCATCCTGTTGCTCGGCCTGTGGCCGCGCGGCGCGACGCCGAGCGACCCGTTCAGGAAGAAGGTCGAGGCGGTCAACAAGCTGATCCAAAGCTGCGGCGACAACAAAACCGTGTTCTACGCCGATATCGGCGGCGTGCTGCTCGACGCGCGCGGCGACCTCACGCGCGCCATCTCGCCCGACCTGCTGCATTTCACGGCCGCGGGTTATGCGCGCATCGCGCCGCTGCTGGATCGCCTGCTCGACCCGCTCCTCGCCATGCCGAACGGGTAGGGAGGATTCACCACGAAGGCACGAAGGCGCGCGGAGCGCGCAACAGATTCATTCACAATGAGGCAGTGAGGCAGTGAGGCAGTGAGGCAGTGAGATTCCGTCGCTCTGCACCTCACTGCCTCACTGCCTCACTGCCTCACTGCCTCACTGCCTCACTGCCTCATTGTGAATTTTGGCGCTTCGCGCCCTTTTCCTTCGTGTTCTTCGTGCCTTCGTGGTGAACCCTTACGACGCCAGCAGCTTGCCGAGCCTGATTCGGTCGACCGACAACCCGCCGATCCGCGACTGCCCGCGCATCACGACCTCCTCCGCATAGCCGAGCGCGGCGGCGAAGGCGCGGGCGGGGCGGTTGGGGGCTTGGATGTTGGCGGTCAGGCGGCGGGCGCCGCGGTCGCGGGCCCAGGCTTCGAGGCGGGTGTGGAGATCCCGGCCGAGGCCCTGCCCGCCCCATTCCGGCAGGACGCTGACCGACACGAACGCGTCGTGGCTCATGCGGAAGCGCCGCTCGACCGAGGCGACGGCAAAGGCCATGATCGCCTCCGGCCCGTACATGTCCTGCTGCACCGCGACCAGCCACAGGCGCGGGTCGCCGGCGCCATCGGCGATATCGTGCTCGATCGCCTCGGCGCCGCCGACCTCGCCGGATTGCTTGATCGCGAGCGGCGTCGCGTCGCACATGCGCATCTCCCAGTCGTGAAACGCCGGGCCGTCGCCGGGCCGCATCTCGCGCACGACGAGCGTGTGCGCCGCGTGCCGGCCCGACGGGCGCCGCTCGGCGGCATCGGGCACGGGCATCGCCGGAGCGGCGGGATCGAGCACCTTTCCCATCCAGAAATCGTCGGTCCAGGCGCCGTGCCGCCAGACGCCCTGGCGGATCGCGCCTTCGACCGCGAACCCCATCTTGCGGTAGAGCCCCTGGCCGCGCTCGTTGAGTGAGCTGACCCGCAATTCGAGCCGCCACGCGCCACGCGCCCGCGCCCAATCCTCGACCGCCTCGAACAACCGCGTGCCGATCCCGCGCCCGCGATATCCTTCGCGCAGCCCGACGACGGCGATAAAGACGTTGCCGCGGTTGCGCGCGTACCAGCCGGCGAAGGCCGACAGATAGCCGACGATCGCCTCGCCATTGGACGCGCCGCGATCGAGCGCCAGCAGCATCGCGCCCGCCCCCCGCTCGGCCATCCGGGCGAGCTCCGCCTCGAACCGCCCGTCCCACGGATGCCCCTCGCCGGGAACGCCGAGGAACTCGGTCTCGTTATTGATCTGTTCGATCGCTTCCATCAACGCGGGACCGTCCTCTGGCCGTGCCTGTCGAACCAGGATGTCTTCGGTCATGGCCGTAATCCCCTTTGGCCCGTCAACGCGTTATCCCCGCGCCGGGGCCGCCTCTATACCGCAAACCCGCGTCGCCGAGCGCGCCAACAATTTCGACGCGCTGCGCCTCGTCGCGGCGCTGTCGGTGCTGTTTTCACACTCGTTCCTGATCGCCGAGGGCAGCGAGGCCAACGAGCCGTTTGTCCGGCTCAGCGGCAATCAATGCGTGCTGGGCCTCGTCGGCGTTTTCGTGTTCTTCGTGATCAGCGGTTATCTCGTCACCGGCAGCTATTGCCGCCGCCCGGCGCCGGCACGGTTCGCGCTGCGGCGGGTCTTGCGGATCTTCCCGGGCCTCGCGGTCAACCTGCTGCTCTGCGCCTTCGTGCTTGGGCCGTTGGTGACAAGCCTCTCCTGGCACGACTATCTCTACAGCCCCGACCTCACCGCGTATCTCGGGCGCTCGATCGTCCTCACACCGAATTCGCCGAGCCTCCCCGGCGTCACCTTTGTCGACAATTCGGTCGGCAACATCGTCAACGGGTCGCTGTGGACGCTGCGCTACGAGATGATGATGTACGGGATGGTGCTGCTGCTCGGCATGACGCGGCTGCTGCGGCTGTCGACGACGCTGGTGCTGACCGCGATCGGCATCGCCGCGGTGGCGTTCGAGAAATCTCTGAAGCCGTTCGGCGATTTCGGCGAGATGGCGTGGCTGCTGGGGTTTTTCGCCTCGGGCATGGCGATGTGGTTCCTGCGCGACCGGCTCAGCTATCGCTGGCCCTACGTGTTGCTGGCGATCGCCGCGCTTGCCGGGTTTGTCTGGCTGCACGTCTTCATCATGCTGTTCCCGCTCGCCGGCGCCTATCTGATCATTGGCTTCGCGACCCGGCACGATCCCGGCCTCGACTATTCCCGCCATGTCGGCGACCTCTCCTACGGGCTCTACATTTACGGCTGGCCGGCCGAAAACCTGATCGTCTGGCTGACGCACGGACAGGCGGCGTGGTGGCAGGTGTTTTTCGGGGCGCTCGCGGTGGCGCTGCCGCTCTCCTACCTGTCGTGGCACCTCGTCGAGAAGCAGGCGCTAGCCTGGGGGCGGCGCCGGCGCGCGCACGAGGCCATGCCGTATTCGCAATCGACAGCACCGTAAGCCAGGCTTACCGTTTCGGGACCATTCCCGCGACGGAGCAACTGGCCATGGCCTACGATTTGCTGATCAAGAACGGCACCATCGTCGACGGCACCGGCGCGCCGAGACAGGTCGCGGACATCGCCGTGTCGAACGGCAGGATCGCCGAGATCGGCAAAATTTCCGGCGCGGCGAACGAGACCATCGACGCCGCCGATTGCGTCGTCGCGCCCGGCTTTATCGACCCGCACACGCATTACGACGCGCAGATCTGCTGGGACCGGGCGATCACCCCGTCGATCTGGCACGGCGTCACCTCGGTGGTGATGGGGAATTGCGGCGTCGGCATCGCCCCCTGCCTGCCCGAGGCGCGCGAGATCGCGATGCGCGACCTCGTCAATGTCGAGGCCATCCCGTTCGACGTGCTCAATGCCGGGATCACCTGGGACTGGCAAAGTTTTCCCGAATTCCTCGACGCGGCGGCGGCGCGCGGCCCCGCGCTCAATCTCGGCTTTCTCGCGCCGCTGACCCCATTCCGGCATTACGTGATGGGCGAAGCGTCGATGGAGCGCGCCGCGACCGCCGACGAGACCGCGCAGATCAAGGCGCTCCTGCGCGAGGCGGTCGATGCCGGCGCGTTCGGCTTTTCGACGACCGTCTTGAACCAGCATATGGGCTACCAGGCGCGCCCCCTCGCCTGCCGCAATGCCGACCGCGCCGAGCTCAAGGCCTATGCGAACGTGCTCAAGGAGACGGGCAAGGGCGCGATCGAAATCGCGCTGACCAAGAAGATTTCGGTGATGGACGACGACGAGCACGACCTGCTGTCGTTCCTTCTCGCCGAGAGCGGCCAGCCGGTCACCTTCCTCGCGCTTTTCCAGCGCGACGACATCCCCGACGCCTGCCCCGAGACGTTGCGCCGAGCCAAGGCCCTGCCGGGCGCGACGCCGCAGACCTCGCCCTTGGCCCTGACCCGCGAGGTCAACATGCGCAACCCGTTCTCGTTCGCCGCCTTCACCTCATGGGCTCGGGTCTTCGCCGACCAATCGAAGGAGGCGCAGCGCGCCGTCTACGCCGACCCCGCCTTCCGCAACCATTTCCGCGAGCAGTTGAAGAATGCGACCGGGTTCAGCGGCGATTGGGGTCGGATCACCGTGCATGAGGCGCACAAGCCCGAGATGAAGCGTCATGAGGGCCGCACCGTCGCCGACATCGCCAAGGAACGCGGGAAGGACGGGCTCGACACTTTCCTCGACCTGACCCTCGAGGACGATCTCGACATCGAGTTCGTGCTCGCGCAGTTCAACGCCAACATCAAGCGGGTCGAGGAGAATCTGGTCGACCCGCGCGTCCTGATCGCGCTCGGCGACGCCGGGGCGCATGTCGACATGCTGTGCGACGCCGGCTATCCGACCTACCTCCTCGGCACCTGGGTGCGCGAGCGGCAGATCATGACGCTGGAGCAGGCGGTCGCGCGGCTGACCTCGCAGCCGGCCGATTTGTTCGGGATCAAGGGCCGCGGCCGCCTCAAGCAGGGCTATGCCGCCGACATCGCGATCTTCGACCCGGCGACGATCGGCTCGGCGAGCCGCGGCGAGCGCCGCTTCGACCTGCCCGGCGGCGCCAAGCGCATGGTCATGCCGGCGCGCGGCGTCACCCACACGATCGTCAACGGCCAGGTCGCCTACGCCGACGGCCAGGTCACCGGCTCGGCCAGCGGCGCGGTCCTGCGGTCGTAAGAAGTGCGGGCGTCCCGCCCGCAACTTTCGTAACAGGGGGCGGGCGTAAGAACTGCGGGCGGGACGCCCGCGCTCCTTTCAGACCTTCTCGAAGAAGCTGTGGTGGCGGCTGGTCGTGTGCGGGCGGATCTTGGTCGCCCAGTCGCCCCAGGCGCCCGCCTCCTCCCATTCCTTCGACGACACGACCGCCGGCGAGTCGATCTCGTAGATCGCCATGTATTTCTGCATGCGGCTGTCGTTCGACTGTTCGAGACGATAGCGCGTCACCTTGTGGACCCCCGGCACCTTCGACAGCATCGGCACATGCTCGGCGTCGTAGACGCGGTTCAATTCGGCTTCCATCGCCGCGGGAATGTCCATTTGCACAACATAGATGTAAGACATGGGGCTCCATCCTCCGCAAAGTTCGAGCTTAGCCGATAAAAGGCGCCGCGACAGCGTCTCTGTCGACACAAGGATTGCGGGAAAGCAAATGTGGCGTTTCTGCGAAAATCGTGGCGTGACGCTGCCATGCGCTTGAATGCCGCCTGTGGCGACGCATCTATTGCCGCCATACTCGGCGTTTCCCAGGGGGCCCCATGAGACGGTCAGCAGACTGGACGGCACGCACTTTTCTCGCCGCCGTCGTGGCGCTGTCCCTCACGCTTCCAGGGGCTCCCGCACGCGCCGAGGCTGGCGCCGACGCCGTGCGCACCCTCTACGCGACGCTGCTCGACGCGATGCGCAACGGCCCGACGCTCGGCGCGCACGGACGCTATGCCAAGATCGAGCCGGTGGTCGGCCGGGTCTTCGACCTGCCGCTGATGACGCGGCTCGCGGTCGGGACAAGCTGGAACGGGATGAACCCGACGCAGCAGCAGCAGGTCACCCAGGCTTTCGAGCGGTATATCGCCGCGGTCTACGCCGACCGGTTCGACTCCTATGCCGGCGAAAAGCTCGAGGTCACCGGCGCGGAGCAATCCACCGGCGGCACGATCATCACCAGCCGGATCGTCAAGTCGACCGGCGAGCCCGTCGAGATCAACTATCTGATGCGGCAATCGGGCGGCGGCTGGCGCATCGCCGACATCTACCTCAACGGCACGATCAGCGAGTTGGCGACGCGCCGGTCCGAATTCTCGTCAATCCTGCAAACGCAAGGCGTCAACGGGCTGATCGCGACCCTTAACGGCAAGGCCGCCGCGCTCGGCGCGGAGCGAACGTCGTAGCCTCCAACTTTCCCCTCGCCCGCATTGCGGGAGAGGGTGGCCGCAGGCCGGGTGAGGGCGCGGCGCGCAGCGACGCGAGCGGCGCCCCCGGCTTGCGCCGCCCTCACCCTCCCATCGTCACGGCGATGGGCCGCTCCCTCGCCCGCAATGCGACGCAATGCGGGCGAGGGGATTTTTTATACCTCGGCCAACGCTTCGCGCGCGTCGGCGGGAAGTTCCTTGCCCTCGATGTGGCAGCGGTGCCATAGCGCGTAGAACAGCAGCCCCCAGGCGGCGCGGCCGGCGCGCTTTTGCGCGGCCTGGGTGAACACCCGCTGCACCGCGACCGGGTCGCACAGCTCGCGCACCCCCTCCGACGTCGCGACCAGCCTTCCGACCTCCCCGGCGCGGCGGGCGATCCAGCGCGTCACCGGCACGGTAAAGCCGCGCTTGCGGGCGAACGGCGCGGCGATCGGCAGGTGCTGGGCCAGCCATTGCCGCAGCAGGTATTTGCCAAGCCCGCGCTTGATCTTGAGCTCGTCGGGGAGACGAAAGGCGAGGCTCGCGACCTCGGGGTCGAGAAACGGCGTGCGCCCCTCGGTCGCGTGCGCCATCAGGCAGCGGTCGAGCTTGACCAACAGATCGTTGGGCAGCCACGCGGCGCAATCGACCGCTTGCGCGACCTGGAGCCGGCCGCGGCCGGAGGCGGCGCTGCGCGCCTCGGCGGCGGCGATGCCGTCGCGCCAGCCGGTGATCTCCTCGCGCAACAGGCCGAGCCCGTCGAGCACCCCCCTCACCCGCGGCATCCGCCCGCCGATCCACCACGGGCGCATCACGCTGCGATAGCGGCCATAGCCGGCAAAGAGCTCGTCGCCGCCCTCGCCCGAGAGGATCACCTTGAGCCCGGCCTGGTGCGCGGCCTCGGCCAGCTTATAGGTCGGCAGCATCGCATAATCGGCCGCCGGGTCGTCGACGGTGCGGGCGATTTTGGGCAGGAGGCGCCAGAAATCGTCCTCGTCGAAATCGACCTCGACATGCTCGGCCCCGACCGCCTCGGCGACCGCGCGCGCTATCGGCCGCTCGTCGGCGCCGCCGTCGTCGCCAAACCCGACCGTAAAGGCCCGCACCGGCCGCTCGGCGAGCCGCGCCATCATCACCAGCACCGCGGTCGAATCGACCCCGCCCGACAGGAACATGCCAAACGGCACGTCCGAGCGCTGATGCATCCGCACGCTGTCGAGCAGCACCGCGTCGAGCCGCGCGAGCGCCTCCTCCTCGTCGAGCACGAGCGGCCCGCCCTCGGGCAAGGCGGCCCGGCGGCGGCGCTCGACGATGCGGCCCTGACGCACGACCACGGTCTCGCCCGGCAGCACGCGGTTGATGCCGGCGAAGATCGTCTCGCGCCCGGTCGAGAACTGCATCTGCAACAGCTCGTCGCGCACCGGCTTCGCCAATACCGGCGACACGATCCCGGCCGCGATCAGCGCCCGCGGCTCCGAGGCGAACGCGAAATATTGCGCGGTCTCGGCGTAATAGAGCGGCTTGATCCCGAACGGGTCGCGCGCCAGCACGAGCCGCCCGGTGCCGGGATCGTGCAGCGCGATCGCGTACATGCCGCGCAGGTGTTGGGTGAAGTCGAGCCCGTGACGGCGATAGAGGTGCAGCGGCAATTCGCAATCGGACTGGGTCGAGAACGCGATGTCGGGGAGCTCAGCGCGCAACTCGACATAGTTGTAGATCTCGGCGTTGGCGATCAGCGCCGCGCCGCCGGGCTCGTAGAGCGGCTGGTCGCCGGTGGCGAGGTCGATGATCGCCAGGCGCGCCTGCATCATCCCGACATCGCCCGAGCGGTAATGCCCCTCGCCGTCGGGGCCGCGATGCGCCACGGCCGGCTCCATCGCGCGCAACAAGGCGCCGGGCGGCGCGGCGCCATCGCGGGTCATCAATCCGACGATGCCGCACATCAGCGCGCCATCCGGGCGAACAAATCGCGATAGCGGGTGACGACGGCAGCCTCGGTGAACTCGGCCTCGTAGGCCAGCCGCCCCGCCCTGGCGAGGCGCGCGCGCAGCGTGGCGTCGCCGGCGAGCCGGGTCATCGCCGCGGCCAGCGCCCCGGGGTCATCGACCGGCACCAGCAACCCCGTCTCCGCGGGCGAGATCAGCGCGGCCGGCCCGTCGCTCGCCGTCGCGATCACCGGCACGCCCGCGGCCCATGCCTCGATCACGACATTCCCCAGCGGTTCGAGCCGCGACGGGCAGACGAGAAAATCGGCGGTTTCGAGCAAAGGCCACACATCGTCCCGCCAACCGAGAAACCGCACCCGCGTCCCGAGCCCGAGCCGGCTCGCCTGGAGCCGCAGCGCCCCGAGCAGGTCACCGCCGCCGGCGATCCATAGATCGATCCCGGGAGCCTGCGCAAGCGCGTCCAGCAGCACGTCGAACGCCTTGTTCGGATGCAGCCTCCCGAGCGCCACCGCGCGGACGCTGCCCTCTTCGCGCACCAGGCGAGGCCGCTTGCCCGGATCGGGCACGAAATTGGGCAGGTAATGCACCCGCTCCGCCGCCCACCCGCGCGTCACCGCGTAATCGACGATCGCCTTGGTGTTCCCGATCAAGTGGTCGCAGTGCCGGTAATATTTGAGGTCGTAATAGCCGCCGAGCCGGGCGAGGTGGACGAAATCGCCGCGCGGACAAAACCGGGTCGCGCGGCTCATCCAGGTCAGCACCATGTCGGGGCGCCACACGGCGATCTCGCGGCGGAAGGCGCGGCCGGTGGCGAAGTCGAGGCGGCCGCCGAACGCAAGCTCGGTGACGGCGACCCCGACCCGGCGAAGCTCTCCGGCGCGGGCGGCGTCACGGCGGATCAGCACGCGCTGCTCCTGCCCGTCATGCTGCAACGCGCCGGCGAGGCGGACGAAGAAGTTTTCCGCTCCGCCATGCGGCGCCCCGGCCATCGCCTGCAAGAGCCGCGTCATCGCATCAGGCTCTCGAACCGCCTGGCGACATCGTCCCAGCTTAGCCCGCGCTGACGGTCGAGCGCGGTCCGGTGCCAGCGCCGCCATACCGCGTCGTCGGTGAGCGCGGCGATTGCGGCGGCAACGAATTCGTCGTCGTTTGCGACGACCCGCCCGGTCTCGCCGTCGATGACCCGCTCGCCGACCGAGCCGAGCGGCTGCACGATCGCCGGTACCCCCATCGCCTGCGCCTCGGCCAGAGCGAGGCAGAAGGTCTCGCCCCAATCGCCGCGATAGAGCATGACCCGGGCGCTCGCCAGCACTCGCGCGAGCTCGTCGCGCCCGACCGGGGCGTGGCGGCGGACGCCGTGCGCGGCAAGGCTTTCCGCCCGTCCGAGCACTGCCTCCATCGGCCCGCCGGCCTGGCCGTAGACGGCGGGTCCGGCATAGATGTGCAATTCCGCCTCGGGCACGGCGAGCCTGATCCGCGTGACCCACAGATCGAGCAGCCAGCCGAGGCCACGCATCGGGTTCGAGGTAAAGACGGCGCGCGGCGGCGGCGGCTCGCGCGGTTCGGCGTGACGAAAGCGGTCGAGGACGCCGTACGGGATCACCCGGCGCCCGCCCGACACGAGCCAGCCGGGCACGGTCGAGGCGTGGTACGAGCCGGTGGACACGACGACCGGGCGGTGCCAGGCGAGGCGCCATACGTTGCGCGGCTTGCGCAGGTAGCGGGCCGGGTTGTGCAGCCAGAAGACGCGCCGCCCGGTCCGCTTCACCAACCCGATCACCCGGTGGCCGCGATTGCCGATATAGAGGTCGCAGCTTTCCGGCACGCCCGCGGACAGCGGCGCCCACTCGACGCCGTTATGGGCGACCGGGCCGGCGCACCGGCTCCGCGCGAGGACGCGGTGCCCGCGCGCGGCGAGCGCCTCGGCGAGCGCGACAAACGCGGTCTCGGCGCCGCCGAGCGGGCCGGCCTCGGCGATCCTGCCGTCAAAGGCGATGCCGTCATCGGCCATCACGATCAGCGCCGCCCGTCGGTCGGAGGCGCCGCCGTCAGCCAGCGCCCTCGCCCCCCATCTCGTCGATCCGCAAAAACACCTGGCCCCCTTGCCCGCAAAAGCCGCGATAAGTGTATTTGACCCGGCGGGCCGACACGAATTCCCCCCAGGCCTTGAACTCGTGCAGCTCCCAGCCATGATAATTGAAGTACTCGTCGAACACGACAATCGACCCGGGCCTCAACAGATCGCCGACATTGTCAAAGACTGTCCGCGTCGACGAATAGATGTCGCAATCGATATGCAGCAGGGCGATCCGCGTGGCCTCGGCGGCCTGGCGAAAACCGGGCAAAGTCGCGTCAAACCAGCCGCGATGGACCCGAACATTCGGGAGCAGCCGGGGAACCCGGCCGTCGAGGTTGAATTTGCCGCGCGTCTCGTAGGTGCCATGCCAGCTTTCGGGCAATCCCTCAAAGCTGTCGAAGGCGTCGACCACAGCCCCGTCGCCGCGCCCGGCGATCCGGCCGGCGATGAAATTCGCGCTCGCTCCCTTTTCGACCCCGAATTCGAGAACCATCCCCTGCCGCGGCGCGGCGTCGACCGCCGCCGCGAGCAATCGCCAGCGATCCGCGTACATATTGGCGCCGGGCATGTTCTGGCGGATGTACAGCGCCGCGTCATGGCGTGCCATCATCTGCAGCTCGAAATTGACGTCGTGGGCGAAGTATTTCTCGGTAAAGCGCCGGTAGAAATGCTTCGAGAGCGCCTGCTTCCGGCCCCAACTCTGTCGCAGCCGCCTAAACATTGCGTTCGGCGCGTTCGCGCAGGTCCAGCGCCTTGATATGGGTCAGCACCGGATACAGTCCGGAAAACAACGCCAGCAGCACGCCGCGCCATCCTTCGCGATAGCCGCGCCGCTGCCAATACGATTTGAGAAACCGGGAAAAGAACCGGCGGGCGGTTCTGAGGGCCGAAAGCCGCTGCCCGCCCCGGACCAGGTCGCGCGCGGCCGCGTCGGAATAGCGGTTGAGGCGTTGGATCAGGCTCGGCACGTCCTTGTCGACGAAATGGTCGATATGGCCGGTCATCGAGCCGGACTTGCCGGTCAAGGCGAGCCTGGGGTGAATCTCGCCGGCGCCCCACACCTTGCATCCCTTGCGGAACAGCGCCGGCTTGGCGGCCGTGCCGTTATAGGCACCCCACCCGTGCCGAACCCAGTATTGACCAATGTAATTGTGCAGAGGGACATAGTAATAATCGAGGCCGGCGCCGGCCGTCGCCGCTTCCAGCTCACGGCCCAGCACGTCGGAGATGCGCTCGTCGGCATCCAGTTCGAGAATCCAGGCCGACCGGCAGAATTCGATCCCGGCGTTGCGGCGGTCCGCCTCGACCGGCCAGGCGCCCTCCAGCACCCGGGCCTGGAACCGCCGCGCGATCTCGCCGGAGCGGTCGGTGCAACGATCGAGCACCACCACGCATTCCCGGCCAACCGCCGCGCTTCCGAGGCAGCTTTCCAAATTTTCTTCCTCATTATGGGCGACGACCAAAATCGAAATGTCTGGTTTATTGTCGGTCATGGCGTCCGTAAGCAACGTTCCCGGCGGCAATTTCGGCGATTACATCGAAAACTGAGATAACCGAGCCACCCGGGAAGCGCAACAGCGAACCCGGCCCGTTCACGTCGCGCCGCCGGCCGCGCGCCGCCACAGCGCGCGCACCGCCCTCTCCGCCGCCGCGACCGAAAGACTGTCCATCAATGTGTCGGTGGTGCGATGGTCGAAGCCGGGGCCGAACATTTCGGCCGGGGTCAGCGTTGTCTTGACGACGGCGGTGCAGAGCCCCCACGGCGCGTAGCGCGCGGCCGGGCTCGGGCCGAACAGGCCGAGTGTCGGCGTCCCGACCGCGGCGGCGATGTGCATCAGGCCGGTGTCGTTGCCGATGAACATCGCGGTGCCCTTGACCACCGCCGCGGCCGTCAGGACGCCGGTCTTGCCGACGAGGTCGATGGTTCGGCTCGGCGACAGCGCCCCGAGCAACGGCTCGGCCTGCGCCCGCTCGTGCTCGGCGGCGAGCACCGCGACGCGCGCGCCGGGAAGCACGCCGTCCGGCCCGACCAGCCGTTGCGCCAGTTCGGCAAACCGCTCGCCACGCCACTGCTTGCCGCGCCAATTGGCGGCGGGGCCGATTGCCAGCACCGGGTCGCCCGGCGGCACCAGCCGCGCCGCCTCGGCGATCGCGGACGCGCCGAGCCACAGCGTCGGCCCGGGCGGCGGATCGAGCCCGAACAGCGCACCGAGATGGCGCACGCGATGGATGTCGTCACGCCCTTTCGCGGCCACCTTGCGCTCGCGCGCCCAGAGCAGCCACGCCAGCGCCGACCCGCGCAGATCGACGACGAGGTCCCACCGCCTGCGCGCCACCGCCGCGTAGAGCTTCAGCCAATGCACCGAGGCCGTCAGTTTTTCGACGACGATGACCCGCTCGACGCCCGGCACCCCCGCGAAAAGCGGCGCGGCAAGCGGGCCGGCGGCGATGGTGATGCGCGCGCCCGGGTAGCGCTCGATCAGATGGGATAGGAGGCCGGTCGACAACACGGCGTCGCCGATGCGCGTTGCGGTCACAAACAGGATGTTCACGGCCCCTGCGCGCTCATAGCCCCGCCTTGCGGCCCTTGCCAAGCAAACCCGGGGGTTCTACCTGTTACCCTCATGCCCGTCACGCAATTCACCGTGCTCGAAGACCGCGGCATCCTGGCCGTCCGGGGTGACGACCGCGCCGCGTTCCTGCAAGGGCTGGTATCCAACGACACGAGCAAGCTTGCCCCCCGGCAGGCGCTCTACGCCGCCCTGCTGACCGCGCAGGGCAAGTACCTGCACGATTTCATCATGGTCGGGCGGGACGACGCGATCTGGCTCGACGCCGAGGCCGCCCGTCTCGCCGATCTGAAGCGGCGGCTGTCGATGTACCGGCTGCGCGCCAAGGTGACGATCGAGGAATTGCCCGACCTCGCCGTCGCCGCGGTGTTCGGCGGCGACCTCCCCGACATCGCCGTCCCCGACCCGCGCCTCCCCGAGCTCGGCGGCCGCGCGATCCTCCCTCGCGACACGCTGCGCACGACCCTCGCCGGGTTGGGGCTCCGGGAAACCGGTTTCGCCGAGTATGACGAGCTGCGCCTCAGCCTCGGCATTCCCGACGGCAGCCGCGACCTCGTCGTCGACAAGTCGATCCTTCTCGAAGCGGGGTTCGACGAGCTCCATGGCGTAGATTGGCAAAAGGGCTGCTATATCGGCCAGGAACTGACCGCGCGCACCAAATACCGCGGCCTGATCAAAAAGCGCCTGTTTCCGGTAAGGATCGACGGCACCGTCCCGGAGCCCGGCACGATCCTCACCCTCGGCGGCAAGGAAGCCGGCGAGATGCGGTCGAGCCGCGGGGACATGGGGCTGGCGCTGCTACGGCTGGAGCACGCGGATGCGCCGCTTTCCGTAGAGGGCGCCACCGTCGTCGCGACGGTTCCGGCGTGGATGCGGGTGGAAGCGGATTGATCTTTACCGGCGAACCGCGTCTGAAAGCTGATGGGCTTCGCTGCGCTCAGCCCATCCTACGGCGCCGACCTCGTAGGATGGGCTGAGCGCAGCGAAGCCCATCACCCTTCGGCGCCCCTACGCCGTCCCCACCCCTTCGTCCAACTCCGCCTGCGCCGCCGCGAGCCTTGCGATCGGCACGCGGTACGGGGAGCAGCTCACGTAATCCAGCCCGATCTCACGGCAGAAGCGGATCGAGGCGGGGTCGCCGCCGTGTTCGCCGCAGATGCCGACCTTGAGGTCGGGGCGGGTCTTGCGGCCGCGCTCCTTGGCGATGCGGATCAATTCGCCGACGCCCTCGGTGTCGAGCGTCTGGAACGGGTCGTGCGCCAAAACCCCGAGCCGCTGATAGATGCCGATAAAGCTCGCCGCGTCGTCTCGGGAGAGGCCGAACACGGTTTGCGTCAAATCATTGGTGCCAAAGCTGAAAAAGCTCGCGCTCTCGGCGATGTCGCCGGCCATCAGCGCGGCGCGGGGCAGCTCGATCATCGTGCCTGTCTGATAGGGGATTTGGACCCCGGCCTTGTCCATCGCCTCGCGCCCGACACGATCGACCATCTCCTTCAGGATGTCGAACTCCCGCCGCGTCGCGATCAGCGGCACCATGATCTCGGGCGCGACCGGACTGCCCAGCTCCTTGGTCACGGCGATCGCCGCCTCGAAGATCGCGACCGCCTGCATCTCGTAGATCTCGGGATAGGTGATCCCGAGCCGGCAGCCGCGATGGCCGAGCATCGGGTTGGCCTCGTGCAGGTAATGGCTGCGGGCGCGGATCTCGGCGACATCCTTGCCGGTCGCCCGGGCCAGCTCGGTGAATTCGGCGTCGGTCTTGGGCAGGAATTCGTGCAGCGGCGGGTCGAGCAGCCGGATCGTCACCGGCGACCCTTTCATGATGCGGAACAGCTCGGCGAAATCCTCACGCTGCATCGGCAAGAGCTTGGCGAGCGCGGTGCGGCGGCCCGCCTCCTCGTCGGCCATGATCATTTCGCGCATCGAATCGATGCGGTCGGCCTCGAAGAACATATGCTCGGTGCGCGACAGGCCGATCCCCTCGGCGCCGAAATTCTTCGCCGCGCGGGCGTCGGCCGGGGTTTCGGCGTTCGCGCGCACGCCGAGCGTCCTGAGGCTGTCGGCCCAGCCCATCAGCGTCGCGAAATCGCCCGACAGCTTCGGCTGGATCGTCGGCACCTCGCCGAGCATGAGCTCGCCGGTCGAGCCGTTGAGCGTGATCAAATCGCCGGCCGCGACCTGGACATTGCGCACGGTGAAGTTGCCGGCCTCGTAATCGACGCGGATATCCCCCGCGCCGGCGACGCAGGGCCGCCCCATGCCGCGAGCGACCACCGCCGCATGGCTGGTCATCCCGCCGCGGGTCGTGAGGATGCCGCGGGCGGCGTGCATTCCGTGGATATCCTCCGGGCTGGTCTCGACCCGCACCAGGATCACCGCCTCGCCGCGCCCGGCGAGCCATTCGGCCTCGTCCGCGGAGAACACAACCTTGCCGCAAGCCGCGCCGGGCGACGCCGGCAGGCCGTGCGCCAGCACCGTGGTCTTCGCCGAGGGGTCGAGCATCGGGTGGAGGAGCTGGTCGAGTGAGGCCGGCTCGATGCGCCGGATCGCCTCGTTCCTATCGATCACGCCTTCCTCGACCAGCGCCACCGCGATCTTCAGCGCGGCCTGGGCGGTGCGCTTGCCGGTGCGAGTCTGCAGCATCCACAGCTTGCCGCGCTCGACGGTGAACTCGATGTCCTGCATGTCGCGGTAATGGTCTTCGAGCGTGCGCCGCACCTTGGCGAGGTCGGCAAAGACCGCCGGCATCACCTCCTCCATCGCCGGCAGCGGCGATTTGCCGGCCTTCTTGGCGGCGATCGTCAGGCGCTGAGGGGTGCGGATGCCGGCGACGACATCCTCACCCTGCGCGTTGACGAGGTACTCGCCGTAGAACTCGTTGGCGCCGGTCGACGGGTCGCGGGTAAAGGCGACGCCGGTCGCGCAATCCTCACCCATATTGCCGAACACCATCGCCTGCACGTTGACGGCGGTGCCCCAATCGGCGGGGATGCCGTGGAGCCGGCGATAGGTCACGGCGCGCGGGTTCATCCAACTGCCGAACACCGCGTCGATCGCGCCCTTGAGCTGGTCGTGGACATCCTGCGGAAACGGCCTGCGGATCTCGCTTTCGATCACCTCGCGGAACGCGCCGGCCAGCTCCTTCCAATCCTCGGCGACGAGCTCGGTGTCGAGCACCACCCCGGCGTCGATCTTGTGCTCCTCGATAAGCTGCTCGAAATGGTGGTGCTCGATGCCGAGCACGACCTGGCCGTACATCTGCAGAAAGCGGCGATAGCTGTCATAGGCGAACCGCTCGTCGCCGCTCTTGCGGGCGAGCCCCTCCACCGTCTCGTCGTTGAGCCCGAGGTTGAGGACCGTGTCCATCATCCCCGGCATCGACGCCCGCGCGCCCGACCGCACCGAGACGAGCAGCGGGTTCGCAGGGTCGCCGAATTTCAGCCCCAGCGCCTTCTCGACCGAAGCCAGCGCCGCGGCGATCTCCGCCTCCAGCCCGTCCGGATAGGTTTTCCCGCGATCGTAGAAATGCGTGCACACCTCGGTCGTGATCGTGAACCCCGGCGGCACCGGCAGCCCGAGATTGGCCATCTCGGCCAGCCCGGCGCCTTTCCCGCCCAACAGGTTCCGCATATCCGCCCGCCCCTCGGCGGCGCCGTTACCGAAGCTGTAGACCCATTTCGTCATCGGCCGACCGTTCCTTCTTGCTTTTGCCGTGCCGCCCCATTCCCCTCGCCCGCACGGCGGGAGAGGGTGCCGACCCCGGCGAAATCCGGGGATCGGCGGGTGAGGGCTTCGGCACGCTGGTTCCGGCTATCCTTCGATCTGCGAGAAATCGGCGACCTGATTCATCGTCGCTCTGATCCGCGATAACAGACGCAACCGATTCTCGCGCAACGCCATGTCATCAACGTTAACGGTCACGCGCGCAAAAAATTCATCGACCGGCTGGCGAAGTCGCGCCAGCGCGGCCATGGCGGGGCCGAATTGCTCCCTTTCGACTAGAACGCCGACATCACTACTGATCTCCTGGAGCAGGCTGGCGAGCGCCTCTTCCTCGGCTTCTGCAAGCAGCGCGTCGCGCACCTGCTCGGCATAGGATTTCCCGTCCTTCCGCTCTTCGATTGCCACGATGTTTGCCGCGCGCCGATAAGCCGTCAGCAGATTGGCCCCGTCATCGGTATCAAGAAACTTGCGAAGCGCCTCAACCCGCGCAAGCAGGCGAATGAGGTCATCTTCATTCAAGGCAAAGACGGCGGCGACCAGGTCGTGGGACACACCCTGCTCGCGAAGGTAAATCTTTATCCGATCTTCAAAGAACGGAAGCAGTTGGGGCTTGATGTCCCGCAATCCGTGGTTGGTCTGCGGAAGCGCGTTGGACGCAATATCGATCGCTTGTCGGAGCGGGAGCCGCAGTCCGTTTTCCCGGATCAATCGGATTGCGCCAAGAGCAGCTCGCCGTAGGGCAAAAGGGTCGCGGGACCCTGTCGGCACCTCGCCAACGGCAAAGAAGCCGGCCAAGGTGTCCATTTTGTCCGCCAATGCCACCATTACGCTGACTGGCGCGGTCGGGCACGAGTCGTTCGGGCCGAGCGGCTTGTAGTGGTCGGCGATAGCGTCGGCGACACGCCGGTCCTCGCCAGCGTCGAGCGCGTAATATCGCCCCATGACGCCCTGCAATTCCGGAAACTCGCCAACCATGCCACTGGACAAATCAGCCTTCGCCAACCATGCCGCGTGCTCGGCTAGCCGCGCCGCCGCCATCGGTTCCATCTGAAGCGTCTGATGGAGCTGAAGAAATGTCGCGAGTTGAAAGGCAGTGGCTTTGACCCGCTCGGCCTTGTCGTAGACGCTCCCCAGCTTGGCGTGGAACACCCGGCCCTTGAGCGCCCCAACCCGATCCTCCAGCCTCACCTTGCGGTCCTGGTCCCAGAAAAATCTTGCGTCGGAGAGGCGGGCGCGGAGGACGCGTTCGTTGCCGGCGGAGATCGCCGCGCCGCCGTCTTGGGTGCGGTTGTTGGCGACGAAGAGGAAGCGCGGGGCCGGGCTGCCGTCGGGCTTGAGCGCGGAGAAGTATTTCTGGTGCGCGCGCATCGAGGTCGACAGCACCTCGGGCGGGAGGTCCATGAAATCGGCGTCGATCGTGCCGGCGAGGACGACGGGGTATTCGACGAGTCCCGCCACTTCCTCAAGCAGCCCCTCGTCGGGCTTGACGGTCATCCCCTCCGCCGCCGCGCGCGCGTCGAGCGCCTTGGTGATCGCGGCGCGGCGCTCGTTGCGGTCGAGGACGACATTCGCCTGCGCGAGCTTGGCGCGGTAATCGGCGGCGTTCGCCACCGTAATCTCCCCCGGCGACAGGAAACGGTGGCCGCGAGTCGTGTTCCCGACCGGTACCCTCCCAAGCGCCAGCGGGACGACCGCACCGTCGAACAGGCAGATCGCCGAGTTGAGCGGCCGCACCCAGCGCAGTTCCGCGGCCGGGAAGCGCATCGATTTCGGCCAGGGCAGCGCGGCGATCGCCTCCATGACGAGGCTCGGCAGCACGGCGTTTGTCGCCTGGCCCTGGCGGCGCATCACGGCGAAATAGAATTCGCCGCGCACCTCGCACTGGTCGATCGATTGGAGCCCCGCGGCGCGCAGAAACCCGTTGACCGCGTTCTCCGGCGCACCGACGCGCGGGCCGCGACGCTCCTCGCTGCGATCGGGCTGGGTTACGGGGATGCCGTCGGCGATCACGGTCAGGCGGCGCGGCGTGACGTAGCCGGCGATCGACGCGGCGGGGATTTCGGCGGCCGCGAGCTTGTCGCGGATGAGCCCGACGAGGTCGTCGCTCGCCCGCCGCTGCATTCTGGCGGGAATCTCCTCCGACAAGAGTTCGAGCAAAAGTTCGCCCATCTCACGCACCCGCCAGCCAGGCTTCGCAGCAGGATTTCGCGAGCGTCCGCACGCGGCCGATATAGGCGGCGCGCTCGGTGACGCTGATGACCCCGCGCGCGTCGAGCAGGTTGAACAGATGGCTCGCCTTCAGCGCCTGGTCATAGGCCGGCAGCGCCAGCGCCGGCTGGTTGCCGCTGCCGAGGAGCGAGGCGCATTCGGCCTCGGCGTCACGGAAATGCTCGATCAGCCTGTCGGTGTTGGCCCGCCCGAAGTTGAAGGCCGAAAACTCGCGCTCGGCGCGCAGGAAGACGTCGCCATAGCTGATCCCGCCCTCACCCGCCGGCAGCCCGTTATAGTCGAGGGCGTAGATGCTCTCGACCCCCTGCACGTACATCGCCAGCCGTTCGAGTCCATAGGTCAGCTCGGTCGAGACCGGGTCGCACTCGATCCCCCCGACCTGCTGGAAATAGGTGAATTGGCTCACCTCCATCCCGTCGAGCCACACCTCCCAGCCGAGCCCCCAGGCGCCCAATGTCGGGCTTTCCCAATCGTCCTCGACAAAGCGGATGTCGTGCTTCGCCGCGTCAATGCCGAGCGCGGCGAGGCTTTGCAGATAGAGCTCCTGGCTGTTCGCCGGCGCCGGCTTCAATATCACCTGAAGCTGGTAATAATGCTGCAACCGGTTCGGGTTTTCGCCATAGCGCCCGTCGGTGGGGCGGCGCGAGGGCTGGACATAGGCGGCGCGCCACGGCTCCGGCCCCAGCGCGCGCAGCGCCGTCGCCGGGTGGAACGTGCCGGCGCCGACCTCGATATCGTAGGGTTGCAGGATCACGCAGCCTTGCGTGGCCCAGAAGCGCTGCAATTCCAGAATGAGCCCCTGGAAACTCGTATTCGCCGGCATGTGATGGGTTTCCTCGGGGGGTTCTTCAGCGTGGGCGCGGACAGGTGGCCTTGCCGCAGCTCCGCGCGCTTTGAGCGACATAGGCGCCGCAGGTCGGACAGGCCACCAGATCCTCGGCCTCGACCCGCCGCGCGCTTTCCGGCCGGGGCGGCGCCTGACGCGCGCGCGGCGGACGCCCCGGCGGGCGGTTGAGCCACCGCACCGTGTACCAGACCGCGAAGATCACCAGCGCGATCAGGATCAGCTTCGGGAACGAGATCATCCCGCAGGGTTTACCGGGATGCCCGTATGGCTGCAAGAAAAGCTAGGTGCCGGCACCGCTTCGTAGAATGGGCTGAGCACGGCGAAGCCCATCACTGCCCGCCCCAAGCACCGATGGGCTTCGCCGTGCTCAGCCCATCCTACAACACCAACCCCGCGCCGCCGCGCAGGACGGCCTCGGCGTCTTCGCTGAAGCGGCCGTCGGGGGTGTGGAGGGTGAGGCCGGCGCAGAGCCGGGCGGGACTCGCGATCTGCTTGCGGGCGCGGACCAGGATGCGGCTCGCCGGCTGGCCGTTGCCGGGCCACAGCGGAAACACGGTGACCTCACCGGCCCGTCCGGCGAGATGCGCGAGCACCGCGTCGATGCGGTCGGCGCGGTGGACCAGCGTCAGCGTGCCCTTGGCGCGCAGCATCACCAGGCCAAAGCGGATCCATTCGCCGAGATCGGCCGTGCTCTCGATCGTCGCCGTGGCCCGCTCGGCGGTCGCCGGCGCACTGCTCGTGCCCTGGGCCAGATAGGGCGGATTGGCCATCACATGGTCGAACGACCCGGGGCTGAGCCGCGGCGGCGGCGCCATCAAATCGCCGATCATCACCGAGAGCCGGCCGCTCATGCCGTTGAGGATCACATTGTCGCCGGCGATGCGGACGAGCTCGCGCTGCATCTCCAGCCCGACGATGCGGCATTGCGGCGTGCGCGCGGCGAGGCACAGCATCGCTGCACCGGTGCCGCAGCCGAGATCGAGCACCGTATCGGCCGGGCGCGCCTCGACGGCGGCGGCGAGAAACACCGGGTCGATCGCCGCCCGCGCCCCGTCGGCCGGCTGGCGCAGGCGCACGCGGCCGCCGAGCAGATGATCTTCGGTGACCGCGCCCGGTTCCGGCTCGCCGCTCATCGCCCCACCCATCACCTGACCGCGGCCTCGGCCTGCGCAATCACGGTCTGGGCTCGCGCGTGGTCGTCGATCGCGACCATCAGCCGCCGCGGGATCGCGCCGATGCTGCCTTCGACGAGGCTCGTATGCTGGTCGAGCACCAGGCAATCGATGCCGGCATCGCCCAGTATTGCCTGAAGCCACGACAGCCGGACGATATCGTTGGTGCGCAGCAATTCTTTCATGGCGGCCCCCTGTCGCGGATAAAGGCCCCCGGGGGCCGGGTCGCGTCACGAAGGCCGTGACGGTACGGCACTTGACCGGCCCACCCGTCCTTCTATGCTCGCTCGCCTTCGCGCCCGTCAAGCGGAGTGATTGCGAGGAGGACCCGGTGGCGCCGGTGCCGAGTGCGGACCGCGACAAGCAGCAAGCGACGCCGTCTCTCGATCCGCTGTTCCAGCTTCTGAAAGGCGATCTGGAGCGCGTGAACGCGCTGATCGTCGCCCGGATGCACAGCCCCGTCGCGCTGATCCCGCAGCTTGCCGGCCACATCGTCTCGGCCGGCGGCAAGCGGCTGCGGCCGATGCTGACCCTGGCCTCGTCGCGCCTCTGCGGCTATCGCGGCGATCGGCACCTGGCGCTGTCGGCCGCGGTCGAGTTCATCCACACCGCCACCCTGCTGCACGACGACGTCGTCGACGCCAGCGACCTCCGGCGCGGCCGCGACACCGCGAACGCCGTCTGGGGCAATAAACCGGCCGTGCTGGTCGGCGATTTCCTCTTCGCGCGGGCGTTTCAACTGATGGTCGAGGACGGCTCGCTGCGTGTCCTCGACATCCTGTCGCGGACCGCCTCGGTGATCGCCGAGGGCGAGGTCCACCAGTTGATGACCGCCAACGACACGACGACGACCGAGGAAGCCTATCTCGAAGTCGTCGAGGCCAAGACCGCCGCCCTGTTCGCCGCGGCGAGCCGTATCGGCGCGGTCATCGCCGAGCGTCCGGCGACCGAGGAAGCCGCGCTCGAAACCTATGGCCGCAACCTCGGCATCGCGTTCCAGCTTATCGACGACCTGCTCGATTTCTCGGCGCGCGAGAGCGAGCTCGGCAAATCGGTCGGCGACGATTTTCGCGACGGCAAGATCACCCTGCCGATCCTCCTCGCCTTTGCCCGCGGCGACGCCGACGAGCGCGCCTTTTGGCGCCGCACCCTCGAAGACGGCGAGCAGGCGGCGGGCGATCTCGAACGGGCGATCGGCATCCTCGAACGCCGCGGCGCACTGGCCGAAACGCTGGCCCGCGCCCGCGTCTATGCCAAGACCGCGATCGACGCGCTGACCGTCTTTCCCGAGACCCCGATGCGTGCGGCGCTGGTCGAGACCGCGATCTTTTCGACCGAACGGCGGTTTTAATGCGGTTTGGTTTCGGGGCGGGTTGCGCGGAACCGCGGTAAAGCCTATATCACCGGCCCGGTCGGCGGAGTGTAGCTCAGCCTGGTAGAGCACTGCTTTCGGGAGGCAGGGGCCGGAGGTTCAAATCCTCTCACTCCGACCATTTCCCCGCATCGAGGCCCCATGGCCCTGACCATGTACGAGCGCCTCGGCCATGACGGAAGGCGGCCGAGCCCGTTTTCGTGGCGCATCCGCTATGCGCTTGCGCATAAGGGCGTGCCGGTCGAGTTCCAGCTCGTGCGTTTCGCCGATGTCGAGACGATCCGCGGCCTCAGCGGCCAGCACTTCACTCCGATCATCGTCGACGACGGGCAGGTCGTGCACGATTCGTGGGATATCGCCTGCCATCTCGAAGACCGCTATCCCGACCACCCGTCCCTTTTCGGCGGCGCGGCCGGGCGTGGGCTGGCGCGGCTCACGAACCTATGGGCGGACCATATCCTCGCGGCGGCGATCCGCCGGCTGATCGCCGCCGATTTCATCCAGTGCCTCGCACCGGAAGATCGCGCCTATTACCGAAGCTCGCGCGAGGCGGCGTTCGGCTGCACGCTCGAGGAATATTGCGCCGATCGCCCGCGCTGGCTCGCCGAGTTCGCCGCGACCATCGCGCCGCTCGAACGAACGCTCGCCGAGCAGCCGTACCTCGCCGGTGCGGCGCCGAGCTATGCCGACTATCTGGTGTTCTCGCTCTTCCAATACGCCCGGCTCGGCGCACCGGAGGATTTCGTCGCCGAAGGCACCGCCCTGCGCACCTGGCGCGACGGGCTTGCCGCCGCGTTCGGCGGCCTCGGACACCTCTATCCGGGGCATCCCGCCGCCGCGGGATGAAAGCGCGCTACGCGGCGCTCGTCGCGTAGCGGAAGATGAACTCGATCTCGCCGACCGCCTTCGCGACCGCCTGGCCGATCAGATCCATCTTGCGGAGCTGCTCGACGCGCGGCTCGGCCTTTGCGAGCTCTTCCGGGGTCAGCACCAGCTCCATCAGCCCACACGCGGCGACGAGGCAGATCAGCACGACGTCGCGCGGATCGGGGATTTCGTCGGTGGTCAGGATCTGGTGGAGCCGCGCCTTGACCTCGCGCTCCTCGCGGTCGTCGATCGTCGGGTAGCGGCGGGTGCGGAAGACCCACAGGAACCGGCCCGAATCCTCGCGCAGGATGCCGAGTTCCTTGAGCCGCTTCAGCGCCTCGGCCGAATAATCCTGCGCCTGGAGGCCGACGCGGTCGATCGCCTCGAGGATGCGCATGCCGTCGGCGTCCTCGGGCTTCTCGCCGAGCCGAGCCAGCGCGTCGTCCAGGATCGCGTCGCCGGTCGCGGTTTTGTCGACGACCATCAGCTTTTCGAGGTCGGTGTCGACGCGGTTGTGCATCGCCAAATCCATCAGCGCCGCGCCGGCGATCACCGTCGCGAAGCCGGAGACCGGCATGTCGACAAACTCGCCGCTGGCGTCGTCGAGCAGCAGGAGGGTGATTTCTTCGACAAAACCCAACATCGGATTCCCCTCCCTTAGCGCACGTGCGCGAGCGCGGCGGCGGCATCGGGCTGGATCGACAGGATCGTGTCGAGCCCGCTGACCGTGAACACCTCGCGTACATTGGGGGCCAGTCCGAACAGCGCCACCTTGCCGGCGCCCTGCTGCACCTTTCTGGCGAGGACCAGGAGCACGCGCAACCCGGCGCTGCTGATGTATTCGAGCCCGCTCATGTCGATCGCGAGATGCGCCGCGCCCGTCCCCAGCGCGCCGCCGAGCTGGGTTTCGGCGGCGGGGGCGGCAGCGCTGTCGAACCTGCCGCCGAGCTTGACGATGGTGACGTCGCCCTGCTGTTCCCGCTCAATGTCCATCGCGACCCCCGCCCTTTCGACCTGCCGCTGTGGTTAGCACGTTGCCGGATCGCGAGACAAGTCCACCGGGCCGGAGCCTGCCATCTTCTGCGCGGGCTTGGCTTCACCGGTCGGGGGCGTTAAGAGGCGGCATGGCGGTGCATCAAATCGCGCTCGCCGACGATGTCGGCGAGATCCCGCGCCTCAACGAGTGGGTCGAAGAGGTGCTGACGGCGGAAGGGGTCGCCGCGCCGATTGTTTTCAAGATGACCCTGGCGCTCGAGGAGGCGGTGGTGAACGTCATCAACCATGCCTTTGACGGCGTGGCCGCGCCGCACCGGATCATCCTGTCGCTTGAGGTCCTGCCCGACCGGGTGCGCGCCGAGCTCGTCGATAACGGCCGCGAATTCGATCCCGCCGCCGCCCCCGCGCCCGACCTCACCTCGCCGCTCGACGAGCGCCCGGTCGGCGGCCTCGGCCTCCATTTGATCCGCTCGATGGTTGATCGCGTCGACTACCGGCGCGACGGCGACGAAAACCGGCTGGCGATCGAGAAGAACCTGGCTTAGCCCGGCCCCTGGAACACCAGCGCCATTCCGGTGATGTCGTCGGATTGTTCGGCGCCGTTGGCGAAATTGTTGGTGTCGGCGAGGACGCGGGCGACGATGTCGGCGGCGCTGCCGCCATGCGCGGCGGCGAGCGCGGCTTCGAGCCGGTGCGTGGTGAATTCCTGCCCCTCGGGATTAAAGGCTTCGGTGATGCCGTCGCTGTAGACGAACAGCGTGTCGCCCGGCCGCAGCGTCGCCTCGGCGGTGCGGTACGGCATGTCGGTCATCACGCCGAACGGAATCCCGGTCGCCCCCAGCGTCTCGAACCCGCCCTCGGCACGCAGCAGATAGGGCGGGTTGTGCCCAGCGTTGCAGTAGGTGAGCACCCCGGTCTTCATGTCGAGCACGCCGTGGAACGTCGTGACGAACATGCACGCGGCATTCTCGGTCGCCAGCAACTGGTTCGCCGCCGCCATTCGCGAAGCAAGCTGGCCGACGCCGCCGGTCGTGCGCAGGACCGTGCGCGACACCGCCATGAACAGCGCCGCCGGAATGCCCTTGCCCGACACATCGGCGAGGGTCAGCGCCAGATGCGTGTCGTCGATCACGAAGAAATCGTAGAAATCGCCGCCGATCTCGCGCGCCGGGTGCATCTCGGCGTGAAGGTCGATCGCCTCGGTCGGGCCTTTCCGCGTGAGGGGTGGCGGAAGGATCGAGTTCTGGATCGTCGCGGCGGCCTGCATCTCCTGGCGTCGCGACTGCTTGGCGCGGATTTCCGTCGCCATGTCGGCGAAAACACGGGCAAAGGCGGCGAGCGCCCCCGGCTGGTTGGTCAACTCGTCGAGCATGACCGGGTCGTACTCGTCGCGCTTCAGCGCCGTCGCGGCATAGGTCAGATAGGCCAGCGAATGGTTCATGTCGTGCAGGCGGTGACCGAGCTCGTCGATGACCCCGGCGCTGATCGACGGGTACGACACGGTCAGCGCGATCAGCCGGTCGCGCTCGATCCGCACCACCGCCAGCGGCGCGTTGACGACCACCGTCGCGGTGCGCGGCATATCGGTCAGCGCGCCGAGCTCGCCGATGATCACCGGCGGCCCGACCGTGGCCATGTGGATGCTGTCGCCCGGAATCTCGACAAAGATGTCGGCGGCGCCCTCGACGATCATATAGGCGAAGGTGCCGTGCTCGCCCTGGCGCATGATCGTCGCGCCAACCGGAAACGTGTCGAACCCGCATCGCGCCGCGACCGCGAGCAGCGATACCGGGTCGAACTTATCGAAGATCGGATGCAGCGCCAGGAGCCGGGCGATCTCTTCGACCGGCGGGGCTTCTCGGGCAGGAACGTCGGCTTGTGTCGGTTGTACCATCGCGGCCCGTGTCGCGGGAAAAAGCCCCGAGCCGAGTCGTTTCGACCCGGGGCCGTCTGCCAAGGCTTACCGCGATTACTCCCAGAAGGCCATGACGATCTTGTTCTGGTCGTCGAGGATCAGGTTGAGCCGGTTCGGGTTGTGGGTAATGCCTGCAACGCCGTGGCTCGGCGCGATCGTGCGGAACCCGCGCGGCAGATCGGCGGCGGTCACCACGCCGGGGCCCGCCGGACCCTTTTCGAGGAATTTCTTGCCGATCAGATCCTTGCCGCTATCGGCCGTCACCTTGTTCTCGGCCGAGCCGGGCATCGCCTTGAGCTCGATCGCGTTGGCGCCCGCGCGCACCCGCACGCCCTTGAACGGGTGACCGGACTCAAGCGTGAACATCGCGCCGAGCGGAACAAAACCATCGGCCTTTTGCGACTGCTCGGGGCTGTCGGCGATCAATTGCAGGTCGAGGACGTCATCGGCCGGCTTGCCGTAGAAGAAGGGCACGAGCTGCGGGTTGCTCCAGCCCGCCGAGCTGGCGAGGCCGGTCACGCGGATGATGTCGAGCTTGGGATCGGCGGCGGTGCGCACGACCTCGACGCTGGTGACATAGAGGATCGGCATCGCCAGCGCCCGCGCGGCGCCGGTCGGGCCGGCCGCGTCGGGGCTGCCCTGCTGGGCATAGCCCTCGGAGCCGCCGCCGCCGCCCGGACCACCCGCGGGCGCCGCCGTGCCCGATGGCTGCTGCGCCCAGGCTCCCCCGGCCAGACCGAGCGTCAACGCCAAGGCGGCGGCGACGCTGCAAAGCTTCGGAACGATTCTTGTCATCCCCTTCCTCCGATAAATAGGCCATTACCCCCAGGCGGCCACGGGCCGCCCGTCTTGGTCACACCAGGCGGCCACGGGCCGCCCGTCTTGGTTCCACCAGGCGGCCACGGGCCGCCCGTCACACGGCCGGCTCGGCTACGCCGGCCACCAATTCGATACCCGGTTCCACCCGTTCGAGCCGGTCGAGCACGAGGTCGGTCGCCCGCATCTTCGTCATCCGGCAATAGGTCGTCTCGGCCGTCGCGAACCCGCCGTTCTCGAACAGCTTGTTGACCGGCTCCCCGCCGCCGCACACGCTGAAATACTCGCAGCGCTCGCGGCACAGCGCCACCCCGGCACGGATATCCGTGAGCATCCGCGCCAGGACCGGGCGCTGCGCCATCTCGGCCAGGGTCTCGCGGTTGACGTTGCCGATGATGAAATCGTCGTATTCGGCATTCTTGAGCCCGAGCAATTCCGGCGAGAACGTCGCGACGTTGCCGCGCCAATCCATGCTCGTCACCGCGAACGGCTCGACGAGCTGGTTGAGGAACCCCGCCTCGGCCGGCCGCAACACCTGCCGCGTCGCGTCGTCGATCTCGCGGATGAAGTTGATCTTGCCCGGCGCGCCGGCGGACAGCCGCCAGAACTCGCTGAGAAAGCGGTAGTAGAGCCGATCGATCCCGGCCGTGGCGAACGATTCCGAGACGTGCTCGCCCTCGCTCTCCTCGACGTTGAAGCAGACGTGCTCGATCCCCTCGGCGACGTAGAAGTCGAACATCTCGCGCGGGCTCGCAAGGCTCTCCGCCGACAGCACCGAGATCACGTGGAACGGCACGCCGTGCCGGCGCAGGAGCCGGATGCCGGCGACCGCCTTGTCCCAGGTGCCGCGGCCGGCGCGGGTCACGCGGTTTTTGTCGTGCAGGTGCTTCGGTCCGTCGATGCTGACCCCGACATTGATGCCCTCCTCCGCGAAGAAGCGGCACCAACCGTCGTCGATCAGCGTGCCGTTGGTCTGGAACGAGTGGCTGATCTTGAGGTCGCCCGGGCGCAATTCGTCGATCAGGCGAAAAGCGCGCCGATACCATTCGGCCGGCAACACGGTCGGTTCGCCGGCGTGCCAGACGACGCTCAGCCCGTCGGCCGCCCATCCGGTCGCGAAGACCTGGGCGAACAGGTTGCGCAGCGTAGCGTCCGCCACCACCGATCTGTCCGCCCGGTCGGGCAGATAGCAGTAGCGGCAGTCGATGTTGCAAAACGGAGTCGGCTGGACGACCAGCAACTGGATTTGCGGCCGAACGGCGGTTCCCGGCCCATCGGGGCCGGGCGCCGCGCTCGGTCGGTCGTCAGCGCGCGGGCGCGCCATGGCCCGACGCTCGATCCCGGATTACCAGTTGCGGAACCAGTTCCCCCAATTCCGCCAGTTGTGCCAGTTGTTCCAGTTCGGCCAGCCAAAGCCGAAGCCCCAATTGCCCCAGGCGAGCTGCCCGCTGGCCTTGGCGCCGGCCGCGCGCTCAGCGTCGACTGTCGACACGGCGTCGCGCACCGCTGCGAGCCGCTCGGAGACCTTGGCCTTCTCGACCGCGGAGGGCTGCGCGCCCTGCGGCTCTTCGCTCGCCGTGGCCGGGGCCGCGGCACCGAGCGCCAGCGAAACGCCGAGGGCGCCGGCCGGCATCAAGTAAGTCACCGTCTTTAAATACTTTTGCCGCAAGGACAACGGTTCCTCCATCATCGCGACCGGTCGGCCTTTTTTCGACGAGGCGGTCGCCCCGCCGAATGTTGCCCGGAGCGCGGACCCGCACTCCCCCCGGACCTGTGAGATACGTCACCCGAGCGGTGATCATCCCTGGGCTAAGACATAGCGATGAACAATCAGCGCGTCAATTTGCCCTGCCCACGTATTTTGCGTTAAGGGCCAGAAATAATTCCACCGTCTTGTGCCCAGGGTGGCGACAGCGCGACGACCCTCGCGTAGATCGGGCAATCCGCTACGTGCGCGCCCGCCAGATACCCGAGACTCATCAAAAATTCGCCGACGATCTCGCCGCCCGTGAAGCGAAAATTCTTTTTGAAAAGTTTGACCCAGTCGGGCTTCGACAGTGGATGGTGGGTGTGCAGCCAGGCGTCGAGCGAGCCATGGCTATCCCGGAACTCCTTGATCCGACGGGCGTTGTCGATGACGGCGGCGATCTTGAGCCGGTTGCGGATGATCCCGGCATCGGCCATCAGCCGTTCACGGTCGCTGTCGTCGAACGCGGCGACTCGGTCCACCGAAAAATCGGCAAAGGCGGCGCGGAACGCCGATCGCTTTTGCAGCACGGTCAGCCACGACAGTCCGGCCTGGTTGATCTCGAGCACCAGCCGCTCGAACAAAACCGACTCGTCGGCCGATGGAAAGCCGTATTCGGTGTCGTGATAGGGACCGTGCAGCGGGTGCGCCGGCGCGGCGAGGCAATAAGCGGCGCTCATCTCACGACCCGCGAAAGCTGAACCACGGCTCGTGCACGCAGATGTAGATGCCGATCCAGATCACCCCGGCCACCACCGAGGTCACCGCGAGCTTGCGCGGCAGGTACGTCCGCTTCGGCGCCCCGACCGCGCCCCCGGGCGCGTCCAGATCGGCCGTCGACACCCACAGCGGCAGGACGGCGAACAGCACGACCCACCACGTCAACCAATAGACGACGATCCCGGTGAGCCAGCCCATCTATCCTACGCCTGTTCCAACTCGATCAGCGTGCCACAGAAATCCTTTGGGTGCAGGAACAGCACCGGCTTGCCGTGCGCGCCCGGCTTCGGTTCGCCGTCGCCCAACACCCGCGCGCCCGATTCGGCGAGGCGATCGCGAGCAGCCCGGATATCCGCGACCTCATAGCAGACATGATGCATGCCGCCCGATGGATTACGCGCGAGAAAATCGCGCACGGGCGATTTGTCGCCGAGCGGCTGCAAGAGCTCGATATGGGTGTTTGGCAATTCGACGAAGACCACCGTGACGCCGTGCTCGGGCAAAGCCTGCGGCGGCGAGACGGTCGCCCCGAGCACGCCGCGATAGGTCGCGGCAGCCATGTCGAGGTCGGACACGACGATCGCGACATGATTGAGCCGGCCGATCATTCAGGCGCTCCGTATGGACCGCGGGCGTCCCGCCCGCATCTTGCAGGAAAGAGCGGGCGGGACGCCCGCGGTCCAATTATTGGGCATCACCCCTAAAGCCTCACGAGCTGGATCTCGATCAGTGGACGCTTGCCAAGCCGGTCGCTGATGCCGCGGCGGAGCGCGCGGCGGGCGGCCTCGGCCAGTGCGTCGTCGTCGCGGCGCAGGGGCGCCGGCATCGTCTCGACCGTATCGGCGACGATCTTGCCCAGCGCGGCGGCGATCTCCGGCACCGCCGCCCCCTCGCCCAGCCCGAACAGCGTGACCTTGGGCGGCGCCATCAGAAGTCCCTTGCGATCGACGACGACGCTCGCGACCGCGCCGCCGTCGGCGCCGATGCGCCGCCGCTGCCTGAGCGCCGTGCCGCCGATCGGCAAAAGCTCGCTGCCGTCGGCGGCGACGCGCCCGACCGGCACCTCGTCGACCACCGAGCCGCCATACGCGTCGAGCCGCACCACGGCGCCGTTCTCGATCACCAGCGCCTCGGTGACCTGGCAGGCCCGCGCGATCTCGGCGTGGACCGCGAGGTGACGCGACTCGCCATGCACCGGGATCGCCACGCGCGGGCGCACCATCTGGTACATGCGCGTCAGCTCGTCCTGGCTCGGATGGCCGGAGACGTGGACGAACTCGTCGCCCTCGGTGACGATCTCGACGCCAAGCTTGCTGAGCGAATTCTGCAGCCGCCCGATCGCCTTCTCGTTGCCAGGGATGATCTTCGACGAGAAGATCACGACGTCGCCGGCCTCCAGCGTCACATGGGCATGGTCGTCGCGGGCGATGCGGCTGAGCGCCGCGCGCGGCTCGCCCTGGCTGCCGGTGCAGATCACCAGGAGCTTGTCGCGCGGGACATAGCCGGCCTCGTCCTCGGTCAGAAACCGCGGGAGGTCGGTCAGATAGCCGTTCTCGCGCGCGGCCGCGTCGATCCGGTGCAGCGAGCGCCCGACCAGCGCCACGTCGCGCCCATGCGCCTGCGCGGCTTTCGCGATCGTCGACAGCCGCGCGACGTTCGACGCAAAGCACGCCACCGCGACCCGCCCGTCATAGCGGCCGATCAGCTCGGTCAGCGACTCGCGCAATTCGCCCTCGGAGCGCGACGACCCGGGCTTGAGCGCATTGGTCGAGTCGCACACCAGCGCCAGCACGCCCTCGTCGCCGATCCGGCGCAGCGCCGCCTCGTCGGTCACGTCGCCGACCAGCGGGTCGGGGTCGAACTTCCAGTCGCCGCTGTGCAATACCGTGCCGACCGGGGTGCGGATCACCACCGCGTTGGGCTCGGGGATCGAATGGGTCAGCGTGATCAGCTCGAGCCCGAACGGCCCGATCTCGAACTTGCCCGACATCGGCACGATCGTGATCGGAACCTTGTCGAGGAGCCCGACCTCCTTGAGCTTCGCGCGCAACAACGAGGCGGTGAACGGCGTCGCCCAGATCGGGCAACGGAGCTTTGGCCACAGATAGGGGATCGCGCCGATATGGTCCTCATGCGCGTGCGTCGCGACGATGCCCAGGAGCTTGTCGCGGCGCTCGACGATGAATTGCGGGTCGGGCATCACGACGTCGAGCCCCGGCTGGCTGTCGTCGCCAAAGGTCACGCCGCAATCGAGCATCAGCCACTTCCCGCCATAGGCGTAGAGGTTGAGGTTCATCCCGATCTCGCCGGACCCGCCGAGGGGCACGAAAAACAGCGAATCCCGGTCCCGGTCGCAGAAATGGGAGGCCGCGGCGGCCTTGGGAGCCTTCATTTGTTGGTGTTGTGGCGATAGATGAGGCGCAAACCCCACAGCGTCAGGTCGCGGTCGACGGTCTCGATCACATCGGTCGCGCTGGCGAAAAGCGGCGCAAGCCCGCCGGTCGCGATCACCCCCATTTTTTCCTTCCGCTCCTCGCGAATGCGCCGCACCAGCCCCTCAATGAGCCCGACATAGCCCCAGAACACGCCCGACTGCATCGCCGGCACCGTCGCGCGGCCGACCACGGCCTGCGGCTTGGTCAGCGCGACATGCGGCAACTGCGCCGCCGCCATCTCCAGCGCCTGCAGCGACAAATTCGGCCCCGGCGCGATGACGCCGCCGCAGTAGCTGCCACTCTTGTCGACGATGTCGAAATTGGTCGCGGTGCCGAAATCGACGACGATCAGCGGCGGCTTGTAGCGATCGACGGCGGCGACCGAGTTCGCGACGCGGTCGGCGCCGACATCCTTGGCCGGCATGTCGACATCGATCCCGATCCCCGGTGCGCAATTCTCGCGCCCGACCACCAGCGGGTCGCAACTCAAGTAGCGCTGGCAAAGCTGGATCAGGTTGAACATCGCGTCGGGCACGACGTTGCCGATGATCGCCGCGTCGATATCGCCGGTCTTGAGCCCGGCCAGCGACAAAAGCTGGGTCAGCCAGATCGCGTATTCGTCGGCGGTACGGCGGGCGTTCGTCGAGATCCGCCACGACGCCTTCAGCTCGTCGCCGGCATAGACCGCGAAGACCGCATTGGTGTTGCCCGAATCGATCGCCAGCAGCATCTCACCACCCCGCAATCGGGAAGATGTCGCCCGCCGCGATGCGCCGCTGGCCGCTTTCCTGCCCCAGCAGCAGCGCCCCGGCCTCGTCGAGGTCGAGGAAGCGGCCGTGGAGCGTCTCGCGCTCCAGCCGCACGCGGATGTCCTCTCCCAAGCCGCCGGCGCGGGCGAGCCAGGCCGCACGGACCGCCGGGAACCCGTTCTGACGCCACCGCCCCTCCCAGCGCGCGAAGCCGTCCGTGAGGCCCGCCAGCATGGTTTCCGGGCTCACCCCCGTCACGCCCTCCTCGGCGAGCGAGGTCGCGGCGGTCTCGGTCCCGCGCGGCGAGCTGGCGAGGTTGACGCCGATCCCGACCACGACGAAGTCGAGCGCCGCGCCGCCGGTTTCCGATTCGAGCAGGATGCCGGACACTTTCTTGCCGTTGAGCAACACATCGTTCGGCCATTTGAGGCGCAGCCGCGCGCCCGGCGGCAGCAGCGGGTCGAGCCCGTCGGCAACCGCGAGCGCCGCGACAAAGCCGAGCTGGGCCGCGCTCGCCACCGGGCAATCCGGCCGCCACAGCAGCGACGAATAGAGGTTGCCGGTCGCCGGCGAGACCCATTCCCGCCCGCGCCGCCCGCGCCCGGCGGTCTGCGTCATCGCGTAGACGATCGTGCCCGCCGCCGCGCCCTCGCGCGCCAGCCGCTTTGCCTCGTCATTGGTGCTGCCGAGGGTTTCGTAGCGCAGCAGCCGAAACCCCTCGGTCATTGACCGAACAGCGATTTCGCCGCGATCTGCGCCCCGCCGACCAGCGGATCGGGCAGCAGGATGAAGAACAGCACGACGATCGCGGTCACCAGCAGGACGCCCTTCAGTTCGGGCGAGATCGGCCGGTCGAACGCGCCTTGCGGCTCGTCGAAATACATCACCTTGACGATGCGCAGGTAATAGAACGCCCCCACGACGCTGGCGAGCACGCCGATGATCGCGAGCCCGGTCAGATGGGCGTCGATGGCGGCGAGAAAGATGTAGAGCTTGGAGAAGAACCCGGCGGTCGGCGGGATTCCGGCCATCGCGAACATGAAGATGCCCAGCGCCAGCGCCAGCCCCGGCTGCGAGCGCGAGAGGCCGGCGAGGTCGTTGATGCCCTCGACCATCCGGCCCCGCTGCTTCATGCACAGGATCACCGCGAACGTGCCCGCATTCATGAACAGGTAGATCGCCATGTAGACGAGAACGCCGCGGATGCCGTCCTGCGTTCCCGCGGCGAGCCCGATCAGGGCATACCCGACATGGCCGATCGAGCTATACGCCATCAGCCGCTTGATATTGGTCTGCGCGATCGCCGCGACCGCGCCCAGCACCATCGAGGCGACCGACAGGAACACCACGATCTGGCGCCACTCGGCCAGCATCGGCCCGAACGGCTCGATCAGGAACCGCATGAAGAGGGCGATCGCCGCCATCTTGGGCGCGACCGAGAAAAACGCCGTCACCGGCGTCGGCGCGCCCTCGTACACGTCGGGCGTCCACATGTGGAACGGCACCGCCGACACCTTGAAGGCGAGCCCGACCGTGACGAAAACGAGCCCGATCAGCATCCCGGCCGGCGGCGTCGCGCTGCCGCTCAGCGCCGTCGCGAGCCCGGCGAAACTGGTCGTGCCGCTGAACCCGTACACGAGCGAGGCGCCGTAAAGCAGCATTCCCGACGCGAGCGCCCCCAGCACAAAATACTTGAGCCCCGCCTCGCTCGACCGCCGCGAGTCGCGGTCGAAGCTGGCGACGACGTAGAGCGCCAGGCTTTGCAATTCGATGCCGAGATAGAGCGTGATCAGGTCGTTGGCCGAGACCATGACCATCATCCCGGTGCTGGCGAGCAGGACCAGCACCGGGAATTCGAAGCGGGCGATCTTGTGTTCCTCAAAGAAACGCATGCCCATGACGATCGTCACCGCCGATCCGAGCAGGACCAGCGCCTTCATGAACGCCGCGAACGGGTCGGTGATGAACATGCCGTAGAAGCTGACGTGCCGCGCGAGCCCCGCGCGCGCGGCCAGCGCCAGCGTCACGATCAGCGCCAGCACCGCCAGCCACGAAACGAGCCTGCTCGACCCCTCGCCGCGGAACACGCCGATCAAGAGCAGCGCCATCGCCGAGCACACGAGCACCACCTCAGGCAGCGCCGCGGTCATGTCGGGCACGGCAAACGGCGTCATCGGTCGGTGCCCCGATATGTCCCCTCTCCGCCCATTGGGAGGAGAGGGAGGGGCCCATCGCGGAGCGATGGGAGGGTGAGGTGGGCAGGCGCCGAGGATTCCCACCTCACCCCAGCCCTCTCCCCCCAATGGGCGGAGAGGGAGCGATCCGTGCGGGCGGAGGCGGTCATTGGTCGGTGCTTTCGAGCGCGGCGTGCTGAGTCGTGCCCTGGGCCGCGCTGACCTGGGCGACGAGATGGTCGACCGAGGCGCGGATCGGCACGAGGAACGACGACGGGTAGATGCCCATCCACAACACCAGAAGGATCAGCGGCGCGAAGACGATTTTCTCGCGCAGCGACAGGTCGAGCATCCCGCGCAGGTCGTCGCGGGTGATCGTGCCGAAGATCACGCGGCGGTAAAGGTAGAGCATGTAGGCCGCGCCGAGGAACATCGCCGTCGCGGCGAGGAAGCACTCGGTCGTCGAGACGCGGAACGTGCCGAGGAGGATCAGGAACTCGCCGACAAACCCGCTGGTCCCGGGCAACCCGACCGAGGCCAGCATGAAGGCCATGAAGACAAAGGAATAGGCCGGCATCCGCGTCACAAGTCCACCATAGCGGTCGATGTCGCGCGTGTGCAGCCGGTCGTAGACGACGCCGACGCAGAGGAAGAGCGCCGACGAGACGAGCCCGTGGCTCAGCATCTGCACCACCGCGCCCTGCACCGCCTCGCTGGTGACGGCGAAGATGCCCATCGTCACAAAGCCCATATGCGCGACCGACGAATAGGCGATCAGCTTTTTCATGTCGGTCTGCGCCAGCGCGACGAGCGAGGTGTAGATCACCGCGATCGCGCTGAGGGCAAAGATCAGCGGCGTGAAATAGGCCGAGGCGAGCGGGAACATCGGCAGCGAAAAGCGCACGAACCCGTACCCGCCCATCTTCAGGAGGACGCCGGCAAGGATCACCGACCCCGCTGTCGGCGCCTCGACATGCGCGTCGGGGAGCCATGTGTGCACCGGCCACATCGGCACCTTGACCGCGAACGAGGCCATGAAGGCGAGCCACAGCCATTTCTGCAGATCGGCCGGGAAGTGCGAATTGAGCGCGAGTTCGATGTCGGTGCTGTGGATCTGCCAATAGACCGCGAGGATCGCCAGCAGCATCAACACCGAGCCGAGCAGCGTGTAGAGGAAAAACTTGAACGCCGCATACACCCGCCGCGGCCCGCCCCACACCCCGATGATCAGGAACATCGGAATGAGGACGCCCTCGAAGAACACGTAGAACAGCACGAAATCGAGCGCGCAGAACATGCCGACCATCAGCGTCTCGAGGACGAGAAAGGCGATCATGTATTCGCGGATCTGGCTGTGCACCGACTGCCAGCTCGCCAGCACGCACAGCACGGTCAAGAGGGTCGACAACAGCACGAAGAACAGCGAGATGCCGTCGATCCCCATGTGATAGTTGATCGTGAACCCGCCGAGCCGGATCCAGTTCGCCTTCTCGACAAACTGAAACGCGGCGCTGCCGGGGTCGAAATCGATCCATAACAGCGTCGACAGGATGAACACGATCAGCGAGGTCGACAGCGCGATGTTCCGGGCGTTGCGCGCCACGGTCTCGTCGTCGCCGCGCGCGAGCATGATGAACGCGACGCCGACCAGCGGCAGGAACGTGACGAGCGAGAGCAGCGGCCAATGACTCATCGCGCCGTTGCTCCCCCTTCTCCTTGGTCATTCCGGGGCGCCGCATCGCGGCGAACCCGGAACCCAAGAACACCGGCCTGTGCCGGATTTCCGCGGTCCGTGTTCATGGGTTCCGGGTTCTCGCGCTCTACGCGAGCTCCGGAATGACCTGATTTTTGTGCGGCGACGATCATGCGCTGTGTCACCTTGGCAACAAGTACCAAGTCACCAGCGCGACCACGCCGATCAGCATCGCAAACGCATAGTGGTAGACGTAGCCGGTCTGGAGCCGGCTCACCTCGCGCGCCAGCTCGTGCGTCGCGGCGGCGATGCCGTCGGGGCCGAGCCCGTCGATGATCGCCCCGTCGCCGGTCTTCCACAGCCCATCGCCGAGCGCGAAGGCGGTGTTGACGAAGAGCCGATCGTAGAGCTCGTCGAAGTACCATTTGTTGTAGAGGAACAGGTACAGCGCGCGGAACCGCATCGCCGTCGCGGCCGGGATCGTCGGCTTCCACATATAGCAGACATAGGCGATCGCGATCCCCGACAGCGCCGCGACGAGAGGCAGATAGGCGATGTATCCGGGGATATCCTCGGCCCGCCCGATCGAATCGTGCTCCGGCAAAACCAGGATCGCGCCCTTCCAGAACCCGACGCGATCCGGCCCGACAAACCAGTCTTCGGCGAAATACCCGACAAACGCCGCACCGGCCGCGAGCACGAATAGCGGGATCAGCATCACCCACGGGCTTTCATGCGCGTGGTGCATCGTCTCGTGGTCGGCGCGCGCGGGCCCGTGGAAGGTCAAAATGATGAGCCGCCACGAATAGAACGCGGTCAGGAACGCGGTGAACGTGCCGAGGCAGAACGAGTACCGCCCGACCGCCGTCCCCGAGGCCCAGGACGCGGCGAGGATCATGTCCTTCGAGAAATAGCCGGAGAAGAACGGGATGCCGGCGAGCGACAGGCTGCCGATCCACATCAGCACGTAGGTGTACGGGATCTTCCGCCACAGCCCCCCCATCCGACGCATGTCCTGCTCGCCCGACAGCGCGTGGATCACCGAGCCGGCGCCGAGGAACAGCAGCGCCTTGAAGAAGGCGTGGGTGAACAGGTGGAACATCGCCGCGCCATAGGCCGAGACACCGGCGGCGAAGAACATGTAGCCGAGCTGCGAGCAGGTCGAATAGGCGATGACGCGCTTGATGTCGTTCTGCGCCATGCCGACGCTGGCGGCAAAGATCGCGGTGGTGCCGCCGATTACCCCGACGAGGGCGAGCGCGTTCGGCGCGTACTCGAACATCGGCGACAGGCGCGCGACCATGTAGACGCCGGCCGTCACCATCGTCGCGGCATGGATCAGCGCCGACACCGGAGTCGGCCCCTCCATCGCGTCGGGCAGCCAGGTGTGGAGCCCGAGCTGCGCCGACTTCCCCATCGCGCCGACAAACAGCAGCACGCAGGCGAGCGTCAGCGACGGAACCTGCCAGTGCAGAAAGTTCATCGACCACCCGACCGCCCCCGGCGCCTTGTCGAAGACGGTCGAGAAGTCGAGCGAGTTGAACATGACGAACGTCGCGAAGATGCCGAGCGCGAACCCGAAATCGCCGATGCGGTTGACGACGAACGCCTTGATCGCCGCCGCGTTGGCGGTCGGCCGGTCGGACCAGAACCCGATCAGCAGGTACGAGGCGAGCCCCACCCCCTCCCAGCCGAAGAACATCTGCACGAAGTCCTCGGCCGTCACCAGCATCAGCATGAAAAAGGTGAAGAGGCTCAGATACGCCATGAACCGCGGCACATGCGCGTCGCCGTGCATGTAGCCGACCGAGTAGATGTGGACCATCGCCGACACGCTGGTGACGACAACGATCATCACCCCCGAGAGGGTGTCGAGCCGCAGCGACCACTCGACATCGACCCCGCCGGCGACGATCCAGCTCGCCAGGTGGATCACCTGCGCGTCGTGCTGGCCGAGGATCGTGCGGAACAGGAAGAGACCCAGCACCGCCGAGATCAGGAGCGCGCCGCAGGTCACGACTTGCGCGCCCCGGTCGCCGAGCGCCTTGCCAAAGAAACCTGCGATCGCGGCGGCGAGCAGCGGCAGGAATACGATGATCGCAGCCACCGCCTCAGCCCTTCATCATGTTGATGTCTTCGACCTGGATCGTGCCGCGGTTGCGGAAATAGACCACCAGGATCGCGAGCCCGATCGCCGCCTCCGCCGCCGCGACGGTCAGCACGAACATCGCGAAGACTTGCCCCGCAAGGTCTTGCAAGACCACGGAAAAGGCGACGAAATTAATGTTGACTGCGAGGAGCATCAGCTCGATCGACATCATGATGATGATGACGTTCTTGCGATTGAGGAAAATCCCGAAGATCCCCAGCGTGAAGAGGATCGCCGCGACGGTCAGGTAATGCGCGAGGCCGATCGCCATCAGTCGGCCTCCACCTTGCCGCCGAGCGGGACCTTCACCACCTCGACCGAGTCGGCGCGGGTGCGCGAAAGCTGCGCTGCTATCACCTGGCGCCGCTGCCCGACGCGCTGGCGCAGCGTCAGCACGATCGCCCCGATCATCGCCGTCAAAAGGATCACCCCGGCGGTCTGGAAAGCGAAGATGTAGCGCGTATAGAGGAGGTCGCCGAGCGCGCGGGTATTGGTCAGCGGCACCCCGCCCGCCGCCGCCATCGGCGCGGCCTTGAGCCCGGCGACGCCGGCGCCCATCGCCCAACTGCCGAAGATCAGCACCAGCTCGGCGAACAGCACCGCGCCGATCAGGAACCCGATCGGCAGATAGCGGATGAACCCGGTGCGCAGCGTCGCGAAGTCGATGTCGAGCATCATCACGACAAAGAGGAACAGCACCGCCACCGCGCCGACATAGACGACGACCAGGATCATCGCCAGGAACTCGGCCCCCATCAGCACGAACAGCCCCGCCGCGTTGAAAAACGCGAGGATCAGGAACAGCACCGAATGCACGGGGTTGCGCGCGGAGACGACCATGACCCCGGACGCCACCGCGACGGCGGCAAAGGCGTAGAACATGATGGCCTGGAGGATCATGCGTGAAACTCCACCCCTCGCCCGCATTGCGGGAGAGGGAGGGACCCGTTGCGGAGCAATGGGAGGGTGAGGGCGCGGATGCAATCCGCGTCGCTACGCGCCGCGCCCTCACCCGTCTCGCTCCGCTCGCCACCCTCTCCCGCAATGCGGGCGAGGGGGTATTCGATCGCAGCCATCATCATCGATACGGCGCCTCTTGCGCCAACCCGCGGGCGATCTCCGCCTCCCAGCGGTCGCCGTTCGCGAGCAGCTTGTCCTTGTCGTAGAAAAGCTCCTCGCGGGTCTCGGTGGCGAACTCGAAGTTCGGCCCCTCGACGATAGCGTCGACCGGGCAGGACTCCTGGCAATAGCCGCAATAGATGCACTTGGTCATGTCGATGTCGTAGCGCGTGGTGCGGCGGCTGCCGTCGTCGCGCGGCTCGGCCTCGATCGTGATCGCGAGCGCCGGGCAGATCGCCTCGCACAGCTTGCAGGCGATGCACCGCTCCTCGCCGTTGGGATACCGGCGCAGCGCATGCTCGCCGCGGAAACGGCTGCTGAGCGGCCCCTTCTCATACGGGTAGTTCACCGTCACCGGGGTGCGGAACATATAGCGCAAGGTCAGCACCATGCCCGACAACAGCTCGGTGAGCAAAAGGCCGCGCGCGCCGCGCGCCAGGAAATTCATCGGTCGATCCTCACCCCCGCCCCTCGCCCTGTCAATGAACCGGAACCCAGCCCATCGCGGTCAGAACGCCCGCGGTCAGCACCAGCCAGAACAGCGACAGCGGCAGAAACACCTTCCACCCGAGGCGCATCAATTGATCGTAGCGGTAGCGCGGAAACGTCGCCCGCACCCACAAAAAGATGAAGCAGCAGAACGCGGTCTTGAGAATCAGCCACACCGGCCCCGGAACCCACGTGAACGGCTCGACCCCGATCGGCGCCAGCCATCCGCCGAGGAACAGGATCGTGGTCATCGCGGCGACCAGGATCATGTTGCCGTATTCGGCCATGAAGAACAGCAGCCAGCTCATCGCCGAGTATTCGACGTGAAACCCGGCGACGAGCTCGGATTCGCCCTCGGCGAGATCGAACGGCGCCCGGTTGGTCTCCGCGAGCCCCGACACGAAGAAGACGACGCACATCGGCAACAGCGGGATCACGAACCAGATGTGCCGCTGGGCCATGACGATGTCGGTAAGGTTGAGCGAGCCGGCGCACAGCAGCACCGTCACCAGCACGAACCCGATCGAGACCTCATAGGATACCATCTGCGCCGCCGAGCGCAGCGCGCCGAGGAACGCATAGCGCGAGTTCGACGCCCACCCGGCCATGATGGTGCCGTAGACCGACAAGGAGCTGATCGCGAACAGATAGAGGATGCCGACATTGATGTTCGAGATCACCATCCCGTTGTCGAACGGAATCACCGCCCACGCGACCAGCGCCAGCGCCACGCTGACGATCGGCGCGGCGATAAAGATCAGGCGGTTGGCGCCCGACGGGATGATCGTCTCCTTGAACAGCATCTTGACCGCGTCGGCGATCGGCTGAAGGAGCCCGAACGGGCCGACGACGTTCGGCCCTTTGCGAAGCTGCGAGAACGCCAGCACCTTGCGCTCGAAATAGGTGAAATAGGCGATGCAGATCAACAGCGGCACCATCACCGCCAAGACCTCGAGGACGATGATGATCAGCGGCCAGAGATAGCCGTTCCAGAACTCAGCCATGGGTGCCGGTCCGTGGCTGGGTTTCGGGGGTACCGCCGAATGTCTCGCGGCAGGCCTCCATCGTCGGGCTGGCGCGGCTCACCGGGTCGGTCGCATAGAAATCGGCGATCGGGTAGACGAACGGGGCCGGATCGATTGGCCCCGCCGCGCCGAACTCGCCCCACGACGTCGGCGTGATCTCGTCGAGGTTGGCGAGGACCGGATGCGCGGCGACGAGCTGGCGGCGCAGCTCAGACAGCGTGTCGAACGGCAGCTCCTTGCCGAGCGCCGCCGAGACCGCGCGCAAGATCGCCCAGTCCTCGCGCGCCTCGCCGGGCGGGAACACCGCGCGGCGGCCGAGCTGCACGCGGCCCTCGGTATTGACGTAGATGCCGTCCTTTTCGGTGTAGGCCGTGCCCGGCAGCACGACATCGGCGCGCGCGGCGCCCCGGTCGCCGTGGTGGCCCTGATAGATCACAAAAGCCGAACCCGAGTCGGCGAGATCGACCTCATCGGCGGCGAGGAGGTACAGCACCTCGATCTCGCCCGCCTTGCAGCCCGCGAGGATACCGGCGACATCGCGCCCGCGCGGCCCCGGCAGGAAGCCGATATCGAGCCCGCCGACGCGCGCCGCGGCACGATGCAGCACGTTGAACCCGTTCCACTCGGCGCTGACCGGCGCCATCGCCCACGCGGCGGCGAGGATCGCGGCGCCGTCAGGCCGCGCCAGCGCGCCCTGCCCCACGATCACCATCCCCGCCTTGGCGCCGTCGAGGAACGCGGCGCCCTTGTCGACCGAATCGAGCCAATCCACCGGGAAGGTCGAGTCGAATTCCGGCCCGACCGCCGCGGCCTTGAACCCGCCGGCGAGATAGCGCTTGCGCAGCCGGGCGTTGACGATCGGTGCCTCGTGCCGCGGGTTGGTGCCGATCAGCAGCACCCGGTCGACCTGGTCGATACCGGCGATCGTCGAGTTGAAGATATAGCCGGCCCGCGCCCCGCCGCCGATCTTGGCGCCGTCCTGGCGGCAATCGAGGCTGGTCGCGCCGAGGCCGCCGAGCAAGGCCTTCAGCGCGTACATCGATTCGACATCGCACAGATCGCCCGCGATCGCGGCGATGCGCTCCCCCGGGGCGGATTTGAGCTTTTCGGCGACGAGTTCGATCGCCTCGCGCCAATCCGCCTCGACGAGCTTGCCGCCGCGCCGGATATAGGGCCGGTCGAGCCGCCGCCGCGCGAGCCCGTCGACCGCGAACCGGCCCTTGTCGCTGAGCCACTCCTCGTTGACCGCCTCGTTGAGCCGGGGCAGGACGCGCAGGATGCGGGCGCCGCGCGCGTCGATGCGGATGTTGCTGCCCACGGCATCGAGCACGTCGACCGACTCGGTTTTGCGCAGTTCCCAAGACCGCGCGGTGAACGCGTAGGGCTTTGAGGTCAGCGCGCCGACCGGGCACAAATCGATGATATTTCCCGACAGTTCCGAGCCCAGCGCGCGCTCGACATAGGTGGTGATCTCCATGTCCTCGCTGCGCCCGGTCGCGCCCAATTCGGCGACGCCGGCGACGTCGGTCAGGAAACGGATGCAGCGGGTGCAATGGATGCACCGGGTCATGTGGGTCTCGACCAGCGGCCCGAAATTCTTTTCCGGCACCGCGCGCTTGTTCTCGCGATAGCGGCTGCGGTCGAAACCGTAGGCCATCGCCTGGTCTTGCAGGTCGCACTCGCCGCCCTGGTCGCAGATCGGACAGTCGAGCGGGTGGTTGATAAGCAGCATCTCCATGACGGAGTGCCGGGCCTTCTTGGCCTTGTCCGATTGCGTCAGGATCACGTTGCCCTCGGCGACCGGCATCGCGCAGGAGGCCACCGGCTTTGGCGATTTCTCGACCTCGACCAGGCACATCCGGCAATTCCCGGCGATCATCAGCCGCTCGTGGAAGCAGAAATGCGGGATTTCGACCCCCACCTGCTGGCACGCCTGCAGGATCGTCGTGCCGTTCGGCACCTCGATTTCCTGGCCGTCTATCGTGACTTTAGGCATGGGCTACTCCGCCGCCACGCGAGGCGCCGTGCGCCGGTATTCCTCGATCCGCCGGTGCAGCTCGGGCTTGAAGTGCCGGATCAGCCCCTGCACCGGCCAGACCGCGCCGTCGGCGAGCGCGCAGATCGTGTGGCCTTCGATCTCGGTCGTCATCTCCTGCAGCAGGTCGACCTCGGGCACCGTCGCGTTGCCGTCGACCATGCGCTCCATGACCCGCCATACCCAGCCGAGCCCCTCGCGGCACGGCGTGCACTGGCCGCAGCTCTCATGCTTGTAGAATTTCGACAGGCGCGAGATCGCGCGGACGATGTCGGTGGATTTGTCCATGACGATCAGCGCCGCCGTGCCGAGGCCGGTGCGTTCGGCGACGAGGCTGTCGAAATCCATCAGCACGCTGCCGCAAGTCGTGGCCGGCAAGCACGGCGTCGACGATCCGCCGGGGATCACCGCCATGAGATTGTCCCAGCCGCCGCGGACGCCGCCGGCGTGTTTTTCGATCAGCTCCCGCATCGGGATGCTCATCGCCTCCTCGACGTTGCAGGGCTGGTTCACGTGGCCGGAGATGCAGAAGATCTTGGTGCCGGTGTTGCGGGGCCGCCCGATCGACGAAAACCACGCCGCGCCGCGCTTCAAGACGGCGCCCGACACCGCGATCGTCTCGACGTTGTTGACCGTCGACGGGCAGCCGTAGAGCCCGACCTGGGCCGGGAACGGCGGCTTCAGCCGCGGCTGGCCCTTGCGCCCCTCGAGGCTTTCGAGAAGCCCCGTCTCCTCGCCGCAGATATAGGCCCCTGCCCCGCGATGGAGATAAAGGTCCATGTCGTAGCCCGAGCCGCAGGCGTTCTTGCCGAGGAGCCCGGCCTCATAGGCCTCGTCGATCGCGATCTGGAGGTGCTGGGCCTCGTTGTAGAACTCGCCGCGGATATAGATGTAGGTCGCGCTGACCCCCATCCCGACGCCGGCGAGCAGGCACCCTTCGAGGAGCTTGTGCGGGTCCCAGCGCAGGATGTCGCGGTCCTTGCAGGTGCCGGGCTCGCTTTCATCGGCGTTGACGACGAGATAGGTCGGCCGGTCGCTCTCCTTCGGCATGAACGACCATTTGAGCCCGGTCGGAAACCCGGCCCCGCCGCGCCCGCGCAGCCCGGATTCCTTGCACTCGTTGACGATCCAGTCGCGGCCCTTGAGGATCACCTCCTTGGTGCCGTCCCAATCACCGCGCCGGCGCGCCCCGGCGAGGCGCCAATCGTGCTCGCCGTAAAGGTTGGTGAATACGCGATCGCGGTCAGCCAGCATTCTCTTTGCCCCCGGCTTCCGGTTTCGGGCCGCGCCCGGCGGCGAATTCGAGGTCGACCGGCTCCGTCAGCGTGGTCTTGCCCTGCTGCGGCGCCGACCCGCCGCGCCCGGCCATCGAGCCCTTCGGCGGCACCGTGCCCGCCCTCAGCGAATCCAGCAGCGTTTCGGTCAGCGGCCCGTCCATGTCCTCGTAGAAATCGTCGTTGACCTGGAGGATCGGCGCGTTGACGCAACCGCCGAGGCATTCCACCTCGACCAGCGTGAAGAGCCCGTCATCGGTCGATTGCCCGATGCCGATCCCGAGCTTTCTGTGGCACGCCTCCACCACCGAATCCGAGCCGCGAAGCCAGCACGGCGTCGTCGTGCAGGCCTGGAGGAAGTATTTCCCAACCGGGCGCAGATTGAACATCGTGTAAAAGGTCGCGACCTCGTAGACGCGGATCGGCGCCATGCCGAGCATCTCCGCGACTCTGTCCATCGCCTTTTGCGGCAGCCAGCCGCCCGATTGCCGCTGCGCCAGGTCGAGCAGCGGCAGCACCGCGCTCGCCTGCCGCCCCGCCGGATACTTCGCGATGTGGTAATGCGCCTTTTCGAGGTATTCCGGCGCGAAGTCAAAGCTCGCCGGCTGCTCGAACGGCGGTCCCTCGATGTGGAGGCTCATCGGTCGATCTCGCCGAAAACGATGTCCATCGAGCCGATGATCGCGACCATGTCGGCCAGCATATGCCCGCGCGACATGAAATCGGTCGCCTGGAGAAAGGCGAAACCGGGCGCGCGGATCTTGCAGCGATACGGCCGATTGGTGCCGTCGGCGACGAGGTAGACGCCGAACTCGCCCTTCGGCGCCTCGACCACCGTGTAGGTCTCGCCCGCCGGCACGTGATAGCCCTCGGTGTAGAGCTTGAAGTGATGGATCAGCGCTTCCATCGACTGTTTCATCACCGCCCGCGGCGGCGGCGCCACCTTCTGGTCGTCGATCTTGATCGGCCCCTCCGGCATCTGCGCCAGGCACTGGCGGATGATCCGCACCGACTGCCGCATCTCCTCGACCCGCACCAGGTAGCGGTCGTAGCAATCGCCGTTCTTGCCGATCGGCACGTCGAAATCGATCTGGTCGTAGACGTCGTAAGGCTGCGCGCGGCGCAGATCCCAGGCGACGCCCGAGCCGCGCAGCATCGGACCGGAGAACCCCCAATCCTGCGCGTCGGCGGCGCTGACGATGCCGATGTCGACGGTGCGCTGCTTGAAGATGCGGTTGTCGGTCAGAAGGTGCTCGATGTCGTCGATCGTCTGCGGAAAGGTGTCGCAGAAGCCGAGGATGTCGCCGGAGAGGCTCGGCGGCAAATCCATGTGAACGCCGCCGGGACGGAAATAATTGGCGTGGAGCCGGGCGCCCGAGGCGCGCTCGTAGAACTCCATCAGCCGCTCGCGCTCCTCGAACCCCCACAGGAACGGCGTGATCGCGCCGACATCGAGCCCGAACGCGCAAATGTTCAACAAGTGGTTCAGGATGCGGGTGATCTCGGCGAACAGCACGCGGATGTACTGGGCCCGCGGCGGCGGCTTGATCCCCATCAGCTTTTCGACGGCCAGCGCGAAGGCGTGCTCCTGGCACATCGGCGAGACGTAATCGAGCCGGTCGAAATAGGGGATCGCCTGGAGGTAGGTCTTGTACTCGATCAGCTTTTCGGTGCCGCGGTGGAGGAGGCCGATATGCGGGTCGGCGCGCTCGATGACCTCGCCGTCCATCTCCAGCACCAGCCGCATCACGCCATGCGCGGCCGGATGCTGCGGACCGAAATTCATCGTGAAATTGCGGATCGTCGCGGCGCCGCCGAGATCGTCTTCTTCGCTCGGCACTGGCAGGGATGTGCGGATCTCGCTCATGCCTCACCCTTCGGCGCGGGGCTGTCGGGCGCCGGGCCGGCCTTTTCATCGCCCGGCAGGATCTTGTCCATCCCCTCCCACGGCGACAGGAAGTCGAAGCTCCGGAATTCCTGGCGCAGCTTGACCGGCTCGTAGACGACCCGTTTCTGCTCCTCGTCGTAGCGCAACTCGACATAGCCGGTCAGCGGGAAATCCTTGCGCATCGGGTGCCCCTCGAACCCGTAATCGGTCAGGATGCGCCGCAAATCGGGATGGTCGTTGAAGTAGACGCCATAGAGATCAAAGGCTTCGCGCTCCCACCAACCGGCCGAGCTGAAGATGCCGGTCGCCGACGGCACGGGCTGGTCCTCGTCCGTGTCGAGCTTGACGCGGACGCGCCGGTTATGCGCGAGGCTCAACAGGTTGTAGACGATCTCGAATCGTTGCGGCCGGTCGGGATAGTCGACGCCGCAGACATCGCACAGCACCGTGAACCGGCATTCCGGGTCGTCGCGCAGGAAAATCAGCACTTGCGGCAGCGCCTCGGGCTTGACCCGGATCGCCAGCTCGCCGTGGCCGATCTCATGCGCCAGCACCGCGCCGGAGACGGCGCCCGCGACATGCTCCGCAAGGTCTGAGAGTGTATCCGCCATCGCCCGGCTCAACGCGAAAAGTTGCGCGTGCGGCGGATCTTCTTCTGCAACAGCAGAATTCCGTACAACAGCGCCTCCGCCGTCGGCGGGCAGCCGGGCACGTAGACGTCGACCGGCACGATGCGGTCGCAGCCGCGCACGACCGAATAGGAATAGTGGTAGTACCCGCCGCCATTCGCGCACGAGCCCATCGAGATGACCCAGCGCGGCTCGGCCATCTGGTCGTAGACCTTGCGCAGCGCCGGCGCCATCTTGTTGCACAGCGTGCCGGCGACGATCATCACATCGGATTGTCGCGGGCTCGGCCGGAACACGACGCCGAACCGGTCGAGGTCATAACGCGCCGCGCCCGTATGCATCATCTCGACCGCGCAGCAGGCGAGCCCGAACGTCATCGGCCACAGCGAGCCGCTGCGCGCCCAGTTGATCAGCGAATCGAGCGACGCCGTGATAAAGCCGCGATCCTGCAACTCGTCGGTCGCCGCCTTGAGCAGCAAATCCTGCTCGGCGCCCGGGGCCACGGGCCTGGCGCTTATTCCCATTCGAGCGCCCCTTTCATCCATTCATAAGCGAACCCGACCGTCAGCACGCCGAGGAAGGCGATCATCGACCAGAAGCCGAACATCCCGACATCGCCGAGCGAGACCGCCCACGGGAACAGGAACGCGACCTCGAGGTCAAAGATGATGAACAGGATCGCGACCAGGTAATAGCGCACGTCGAACCGCACCCGCGCATCCTCGAACGGCTCGAACCCGCACTCGTACGGCGACAGCTTCTCGGAGTTCGGCTGCTGGCGGGCGGCGACGAACGACGCCCCGATCATCACGAGCGCAAGCCCGCCGGCGATGACGAGGAAGACCAGGATCGGGAAGTATTCGCGCAACAGGCTATCCATCGCGAGCTCTCATCGGCCCTTCGCGAGCCGTTATCGGCCAATCGGGCGCCTTCATCGGCCGGGCGTCTTCATCGGCGCAGCGCCATCGTCGGCCCAGCGCCTTCATTGGCACGTCGCCGACGCCCTTTTCCCCACGATCGAATGGCGGGAGCGACGGGACTCGAACCCGCGGCCTCCGGCGTGACAGGCCGGCGCTCTAACCAACTGAGCTACGCCCCCGTATGCCGATCGGGGCGGCCACTCGTACCCTCGCATCCGGAGGGTGTCAAGCGAGGGGGCGTGGGTATCTGCCCCGCGCGTATTTGTCGGCTTTTTTGTTCTGCCAACTTTGTTTTGCCGACGCAGAAGGACCGTGGTGGGCGATGAGGGATTCGAACCCCCGACCCCCTCGGTGTAAACGAGATGCTCTACCGACTGAGCTAATCGCCCTCGCCCACGGGCCGGCATCGCTGGCGACGCAGCCGCAGCCGGCCCGTGGTCCGGGCCGGCGCGCCGATACCCTAGTTGAGCGTGTCGCGAAGCCGCTTGCCAGCCTTGAATTTGGCCTGGTTCGACGCGGCAATGCTGATCTTCGCTCCAGTGCGGGGATTGCGCCCCTCCGAGGCTGCCCGCTTCGAGACCGAGAAAGTCCCGAATCCGACCAGCCGAACGTCGCCGCCGTCCTTCAACGCATCGGCAATCGAATCGAAGACCGCCTCAACCGCCTTGTTGGCGGACGATTTTGACAGCTCGGCCTTGCCGGCGACGGCATCGACGAGTTCGTTTCTATTCACGTGTTGCCCCCTAAGCCAGTAAGCGAGGAATCTTGGATGTCCTGCGCGGCGGAATGTAGACCGCGCCCGACCCTCGGGTCAATGAGGGTTCACTCGCCAAAAGCCAAGGTTTTTTCGGGGTTACCGGCCGTTATCGAGCTCGGACATGAACTCGACAAACGGCCGAAACCATCAATCAATGGGCTACGAGACCCGAGCGCTGTTCGCCTGTTTGGGGAATAACCGTCGGGGCCTCGGGTTCCTCCGCCCAGTCGATCGGCGTCAGCGGGCCGGTAAGAGCATGCATCAGCAGCTCGTCCGCCGTGCGGATCGGGATAATCTTCAATCCCCGCTTGACGTTATCGGGTATGTCCGCGAGGTCTTTCTCGTTTTCGGCCGGGATCAAGACGGTCTTGAGCCCACCCTGAAGTGCCGCGAGCAATTTCTCCTTCAAGCCCCCGATCGGCAACACACGGCCGCGCAGGGTGATTTCGCCGGTCATCGCGATGTCGCGGCGCACCGGGATACCGGTCAGCACCGAAACGATCGAGGTGACCATGCCGACCCCCGCGGATGGCCCATCCTTTGGCGTCGCGCCCTCGGGCACGTGCACGTGGATGTCCTTTTTGTCAAAGATCGTCGGCTTGATCCCGTAGATCAGGCTGCGCGACTTGACGAAGCTCTCGGCCGCCTGGACCGATTCCTTCATCACATCGCCGAGCTTGCCGGTCGCCGTGACACGCCCTTTGCCGGGCAGCGTCACCGCCTCGATCGTCAACAGCTCGCCGCCGACTTCGGTCCAGGCCAAGCCCGTGGTCACGCCGACCAGATCCTCGGCCTCGACCTCGCCAAAGCGGAACCGCCGGACGCCCGCATACTTGTCGAGATTGCGCCGGGTCACGGCGACCTTCTCGATCTTTTTCATCAGGATGTCCTTGATCGCCTTGCGCGTCAGGTTGGCGATCTCGCGCTCGAGGTTCCGGACGCCGGCCTCGCGCGTGTAAAAGCGGATGAGGTCGCGCAGGCCGTCATCGCTGATGCTCCACTCGGTCTTCTTGAGCCCGTGCGACTTGACCTGCTTCGGGATCAGGTGGCGCTTGGCGATCTCGACCTTTTCGTCCTCGGTGTAGCCCGGCAGGCGGATGATCTCCATGCGGTCCATCAGCGGCTGGGGCATGCGCAGCGTGTTGGCTGTGGTGACGAACATCACATCCGACAAATCGTAGTCGACCTCGAGGTAATGGTCGTTAAAGCTCGAATTCTGCTCGGGATCGAGCACTTCGAGCAGCGCCGACGACGGGTCGCCGCGCCAGTCGGCACCGAGCTTGTCGACCTCGTCCAACAGGAACAGTGGGTTCGACGATTTCGCCTTCTTCATGCCCTGCAGGATCTTGCCCGGCATCGAGCCGATATAGGTCCGGCGATGGCCGCGGATTTCGGCCTCGTCGCGCACTCCGCCCAGCGACATGCGCACGAAGTTGCGGCCTGTGGCGCGCGCCACCGACTTGCCGAGCGAGGTCTTGCCGACACCCGGAGGACCGACCAGACAGAGGATCGGGCCCTTCATCTTTTTCATGCGCTGTTGGACCGCAAGGTACTCAAGGATACGCTCCTTGACCTTCTCCAGCCCGAAATGGTCGGCGTTGAGCACCTTCTCGGCGCCGTTGATGTCGCGCCGGATCTTGGTGCGGTTCTGCCACGGGATCGACAGCATCCAGTCGAGGTAGTTGCGCACCACCGTCGCCTCGGCCGACATCGGGCTCATGCTGCGCAGCTTTTTCAGCTCCGCCACGGCCTTGTCGTGGGCTTCCTTCGAGAACCTGGTCTTGGCGATCTTGTCCTCGAGTTCGGCCATTTCGTCCTTGCCGTCCTCGCCCTCTCCCAGCTCCTTCTGGATCGCCTTCAGCTGCTCGTTCAGGTAGTACTCGCGCTGGGTCTTCTCCATCTGGCGCTTGACGCGGTTGCGGATGCGCTTTTCCACCTGGAGGACGCCGATCTCGCCTTCCATGTAGCCGAAGACTTTTTCGAGCCGCTCGGACACGGTCTCGGTCTCGAGCAGCGCCTGCTTCTCGGGGATTTTCAGCGTCAGGTTCGAGGCCACCGTGTCGGCGAGCTTGCCCGGCTCTTCGATCTGGTTGATCGAGACCAGCACCTCGGGCGGGATCTTCTTGTTGAGCTTGATGTACTGCTCGAACTGGGCGACCACGGTGCGGGCCAGCGCCTGAATCTCGGGATGCTCGCCGGGGCGCTCGTCGATGTGCTCGGCATACGCCTGGAAGAAGTTCTCGTTCTCGGCAAAACCCTTGATGCGGGCGCGCTGGCCGCCCTCGACCAGCACCTTGACGGTGCCGTCGGGCAGCTTGAGGAGCTGCAGCACGGTCCCGATCGTGCCGACGGTGAAAATGTCGGCCGTGGTCGGGTCATCCTGGGAAGCGTTCTTTTGGGTGACGAGCAGGATCTGCTTATCGTCCTTCATCACGTCTTCGAGGGCGCGAACCGATTTTTCGCGTCCGACGAAAAGCGGCACGATCATGTGGGGGAAAACCACGATGTCGCGAAGCGGCAGGACCGGATAAAGCGCGGCGCGTGCAGTGGTGTCTGACATAGGCCCTCTTTCACCTCGACGGCCGGTCGCAGAGCTTTCGGCCGTCTATCTATGCGATTTGGGTTGGCGTCGTGATTAGGTTGGCCTCCCCGCGCCGACAGTCAAGCCGGCGCGGAAAAGCCGGATCGGTTTGCAGTCCGCCGCGACGATCAGCCGCCAGCCGGATCAATCGCTGGCGCCGATCTCGCTGCGGCGGTCGGAGTAGATGTGGAGCGGCATGGCGCGTCCCTCGACGACCTCGCGATTGATGACGATCTCGCTCACGCCGGTGAGGGTCGGCAGCTCGAACATCGATTCGAGGAGAATCCCCTCCATGATCGAGCGCAGGCCGCGGGCGCCGGTCTTGCGCGCGATCGCCTTCTGGGCGATGCCGCGGAGCGCCTCGTCGGTCAATTCGAGCCGCACATCCTCCATCTCGAAGAGGCGCTGGTACTGCTTGACCAGCGCGTTCTTGGGCTTGGTCAGGATGTCGACGAGCGCGTTCTCGTCGAGGTCGTCGAGCGTCGCGACGACCGGCAGCCGGCCGACGAATTCCGGGATGAGGCCGAACTTCAGCAAATCTTCCGGTTCGAGGTCGCGCAGAATCTCGCCGGTCTTGCGCTCGTCGGGGCCGCGCACCTCGGCGCCAAAGCCGATCGAGGTGCCTTGTCGGCGCTGGGCGATGAGCTTTTCGAGGCCGGAGAACGCCCCGCCGCACACGAACAGGATGTTGGTCGTGTCGACCTGGAGGAACTCCTGCTGCGGGTGCTTGCGGCCGCCCTGCGGCGGCACCGAGGCGATCGTGCCCTCCATGATCTTGAGGAGAGCCTGCTGCACGCCCTCGCCCGACACGTCGCGGGTGATCGAGGGGTTGTCGGATTTGCGCGATATCTTGTCGACCTCGTCGATATAGACGATGCCGCGCTGCGCCCGCTCGACGTTGTAGTCGGCGGCCTGCAGCAGCTTGAGGATGATGTTCTCGACGTCCTCGCCGACATAGCCGGCCTCGGTCAGCGTCGTCGCGTCCGCCATCGTGAACGGCACGTCGATGATCCGCGCGAGGGTCTGGGCCAAGAGGGTCTTGCCCGAGCCGGTCGGGCCGACCAGCAGGATGTTCGACTTCGCCAGCTCGACGTCGTTGTTCTTGGCGCCGTGGGCGAGCCGCTTGTAGTGGTTGTGGACCGCGACCGAGAGGACACGCTTGGCGTGGTCCTGCCCGATCACATAGTCGTCGAGGACACGGCAGATATCGCGCGGACCCGGCACGCCGTCGCGCGATTTGACCAGCGTCGTCTTGTGCTCTTCACGGATGATGTCCATGCAGAGCTCGACGCACTCGTCGCAGATAAAGACGGTTGGCCCGGCAATGAGCTTTCGCACCTCGTGCTGGCTCTTGCCGCAGAAGGAGCAATAGAGGGTGTTCTTCGAGTCGCCGCCGCTTGACTTAGTCATCGCCACTCCGCCACCGGCCCGCGGGACATGCCGCCCCTCATGCCTGCGCCCGACGCAACCTGTCCCGAGCCACTCAAGTATATGTGCTCGGGACGGATCAACAACTAGTTAAATGCTCGGGCCCCAGTGGGGTTCCGGCTGGTCATGCACGGGCACGCTCGTCGCTGGCGCCCGGTCGCGCGTCGACGACCTCGTCAACGAGCCCGAATTCCTTTGCCTCGAGGGGCGACAAGAACTTGTCGCGCTCGACCGCATTCTGGATCACGTCCAGGGATTGCCCGGTATGTCTGACGTAGATTTCATTCAATCTCGCCCGTAACGCGAGGATTTCCCTGGCTTGTATTTCAATATCGGTGGCCTGGCCCTGGGCGCCGCCCGACGGCTGGTGGATCATGATGCGCGAATTCGGCAGCGAGAACCTCTTGCCCGGCGCCCCCGCCGCGAGCAGCAGAGAGCCCATCGACGCGGCCTGGCCGATGCACACGGTCGACACCGGCGAGCGGATGTATTGCATCGTGTCGTAGATCGCCAAACCCGACGTCACGACCCCGCCCGGCGAGTTGACGTAGAACGCGATATCCTTGGTCGGGTTCTCCGATTCGAGGAACAGGAGCTGCGCGCAGATCAAACTCGCGACCGCGTCGTGCACCGGCCCCACCAAAAAGATGATTCGCTCCTTCAACAGTCGCGAATAAATGTCATAGGCCCGCTCGCCCCGATTGGTCTGTTCGACGACCATCGGGACCAGGTTATTCATGTGCTGTTCAAAGTAGTCGGACATGGAATGCTCCCAAATCACTACGGCGGGCCTCAGCTCTCGGCAGCTTCGGCCTCACCCTCACCCTGGTTGCGCTAGGCCGGTTTCGTCTCCGGCTCGGCCTTGGTCTCGTCGGCGGCCGCCGGATCGGGAAGGCTCAGCAATTCGAGCGGGGTTACCTTGCGCTCGTCGAGCTTGGCCATCTCGATCACGAAATCGACCACCTTCTCCTCGTAGATCGGCCCCCGCAGATTGTTGAACGCATCCGGGTTGTTCCGATAGTACTCGATCACCTGGCGCTCATAGCCCGGATGATTGCGGGCCTCGCGGGTCAGGGCCTGGTTCAGCTCCTCCTGCGACACCGAGATGTTGTTGCCGCGGCCCACTTCCGCAAGGAGGAGGCCGAGGCGGACGCGCCGCTCGGCGATCTCGCGAAACTCGGTCCGGGTCTTCTCTTCGTCGTCGGTTTCGGTCTCGGCCGCCTCCTCCGCGGGAGAATCACCCTCGGCGGCGGCCGCCGCGGCGCGCTCCTTCTGCGCGGCCTTCTCGGCCTCGTATTGCTGCATGATCGTGGTGAACTCGAGCTCCACCATGCCCGGCGGCACCTCAAAGGTGTACCGCTCGGCGAGCTTGTCGAGGAGCTCGCGCTTCAAGCGCTGGCGCGCGACGCCGTCATAGTCGCGGCGCATCCGCCCGGCGATCTCGTCGCGCAGCTCGGCGAGGTTTTCGAGCCCGACCTCGGTCGCGAGGCTGTCGTCGACGACGGCCGGCTGGCGCTCGCGTACCTCGTTGACCGTCACCGCGAACTCGGCGTCCTTGCCGGCGAGGTCGGCGACCCCGTAATCGGCCGGGAACGCGACCTTGACGGTGCGGTCCTCGCCCGCCCTGGCGCCGACGAGCTGGTCCTCGAAGCCGGGGATGAACTGCCCGACGCCCAGGTCGAGCGAAATCTTGTCGCCCTTCCCGCCGGGGAACTCGACGCCGTCGATCTTGCCGACGAAGTCGATGCTGACAAGGTCGCCCGTCTTGGCCTCGCGCTCGACGACATCGGATTTGCGGTATTGCTCGGCCATGCGCTCGAGCGCCTTGTCGACATCCTCGTCCGGGATGTCGGCGACCAGCTTTTCGAGGCCGAGACCGTCGAACTTCAGCTCGGGCAGATCGGGCAGCACCTCGACCGACATCGTGTATTCGAGGTCGGTGCCCTCGGCGGCCGAGACGATCTCGACCTTGGGCGGCAGGGCCGGGCGCAGATTGTTCTGCTGCATCGCCTCGGACGAGCTCGACTGCACCTGGCTTTCCAGCACCTCGCCGCGCACGGCGTTGCCGAAGCGGGTCCGCAGGAGCCCCATCGGCACCTTGCCCGGACGGAAACCAGGCAGCCGGATCGTCTTCGAAATCTCGCCGAGACGGCGGGTGATCTCGCCTTCGAGATCGTCGGCGGGGACGACGATCCGGTATTCGCGCTTAAGCCCGTCGGCGCTGGTTTCGGTCACTTGCATCGCGAAATGCTCACGCTCCAATGTTTATTTCTTGGCCACCCAGTCGGGGAAGACACGGACGGCGCCCGGCTCGGCGCTGGTGCGGGCGGGGGGATTCGAACCCCCACGACTTTCATCGCTGGAACCTAAATCCAGTGCGTCTACCAGTTTCGCCACACCCGCAGCGGCAATCGCCCGGGTGCGGGGTTCTAACACAGAGAATGCCCGCGCCTAAGCAGCTTTCTCGACAGGGCCGTCAGCCGCCCTTCGCCAGGTTCTGCACCGCCGAGGCCGCGGCCACCTTGCCTTCACCGCGATAGGCTTCGTGGTTGGCCTCGATGTCGCCGAGGACGTAGCGGTAGTTGACCATGATTCCGGCCGATTGCCGCAGCCCGCGCTCGGACACGTCGCCGAGCCAGTTGAGCTGCTCGACGCGGGCGCCGTTCGACAGGTGGAAATGCGCGACGGGATCGAGCGCGCGGCCGGGGCGGCTCTGTTCGCTGACGAGATAGCGGCCGCAGAGGCGCAACAGCGGCCCCTTCACCGCCGCTACGACCTTCGCCTCGCTCTGCCAGCCCGGCATGTCGATCAAGTGCAGAAGGGTGTCCTCCGGCGTCGCCACGCTCGCCTCGGCGAACGGCGCCAGCGTCTTCGTCTCGGCCGGCGACAAGAGGCCGCCGCCCTTCGCCGCGGCCCCGGAAAGCCACGTGCGAAAACCGGGTATCGGCGACAGGGTCGCAAAGGTCTTGAGCCTCGGCAGCTCGGCGGTCAGCGCGTCGACGACCCGCTTGATGAGGAAATCGCCAAGGCTGATGCCGACGAGGCCCTTCTGGCAGTTCGAGATCGAATAGAAGATCGCCGTGTCGGCCGCGCCGGCGTCACTGACCGGCGCCGCCTCGTCGAGCAGCGCGCGGACGTCGCCGGCGATGCCGTTCACGAGCGCGATCTCGACAAAGATCAACGGCTCGTCGGGCATGCGCGGGTGGAAGAAGGCAAAGCACCGGCGGTCGGCTTCGACCCGGTTCTTGAGGTCGGTCCAGCCGCGGATTTCGTGCACCGCCTCATAGGCCATCAGCTTTTCGAGAAGCGCGGCCGGCGCCTCCCAGGTGATCCGCTTCAGTTCGAGAAAGCCGATATCGAACCAGTTCGCCAGCAGCTCCCGCAAATCCTCGGCGAGGCCGCTCAGCGACGCGTCGCCGCGCTGCGCGACCAGCTCGGCGCGGCGGTCGACGAGGAACTTGACCCCCTCCGGAAGCGCGTTGAACTGCCGCAGCAGCGTCACCCGCGGCGGGGTCAGCGCCTGACGCATCTTGCGCTCGGCGCCGTCGCGCTCGGCCGGCGCCGTCGCCGCCGCCAGCGCACCACACGCGGCCGAGACGGCGTCGTGGTCGACATCGAACTCGTCGGCGAGGAGGCGCAGGAAGCGCAGGCGGCCGGCCGGGTTCAGCGCCAGATAGGTGCGGCCGAGATCGGCGGCGCGGGCGCGGACGGTCACTTCGCTCGCCTGGCTGTCGAGGCAGCTCAGCATCTGCTGCCGGAGCCGGGCCGCATCGTCGTCGGACAAATCCGGCCGCGGCACACCGGTCAAGACGCCGCGCGCCGACCCGGCGATCTCACGCCAAGCGCGCCTGAGATTGCCCAGCGTCCGGTCGAGGACGCCGACGGAATTACGTTCGCTCATCTCGTTCCCGCTTCAGCTCGCTCAACACCGCCGGCAATGCCCCCGCCAAATCCTCGGCGACCAGACCCGGCCCGGCCCGCCGCGCCGCCGCGCCGTGCATCCAGCACGCCGCCGCGGCCGCCTCGAACGGCGCCACCCCCTGCGCCAACAGGGCCAGCACCATCCCCGCGAGGACATCGCCCGACCCACCCGTCGCCAGTTCGGGCGGCGCGTTCCCGTTGATCGCGGCGCGACCGTCGGGCGCGGCGATCACCGTGTCGGCGCCCTTGAGCAGCACCACCGCGCCGCTCTCGCGCGCGGCGCGAACAGCGCGGTCAAGTTTGCCGCCGCGGGTGTCGAACAGGCGGGCGAACTCTCCCTCATGCGGAGTCAACACGCAATTGGGGTGAAGGGCTGCACGGAATTTGTCGCGTTCTGACGCATGGCTGCTTAGCGCGTCGGCGTCGAGCACGGTGCGTTTGCGCGCGGCGAGGACAGCCGCGACGTTGGCCCGGGTTTCAGCCCCGATCCCCGCGCCAGGGCCGATCAGCACCGCGTTGCGCCGCGAATCGCTCAACAGCGCCCGCAGGTCGCCGAGCCCGGAAACCGGCCGCACCAGCGTGCCGACCATCGGCCCGGCATAGATCGGATAGGCCGCCTCGGGCGCCGCGATCGTCACCAGCCCCGCCCCCAGCCGCGCCGCCGCCCCGGCCGCCAGCCGCGCCGCCCCGGTCATCTCGGCGCCGCCGACGACCAGCGCATGCCCGCGCCGGTATTTGTGGCTGTCGGCGTCGGGCCAGCGCAGCGCGCCGAGCCACAGATCGGGGTGGTTGGCGGCGGTCTTGGGCGCGATCCGGTGGAGCACGGCGACGTCGATGCCGATCGGCGCAACCACGGTCTCGCCGCAATGGAGCCGGCCGGGCAGCAGCAGGTGCCCCGGCTTGCGGCGAAAGAAGGTCACCGTGAGGGCCGCCCGCGGCGCGAGGCCGCGCACCGCCCCGGTCGCGCCGTCGATCCCGCTCGGCACATCGACGGCCACCACCGGCGCCTCGATCGCGGCCAAAACCTCCGCCGCGATGCCGCCGATGTCACGCGAGAGCCCGGCCCCGAACAGCGCATCGACAATCAATGCCGCGCCATCGAGACAATTGCGCGTCAGCGCCTCGACCGGGCCCGTCCACCGCGCCGCCGCGATCGCCGCATCACCGTGCAGCGCCGCGCGATCGCCGAGCAGGGCCAGGCGCACCGGCCATCCCCGCTCGGCGAGGATGCGCGCCACGACAAACCCGTCGCCGCCATTGTTCCCCGGCCCGCACAGCACCGCGACCGGCCGCACCGGCCAGCGCCGCGACACGGCGTCGGCGACGGCGAGCCCGGCGGCCTCCATCAACGCGATGCCAGGGGTTCCGCCGGCGATCGTCAGCCGGTCGGCCTCGCCCATCTCGGCGGGCGTCAGCAGCGCCCGGCGCCCCCACCCGTTTGGCGAAACACTCATGCCGTCAAAGGTAAGAGCACGCGAGCCGCGGCGAAAGCCCACGCTGCGGCTGTTGCGCGGCCGGGAACCGGTGCGGGCCGGGTCCGTTGCCTGGATTAAGAGGGCAAGGCCCTCATTCAATGCGGAGGAATCGGACGATGGACGGTATCAAGAGGGTGTTGCTCGCCGGAACGGCGGTGCTTGCCCTGGCTTTCCCGGTGGCCGCGATGGCTCAGGGGCACGACCACGGCCACGGCCACGGCGGGGGCGGCTCGTCTCATGGCGGAGGTGCGATCCACGCCTCGGCCAGCCACGGCGGCGGCTGGCATGGCGGCGGCTGGCACGGCGGCGGCGGTTGGCACGGCGGCGGCGGCTGGCGCGGGCACCGCGGCGGCTGGGGCGCGGGCTACGGCTATTCGCCGAGTTGGTGGGGGCCGGAATACAGCGGCTGGTACGGCGACGATTGGAATTATCCCACCTACGCCCCGGCGGCGCCGGACTATGCCTCGACCTGGTACTATTGCCAGAACCCGGCCGGGTATTACCCCTATGTCTCGCAATGCTACGGCCCCTGGCAGCAAGTGCCGGCCGGCTGATCTTTCGACCCGCGCGGGGCGCCCGCGGATAGCGGCGTCCCGCGCACGCTTGATTTTGCCCCGCCGATTCGCTACCTCACGCCCCGGTGGCGGGTGTAGCTCAGTTGGTTAGAGCGCCAGATTGTGGATCTGGATGTCGGCGGTTCAATTCCGCTCACTCGCCCCATTCTTCCAGACGATCTCCTGACGGCCTATGCTGGCGCGCTCTTGCGGGCGAGGCGGGCATGACCAGCGCGGCGACCGAGATTCCGGCCACACCCGGCGTCTTTACCGAGACGGCGTCCGGGCGCGCGCTGCTCGGGATCGTCGACCTGACCGTCATGGGCCGGCGCTCCGACCTGCGCGGCGCGCTCCAGGTAGCCGCGCATCTGGGGTGCGTCGCCGCGACCGGGGCGCTGGTCCGGCTCGCCCTGCCCCACTGGTATCTGCTGATCCCGGCGATGACGCTGCACGGGCTGACGCTGGTGACGATGTTCGCGCCGATGCACGAGTGCACGCACCGGACCGCGTTCCGGTCGGCGGCGGCGAACGACGCGGTCGGGTGGGTGGCGGGCCTCTTGAGCTTCTACAACTCGACCTACTATCGCTATTACCATTCGTGGCATCACCGCTATACGCAGGATCCGGCGCGCGACCCCGAGCTGATGTTTCCGCGGACGAGCAGCCGCGCCGTCTATCTGCGCGAGGTCAGCACGATCGGGTTCTGGCATCGCCGCACGCTCGACTATGTCCGGCTCGCCCTTGGCTTGGCGCGGCTGCCGTTTCTGCCTGACAGAGCGCGGCGGACGGTCGCCGCTTCGGTGTCGTGCCAGCTCGCGATCTATGCCGCCGCGCTCGGTGCGGTGGCGGCCGGATGGACCGCCCCGCTCTATTTCTTTTTCCTGCCGTCGCTGTTGGCGATGCCGTTCATGCGGGCCTACCTGATCGCCGAACACACGCTGTGCAGCCGCGACCAGAACTTCCTGACCAACACGCGCACAACCTTGACCAATTTCCCGATCCGCCTCCTGATGTGGAACATGCCGTTCCACGCCGAGCACCATCTGTTCCCCGCGGTGCCGTTTCATCGCCTGCCGGCGGTGCACGAGAGGATCGGCGACCGCTTTACCCATGTCGGGCGGGGGTATGTCGCGGTAAATCGGGTCGTTCTCGACTCATTTGGGTGAAGCAAGCACCCACCTTGGAGAAACCACCATGCGCCTCGCAGGCAAGATCGCGGTTGTCGTCGGTGCCGGGCAGAGCCCCGGCGAAGGGATCGGCAACGGGCGGGCGACGGTGCTGCGGTTCGCGCAGGAGGGGGCGGCGATCCTAGCGGTCGACCGCGACCTCGGCTCGGCCGAGGAGACGGCGGTGCTGGCGCGGGCCGAGGGCGCGGAGTGCGTTGCCTTTGCCGCCGACGTGACGCAGGAGGCGACGCTTGCCGCGGCGATGGCGGAGGCCGGGCGGCGCTGGGGCAGGCTCGACATCCTGCACAACAATGTCGGGGTCAGCATCGCCGGCGGCGACAAGCCGCTCGCCGAGATCACCGAGGAGGCGCTCGACCGCGTCTGGGCAATCAACCTGCGCGGCACGGTGATGGCCTGCAAGCACGCGGTCGCGATCATGCGCCGCCAGAAATCAGGCGCGATCGTGAATATTTCCTCGGTCGCGGCCTATGAGAACACCTACCCGCTGATCGGCTACAAGGCGACCAAGGCGGCGATGATCGAGTTTACCAAGCAGCTCGCGATGCAGAACGCCGGACACGGCATCCGCGCCAACTGCATCCTGCCCGGGCTGATGGACACGCCGATGGCGGTCGACACACGGGCCCGCACGTCCAACCGCAGCCGGGCCGAAGTCGCCGCCGAGCGCGACGCAAAGGTGCCGCTGCGCGGCAAGCAGGGAACCGGTTGGGATGTCGCCAACGCGGCGCTGTTCCTCGCCTCCGACGAGGCGAATTTCATCACCGGCGTGGCGTTGCCGGTCGATGGCGGGGCGCTGGTGAAGATCGGCTGACGATTGGGATGGGGTGAGGCGGGCGTTGTCGGCGGACCCCGCCCCACCCCTTCCCGTCTGCCCGAACGGGCGAACCTGTTTGCGGCCGCTAGCGCGCCATCGCGTGAAGCTGGGACAATTCGCGGACGGAGGTGACGCCGTGCGCCGCTTCCGGACGCAGGCGTTGGTAATCGTGGATCGCGTGGACGACGCGCGCCCACATGTCGCGGCGGCGAAAATCGCCCAAATCGATCATCGCGTTCAGATGATCCACCGCGGCCCGCGCCGCCCCGTCGCCGTGCTGCGCGATGATGGCCCGCGCGATAAAATCGACTTCGGGGTCGAAATCCTTTGCCGCATCCGCTCCGCTCATTGGTCCCACCCTCTTGCTTAAAGGCGCTGCTCGTGCGCTTTTCGAGGGAGACGATCTCAAGCCGCGTGCCAGGCAGCCCAGACCGGCCATAGCCGCGGATTTCAAGCACTTATAACCACGTGCCGACGTTTGTGCGGCTTGCATCCGGCGAGTTTCGCAATTTGCGAGGCAGTCTGCGACGGAATTCAGCGCAGCGCGACGATGCCGAACACGCCGACCGCCAAGAGGACGAACCCGGCGAGCTCGGCGCCGCCGAGCCGCTCGCGGAAGACGCGCTGCGAAACGAGGTAGCTGAAATAGAGCTCGATGAGCCCGAGCGTCCGCACCCGCGCGACCGGCTGCATCGCCATCGCGGTGAACCAGCAGGCCGAGCCGAGCGCGCCCATCCCGCCGGCCAACATCGACACACGCCACGCCTGCAACACCGCGAGCACGATGGTCCGCCGCCGCCATACGAGGTAGCCGCCGAGGAGGATGGTCTGAAAGCTCTGCGCCCAGACGAGCGAATAGGCCGCCGCCAGCACGATCGACGGCGTCTCGAGCGCCAGCGCCGCGCCGCGATACCCGACCGCGGCCATGCCGAACGCCGCGCCCGATCCGAGCCCGAGCAAGGCCGCGCGGGACGCCCACCCTTTCGCCAAGGCCAAGAAGCTGCGCGTGTCGGGCGGCACCGACACCAGCAGCACCCCCGCCGTCGCCACGGCGATCGACGCGATCCCGAGCACACTGACCCGGTCGCCGAGCAGCACCAGCCCGAACACCGCGACCTGGATGATCTCGGTCTTCGTGTACGCGACGCCGAGCGCGAAATTGCGCTCCTCCATGCAGCGCAAAAGGAGCGCGGTCGCGGCGATCTGGCTCAGCGCCGCCACGACGGTCCACATGAGGAAACTCGGGTTCACCGGCGGCAATGCCCCGCGCCCCAGCGCCAGCCAGACGATCAGCAGCCACGCGATGGCGAACGGCATGCCGTAGAGGAAACGAACCAGCGTCGCGCCGAGCGCGCCGAGATCGGCCGTCAGGTGCCGTTGCGCCGCGTTGCGCAGCGTCTGCGCCAACGCCGCCGCGACCGTGATCGGCACCCACGCATACGCCCAGCCCATGTTCTTCGCCCTTCTTTGCCGGGGCATTGTCGCAAGCGGTCGGCGGTTTGACAGGATGAGCAATTCTACCCGGATAGCTCCCCCAAAGATCGTCATCCCGGCGGGCAGGCCGGGACCCACTGTTCAAGCGCACGAGCGGCTGACGAGTGGGTCCCGGCCTACGCCGGGATGACGTAAGGTGGTGGAACGACAGGGGGGGGCGATCATGGCGGGCGACATCAAGACCGGCGCGGACCATATCCGCTCGCTGCAGGACGGGCGCGAGATCTGGATCGACGGCGAGCGGGTCGGCGACGTCACGACCCACCCGGCGTTCAAGAACGCCGTCGCCGCGGCGGCGTCGCTGTACGATTTCCAGGCCGCGCCGGAAAACCGCGGCTGGATGACGTTCGAGGCTCCGGCCGCCGGCGGGTACCGTCGCATCCACCGCTGCTGGCAATTGCCGACGAGCTACGATGAGCTGGTGGCGCGGCGGAAGGCGCTGTCGGCCTGGGCGGAGATTTCCTGCGGGTATCTCGGGCGGGCGCCGGACCATGTCGCCTCGGCGCTGGTAGGCGAGGTCATTGGCATCGACGTGTTCCGCCGCCACGGCGAGAAGCGGGCGGCGGCGCTGCTCAGCTATTTCGACGAGATGAGCCGCAACGACCACTACCTCAGCTATGTCATCATCAACCCCCAGGCCGACCGCAACAAAGCGTGGGGCGAGCAGCGGGAAGACCTCGTCGCCCGCATCGTCGACGAGGATTCGGTGGGCATCACCGTGCGCGGGGCCAAGATGCTCGGCACCGCGACGGTGTTCGCCAACGAGCTCCTGGTCGCCAACCTTCAGCCGCTGCAGCCGGGCGAGGAAGATTTCGCGGTGTCGTTCGGCGTGCCGGTCGGGATCAAGGGGCTGAAGATCCTGTCGCGCAAATCATACGAGGCGCACGCGGTGTCGCGGTTCGACAACCCGCTGTCGTCGCAATTCGACGAAAACGACGCGATCGTCTGGTTCGACGACGTCAAGGTGCCGTGGGAGCGGGTGTTCGTGCATCGCGACATCGATATGTGCCGTGCGCAGTTCCACGACACGCTCGGCCACACCTTCCAGAACTACCAGGCGCAGATCCGGCTCAGCACCAAGATCAGGTTCCTGACCGGGATCGCCCGCCGCATCGCCGACACGATCGGCACCAGCGCGATGCCGCCGGTGCGCGAGACGCTCGGCCGGCTCGCGGCGCAGGCGGCGATGGTCGAAGGGATGGTCGCCGGAATGGAGGCGGCGGGGCGCATGGCGGGACCCTACTACGTGCCGCACAAGCACCTGATGTACGCGGCGCAGGTGCTGACGCAGGACCTCTATCCCAGGGTGATCGACACGGTGCGGGGGCTCGCGGGCGGGGCGCTGATCATGCTGCCGTCGTCGGAGCGCGATTTCGCCGACCCCGAGCTGGCGCGTATCATCGGGTTGACGCAGCGCTCGCCGGTGTCGGGGCCGGAGGAGCGGGTCAAGTTCCTGAAGCTCGCCTGGGACGCGGTCGGGTCGGAATTCGCCTCGCGCCACGTGCAGTACGAGATGTTCTATGCCGGCGCGCCTTTCGTGACCTGCGGCCACAGCTTTCGCACCTATGATTGGGACGGCGCCGGCGCCATGGCGCAGAAGGTGATGGACGGGTATGGGCGGTCTTAGGGTTGTTCTGGTCGCTTTGGGGGTCTTGGCGGCGGCGGTCGCCCATGCCGGGGACGAGCCGGTCACGATGCGGGCGGTGAAGCCGGTCGCGCACGGGATCGAGGCATTCCCCCGCATCGGCACGCCGAGAGACGCCGCGGTCGCGCGGATCAACCACGCGCTCGCCGGCGCCGACGCTTCGGTCGACCGGCTCGCGGTCGACTGCAATCACTACAAGGGCTGGCACCGCGGCGTGCAGGTCACGATGCGCGGGCCGCGCTATGTGAGCCTGCTGGCCGGCGACGACTGGTATTGCGGCGGCGCCTACCCCGACACCGATTTGACCGCGCTCGTCTTCGACTTGTCGACCGGCGCGCCGGTCGATTGGACCAAGCTGTTCCCGCCCGCCCTCGTCGACGCGGCCGGTCCCAGTCCCGGAGGCGGCGTCTCCGACCCGATCTTCATCCCGACGCGGGGCCTGTGGGACCTGTTCGTCAAGACCGCGAACTCGCCGGGCGATGAGTGCAACGAGGTCCGGAACAGCGCGAGCGACATGGATACGAGTTTGATGATCTGGCCGGATGCGAAGGAGGACGGGATCGCGCTCGCCGCGACCCAATTTCCGCACGTCGTCAAGGCGTGCAGCGGCCCCGCCACCGTGCCGGTCGCCGAACTGCGCAAGCTCGGAGTCGACGCCGCGCTGCTCGACGCGATCGACGAGGCGCACGCGAAGGGGTGGTATGACGGGGGGAAATGACGTGCCTCGAGCTCACTCCGCTCGCGGCCCTCACCCGTCTCCGGGCTGCGCCCGAATCCACCCTCGCCCGCAATGCGCAGGGCTGTCCGGGGAAAGCGGGGGGTGAATCGATTGGCCGCAGGCGCATGCCCCGTAAAACGGAGGATTTCCGTTTATTTTCTGGTTTACGAGACTCAGAAAAGGAACGGAGCATGCGCTTTATGCCTATCATTTTCGGCAAGGTGCTTGAAGCCATCAATCGGCGCCAGTTTCAGACGATCGTCGATCGCCACGACGGCGACGCTTACGATAAATCGTTCAAAAGCTGGGATCATCTGGTGGCGCTGATCTTTGCCCAGTTCAGTGCCACCGACAGTCTGCGGGGCCTGGAAATCGGCTGGAACGCCAACAGCCAGCACCATTACCACTTGGCCAGCGGACCGCTCGCGCGCTCGACCCTGTCGGATGCCAATAAACGGCGCGCCGTCGCGGTCTTTGCCCAGACCTTCGGAATGGTGGCCGCCCAACTCGACCGGACGACGCGCCGCGACGGCAGGGCGATGCTGCGCCTGATCGATTCGACCCCCATCCCGCTCGGCAAGCTGTGCGGGTGGGCCAAGTCGAACGGGCGCATCCGCGGGATGAAGATGCATGTCGTCTACGACCCGAAAGCGGACTATCCGCGCATCCTCGACATCACCGACGCCAACGTCAACGACGCCCAGATCGGCCGCCGGATCGCGATCGAGCCCGGGGCGAGCTATGTCTTCGACAAGGGATATTGCCACTACGGCTGGTGGCAGGGGCTGGTGGCAGGGGCTGGTGGCAGGCGATCGCGGCCGCGCAGGCCTATTTCGTCACCCGGCCCAAAACCAATATGGGCCTCAAGCTGGTCTGCGAGCGCCCCGTTGCCGCGCCGCACGGCGACGGCTTCACCGTTCTCGACGACAGCGAGGTGAGTTTCGCCAGCAAAGGCGATTCCACCCTGCCGATCCGGCTGCGCCGGGTGCGCCTCGAGCGCGCAAACGGCGGCACGATCACCCTCTTGACCAACGATCTGGAACGCTCCGCCGTCGAAATCGGCGCCCTTTACAAGGGCCGCTGGCAGATCGAGCTCCTGTTCCGCTGGATCAAACAGCATCTCAATATCCGCAAGTTCCTCGGAAACAACGACAATGCCATCCGCCTGCAGCTCTTCGCGGCAATGATCGCCTTTGCCCTGCTGCGCATCGCCGCCCGAACCCATCGCGTCGCTCTCTCGATCTTGAGGTTCACCAACCTGGTCACCCAGTGCCTTTTCCAGCGCCGCCAAATCGAGACCATCGACAAACCTCCCCCGGTCAATCCCGGCTCCCCAACCTCTCCCTCCTCGCCAAATCAGATGCGCTTCACCTATGCATGACTTTCCCCGGACAGCCCTGCGCAATGCGGGCGAGGGTGCCCGAAGGGCGGGTGAGGGCGCGAGCGCGGCGGAGCGAAAGCGGGCGGGACGCCCGCGGTCCGATGGCTACCCCCGCTTGGCGAATTGCGCGTTGAGGCGCTTCGTCACCAGCGGGCTGACGAAATGCGAGATGTCGCCGCCGAGCGCGCCGATCTCCTTGACGAAGCGCGACGAGATGAACTGGTAGCGGTCGGACGACATCAGGAACACGGTTTCGATCACCGTGTTGAGCCGCGCGTTCATCCCGGCCATCTGGAATTCGTACTCGAAATCCGACACGGCCCTGAGACCGCGGATGATGATGCTGGCGCCGACCGATTCGGCGAATTTCATCAGCAGCGTCTCGAACGGCTGCACCTCGATCCGCGCGGCGGTTTCGGCGTCGAGGGTTTGCTTGAGGTCTTCGCGCACGATCGCGACGCGCTCGTCGGTCGAGAACAGCGGCCCCTTGCCGTCGTTGCGCGCGACCCCGATCACCAGATGATCCACCAGCTTCGCGGCGCGGCGGATGATGTCGGTATGGCCGTTGGTGATCGGGTCGAAGGTGCCGGGATAGACCCCGATGCGTTCATTCATGTGCTGGTCCCTCGTCGCTGCCGGATTCCGCCTCCGACTCGCCGTTTTCCTCCGTTCCCTCGGGCAGCCGCGCCACCGAGACGACGCGCTCGCCTTCTCCGACCCTGAAGATAACCACACCCTGGCTGCCGCGTCGCGCGATACGGATGTCGTTGACGGGGCAGCGGATCACCATGCCGGCATCGGTGACCAGCATGATCTGGTCGTTGAGGCCGGCCGGAAAGACCGCGACGACCGCATCCTGACGGCGGCTCAGCTCCATGTTGTTGATGCCCTGCCCGCCCCGCCCGGTAATGCGGTAGTCGTAGGACGAGCTGCGCACGCCGAACCCCTTTTCGGTCGCGCTGAGCACGAATTCCTCACGCTCGGCGAGGCTCGCGAACTCCTCCTCGGTCAACGCCGCCTCGCCCGCCTCATCCTCCTCGTCCGGATCGGAGTGGCCGTTGCCGTTGCCGTTGGCCTCCTCCTCGCCGTTCTGGCGGCGGCGTTCGTTGGCCATCTTGATGTAGGCGTTGCGGGTTTCAGGCCCGACCTCCTCGTGCCGCAGGATCGACATCGAGATGACCTGGTCGTCGCCGAGCAGCCTGATCCCGCGCACCCCGACCGACGAGCGCCCGGTGAAGACGCGCACATCGCCGACCGGAAAGCGGATCGCCTTGCCGTCGCGCGTCGCCAGCAGCACGTCGTTTGCCTCGCTGCAGGTGGCGACGGCGATCAGCTTGTCGTCGGCATCCTCGCCCTCGAACTTCATCGCGATCTTGCCGTTCGAGCGCACGTCGACGAAATCGCTGAGGGCGTTGCGGCGGACATAGCCGGCCGCGGTCGCGAACATCACGGTCAGGGCCGCCCAGCTTTCCTCGTCCTCGGGCAGCGGCATCACCGCCGAGATCGTCTCGCCCGCGCCGAGCGGCAACAGGTTGATCATCGGCCGGCCCCGCGCCTGCGGCGTGCCGAGCGGCAGGCGATAGACCTTGAGCTTGAAGACCTTGCCGGTTGACGTGAAGAACAGCACCGGGTCCAAGGTCGAGGCGACAAAGACCTCGCTGAGGAAATCCTCCTCGCGGATCGCCATGCCCGCCCGCCCGCGCCCGCCGCGCCGCTGGGCGCGATAGGTCGAGAGCGGCACGCGCTTGATGTAGCCGGCGTGGCTGACCGTGACGACCATGTCCTCGCGCTGAATCAGGGCCTCGATATCGGCCTCGAACTCGACATCCTCGATCGTCGTCAGGCGCGGGGTCGCGAACTGCTCGCGGATTTTCAGGAGCTCGCCGCGCAACACCTCGATCAGCTTGTCGCGGGAGCGCAGGATTTCGAGATGGCCGCCGATTTCGGTGCCGAGGGTCCGGATCTCGTCCGCGATGCTATCGCGCTCGAGCCCGGTCAGGCGCTGCAAGCGCAGGTCGAGGATCGCGCGGGCCTGCACCTCCGAAAGCTGGTAGGTGCCGTCCTCGTGGAGCGCGCCGTCGTCGCCGCCGATGAGGCCGATCAGCGGCGCCACGGTCCCCGCCGGCCAGCGCTGGTTCAACAGGCCTGCGCGCGCCGCCGCCGGGTCGGGCGACGAGCGGATCAGGGCGATGATCGGGTCGATATTCTCGACGGCGACCAGGAGGCCGAGCAAGACGTGCGCCCGCTCCCGCGCCTTGCCGAGCAGGTGCAGCGTGCGTTTGGTAATGACCTCTTCGCGGAACGCGATGAACGCGGCGACGATGTCGCGCAGCGTCATCTGCTCGGGCCGGCCGCCGTTGAGGGCCAGCATGTTGACGCCAAAGCTGATCTGCAGCGCGGTGTGGCGGAAAAGCTGGTTCAGCACGATGTCGGGATCGGCGTCGCGCCTGATCTCGATGACGATGCGCAGCCCGTCGCGGTCGCTTTCGTCCCGCAGGTCCGAGATGCCGGAGACGATCTTGTCGCGCACCGTCTCGGCGATGCGCTCGACCAGCTTCGACTTGTTGACCTGGTATGGAATCTCGGTGACGACGATCGCGTCGCGGTCCTTGCGCACCTCCTCGACATGGCTCTTCGCGCGCAGCACCACGGCGCCGCGGCCGGTCCGGTATGCGGCGTGGCTGCCGGCGCGGCCGACGATCGTGCCGCCGGTCGGAAAATCCGGCGCCGGCACGAACTCCATCAGCTCCTCGACCGTGATCGCCCGGTTGTCGAGGTAGGCGTTGCAGGCGTCGATCACCTCGCCGAGATTGTGCGGCGGGATGTTGGTCGCCATGCCGACGGCGATGCCCTGGGCGCCGTTGACGAGCAGGTTCGGGAACCCGGCCGGCAGGACCTTGGGCTCGCGCTCGGTCTCGTCGTAATTGGGCTGAAAATCGACCGTGTCGTTATCGAGGTCGTCGAGCAGCGAATCCGCCACCCGCGCCAGCCGCGCCTCGGTGTAGCGCTCCGCCGCCGGGGCGTCGCCGTCCATCGAGCCGAAATTGCCTTGCCCGTCGATGAGGCGCAGGCGCATCGAAAAGGCCTGCGCCATCCGCACCATCGCGTCGTAAATCGCGAGGTTGCCGTGCGGGTGGTACTTGCCCATCACGTCGCCGGTGATGCGGGCGGATTTGCGGTAGGCCCGGTTCCACTCGTTGCCGTTGACCTTCATCGAATAAAGGATGCGGCGGTGGACCGGCTTGAGCCCGTCGCGGACATCGGGAAGCGCCCGCGACACGATCACGCTCATCGCGTAATCGAGGTACGAGCGGCGCATCTCCTCTTCGATCGTGATCGACGTGATGTCGGGCGAAGGCGGCGGCGACGGTGGTACGGCGGTGACGGCCAAGGCGGGCTACGGCCTCCAGTTGAACCAAAATCGCGGCTGCGCCAAGACGGCACCGCCGCGATTCAAAAGCTTGATTCGATGCCCGGATTCTACCCCCTGCGGCGGCTGCGAACAACGCCGCGAACCGCAATCCAGCCCTGCCGCGGCGGGCAGCCGCGGTGCCGCGGGGCTACCCCCGTCACCGCCTGAGAATCGGACCGGGTTCCGGGGGAAGCGCCGCAGGCGAGAGACGGGCGGTTCACCACGGAGACACGGAGCTCACGGAGGGGAGTGACGCCATTTTACCGCGGAGGACGCGGAGATACGCGGAGGAGGTGAAGCCCTCAAATGCCCGTCATCCCGGCGCAGGCCGGGACCCACAGTTCGAACGCACGAGCACCGGATGAGTGGGTCCGGGCCTGCGCCGGTATGACGGATCGGGATCACGGATGACGGAGAAACGGCGTCCTCCGCGAAACTCCGCGTCCTCGGTGGTAATTCTTCCTTCTAGCCCCACACCTCGCGCGCCACCTCGACGACGAGGCTCAATTTCGCCTTCTGCTCGTCCAACGTCAGCGCGTTGCCGTCGACGGTCGAGGAAAATCCGCATTGGGGCGACAGGCAGAGCTGGTCGAGGGGCACGTATTTGGCGGCCTCGTCGATGCGGCGCTTGAGCAGGTCCTTGTCTTCGAGTTCGGCGCGTTTCGAGGTGACGAGGCCAAGCACGACCCGCTTGTCGCCGCGCGGCACGAAGCGCAGCGGCGCGAAGCCGCCGGACCGCGAATCGTCGTATTCGAGAAAGAACCCGTCGACGTCGAGCCCGCCGAAGAGGGACTCGGCGACGTGGTCGTACCCGCCCTCGGCCATCCACGACGAGCGGAAATTGCCGCGGCACATATGGGTGCAGACCGTCATCCCCGCGGGGCGCCCGGCAAGCGCGGTGTTGATGATCTTGATGTTGGTCAGATGCTGGCTCGACCCGTCGCCGCCGATGCTGTCGACATACGCGCGCTGGGTCGGGTCGTTGAGATAGGCGAGGCTGGTGTCGTCGAGCTGCAGGTAGGTGCAGCCGAGCCCGTGCAGCGCCGCGATCTCCTGCTTGTAGACCTGGGCGAGGTCGTCCCAGAACGCATCCATCGCGGGATAGACCGCCTCGTCGATCGCCGCCCGCCCGCCGCGGTAATGCAGCATCGACGGCGACGGGATCGTCAGCTTTGGCGTCGTGCCCGTCGGCGCGACCGATTTCAGATAGGCGAAATCATCGCCGAAGATGGTTTTCGCCAGCGTCAGCTTGCCCGACACGCGGTGCGCGGTGGGGCTGAACTCGACCGTGCCGGCCGCGTTCTTGAACTCGATATGCAGCCGCCGGTCGCTGTGGACCACGCCGCCGATCTGGTAGAGGAAATCCATATGCCACGAGCCGCGGCGAATCTCGCCGTCGGTGACGCCTTGGAGGCCGAGACCGGCCTGCATCCGCGCCGCACCGGCGATCGCCGCGTCCTCGGTCTGGCGCAGATCGGCCGCCGACATCCGCCCCGCCGCGTGCTCGGCGCGGGCCTTCAGCACCTCGGGCGGACGCAGCAGGCTGCCGACGTGGTCGGCGCGGAACGGCGGCATCGGCATTGTCTCCTCTCCCGAATAACAGGAGGCGGGCCTCCTGTTATCCTCCTGTATCGAGATCGATAAACAGGAGGCGCCATCCTCCTGATAATCGGGAGCCCACTATCCGGCCCGAGCAATTCGCCACCGCGACCCCGACCGGATCACGTCTATACGCTGATTGCGGCGATTTTGGCGGCGATCGCCTCGGTTTCTGTCGCCGACCGCCGCGGACTAACCGAGCGAGACGACCGACCCATCGAGCGCCATCAGCATGGTCTCGACGGCCAGATTCGGATGGCGCTTCATCGATTCCTTACGGAACTCGGTGAGCGCGGCGCGATGGGTTTCGGTCTCCAGATCCGGCGTCGCGACCTTTTTGTCGCCATACGCCATCTTGGCGGCGCCGCAGTCGCGGTGGTCGATCGCGATCACGCTCTTGATGTTATGAAGTTCGATCGAGGCGGCAAGATTGTCCCAGAACGTCTTGTGCCAATCGGCGAATTTCGGCGCGACCGCTCCGATGGCGGCACCGGCGAAGGTGAACTGGCTGTATTTGCCGGTGAGGCCGCGCTTGGCGAGATAGTCGCGCACCGGCTCCTGCATCCGCGGATCGATGCACGAGAGCAGCATCGCCTGGTAATTCCCGCTCGCCGCCCGCAGCAGGTATGGGCGGAACGCGATAAGACCGGCCGCCGCGCCGAGAAGCAGCGAACGCCGGCCAACCGGAAAAGCCGAGCAGCACGCGTGAGAATGTTCCATCGCCTCACCTCCTGTCATTACGAGGAGCGTAGCGACACGGGGCGACGGTCAGGAAGCCTAAAACGGAATCTCGTCGTCGAGGTCGTTGCTGGGCGCGCGGCCGCGGCTCATCCCGCCGCCGCCGCTCGGGGCCATCGCGCGCGCCGGAGCGGACCCGCCGCCGCCCATGTATTCTTCCTCGTAATCGCCACCACCACCGCCGCCGCCGCCTTCACCGCGGCCGCCACCGGCGCCGTCCAGCATCGTCAGCTCGCCGCGGAACTTTTGCAGGACGATTTCGGTCGAATATTTCTCGACCCCGGCATTGTCGGTCCATTTCCGGGTCTGCAAGGCCCCCTCGACATAGATCTTCGAGCCCTTGCGCAGGTATTTCTCGGCAATCTCGACGAGGCGCTCGTTGAAGATCACGACGCGATGCCACTCGGTGCGCTCCTTGCGCTCGCCGGAATTGCGGTCGCGCCAGCTCTCCGACGTCGCCAGGTTCAGATTGGCGATGCGGGTGCCGTCTTGAGTCGAGCGGAGTTCGGGGTCGCGGCCGAGATTGCCGACCAGGATCACCTTGTTGATGCTGCCTGCCATGGGGTCACCGGGGTTGTGGTGCGCGGGTGGGGCATTTTATCAGCCCCGCCGGATGTTCCTACTTTATTCTTATCCCCGCTATTCACAACCCGGTCCGCTGCCCCCCTGCCGCTACCCGTTCCCGTAATGCGGGGTGCCGTGGTCGAGCACCATCGCCTTGCCGTGGGTCTCGACGCCGAGGAACAGGAACGACAGCCCGACCAGCAGCATCGCGAACGCGAGGAACAGAAAGGCCGGGAACACCGCCGCCTCGGTCTGCTGGACCGAGACGAGGTGACCCGTGCCGGCGATCAGCGCGAGGCTCAACGGGCCGACGATCTTGCCGACGCCGTTGGCGGTCTGGCCGAGACCCGAGGAACGGGCGCCCAGGTTCACGCCGTAGCTCTCGACCGTGTACGGCGCCAGGTTCGAGAACCCGCCCTCGATGCAAAAGGTCGAGCAGGCCAGCAGCACGACCATCAGCGGCATCTCGCCCAGCATCACCGAGTTGAAATACCCGGCGAGCGCCAGCGCGACGGTGCCGCCGAGCCCCCAGATGATCCCGAGGAGGCGCCGCCCGATCAGCGGCGCGACAAAGGTCACGACCACCTTGCCGGTCACCCCGGCGCCCGAGACGATGACGAAATACGCCGCCGCCTTGGGCACCGGGACGTTGAGCAGCAGCGCGACGATCGTCGGCCCCCACAGATAGACCCCGTAGGCCGCGGTCGACGACCCGCCCCAGATCAGGAGGGTCTCCCAGAACATGCGCGGCTGGTGCAACAGGTCGAGCCAGTTGCCGCGCGGCTGCACCAGCGGCGGCTGCGTCGGCAGCGGCACCTGGTCGAGCGGCAGGCGGAGATAGCGGGCGACCTCGGCCCGTGCCTCGGCGAACCGGCCCTTGGCGGTCAGCCAGCGCACCGATTCCGGCGTGAAAATCCACACGAGGACGCCGATGGCCAGCGCGACGAAGCCGAGCAGGGCCACCCGCCGCCAGCCATACGGCCCCATGATCGCGGCCGACACCGCCGGCGCGAGGAACCCGCCGGCCGAGGCCCAGACGACGTAAAAGCTCGTCGCGAAGGTGCGGTAGCGGGTCGGGGTCAGCTCGACGACGACGGTCAGCGACGGCGTCACCGCGGCGGTCAGGCCGAGACCGACAAAGAAGCGCAGGACCGCGAACAGGACCCACCCGCCTTCGGGGATGAAAGCGATCAGGCCCGAGCTCACGGCGCAGATAAAGGTGCCGATCACCATCTGCTGCTTGCGGCCCCAGGCGTCGGCGAAGGACCCGAACAACACCGCCCCCAAGATCGCGCCGACCCCGCCGCTATACAGGATCACCGCGGCCTGGCCGTAGGTCAGGTGCCATTCCTTGTTGACCGCGGCCAGGAGGTAGCCGACCACCAGAAAATCGAAAAAATCGAAGACGAAGACCGCCGACATCAGGATGAAGATCATCCAATAGCGGGCGTTGAGCGGGGCGCGGTCGAACAACCCCAAAAGGTCTTCGGACGTATTTTGGGCCATGGCCCGTTCTCCCTGTTCGTGTGCTTACCGACGACTGCGCGTATCGCGCGACGTTCTTGCCCAGGGAGTATGCGGATTCGCGCGCCCGACCGTCAACGGCGAGGAGGAGGTGGCAGAAAGGGTATGGAAAAGAACACCTCTCCGCCCGTTGGGGGGAGAGGGAGGGGCCCGCCGCGAAGCGGTGGGAGGGTGAGGTGGGCACGTTCAGAGCGTTCCCACCTCACCCCAATCCTCTCCCCCCAATGGGCGGAGAGGGAGCAATCGGACCGCATGCTCTCGCGGGTACTACTCGGCCGCGTGGCTCAGCGCGATCTGCTTGCCGTGGGTCTCGACGCCGAGGAAGGCGAAGGCCAGGGCCACCGCCACCATCGTGCCGCCGAGGAAGACAAACGCGGGGAATACCGCCGCGGCGGTCGCCTTTGGCGCGATGATGTTCTGGCTGCCGGCGAGGAGGGCGAGAGCCAGTGGGCCGAGGATCTTGCCGACGCCGTTCGCCGCCTGCCCGAGTCCCGACGAGCGCGACCCGAGGCTGACGCCGTACTGCTCGACCGTATAGGGCGCGAGGTTGGAAAAGCCCCCTTCGGCGAAGAAGGCGGCGCCGGCGGTCAGGATCACGAAGAGCGGGAAGCCGCCGACCAGCGTGCCGCTGAAATAGCCGGCCAGGACCAGCCCCACCCCCGCGAGCAGCCCGAACACGACGCCGAGCGAGCGCCGTCCCATCATCGGGGCGATAAAGGACACCAGGATTTTGCCGGTGACGCCCGAGGCCGAGATGATCAGGAAGTACTTGGCCGCCTGCGCCGGCTCGACCTGCAGCGCCAGCGCGATGATCGTCGGACCCCACAGGATGTAGCCGTAGACCGCCGAGGCCGAGCCGCCCCAGATGATCAGCGTCTGCCAGAAGAGCCCCGGCTTGACATAGAGCTCGGCAAGGCTCGCGCGCGGCTGCACCGCCGGCCGCAGCGTCGGCAGCGGCAGGGAACTCGCCGCCCGGCCGAGCGACCGCGCCACCTCGTCGCGCGCCTGGGTGAACCGGCCCTTGGCCGCCAGCCAGCGTGCCGATTCGGGCACGAACGCCCAGACCAGGAGGCCGACCACGATCGCGATAAATCCGGTCATCGCCACGCCGCGCCAGCCGAACGCATGCAGGAGGATCGCCGACGTAAACGTCGCCAACAGCGTGCCGGCGCTCGCGAACACGACAAAGAAGCTGGTGATGCCGGTGCGCCACCGCGTCGGGGTCTGCTCGACCACCATCGGCAGGATCGGCGTGACGCCGGCGGCGAGACCGACCCCGACGAGGAACCGCAAGACTGCAAGACCGACCCACGCGCCGGTCGGCAGGAGCCCGATGCACCCGGCGCAAACCCCGCAGAGCAAGGTGCCGGCCACGGTAAGCCCCTTGCGCCCGAGCACGTCGCCGAGGGCGCCCGAGACCAGCGACCCGACGATCGCGCCGACGCCGGCGCCATAGAGGATCAAGGCGCCCTGCCCGTAGGTCAGGTGCCATTCCGGGCCGACCGCCGACATCACGAAGGCGATCAGGAAGAAATCGAAGAAGTCGAGAACGAGAACCAGCGCCGCGATCGCGAAAATGGTCCAGTAGCGCGCGTTGAGCGGCGCGTCGTCGTACATCGCCAAAAGTGCGTCCGATGTCTGGTCGGCCATGCGCGTCTCTCCCCTCACCCCACGAATTTGCCGCGGCTGCCCCGTGAGGCAGAACGCGGCTTCTTGGTTCTGAAGTATTAGCCTGTGACAAAGCGCCGTCAACGCCTCAACCGGGGGCGCCGGCATCGCATTCTTGTGCTGCCCTCGGCCCCGGCCCACACTGGCGCGCGCCGCCGCCAGAGGATCCGAATGCGTCTCGATATCAGCCGGATGAGCCTTTCCGCGACATCGCCGGCCGCTGCGTGACCCGATGGCGGCTCGTTCGATGGCGCATCTCCTGATCGTCGGCGCGGGCGCGGCGGGATTGATGGCGGCGCGCGAGCTGGCGCGGGGCGCCAGACGCGTCACCGTGCTCGAGGCGCGCGACCGCTGCGGCGGCCGCATCTGGGCATTGCCTGCCAAGGAATGGGGCTATCCGGCCGAGGCCGGACCCGAATTCGTCCACGGCGCCGCGTCGGTGACCCGCGCCGTCATGCGCGAGGCCGGACTGTCGCTGCTGCCGCGCGGGGGCACGCGGTGGAGCAAGCGGTCCGGCACGCTGACGCCCGACGATTCGCCCCTGCCCCACGCGCGGGAATTCTCCGAAGCCCTGCTGGCGGTGACGGACGACCTGCCGGTCGCCGCGTTCCTGCGGCAGCGTTTCTCCGAGCCGCGCTATGACGAGCTGCGGCGGTCGATCACCCGCACGGTCGAGGGCTACGACGCCGCCGATCCCAACCGCATGAGCACGCTCGCGCTGCGCGACGAATGGATGGCGCGCGACGACGGCGAGCACGGCCGCATCGCCCAGGGCTACGGCGCGCTGATCGAGCACCTCGCCACCGACGCCCGCGCCCACGGCGCCGCTCTTCACCTTGGCGCCGAGGTGGCGGCGATCGAGGAAACCGCCGCCGGGATCGCCGCGCGCTGCCGCGACGGCGCCGTGTTCGAGGCCGACGCCGCGATCCTCGCCGTGCCGCTCCCGCTGCTGCGGGAGATCGCCCTGCCGCCCGGTGCCCGCGAACGGGCGGCGACGGCGGGCGATATCGGCTTTGGCAACGTCGTCAAGCTGTTGTTCCGCTTCGCGACGCGCTGGTGGGCGGATTGCGGCGGGCGGGACCTCGCCGATCTGTCGTTCGTCATGTCGAACGCGGCGGTCCCGACCTGGTGGACCCAGCACCCGACCGCGCACGCCGTCCTCACCGGCTGGTACGCCGGCCCCAAGGCGGACCGCGTGTCGGCGCTGTCCGAAGCCGAGCTCGTCGAAATGGGCCTCGCCTCGCTCGCCGAAATCTTCGAGCTGCCGCCAGACCGCATCCGCGATCAGCTCGTCGCGGCGCGCGCGATCAACTGGGGCAACGACCCGTTCGCCCGCGGCGCCTACTCCTACGTGACCCCTGAGACCCGCGCCGCGCTGGCCGCCCTCAAGGACCCGGGCGACGGAACCGTGTTCTTCACCGGCGAGGCGCTTTACGCAGGCCCCGACATGGGCACCGTCGAAGCCGCGCTCGCCAGCGGACAGGACACCGCGCGGACGATCCTGGGCGCGACCTGACCCTTACTTCGGCGACCAGCCGTAAGCCTTCGCAGTAGCCCCGCCCATCAGCATCGCCCGCTCGCTGTCGCTGAGGCGGTCGGTCTTCAGGAACGGCTCGACCGCCTGCTCGTAGTTGGCGACGGCGAAGGCGCGGGTCCAGTCGGTGCCCCACAGGCAGCGCTCGAAGCCCCAGGCGTCGAACACGCGGGCGAGCGGGTCCCAGATGTCGGGGTACGGGAACGGCTGGTGGGACAGGGTGCAGGCGCCGCTGACCTTGATGACCGCGTTCGGGCGCTTGGCCAGCTCCAGCACCTTCGGCAGATCGGCCCAGGGCTGCGGCGGCGCGGGTGGCACGCGCGGCTGCAGGATGCCGAGATGGTCGATGATGAAGCGCGTGTTCGGGTGGCGGTCGATCAGCGCGGTGCCGGCGTCGACATTGCCCCAGAACAGAACATTGACCGGAAAATCGTGCTGGACGGCCGCGCGGGCGATCCGGTCGATGCCGGGATCGGCCGGGTCGCGCTTCGCTTCCGGGGTCAGCATGATGCGGATGCCGACCGTGCCCGGAATCTTCTTCCACTCGGCGATGACATCCGCCACCGCCGGATCGTCCGGATTGACGGGCTTGACGATGCCGAACTTGCCGGGATGCGCCTTCTGCACCTCGACGGCGTAGCTGGCGTCGTACTGGTACATCGAAAAGGCGGAGATGAAGATCGCGCCGTCGACGCCGACCTTGTCCATCGCCGCCACCATCTCGTCGCCGGTGACGTGGTCGGGCCAGTTCGGCACGCTGTGCCAGGGCCGCTTCGGGGTGTTCGCCTCATAAACATGGACCTGCGAATCGATGATCGTCATCGGGGCCGCTCCTCTATTTTGCGGGAGTTTGGCAACCACCGCCGGTTCGTGTCCAGGGGACTGCGTATCCGTCGAGAAATTGACCCCGGCGTCGCGTCGGCTTAAATTCACGATCTGTTCCCCGTGGAATTGTCCGGGGCGGAGGTTAAGTTGGGTCCATGCAGTCGATCCGCATCCGCGGTGCGCGGGAGCACAATTTAAAGAACGTCGATGTCGACCTGCCGCGCGACAGCCTGGTGGTGATCACCGGCTTGTCCGGGTCGGGGAAATCGTCGCTCGCCTTCGACACCGTCTATGCCGAGGGGCAGCGGCGCTATGTCGAAAGCCTCTCGGCCTATGCCCGGCAGTTCCTCGAATTGATGCAGAAGCCCGATGTCGATTCGATCGAGGGGCTGTCGCCGGCGATCTCGATCGAGCAGAAGACGACCTCGCGCAACCCGCGCTCGACGGTCGGGACAGTGACCGAGATTTACGACTACATGCGCCTCCTGTGGGCGCGGGTCGGGGTGCCGTACTCGCCGGCGACCGGGCTGCCGATCGTTTCGCAGACCGTGTCGCAGATGGTGGACCGCGTGCTGGCGATGCCCGAGGCGACGCGGCTTTACCTGCTCGCCCCGATCGCGCGCGGCCGCAAGGGCGAGTACAAGAAGGAGCTGGCCGACCTCAGGAAGCGCGGGTTCCAGCGCGTCAAGGTCGACGGCAAGATGCAGGAGATCGAGGAGGTCGCAAGTCTTAACAAGAATCAGGGCCTCAACAAGAACCTCAAACACGACATCGAGGTGGTGGTCGACCGCCTCGTCGTGAACCCCGAACTCGGCAACCGGCTCGCCGATTCGTTCGAAACCGCGCTCGGCCTCGCCGACGGGCTGGCCATCGCGGAGAACGCCGATTCGGGCGAGCGCACGATCTTCTCGGCGAAATTCGCCTGCCCGGTCTCCGGCTTTACGATCCCCGAGATCGAGCCGCGCCTGTTTTCGTTCAACAACCCGTTCGGCGCCTGTCCGGCCTGCGACGGGCTCGGCACCAAGCTCTATTTCGATCCCGACCTGACCGTCCACGACGACACGCGAAGCCTGGCAAAAGGCGCGGTGAGTCCGTGGTCGCATTCATCCTCGCCCTATTACGCCCAGACGCTCGAAAGCATCTGCCGGTATTTCAAGCAGAGCATGCACACGCCCTGGCATGACCTGCCGGAAAAGATGCGGCAGACGATCCTCTACGGGTCGGGCGCCGATCCGATCAAGATGACCTATGACGACGGCCTTAGGCAGTACTCGACCGACCGGCCGTTCGAGGGCGTGCTGCCCAATATGGAGCGGCGCTTTCGCGAGACCGACAGCGCCTGGGTGCGCGAGGAGCTGGGCCGCTACCAGGCCGCCAAGACCTGCGAAATCTGCGGCGGCGACCGGCTCAAGCCCGAGGCGCTCGCGGTCAAGATCGCCGGCTTCCATGTCAGCCAGGCCGCCGCGCTGTCGATCTCGGCCGCGGTGGACTGGTTCGCGGGGGTCGACGCCACGCTGACCTCGAGCCAGAGCGAGATCGCCGAGCGCATTCTCAAGGAGATCAACGAGCGGCTGGGTTTCCTCAAAAACGTCGGGCTTGAATACCTGACGCTGATGCGCGCCTCGGGCACATTGTCGGGCGGCGAGAGCCAGCGCATCCGCCTCGCCTCGCAGATCGGCTCGGGGCTTACCGGCGTGCTCTATGTGCTCGACGAGCCGTCGATCGGGCTGCACCAGCGCGACAACGCGCGGCTGCTGATGACGCTGCGGCGGCTGAGGGACCTCGGCAACACGGTCATCGTCGTCGAGCATGACGAGGAGGCCATCCGCACCGCGGACTACCTCGTCGACATGGGCCCGGGCGCCGGCGTGCATGGCGGGCACCTCGTCGCCGAGGGCACGCCCGACCAGGTCATGCAATCGCCCGACAGCATCACCGGCCAGTACCTGACAGGGTTGCGGCAGGTGCCGATCCCGCCGACCCGCCGCCGCGGCCACCCGCGCCAGATCCTTCGCCTGGTCGGCGCGCGCGGCAATAATTTGAAAGACGTGACCGCCGAAATCCCGCTGGGCACGTTCTGTTGCGTCAGCGGCGTGTCGGGCGGGGGCAAGTCGACGCTGATCGTCGAGACGCTCTACAAGGCGCTCGCCAAGCGGCTCAACAACGCGCGCGAGGCGCCGGCGCCGTTCGAGCGGCTGGAAGGCGCCGAGTTCCTCGACAAGATCGTCGACATCGACCAGTCGCCGATCGGCCGCACCCCGCGCTCGAACCCGGCGACCTATACCGGCTGCTTCACGCCGATCCGCGACTGGTTCGCCGGATTGCCGGAGGCGAAGGCGCGCGGCTACCAGCCCGGCCGGTTCTCGTTCAACGTCAAGGGCGGGCGCTGCGAGGCGTGCCAGGGCGACGGCGTCATCAAGATCGAGATGCACTTCCTGCCCGACGTCTACGTGCAGTGCGATGTCTGCCACGGCAAGCGCTACAACCGAGAGACCCTCGAAGTCCTGTTCCGCGGCAAGTCGATCGCCGACGTGCTCGACATGACCGTCGACGAAGGCTGCGACTTTTTCCGCGCGGTGCCGGCGATCCGCGACAAGCTGCTGACGCTGCAGAAGGTGGGGCTCGGCTACATCCATGTCGGCCAGCCGGCGACGACCCTGTCCGGCGGCGAGGCGCAGCGGGTCAAGCTGTCGAAGGAACTGTCGCGCCGCGCCACCGGCCGCACCCTCTACATCCTCGACGAGCCGACCACCGGCCTTCATTTCGAGGACGTGCGCAAATTGCTCGAAGTGCTGCACGCGCTGGTCGAGACCGGCAACACGGTGCTCGTCATCGAGCACAACCTCGAAGTCATCAAGACCGCCGACTGGGTCATCGACCTCGGCCCCGAAGGCGGCGACGGCGGCGGCGAGATCGTCGCCACCGGCACCCCCGAAGACGTGGCCAAAGTCGGCGAAAGCCACACCGGCGTTTATCTGCGGCCTTACCTCAAGGCGCGACTGCCGGCTCCGAAGCGCAAGGCGGGATAGCCGCCGCCAGTATTGTCAATGTGTGCTGAATTGTGTAGAATTCCACACATATGGCGACAAACCTTTCCATCGACCCCGATCTGCTCGACCGAGCGCTCGAAGTAAGCGGCGAACGGACTAAAAGGGCGGCAGTCACAAAGGCGTTGCAGGAATTTATTGGCCGACGGGAGCAGGCTGCGCTTCTCGATCTGTTCGGCAAGTTCGAGTGGGATGAGTCATACGACTACAAGGCCGAGCGCGGGCGGTCTTGAGCCTGTTCGTCGACACGAGCGTTTGGTCGCTGGCGCTTAGGCGGAATTCACCGTCATCGGCACCGGAGGTCGGCGAACTGGCGCGCGCCCTCCGCGGTGGCGAGACGATTGTCACGACGGGGCTCGTGCTGCAGGAATTGCTGCAAGGCTTTGCCGGACCTCGGGCTTACGAAGAGATTCTCGCCAGGTTCTCGGCCCTGCCGTTTGTCACCCCCCAACGGCGCCATCACATCGAAGCCGCGCAATTGAGGAACGCCTGTCGTCGCGGCGGCGTCCAAATTGGAACGATCGATGCGCTGCTCGCGCAATTGTGCATTCATCACGACCTGACGATTCTGACGACTGACCGCGACTTCCAGGGGATCGCCATGCACAGCACGCTCAGACTATGGGGCCTGCGCGGCTCGCCCCAATTGTCGTAACATTTCTGTCTCATGCCGCTGGCAGGTCACGGTTCACCTTCCGCACCTCTCCGGGTACCCGACGATGCGCCTCGCCCTCTCCACTTTCGCCGCCGTGATGATGTTTGCCATCCCGGCCCTGGCAGCGCAGCCGCACAATCTGATCCTCTTCGTCCCCGACGGGCTCAGGGCGCTGATGGTGACGCCGGAGAATGCGCCGGCGATGGCGGCGCTTCGCGGCAGCGGGATCAATTTCACCAACCCGCACTCGCTGTTCCCGACCTTTACGACCGCGAACGCGTCGGCGATGGCGACCGGGCACTACCTCGGCGACACCGGCGATTTCAGCAACACGATCTATACCGGGTTTGCGGTGCCGGGCGCCGGCGCGAGCATGACGCCGTTCCTCGAAAGCGATCCCGTCCTCGGCGATATCGACGAGCATTTCTCGGGCGACTACCTCGACGAGGTGACGATCCTCAAGGCCGCGCGCGAGCAGGGGTTCTCTACCGCGACGGTCGGCAAGCTCGGCCCTTCGCTGATCTTCGACCACACCGACCGCACCGGCGGTCCGACGATCGTCTTCGATGATTCGACCGGGTCGGATAAGGGCATCCCGCTTTCCGATGAGGTCAAAAAGGCGCTGGCCGCCGCCGGCCTGCCCCTTGCCGCCCCGTCGCGCGCGGCGAACGGCGACCCAGGCAATTTCAACAAGCCGGGGACGACCGTTGCCAACGTCGTGCAGCAGGATTATTTCGCCGCCGCCGTGACCAAGGCCCTGCTGCCGATGTTCAAGCAACGCAGCAAGCCGTTCGTGCTGGTGTTCTGGTCGCGCGACCCGGATGGCAGCCAGCATAACCAGGGCGACAGCCTCAACCAGCTCAGCCCCGGGATCAACGGCCCGACCTCGCTCGCGGGTATCAGGAACGCCGACACCGATCTCGGCCGCATCCGCGACGCGCTCAACGAGCTCGGGCTTGCCGACACCACCGACATCGTCGTCAGCGCCGATCACGGCTTCTCGACGATCTCGAAGGAAAGCCGGACCAGCCCCGCCGCGAAGGCGAGCTACAAGGATGTGCCGCCCGGCTTCCTGCCGCCGGGCTTTCTCGCGCTCGACCTCGCCAAGGCGCTGGATCTGCCGCTGCTCGACCCGGACAGCAAGAACGTCCCGGTCGCGGCGGGCACGTATCCGAAATTCGGCAACGGGCTGATCGGCCCCGACCCGATAAAGCCGCAGGTCGTCGTCGCTGCGAACGGCGGCTCCGACCTTGTCTATTTTCCCGGCAAGGACCACGCGCTGGTGGCCCGTGTCGTGACGGCGCTGCAGGCCCAGGACTATGTCAGCGGCCTCTTCGTCGACGACGCGCTCGGCCATTTCCCGGGCACGCTGACGCTGACCAGCATCAACCTGCGCGGCAAGGCGGTCACGCCGATCCCGGCGATCGCGGTCAACTTCCGCACCTGGGCCGGCGATTGCGACAAGAAGCCGACCTGCGAGATCGAGATCGCCGACACACGGCTGCAACAAGGCCAGGGGATGCACGGCAGCTTTGGCCGCGGCGACACGATGAATTTCCAGGCCGCGATCGGGCCCGACTTCAAATCCGGCTTCGCCGACCCGGCGCCGTCGAGCAACGCCGATATCGGCAAGACGATCGCCCAGATCCTCGGCCTCAAGATTCCGAACAAAGGCAAGCTCGTCGGCCGCGTGCTGAGCGAGGCGATGCCGGGCGGCGCGGCGCCGCAATTCTTCGCGCGTTCGGTGCGCTCTGACAGCGGCGCGGGCGGGTTCGCGACCCAACTCGATTTCCAGACCGTCGGCGAGACCAAGTATTTCGACGCCGCCGGCACCCCCGGCCGCACCCTGGGCCTCACCGGCACGGCCGGCGCCTTGCCTCAGTAACGCCGGGCGCTCATCTCGGCATTGCCTAAGGGCGCGCGTTCGGTATCAAGTGGCGGATGCGCGGCATCCATGTCATCGGCGGCGGGCTCGCCGGCAGCGAGGCGGCGTGGCAGATCGCCCGCGCCGGCGTGCCCGTGGTCTTGCACGAAATGCGCCCGGTGCGCGGCACCGACGCGCATGCCGGCGCCGGCCTCGCCGAACTCGTCTGCTCGAACTCGTTCCGCTCCGACGACCGGGAACGCAACGCGGTCGGCGTGCTGCACGAGGAGATGCGGCGCTGCAACTCGCTGATCCTCGCCGCCGCCGACCAATGCAAGCTTCCCGCCGGCGGCGCGCTCGCGGTCGACCGGCACGAATTCTCCGCCGCGGTCGAGGCCGCGCTCGCCGCCGACCCGCTGGTGGAAATCCGCCGCGAAGAGATCGCGGGCCTCCCGCCGGCGGAGTGGGACCAGGTGGTGATCGCGACCGGCCCCCTCACCTCGCCCGCGCTCGCCGAGGCGATCGCCGCGCTGACCGGCGCCGACGCGCTCGCCTTTTTCGACGCGATCGCGCCGATCGTTCATCGCGACACGATCGATTTCGACATCGCGTGGATGCAGTCGCGCTACGACAAGGGCGACGGCGCCGACTACATCAACCTGCCGCTCGACCGCGAGACCTACGCGGCGTTTGTGGCCGATCTGCTCGATGGCGCGACCGCCGAGTTCCACGAGTGGGAAAAATCGACGCCGTATTTCGAGGGCTGCCTGCCGATCGAGGTGATGGCGGCGCGCGGACCCGACACGCTGCGCTGGGGACCGATGAAGCCGGTCGGGCTGCGCGACCCGCGCACCGGCCGCCGCCCGCACGCGGTCGTCCAGCTTCGCCAGGACAACGCGCTCGGCACGCTCTACAACATGGTCGGGTTCCAGACCAAATTGCGCCACGGCGACCAGGCCCGCGTGTTCCGCCGCATTCCGGGCCTGAAGCGCGCCGAATTCGCCCGGCTCGGCGGGCTTCACCGCAACACCTTCATCAATAGCCCATTGCTGCTCGACGGCACGTTGAGGCTCAAGGCTGAGCCGCGCCTGCGCTTTGCCGGCCAGGTCACCGGCGTCGAGGGCTATGTCGAAAGCGCGGCGATCGGCCTCCTAGCCGGCCGCTTCGCCGCCGCGGAACGGCTCGGCGCCGCCGTTTCCCCGCCGCCGGTCACGACCGCCCTCGGCGCCCTCCTCGCCCACATCACCGGCGGCGGCAGCGCCAAGACATTCCAGCCGATGAACGTCAATTTCGGCCTGTTCCCGCCGCTCTCGCCCGACCCCGGCCGCCATGCCGACCGGAAGCCGCTGTATGCGAGGCGGGCGCTGCGAGATCTCGGGGATTGGTTCGGATCGCTCTGAAAACATACCCTCACCCTCCCGTCGCCACGCGACGGGCCCCTCCCTCTCCCGCAAGAGGGCGAGGGTGCCCGAAGGGCGGGTGAGGGAATCTATGTGAGGACGCACTGAGATGCCTATCCGCACCGGCCGGCAATTCCTCGAGGCGATGCGCGACGACCGCCGGATTTTCATGGACGGCGAGCGCGTCAAGGACGTCACCACCGACCCGCGCTTTGCCGGGGCGGCGCGCACGATGGCCGAGCTTTACGACATGCAGCACGAGGCCGGGCGGGTCGAGGCGATGACTTTTACCTCGCCTACCAGCGGCGAGCGGATCGGGCTCTCGTTCATCGAACCGAAGACCGTCGACGACCTCTTGCGCCGGCGCGCGATGGTCAAGACCTGGATGGATGCGACCTGCGGCATGTTCGGCCGCAGCCCGGATTTCATGAACGTCATGCTGACCGGACTCGCCGCCGCCGGGCCGGTGTTCGGCAAGTTCGAGGGGAATATCCGGGCCTATCACATCCGGGCGCGCGAAGCCGACCTGGCGATGACCCACACCCTCCTCAACCCCCAGGTCGACCGCTCGCGCCCCGTCGAGCAGCAGGAAAAGGACGTCGCCGCCAAGATCGTCCGCGAGACCGATGCCGGGATCGTCATCAGCGGCGCGCGAATGGTCTCGACGCTCTGCGCCTACTCGGACGAAATCCTGGTGATGCCGTCGACCTTTCTCGCCAACAACGCCGAGGCGGCGCCCTATGCGTTCGGGTTCGGCATCCCGGTGGCGACGCCGGGGCTGCGTTTTATCTGCCGGCCGACCGTCGTGCACCAGGGCGCGGCGTCGGTGATGGACTACCCGCTGTCGTCGCGGCTCGACGAGCAGGACGCGATGGCGATCTTCGACGAGGTGCTGGTGCCGTGGGAGCGGGTGTTCATCCACCGCGACCCGGAGCTGTGCAACGGCCTCTTCAACCGCACCGGCGCGATGTCGCAGGTCATGCACCAGACCTCGACCAAAAACCTCGCCAAATCAGAATTCATGATGGCGCTGGGCTTCGCGATCGCGAAATCGACCAATATCGATCAGCACCTGCACGTCCAGGGCCTGCTCAGCGAGTTGATCCAGACCACGGAGCTCATGCGCTCCTGCATCCGCGCCAGCGAGGCCGACGCCGCGATCGGTCCGTCGGGGCTGATGACGCCGGCCACGATGCCGCTATGGACCGTGCGGATGATGTTCCCGAAGATGTTCATCCGCGCCTGCGAGATCATCCAGATTTTGGGCGCCGGCGGCCTCGTCTCGGTGCCCTCCTACGCCGAGCTCAGCGGCCCCGTTGCCGCCGATGTTCAATCCTACGCGCAAGCCGCCAACGCCGACGCCCCCACCCGCGTCAAGCTCTTCCGCCTCGCCTACGACACGGCGGTCTCGTCATTCTCGGGAAGGCAGCAGCTTTACGAGCGCTACTATTCCGGCGATCCGGTGCGATTGGCCGGAGCCTGGTACGCCATGTACGACAAGGCCCCGCACATCGACCGCATCCACGGGATGCTCGACGAGATCGAGCGGAAGTACTCCTAGCCCCGATTGGGCGCGGATTGGGCACCGATGGGTTTCGCTGCGCTCTACCCATCCTACGGCACCGAACCTCGTAGGATGGGTAGAGCGCAGCGAAACCCATCAATGCAAGCCAGCTCTAGACAGGAAGTCCCACGTGCGCCGGGGTGACCTGTTCGAGGTGGTAGTGGAACCGCGCGACATCCGCGTCGAACCCGATCAGAGCCGCAATGTCCCGCGCCTGATCCTCTTCCAGCGGAAACTCGCCGAGTTCCTCCGGATTGACGATCCTGGCGATCGCCAGGACACGACGGAGGTGCTTCGCGGGAATGCTGACGGTCTCGCTCATCAGGTCGGTGGCGCAGTCATAAGAAATAATCCGATATTTCATCTCAGGGTTCCACCGTGCGACCGGCTATCGGGCTTCTTCGCTGCACACCAGTTTCCGCGTCAAACTCGCCAGAGTGGCGACCGCGCCTATCGTACGCCTCGACAGTGCCGTGCTGATAGTCCCATTCCAGGATGCGACCGTCGGCGGCTATCCACCGCGGCCGCAATCTTCCGGCCGGCATCACGGTCTTGGCGCGGGTACGGCGGCTATCCGGAAAGCCCGGTAGGCTCTGACCGTCGCCCGGCGGGAAATGAGGGCCGGCTCCTCGCCGGCTCCCCGCCGCCATCTACGCAAACGCCGGCATGACCTCCTTCGCGAACAGCTCGACGGAGCGCATTGCCTCTGCCTCGGTCATCCGGCCGAAGGCGAAGTCGCAGACGTAGTAGTTGACGCCGGTTTCCTCGATCTCGCGGGCGATGTAGGCGCGGACCTGGTCGGGGGTGCCGGCGATCGCGTCGCCGCGCTCCACGACGGTCTCAAAGTCCGGCGGCAGGGCGGCTTCGAGGGGGAACGGCACGTTGTACTCGTGCCAGAGCTGCCCCATGTGATGCCGCCAGGCGGGGTAGGCGCGGCCGGCGGTCTCCTTGGCGGCGGCCTCGGTTTCGGCGATGACGATGTGGCGGTTGACCCCCATCAGCGGGATGTCGCTGTCGGCTCGGCCGAGCTTTTTCCACTCGGCGCGATAGGCGTCGACCGTCTCGCGCACCAGCGGCACCGGGCGGCGGACGACCCAATTCGCGGCGTTCGCGGCGGCCCACGGGATGCTGGCGGGGTTGCCCAGCCCGTACCACAGCTCTGGAAGGGGCTTCTGGTACGGCTTCATCGCCATTGGGATATTGTCGAAATCATAGAATTTGCCGTGATACGTCACGCGGTCCTCGGTGAGACCCAGCCGGATCACGTCGAACGCCTCGCGGAACTGCGCCGCGCCGGTCGAGTATTCGACGCCGTAGAACCCGACCTCGATCGGAGAGATGCCGCGCCCGACGCCGTAAAGAAACCGCCCGTTGCTCATCTGGTCGAGCATGCAGATCTCGTCGATCAGGCGCAGCGGGTGGTAGAGCGGCAACAGATAGACCATCGGGCCGAATTTGAGCTTGTGCGTGCGCTGCGCGACCGCCGACAGAAACACGCTCGGGCTCGGCGCGTAGCCGAGCGGCGTGTTGTGGTGCTCGGCGAGGTGATAGGCGTAGAAGCCGGCGCGGTCATAAGCCTCGACGAGGTTGAGCCGGCTCTCGAAATGCCGGTTGAGCGCCTGCCCGCTATCGTCCAGATGATCGAAAATCCCAAAGCGCATCGCCGCCTCCCTGTTGCCGCGATCCTAGCCGGCGCGGCGGAAAAGCGATAGAAGCGCCAAGCAGACCGAGCGGTGGCCGCCATGTCGACCGAAGCACCTTCGCCGCCACGATCGAACCCGGAAGCCACCGACCCCGCCGCCGCCCGCGACCTGCTCCAGCAAGCCGCGGCGATCTGCCCGGCCCGTTTCATCGAGGCGCCGGCGGCACGGCTGGAGACCGAGAAGCTGTCGCGGTAGGGCAAGGGTGTCACCCTCCTAGGATGGATAGGGCGCAGCGAAACCATCAAGAAGTCAGGTTCACCACGGAGGCACAGAGGCACAGAGAAGATAAGATTTAGCGCAAAGTACGCGGAGTAGGTACAATGGACGCGAAAAGGACGCGAAGGCACTTTTCCGCGGCGAAGCCATAATGAATTACAATGGGACTGTGATGCGCAAGGAAATCTCCCAACGCTCACTTCTCACCGTCTCACCGCCTCATTGTATAATTGAATGGCGCCACGCGCCCCGCTGCTCAGGTGTCTCCGCGTACTTTGCGCTAAATCTTATCTTCTCGGTGCCTCCGTGTCTCTGTGGTGAGCCCTTTTTGATGGGTTTCGCTGCGCTCTACCCATCCTACGAGGCCGACGCCCTACGCCGCGAGGATCGTGTCGGCGATCTTTTCCGCCGTCATCAGCGTGGGGAAGTTCGTGTTGGCGCAGGGCACGGTTGGGAACAGCGAGGCGTCGACGACGCGGAGACCCTGGACGCCGCGCACTCGGCCCTGGTTGTCGGTGACCGCCATCGGGTCGCCGTCGTCGCCCATGCGGCAAGTGCAGGAGGCGTGCCAGACACCGATATTCGCCGTGCGGATGAACGATTCGAGCGCGTCGTCGTCGGTCATCAGCTCGTCGAAGCGATAGCCCTCGACGATGAATTTGTTGATCAGCCATTTCCGCAGCCAATCCGGGCCGTCGAGCGCCTTGGCGAACCAGTTGGTGATCTTGCGGTTGCGGTCGTTGACGACGCCAATCGCGCGGACCTTGTCGCTGTAGCTGGCCGGGAACGGGTCGGTGACCGCGGCGCCGAGCGCGGCGCCGATATGCATCGCGCCCATCCGGCGGAACCCGTCCATCAGCCGTTCGAGGTCGCGCCGGTCGGAGAGAAGGTTGAACTCGACGGTCGGTTCGGACCGCCAATCGGGCGATTGCAGCACGACTTGGCCGGTCTCGGAAAACGTCTTGTAGACGCAAACCAAAAGCGAGGCGATCTGCTCGCCGACCGCGTGCCAGGCAGATTTCGACACCGCGGCGACGAACATGTCGCCCGGCGCCGCCCCGCCGATCTGCGACGAGTAGCGCAGCGCCAGGAGGATGTGCCGGCGGGTCAGCCCGTTGATCCGCGCCTCGGGCTTCATGAACGACGACACCGAGATCGACGGGTGGTCCATCAGCCGCTGCCCGACCCCGGCAAGGTTGGCGCGCACCTCGATCCCCATGTCGCGCAGATGCCCGACCGGGCCGATCCCGGCGCGCAACAAATGCGCCGGCGAATGGATCGCGCCGGATGAGAGGATGACCTCCCTGCCCCGGAACTCGGTCTCCTGCCCCTTCACATAGGCGCGGACGCCGACGCATTTCGTGCCTTCGAACAGCAGCGCGGCGACCTGGGTTTCGGCCGAGATGGTCAGGTTTTCGCGGCGGCGCGTGCCGTTGTCGAGATAGCCGATCGCGGCCGAGACGCGGCGGTCGTAGAGGTTGGAGATCGTGATCGGGAAGTAGGCGTCGGGGATGAATTCGCCGTTCTGATCCGCGACAAACCGGAACCCGGCCTCGTTGAACGCGGCGGCGACGGCCTTGGCGTGGCCGTTCCACAATTCGGCGCCGATGCGGCGGACCGGGATGCGGCCTTCCTTGCCGTGATACGGCCCGTCGAAATCCATGTCGCGCTCGACCTTTTTGAAATAGGGGAGCACATCGTCCCAGCCCCAGCCGGCGGCGCCGCGCTCGACCCATTCAGCGTAATCGGTCGGCGCCCCGCGATTGGCGAGCTGGCCGTTGATCGACGACCCGCCGCCGAGCACCCGCGCCTGCTCGTACTTGCGCAAGGGCGGGCGCTCTTCGGGACGATTGTGCGAGACGATCTGGGTGTGGACCTTGAGGTCCTGCCAGTGAAAGCGCGGGTCGAAATAGGCCGTGCCGGGATAGGAATCGAGGATCTCGGGCGGCACCTGGCCGTCGGGTGTGTCCTGCCCCGCCTCGCACACGAGCACCTTGTTCGCGCTCCGCGCCGACAGCCGGTTCGCCATCACCGACCCGGCCGAGCCGCCACCGACGATGATGTAATCGTATTCCATCCCTGCCCCCGCTTGCTTGCGGAAGGGATGTTATCGGCTTTGGTGGGGAATTGAGAAGTGGGGCGGGGCTCGCCCTGTATGAAGGCGCCACCAAATTGGACCGCGGGCGTCCCGCCCGCTCCTTTGTCGGAAGATGCGGGCGAGACGCCCGCGGTCCAGATTCTACCCGCCGCCGATCTTGGGGATGAGGAACACCTCGGCGTCGGGTGCGAGGCGCTCGGCGTAGGCGTCCTGGAAGATTTCGCCGTTGATGGCGACGGCCATGCCTTCGTCGATCTGATGGCCGAGACCGGGATAGCGGCGGTCGAGTTCGCGGATCATGCGGTGGACCGTGTCGGCGTCGACGTCGAACTCGGTCTGCCCGCCGGTGAACCGGCGGGCAGCCATTCCCGAGATCACGACATGCGGCATTTGCGTCAGCCTGTCGTTGCCATTGCAAGCAGAACGAAGCAATCCCCATCCAAGTGCGTACCCGGAGGGGGATTGCCGCGGCGCTGCGCGCCTCGCAATGACAGCCGTTGTTACTCCGCCGCAACCTTCATCGGTTCGCTGTCGAGCGCGGCGCGGAGCTTTGGCGGCGACATCGGCAGGTGGCGCATGCGCGTGCCGACGGCGTCGGCGATCGCGTTGGCGACCGCGGCCATCGGCGGCACGATCGGCACCTCGCCGACGCCCTTGGCGCCGAACGGGTGGCGCGGGTTCGGCACCTCGACCATCACCGCCTCGATCATCGGCATGTCCGAACAGACCGGCATGCGATAGTCGAGGAAGCCGGGGTTATCGAGCCGCCCGTTCTTGTCGTAGACGTACTCTTCGTTGAGCGCCCAGCCGACACCCTGGGCGACGCCGCCCTGGATCTGGCCTTCGACATAGGACGGGTGGATCGCCCGACCGACATCCTGTACCGCGGTATAGCGCAGCACCTTGACGTGCCCGGTCTCCGGATCGACCTCGACATCGCAGATATGCGTGGCGAAGCCGGGGCCGGCGCCCTGCGCGTTGAGCGAGACCTCGGCGGTGATCGGCCCGCCGGTGCGGCCGGCCTTGACCGCGATGTCAGCCAGTGACAGCGGGTCGAAATTGCCGGCGTTCTGACCGGCCGGATAGGCCATGCCGTCGCGCCAGTCGACCGCCTCGGGGCTGATGTCCCAGATCATCGCCGCGCGCTTCTTGAGCTCGACGACGACCTTTTGCGCCGCCTGCGTCACCGCCATGCCGGTGGCGAAGGTGACGCGGCTGCCGCCCGTGAGGAAGGTGTAGCCGACCGAGGCCGTGTCGGCGACGATCGGGCGCACCCGCTCATACGCAATGCCCAGCGTTTCTGCCGCCATCATCGCCATGCCGGCGCGCGAGCCGCCGATATCGGGGTTGCCCTCGACGATCGACACCGTGCCATCCTCGTTGACGAAGCACGAGGCGCTCGATTCGCCGCCGATGTTGAACCAGAACCCCGACGCAATGCCGCGGCCCTGGTTGGGGCCGAGCGGAGTGTTGAAATGCGGGTGGTTCTTGGCCGCTTCCAGCGTCTGCACATAGCCGACATTGGCAAAGGTCGGACCGTGCGCGGTCTTGGTGCCGTCCTTGGCCGCATTGATCTCGCGCAGCTTGAGCGGGTCGATCTTGAGTTCGCGGGCGAGCTCGTCGACGCAGCTTTCGACGCCGAACGACGAGATCGGCGCGCCGGGCGCGCGGTAGGCCGCGACCTTGGGCCGGTTCGACACCACGTCGTAGCCGGTGATCTTGACGTGCGGCAAATCGTACATCGCAAAGCCGCACATGCAGCCCGGCCCCACGGGCGACCCGGGGAACGCGCCGGCCTGGTATTTCAGCACCAGCTCGGCGGCGACGATGCGGCCGTCCTTCTTGGCGCCGAGCTTTACTTCGATGACGCCGCCCGAGGTCGGGCCGGTCCCCCGAAACACCTCTTCGCGGCTCATCACCATCTTGACCGGACGGCCCGACTTCTTGGCCATCGCGAGCGCGAGCGGCTCGAGGTAGACGAGCGTCTTGCCGCCGAACCCGCCGCCGATCTCGGCCGCCATCGCGCGGATATTGGCGATGTCGGTGCCGAGCAGCTTGGCGCAATAAGCGCGGACCATGAACTGGCCCTGGCTGGAGCTCCAGATCGTGCACTGTCCGTCGGGCGCGACCGAGACGACGCAGGCATGCGGCTCGATATAGCCCTGGTGCACCGGCTGCGTCGTATAACGCCGCTCGATCGTGACCTCGGCCTCTTTCCAGCCTTCGTCGATGTTGCCCTTTGCGAAACCGATCTTCTTGGCGACGTTCGACGGCTTCGTGGGTTTCGGCTCGACGCCCTGGGTGAACAGATCGTCGTGGAGGACCGGCGCGTTGTCGGCCATCGCTTCCTCGACGTCGATGACGTGCGGCAGCACCTCGTACTCGACCTCGATCAGGTCAAGCGCCTCGTCGGCGATCGCGGAGCTGGTCGCGGCCACGGCGGCGACGGCGTGGCCGTCATAAAGCGCCTTGTCGGACGCCATGCAGTTGCGCGACAGGTCGCGGAAGTTCATCGGGCCTTCGCCGACAAAGGCTTCCTCGGACGCGATGTTCGGGAAATCGGCGGCGGTGATCACCGCCTTGACGCCGGGCAGCGCGGCCGCCTTCGACGTGTCGATCGACTTGATCCGGGCATGGGCGTGCGGGCTGCGCTTGACCTTGCCCCACAGCATGCCGGGCATGACGGTATCCGCGCCGAACTGGGCGCGGCCGATCACCTTTTCAACGCCGTCGGGCCGAATGGGGCGGGTGCCGACGACCTTGAGACCTTCAGAGGCGCTGCTCATTTTCAGGGTCCTTTCAATGGTCAACGGGCAGGGGTCAACGGGCAGGCTGGGCGCGCATGACTTCGGCGGCGTCCATCACGGCGCGGAGGATCTTGTCGTAGCCGGTGCAGCGGCAGAGATTTCCGGCCAGCCAGTACCGGGCTTCTTCCTCGGTCGGGTTGGGGTTGCTGTCGAGCAGCGCCTTGGCGGCGACGATAAAGCCGGGGGTGCAGAACCCGCATTGAAGCGCGGCGTGCTCGAGGAATTTCTGCTGCACCGGGTGCAGCGTGTCGCCGTCGGCGACGCCCTCGATGGTCGTGACCGCGCGCCCCTCGGCCTCGACCGCGAGCATCAGGCACGAGCAGGTGATGTTGCCGTCGACGATGATCGTGCAGGCGCCGCAATCGCCGGAGCTGCAGCCTTCCTTGCTGCCGGTCAGCCCGAGCTCGTCGCGCAGGACGTCGAGCATCGTCTGCTGCGCCTCGCACAGATATTCGGCCGGCTCGCCGTTGATCGTCGTCGTAACGTGATGCTTGCTCATCGGTGTCTCCCGGAAATCGGTCTATATGTCAGCGCTTCGAAGCGCGATCGAAAGCGATCGCCGCGACCCGGCGGGCGAGGACGCCCGAGACCTTGGTGCGGTATTCGATGGTGCCGCGCTTGTCGCTGATCGGCTTTGCCGCCGCCTGCGCCGCGGCGTCGAGCTTTGCGAGCGTGGCGTCGTCGAGCTTGTTGCCGATCAGCGCTTTCGCCGCGTCCTCGACGATGACGGTCGTCGGCGCCACAGCGCCCAGCACGACCCGCGCGTCGACGCAGGTGCCGCTGTTGTCGAGCGTCACGTTGATGCCGCAGCCGACGACGGCGATGTCCATCTCGGTGCGCGGGATAAAGCGCAGATACGCATCGCACTGATGCGCCTTGGGCTTCGGAATATGGAATTCGATGATGAGCTCGCCCTTGGCGAGCGAGGTGCGGCCGGGGCCGGTGCAGATCGCTTCGACCTGAACCTCACGGCGGGCGCCGCTCGGACCGGCGACGACGCAGGTTGCGCGCGCGGCGATCAACGCCGGCACGCTGTCGGCGGCGGGCGAGGCGTTGCACAGATTGCCGGCGAGCGAGGCGCGGCCCTGGATCTGCTGCGAGCCGATCAGGTCCATCCCCTCGACGATGCCGGGATAATCGTGGTCGAACGCATGGTTGTCGCTGACCATGACGCCGGGCGTGGCCGCGCCGATGATCCACTTGCCGCCTTCCTCGCGCATGCCGATCAGGCCGGGGATGCGCTTGGTGTCGACGATCAGCTCAGGCCGCATCCGGCCCGACCGCAGTTGCACCAACAGATCGGTCCCGCCGGACAGCACCTTCGCCAGGCCCGACGCGCCGGCCAAGGCGGCAACAGCTTCGTCGATCGTCGTCGGCGCGGAGAAATTGACCCTGGGCATGTTGGCTCCTGAACATTCGCGCTCGCACCACCGCGCGCCGGGGGCCGGCCCGGCGGTGCATCAGTCTGGCTTACACCACCACGGCGGGCGGCGTGAAGTGCTAATCTCGGGTGCCGGAACTGCACGTCGGCTTTGTCGTACCAATATTAGCCGGAAGGCGGAACAGACGGGCATATTCGTTATGTTCGCCTGTTCCTAACGACTAAAGCAGGTGGCGAAACATGATCGCGATCACCGACGATTGGGGCCTCGACGAGCGGGAGATCTCCGAGACCTTTATCCATGGCACCGGCCATGGCGGGCAGAACGTCAACAAGGTGTCGAGCACCGCCCAGCTTCGCTTTGACGTGCGCGGCTCGCACTCGCTGCCCGATGAGGTGCGCGCGCGGCTCGAACGGATGATGCGGGCGCGGATCAGCCATGACGGCGTCCTCGTCATCACCGCGCGGCGCTATCGCTCGCAGACGATGAACCGGCAGGACGCGCGCGACCGGCTCGTCGCGCTGATCCGCCGCGCCGCGACCCCGCAGCGCCCGCGCCGCCCGACCCGGACGCCCGTCGCCTCGAAGGAAGACCGCCTCCACGACAAGTCTCACCGCGCCGAGGTCAAGCGGGAGCGTCAACCGCCAGATGACGAATTGTGAACCCGTGCCGCTCCGCCAATATCGCGGCGACGCGGGAGCGGTGGCAGATGCGGTGGTCGGCCTCGTAGCAGATCAGGCAGCTCGGCGCCTCTGAGGCGGTCGCGGTCGCCTGCTGCAATGCGATCTCGGCCTCGGCGGTCGCGAGCTTGTCGTCGACGATCTGCCAGAACCGCTCCCACTGGCGCTTGTGGTTGGCCTCGCGCCCCTCGGGCGGGGTCCCGAGCGCCTTGAGCCCGACATACCGCATCCCCGCCTCTTCGACCGCCGCGGCAAGCTGGTTCTTCGAAAACCCCGGCCGCCGCGACACCGGCCGGTCGCGCACGTCGATCAAGGTTTTTACCCCGGCGGCCGCGAGCGCCGAGATCACGTCAACCTGCCGCGCCTTCTCATACCCGATCGTGAAGAGGTCCATCAGCCGCCGTTCTCGTTGGACCGCGGGCGTCCCGCCCGCATCTTGCGATAAAGACCGCGGGCGTCCCGCCCGCTCTTCTGCATGGTGCGGGCGGGACGCCCGCGGTCCAGGGATCATCCCACCCGATACTTCTCGACCGCATCCCGATCGAGTTCGATCCCCAGCCCCGGCCGCTCCGGCAATTTGACCGTGCCGTCGCTTTCGAGCTTCAGCCCTTCCTTCAGCAATTCGTCGCGGAGGCCGTTGGGGTTCTGGTCCCATTCGAGCGCCAATGCGTTCGGGATCGCGGCCGCGTAATGCAGCGAGGCGATCAGGAGGACGGCGCCGGCGAAGGCGTGGGGGGCGACCATGCGGTGGTGGGCCTGGGCGAAGGCGGCGATGCGCTTCCCCTCGGAGAACCCGCCGCTCCAGGCGACGTCGAGCTGCACGATATCGACCGCGCCGCGCGTCACCAGCTCGCGAAAGCCGTAGAGCCCGGTCTCGGTCTCGTAGCCGGCGATCGGGGTCGTCAGCGCGTCGGCGACGCGGGCGCTGCCGTCGATGTCGTCGGTCGCGACCGGCTCCTCGATCCAGTAGAGGTTATAGGGATCGAGCTCGCGGCCCATGCGGATCGCGAAATCGGGACTCCAGGCGCAATTGACGTCGACCATCAGCTTGGCCTGCGGCCCGAGCGCCTTGCGCACCGCGGCGACGCGGGCGATGTCGACCTCCGGCTCGACCTCGCACACCTCCGCCATGTTGGCGAGGTGGCGCAGGTGCGAGCCCGTCGAAGGGTTGCGGCCGATCTTCATCTTCATGCCGCGGAAGCCGCGGGAGCGGTAGCTTTCGGCCTCGCCGGCGACCCCGTCGACGCCCTTTCCTTCCTGGTAGAAACCGCCGCTGGCATAGGCCTCGACGCGGTCGCGGCTGGCCCCGAGCAGCTTGTAGACCGGCATCTTCGCGATCTTGCCGGCGATGTCCCAGAGCGCGATGTCGATGCCGCTGATCGCGTTCATCACGACGCCGCGCCGCCCGTACTGCCGGGTGCGGGCGAACATGAGCTGCCACAGCCCCTCGATCATCGTCGGGTCACGGCCGACCAGGAGCGGCTTCAGGTCCTTTTCGATGACCGTCGCGGTCGCGCCGCCGCCGAGCCCGCTTTCGCCGATGCCGATGATCCCCTCGTCGGTCTCGACCTCGACGATGAGCGCCCCGCGCCGCGCCTGCATCCCGCCGGCGCTGCCATAGGGCGGCTCGCATTTGTAGGAAAGCGCGATCGTGCGGATGTCCTTGATCTTCATGTCTAATCCCCAATCACCGCCATGAGGTCGCACTGGACCTGCATCGGCGGGGTGAAATCGCCGCTCGCGACCGTGTGGCGGGCCGGGCGGGAATGCGGGTCGGGAAACATCTCGACCCAGTATTTGTTGACGATCGGCCTGAGCGCCCGGTCGGTGATCCACATGTTCATCTTGACGATGTCGTCGGGCGTGCCGCCGGCGGTCTCGATGACCCGGCGCACATTGGCGAACATCGCAGCGCATTGCTCGTCGAGGTCTTCCGGCACCTTTCCCGTCGCCGGATCGGCGCCGGAGATCGCGCCCGACACGACAAACGGTCCCTTCCGCGAGGCGCTCGGGATCGGATTGACATGCCGCGCCCCCGCGACATCGACGCTCTGCCGTTTCGCCACGGTTTCCTCCTCAAGTATGAGGTCCGGATGATAAGGAGCGACCGGCGGCAGAGCAACGCGAAGCTAGGGCGGCCCCGCTTCCGACATGACGCGATCCAAAAGCTGAGCGATGGCCTCCGCCGCAGCGGCGATCTCACTTGCATCCGGGGTCGCCTCGGCTCCGCCCGGATAGCGGGTATCCACGTACCAGTGGTCTACTCGGACCAGTGAAAACGGCAGCTCGACCAGACTTGGCCAATGCGGATGGGCGAGGTCGGCCAAGGCTTCGATGTTGTGGGTTCGGCGAAGGGGTTCCGCCGCCGCCGCCAGCAGACCTTTGAGCACCTTTTCGACCGCTTGCTGAGCATGGAATGCGGCGGTGTCGGGCAATTCGACCATCAGGAGGGCTTGTACGGCAGCGATGTCATTGCGCGCCCGGGCGAACCGAAGCGGCGCTTCGTCCCAATCCCACCCCCGCTCTTCACCCTCTCTCATAAACGGTCACGCCCTCGCGCAGGACAAGGGCAGGCAGCGAGCCGATGGCCCGCGCTCGGTTCCTGAAATTCGTTTCGCGAAAGAGAAGGATATCAACGGGGTCGTGGTAGCAGGCCCGCGCGGCATGCACCGATTTGCCGCTGAGCATCTCGTTCGGGGTGTCGTCGTCGACGACGACAAGGAGGTCGAGATCGCTGTCCGGTCCTCCCTCTCCGCGCGCCGTCGACCCAAACAGAATCACGCGCTGCGGATTGAAATGCGCGACGATCGATTCCAGCAATCGCCTCGGGACCGGATGCGCTGACACGGCGTCACCTCCTCATGCCATGATACATGATGAGCCGAGAAAAGGGGGCACCATGACAGGGGCGCAGGCGACGATCGCGATCATCGGGCTCGGGGCGATCGGGCGGCCGATGGCGGAGCGGATCGCCGGGGCGGGGCTGCCGCTCGTCGTGTGCGACGTGCGCGAGGCGGCGGTGGCCGGGTTGCCCGAAAGTGTCGTGCGCGCGGCGTCGCCCGAGGACGCGGCCAACCGGGCCGAGATCGTGCTGGCCTGCCTGCCCTCGATCGAGTCGCATCGGCGCGCGCTGACCGGTACGGGCGGGGCGATCCACGGCAGTCGCGCGCGCATCTACATCCACACCGGCACGACCGGCTCGGCGCTCGTCACCGAGCTGGCGGAGGCGTTCGGGGCGCGCGGGGTGGCGACGCTCGACGCGCCGATGACGGGCGGCGTGCCGCGCGCCCGGGCCGGGACGCTGACCGTTATGGCGTCGGGGCCGCGCGCGGCATTTGCCGCGGCCGAGCCATTCCTCAGATGCTACGCCAGCACGATCGTCTATCTCGGCGAACGGCTCGGCGCGGCTCAGGTGATGAAACTCATCAACAACATGCTGTCGGCCGCCAACCTCGCGGTCGCGTCCGAGGCGATGGTGCTGGGCGCCAAGGCCGGGCTCGACCCCGAGCAGATGATCGCCGTGCTCAACGCCGGCACCGGGCAGAACAGCGCGACGCTGACCAAAATCCCGGATCACGTGCTGACCCGCGGCTTCGACTATGGCGGGGCGATGTACATCACCGACAAGGACCTCGGCGCCTATGCCGAGGAGGCCGCCGCGCTCGCCGCGCCGATCCCGCTCGGCGACGCGGTGCGGCACATCTACCGCGAGGCCGCCGAGGCCAAGACCGACGACATCACGACCGTCGCCCGCTATTTCGAGCGGCTCGCCGGGGTGGAGCTGCCGAAGACGCGGTGAGCCCCGGCCTAGAACTGCCCCTTCTTGAGGCGGAAGATATCCGGGTTTTGCGGGTCGAGGATGTAGGAGAGGCGCAGCACCACGGTCTGCACCGCCGGCTCGTGCTTGCCGTTCTTGACCGCGCCAGGAACGGTGCCATTGATCAGCGTCAACAGGGTCGCGTGCTTGTCGGCGTCCTCGCCCTCGAACACGATGATCGTGCCGTCCTTGGTCGCGACGTTGCTGTGGATCGAGTTGGCCTGGTAGCCGGAGGCGACGAACAGGTCGCGGAGCTGGTTGGCGGCGGCGACGACCTCGTCGGGCTTTGCCTGCGGGTCGATCGGGTTGCCCCAGATGATGTTGGCCTGGATCAGCTTTTTGGTCGTAAAGCCGAAGATATACGAGACCCGCGCCTTGCCCGCCCCGTCGATCAGGTTGGGCACGGTGATCGACAGGACGCTGGTGCGCTCGCTGGCGTTCTCCTCGGCCTGGATCTTGTCGGCGGCGATATTGAAATCCTTGCGGATCGCGGCTTTGACCTCGTTCGCGTCCATGCCCCAGCGCGCGCTGCGGAAACCCTGGACCTGCGTCGCCGGAGCCTCGGCGGCGGGAGGGGCGGCGGCCGGCGCTTGGGCGGCCGGCTCGGCGGCATAGGCCGCGCCGCCCGCCAGCAGCAGCGCGACGGCAAGGATGATTCGGTTCATTTGGCAGTGATCTCCCTGGTCATTTGACGATGATTTCCCCGGTCATCCCGGCCCAATCATGGTCCGAACATATCAGCGGATATTTGCCTGGTTTCGATGCGATAAAATAGAGGTCTTTGTCCTGCCCCGGCTGGATGACGATCTCGGTGCGGTCGGCGTTGAGCGGCGCGGTGTCGCGCACGGTCATTGCGGCGAAGAATTCCGGCGCGTGGAACTCGTGGGTCTCCTTGCCGCGGTTGACGATGTGCAGGCGGTATGCGGCGCCTGCCCTGAAATTAAGGTGCGAGGGCGCGAATTTGTACTCGGTCGTTGTCTCGGTGACCTCACGGGCGTGCGACCAATCGACATCGGCGGCCCGAGCGGGGGCCGCGCCGAGTGCGAACAACAACCCGCCCGCCACGAGAGCCTTGTCCATCGCCACCCCGGCCGTGCCCATGCATCCGCCATGATTGCCGCATGTCGCACCGCCCGCGCAAGCGCCCCCGCTTTTACCGGCGGCCTGCTCTCGCTATCTTGAACGGCCTCGCTATCTTGAACGTGTCGTACGCCATCCGGTTGTTCGAAAGAGAGATGCCGCATGTCCGCCGCCAGAGACACCCTTTACCCCCTGATCCTGTCCGGCGGCTCGGGCACGCGGCTGTGGCCGATGTCGCGCAGCCAACACCCAAAGCAGCTTCTGCCTCTCCTTGGCGACCACAGCCTCTTGCGCCAGACCGTGGACCGGGTCGCCGGCCACAAGGGCTTCGCCGCACCGCTGATCGTCGCCAATGACGAGCACCGCTTCCTGATCGCCGAGCAGATGCGCGAGGCCGGGATCGTGCCGGCGGCCCTTTTCCTCGAACCGGTCGGGCGCAACACCGCGCCGGCGGTCGCGGTCGCCGCGCTGTGGCTGACGCACCAGCATCCCGACGCGCTGATGTTGGTCATGCCGTCCGACCATTCGATCTCCGATCCCGGCGCGTTCCATGCCGCGATCGCGCAAGCCGCGGTGGCCGCGCGCAACGGCCAGCTCGTCACCTTCGGCATCGCCCCGGCGCGGGCGGAGACCGGATACGGGTATATCGACGCGGGCGCGGCGCTTTCGGGCTGCGCGGGCGCCTTCGCGGTCACCCGCTTTATCGAAAAGCCCGCCGCCGAGGACGCCGAACGCTATGTGCGCGCCGGCGTCTATTTCTGGAATGCCGGCATCTTCCTGTTCTCGGCCGCGACCTACCTCGCCGAACTGAAGCGGCTGCAGCCCGCGATGCTCGCGGCCTGCGCCGAGGCGGTCGAGAAGGCAAAGCGCGACGCGGATTTTATCCGCCTCGACGAGGCCGCGTTCACCGCCTGCCCGTCGGATTCGATCGACTATGCCGTGATGGAGCGCACCGACCACGCCGCCGTCGTGCCCGTCGACATGGGCTGGAGCGACCTCGGCTCATGGGACGCGCTGTGGGAAACGGGCGCCCGGGACGGCGACGGCAACGCCCTCATCGGCAACGTGATCGCCGAGGACGCCCGCGATTGCTATTTGCGCTCCGAGGCCGGCCTCCTGGCGGCGATCGGCACCGAGGATCTGGTCGTCGTGGCGACCGCCGACGCGGTGATGGTGTCGCCGCGGTCCCGCGCGCAGGAGGTGCGGCGCCTCGTCGCCCGGCTCGTCGAGGAGGGGCGCGACGAGGCCGATGCACCACCGACCGTCCACCGGCCGTGGGGCAGCTATAGCGCGCTGCACAACGGCCACCGGGTTCAGGTCAAGCACATCGTCGTCAAGCCCGGCGGCCGGCTGTCGCTGCAGATGCACCACCATCGCGCCGAACATTGGGTGGTCGTGCGCGGCACCGGCCGGATCACCCGCGGCGACGAGGAGGTTCTGCTGAGCGAGAACCAGTCGACCTATATCCCGATCGGCATGCCGCACCGGCTCGAAAACCCCGGCAAGGTGCCGCTGCACGTCATCGAGGTGCAATCCGGCGACTATCTCGGCGAAGACGACATCGTCCGCTTCGACGACCATTACGGCCGCGCGTAGCCCGCCCGCCGCCCGCCGCCCGCCGCCCGCCGCCCGCCGCGCTGGCCGATACCGCTAGCCGAGCAGGGCCGGGGTGGTCGGATGGAACGTCCACTGCGTCGGCCCGACCCCGCCTACCTGCTGATAGGTCGTGGCGCCGCCCGATATCGTGCCGACGAAGAGCGAACCGTTCGGGCTGTCGCCGTTGGCGTTGAATATCAGGAACTCGGCCGGACTCGCCCCGTCGTAATTGCCGACGCCGAGGAACTGCCATTCCGGGCCGACACCGGCGACCCCCGTATAGTGCGCCGTGCCGCCGTCGACCTCGCCAACGACCAGTTCGCCGCTGCTGACGTTGCGGATGAGGAAGCTGTTCTTGCCGTCATCGAGCAGGTCGCCGGTGCCCTCGAACTGCCACGCGGTCGGGTCGAGCCCACCGACCGCCGTGTACTGCGCCGCGCCGCCGACATCCTGGCCCACGACCACCGCGCCATAGGACTGGCTCGAACTGTCCGTGTCCCACAGCAGGAAATCGGTGCTGCCGTTGTTGAGGAAGCCGCCGACCCCCTCGAACTGCCATTCCGGCCCGATCGCGCCGATCTGGGTGTATTGGGTGGCGCCGCCGACGACCGCGCCGACCACCAGCGCGCCGAAACCGGGGTTCGAATTGCTGCCGTCCCATATCAGGAAATCGGCGCTGTTGCCGCCGGTCAGGGCGCCGACGCCCTCGAACTGCCACTCCGGCCCCACACCTCCGACCTGCGTGTATTCCGCCGCGCCGCCGTCGACTTCTCCGGTCACGACCGCGCCAAAGTTCGGGCTGGCGCTGTCGTCGTCACACAAGAGAAACTGGTTGCTGCCGTCGCCGAGCAGCGGCCCCGCCCCCTCGAACTCCCACTCCGGCCCGAGCCCACCGATCTGGGTATAGGTCATCGCACCGCCGGACACCTCGTCGAGCACCAGCGCACCGCCCGCCTCGGTCATCAGCGCGTCGGAAAATCCGGTGCTGGTCAGCGCGTACGACTGCCCCAGATCCGTCCTTACCCCGATATCGGTGCCGCCCGCATTGTCGGTGTGCAGCGTGAACTGGCTGTCGGCGAACGCCCCGTCCAGGGAGACCTGCGCCACGACGCTGCTGCCGTTCAGCAGATCGAGCGTCCCGTCCGACAGGGCAACGGACGTGCCGACCTCGTGCGCGAAGTCTATCTTGTCGCCGACGGTAAACCCGGCGATTGCGCCCGAGATCGAGGAGCCGGGCTCGATCACCACCGTATCGGCGTCCCCGCCGAGCTGGATCGCCGTGCCGCCGCTGCCCAGGATCGACCCGTAGTTGATGATGGTCGTGGGCCCGGCGACGAGGCTGCCCATCTCGATGCCGATCGAGCCCGCGATCGTGCCCGAATTCGTGATGGTGACGGCGCCGGTCGTCGGGACCGTGTCGCCGATATAGACGCCCGCCGCGGCCGTCCCGCCGCCGCCCTCGATCAGCCTGACGTTCACCAGGCTGCCGGAGCTGTAGATGCCGACCCCGGAATAGGTCCCCTGGCTCAGGATGGTGCCGTAATTGGCGACCGTCCCTGCCGGCCCGTCGATCGCGATGCCGGCCCCGGCGGTCGACTGGATCGTCGCCGCGATATCGCCGCCCGGACCGTTGGTGACGAGTCCGCCGCCCTTCAGGTAAACGCCGGCGCCCGCGGAGCTGGAGGCGATCGTTCCGTAATTGACGATCGTGGCCGGGGCGTCGATCGTCTCGACCGCCGCATATCCGCCGAGAATCTGTGCGGTCGTGTTGGTCGACGAGCCGTTGACCACCTCGCCGCCCGCCGCGAGATACACCCCGTAGGCGGTATACCCGACCCCCCGGCTCTCGATAAGCCCGGCGTTATAGACGGTCAAGGGGCTCCCGGCGCCGACAACGGCGGCATCCTGGGCGACGATCGTCCCGCTCGCCTCGTTCGTCACCGTTCCGCCGGCGCCCAGGTAGACGCCGACGCCGAACGTCCCGGTGTAGCTGCTTTCGATCGTGCCGAAATTGGTCACCGTTCCGGCCGCGTCGACGATCACGATCCCCGCGCCGTTGCCGTAGATCGCAGCGGTGCTGTTGCTCGTCGAGCCGTTTACGACCGTGCCGCCACCCAGATACATGGCCACGCCGGGCGCCGGGTTCGTGACGAGGCCGTAATTGAGGATCGTGCTGGCCACGTACTCGGTGACGATAGCCTCGTCGGCCCCGATGATCGTGCCGCCCGCGTTGTTGACGATCAGCCCGCCGGCATCCTGGTAGACGCCGACGCCCGTCGTGGTCGAGGTGCTTTGGATCGTGCCGTCATTGATGACCGTGCCGACGACATCGACCTCGGCGACACCCGTGTGCGAGCTTTCGATCAGCGCGCCCGCCTGGTTGGTCACAGTTCCGCCGCCGGTCATGTAGACGGCGCTGCCGTGCCCGGTTGTGGTGGTGCTGAGGATCGTGCCGTAATTCGTGACCGTCCCGGCGGCGCCCGTCACATCGACGCCGGATCGGGTGGCGCTGATGGTTGCGTTGCGCGCGGTGCTCGACCCGTTGACGACGCTGCCGCCCGCGCCGAGGAAGATCGCCTCGCTGGCGGTGCCGGTATTGCCGATGCTGCCGTCGTTGACGACCGCGCCGGCATCCGTCGCGAAGTAGATCGCGTTGTAATATCCCCCGATCGTCCCGCCGGCCTCGTTGGTGACGGCCCCCCCGGAGAGGTAGATGCCGGCGCCCGCGGTGCCGCTCGACGGTCCCTCTATCCGGCCCGAATTGTCGACCGAGCCGGCGCCGCCCAGGAAGATCGCGGCCCCGTTGGCGCCGTTGCCGACGACCGTGCCGGTATTGCTGACCGTACCGCCCGACGCCAGCAGGATGCCGTTCGCGTCCGCGCCGGTGCCCGATACGATCGTGCCGGCGTTGTCGACGACCCAGGACGTGCCGCTGATGCCGTAAACCGCGCTGTTGTCGTTGCCCGGGCCGGTATTGGTGACATAGGCGGTCGAAGTGAACGTCGCCGGGTTCTCGATGCTCGGAACGCCGAGCGTGATGCCGAACGGATAGACGCCGCTGAACACCGACCCCGCGACCTTGATGTCGCTGCCGCCCGCGCCGTCGGAGGTGAGCACGAACGAGCCGGTGCCGAACACGCCCGAGACGCCGACCGTGCCCAGCACGGTGCCGTTGTTGGTGAGGGTCAGCACCTGGCTGCCGAACGTGAACCCGTTCCCTTCCTTATGCGCGAAGTCGATCACGTCGCCGGTATGGAAGTTCGAGACGGCCCCGTTCAGCACCGAGTTCGGCTCGATCACCAGCGTCGAATGGTTCCCGCCGAGTTGAACCGCGATCCCGTTCGTACCGGTGATCGTGCCGTAATTGACGATCGAGTTGGCGCCGATGGCGAAACCGCTGATGCCGATTCCGGTCGTGCCGGTGACCAGGGCCGTATTGACGATGTCGACCGCCCCCGCCGTCGTCGAGGTCCCGCCGACGAAGATGCCGGAACCGATCGTGCCGTGGTTGAGGACGGTGCCGGCGGACGCCATCTGGACCGCGAAATCGAGACCCGGCGTGCCGGTGGTGGCGACCGTGCCGTAATTGATCAGCGTCGCGCCGATCGTGCCGCCAAGGCCGACCGCCTCGGTCACGCCGGTGAGCAGCGCCCCCGCCTTGTTGGTGATCGTGCCGCCGGCGCCCACATAGACGGCCGAGCCACCCGTGCCCGTCGCGGCGAGGGTGCCGTAATTCACCACCGTTCCCGCCGCGTGTTCGAACGTCACCGCACCTTTCGCCGCGCCGATCTCGGCGGCGGCGTTCGCGGTCGAGCCGTTGACCACCAGGCCGCCGGCGTCCGAATACACCGCCGCGTGGGCGCCGGTGGTCGCGATGCTGCCGAGATTGACCAGACTGGCGGCGGTGACGCCAAAGCTGACCGCGTTGCGGTAGGCCGAGATGGTCGCGCCGGCCTCGTTGGCGATCGTGCCGCCGTGGTTGAAGTAGACCCCGGACCCGTTGCTGCCGTTGACCAGGATCGTGCCGAAATTGTCGACGCTGCCGACACCGGCCGCGATGACGACGGCGCCGTCGTTCGTGCTCTCGATCAGCGCCTGGGTCGCACCCGATGCGCCGTTGACGACCCGGCCGCCGGCGCCGAGATAGACCGCCGGCGCCTTCGACCCGGTGCTCGCGATCGTCCCGTAATTCGCGACCGTGGCGGGGGCCACGGCGGCGCTGATTGCCGAGCGGTACGCCGTGACGAGGCCGGTCGCCTCGTTGACCACCTTGCCGCCCGCGCTCAAGTAGACGCCAGTGCCCGAGGCGCCGGTCGCCGCACTCGAAATCGTGCCGAAATTGGTCACCGTGGCAGCAATGTTCTTCACCGACACGGCGGTGCGCGCGGTCGACCCGATCGTCGCCGTGCTGTCGGCTGTCGACCCGTTGACGACGCTGCCCCCGGCGCCGAGATAGACCGCCGCGCTGGTTGCCCCGGTGTCGAGGACGGCGCCGTAGTTGAGGAGCGTGCCGGCCACGCCCTTCAGGTCGACCGCGATCTTGGTCGCGGTGATCTGCCCGGCCGCTGCGTTGGTGACGAGGTTCGGCCCGCTGCCGCCGGCGATGTAGACGCCGCCGGGGCCCGAGATCGAGCCGGCGTTCGTGACCGTGCCGCCGGCCGCAAGGTCGACGGCGATCGCGCCGCTGGCGCCGGTCGCCTCGATCGTGCCGAAGTTGACGACGTTCGCCGCGGTGCCGTTGCCGTAGAGGCCGAAGCGGTAGCCGCCGATAAAGCCGGATGACGAGCCGCTCAGCCCGTTATCGACGGTGGCGGCGCCGAGGTAGACGCCGATGCCCGACATGCCCGAGGCGACGATCGAGCCCGTGTTGCCCGCCGTCGCGCCGCCCTGCAGCACCACGCCGCGGCTGCCCGTGCCGCCGGCGAGGATCGTACCGGCGTTCCCGATCGACCCGCCGCTGTGTAGCTCCACCGCGGCGCCGCCGCTCGTGCCCGTCTCCGTGATGGTGCCGTAATTGACGACATGGGCCACGGCGTTGTTGCCGTAGACGCCATAGCGGTAGCCGCCGATAAACCCGGCCGACGAACCGCTCAACCCGTTGTAGACGGTGGCGGCCGAGAGGTAGACGCCGGTGCCCGACATACCCGAGGCGACGATCGAGCCGGTATTGCCGACGGTGCCGCCCGCGAGCAATTCGACGCCGTTCACGGTGCCGTCAGTCGCCAGGATCAGGCCCGAATTGGCGACCGTGCCGCCCTGGTAGAGCACGACCGCCGCGAGCCCCTGGGGGCCGGTGGTGCTGATCGTGCCGAAATTCGCGATCGTGCCGGCCCCGCCGCTCGCGGTGTCCGCGACGACAACCGCACTGCCGAGCGAGGAGGTGATCAGGGCCGTCGTGTCGGCGCTGCTGCCGTTCGTCAGCGGGCCGCTATAAAGGTAGATGCCCGAGGTAGTATAGGTGCCGGCGACGCCGACCGCCTCGATAGTGCCGTAATTGGCGATCGTGCCGGCGCCGTCGAGGTAGATGGCGCTGTCGTTGCCCCTGATCGTCGCCGCCGTATCCGCGGTCGAGCCGTTGACGATCGTCCCGTCGTAGTAAATCGCGATCGCGGTGTCGTAGCGGGTGCCGGTCGAGGCGATCATGCCGTCGTTGAGAATCGTGCCTGCGTAGGCCGTGATACCCGCTGAGGTTCCGTAGATCCGGCCGCCTTGTTCGTTAACGATCAGGCCACCGCCGAGCGCGATACCGAAACCCGCCAAGACCGACGTGTTCTCGACGGTGCCGAAATTGGTGATCGTCGTCGGCGCGTACACCTGGCTGGCAATACCGACCCGGAAGCCGCTGATAGTGGCATTCGAGAACCCGCTGGCGCCGTTGACCACGGTGCCGCCGATAATGCCGACACCAATGCCAAGACCGTGAGGCGCCCCGGGGAGCGTCGCGATCGTGCCGTAGTTAAGCAAGGTGCCGTAGGTCGACACGGTGCCATACGTTCCTACGCCGAACAGCACGCCCTCGCCGCCCTCGATCAGCGCGCCCGCCTCGTTCGTGAGGATGCCGGCAGATCTCATATAGACGCCGGTGCCGTACCCGTGGCCGCCGAGTACGGTGCCGAAATTAGTCACCGCGCCGGTCGCGCTAATCACATAGACGCCGACATATCCCTGGATCGTCGCGGTCGCGCCGACATTCGCCCCGTTGGTGACGGTGCCCCCGTACGCCAAAACGACGCCGTTACCCGATGACCGATTGCTCCCCTCGATCGCGGCGTAGTTGGTGACCGTACCGGCAGCCCCCGAAATAACAACGCCGTTGAGACCGCCGATCACGGCCGTCGTGGCACCTCCGGGTCCATTGATGACGGTACCGCCGTCCGCCAGATACACACCGGAGGGATGGTAGACGTAGGCCACTGCCGTAGCGCTTCCCTCGATCGCGCCGAAATTGACCACCACGCCCGCGGCGCCGTAAACCCTGACGCCATAGGAGTAGCCGCTGATCGTCGCCGCGAGGTCATTGGCGGCGCCGTTGATCACGAACCCGGCAAACAGCGCGACGCCCGCGTTCCCGCCGTACACTTCGGTCCCGGTCGCCTCGATCGTGCCGAAATTGACGACCGCGCCCACGGGGCTGTCGATCCTGACGCCGTAGTAATAGCCGCCGATCGTCGCGGTGCTATCATTGGTGGCGCCGTTGGTGACGCTGCCATCCGACAGCTCGACGCCCTCGCTGCCGGTTCCGGTGATGGCCCCGTAATTGTAGACCGCCCCGTGGCCGACGAGGCGGACGCCGGTGTATCCCTCGATCAGGGCCGCCGTGGACGTCGGCGAGCCATTGGTGACGGTGCCGCCATAATCCAGCTCCACGCCGACGCCGAATAGCCCGCTGCCTCCCTCGATCGCGGCGAAGTTGGTCACCGTGCCGGCGACACTGCTCATCGTGCCGGTGGCGGCCGTGATCCTGACGCCGATGTACCCCTGGATCTCGGCCGTGGTGTCGCCGTTCGTCCCGTTGGTGACGGTGCTGCCGTTGTACAGATAGGCGCCCGCCCCGGTCGCGCTGATGATTCCGTAATTGAGAAGCGTGCCGGTAGGAGAGGTGTCGTAATTGTCGATATAGACGCCGGTGCCGCCCTCGATCTGGCCCGTCACACCATTGACGATCAACCCGCCGTAGCGAAAATCGACGGCGTATCCGGTGGCCGAAACGATGCCGTAATTGTACAGAGTTCCGGGGCCATTGTCAGATTCGACACCGGTATAGCCCTCGATCAGGGCGCTCCCGGCACCGCTCGGTCCGTTGATGACGGTGCCGCCCTGGCGGAGCTTGACGCCTTCGCCGTATCCCGTCTCGGTTGACTCAATCGTGCCGTAATTGACGACCACGCCCGGGACGAGAGTGCCGTTTGTGTAGACGCCGCGATAGTAACCGATGATGGTCGCGGTCGAGCCGCCGCTCACGCCGTTGGTCACCAAGCCGCCATACGCGAGGTAGACCCCCTCGCCGTATCGCCCGGAGGCGGCAATGGCTCCACAGTTGAGAACCGTCGAGCCGCTGGCTCCTTTGGCCTCAACGCCGTACGTATAGCCGCTGATCGCGGCCGTCGTGTCGGCGATGGATCCGTTGCTCACGTAGCCGGCGGAGCCGAGGAAGACCCCGGCCCCAAAGTTCGTTGAGATCGCCTCGATCTTGCCGAAATTGGTGACCGTACCCGCCGCACCCGTGATTTCCACGCCGTACGTGTCGCCGCCGATCGTCCCGCTCGTGGACCCGCTGACTCCGTTGGCGACCGTGCCGCCCTGGCTGAGGTAAACCCCGACCCCAAAGCCCGTTGAGATCGCCTCGATCGTGCCGAAATTGGTGACCGTACCCGCCGCACCCGTGATTTCCACGCCGTACGTGTCGCCGCCGATAGTCCCGCTCGTGGACCCGCTGACCCCGTTGGCGACCGTGCCGCCCTGGCTGAGGTAAACCCCGACCCCGAAGCCCGTCGAGATCGCCTCGATCGTTCCGAGATTGGTGACCGTACCCGCCGTACCGTTGATTTCCACGCCGTACGAGTAGCCGCTGATCGTGCCGGCATTGAGCACGCTGACGGTGTCGCCGGTTCCGATGACGGCGGGGCCGGTGGCGACCGTGATCGTGCCGGTGCTGGTGTTGTAGAGATAGCTGCCGGTGTCGAGCGTGACCGCGATGCCCACCGAGCCGCTGTTGATCATCGTGCCGGGGTCGACGATCAGATAGCCGCTGCCGGTCAATATCCCCGAATTGGTCAGAATTCCATCATCGGCGAGGGTCACGCCGCTGGCGATCGTGTTGCTGCCGGTGAGACTCCACCGCGCGTTCGGCTCAACGGTGATCGTGCCGAAATCGACAAACGTCGTGCCGAACCCGATGGCCGTGGCGCCGGTCAGCGAGATCGTGCCCGTGCTCGCGCTCGAGCCCAAACCAAGCGTGTTGTAGCCGCCGCCACCGTCGACCAGGCCGCTGAACACCGCGTGCGGGTCGACGATCACCGTGTCGTCGCCGCCGCCGAACAGCACCGCATCGAAGCCGCTGGCCCCGATGATCGTGCCGGCATTGGTCAGCGTGTTGCTGTCGGCTTCGTTGAAACGGATGCCGACCCCGGCCGTGCCGGTCGCCTCGATCGTGCCGCTATTGGTGACGACGCCCGCTAAATTGCCGACATCGACCCCGTAGTTGTAACCGGAGATCAGCGCCGCCGCGGTATTGTTGCTGACCGTTCCGCCGTTCCCCAGCGTGATGCCGTAAGCCCGGTAGAGCGCGCTGCCCAGCCCCTCGATCGTGCCGGAATTTGCGACGCTGCCGCCGCCGAGGAGATAGACGCCGAAATAATTGGGCAGACCGCTCGTGCCGGACGCCGAGCCCTCGATCAGCCCGAAATTCGTGAGCGTCCCACCCAGCATGTAGACGCCGCGGCCACCCGTGATCTGCGCGGCGGAGGAGGCCGTGCCGCCGTTGGCTAGCGAGCCCTCGACCACGGAGAGATCGACACCGGTCACGCCACCCTCGACCGTGCCGTAATTGGTGACCGTCCCGCCGTATCCGCTGTCGATGCCGTAGCGTCCGCCGCGGATGGTCGCCCCGGGCGACAGCGCCGATCCGTTGTCGACTGTGCCACCGCTACCGAGCGAAATGCCCATGCCGGCGGTGGCGGAAGTCGCCTCGATCGTGCCGAAATTGCTGACGGTGCCGCCCGGGCTCGCACCGTTGATGCCGAGCCTGAGGCCCCAGTAGTAGCCCTCAATCGCGGCCGAGGTCGAAAGGGCCGACCCGTTGATGACGGTGCCGGAACTGTAGAGCTCGACCCCGTACTCCTTCGTGCTGGAACCCGCCGTCCCCTCGATCGTGGCGTAATTCGTGACCACCCCGGTGGTCGTGTTCCCGCTGTTGCCGACCCGTATCCCCGAATAGCCGGTGATCGCGGCGCCGGTCGCGACGACGCTGCCGTTTGTGACGGTGCCCCCGTCAGCCAGATAGATACCGACACCGAAAGCGGGATTGCCCGCGATCGATCCGGTGTTGGTCACGGTGGCGACCGCGCCCGCCGCCAGGACCGCCGCGAAATTGCCGGAGATGAGGGCGGCATTGCCGGTATTGGCGATGCTGCCGCCGTCTTTCAGATAGATGCCGTATTTGGCGCCCCCGGCGATCGTCCCCGCGTTACCGACCGTGCCGTATGTCCCGCTGACGACGATGCCGGTGCTGGCGCCGGAGATTTGGCCCGCGGCGTTGTTGCTGATGGTGCCGCCGTATTTCAGATAGAAGGCGACGCCGGCCGTGCCCGTACCGTAGACCGAGCCGAGATTGACCGCGCCGACTGCGGTGCCGGCACCGTACACGGCAGTGCCGCCGACCGTGATCGCGCCGGTGCCGGTGTTGTCGAGATAGCTGCCGGTGTCGAGCGTGACCGCGATGCCGACATAACCGCTGTTGACCATCGTGGCGGGGTCGACGATTAGATAGCCGCTGCCGGTCAGCGTGCCCAAATTGGTGAGCACACCGCTGACGATCGTGTTGCCGCCGGTGAGATACCACTGCGCGCCGGCATCGACCGTGACCGCGCCGAAATTGACAAAGCTGGTGCCGAGCCCGGTGATCGTACCGATGCCCGCCGCCGAGCCCAGCTCCAGCGTGTTGGTGCCGCCGGCACCGTCGGCGATCCCTGTGAACACCGCGCCCGGGTCGACGATCAGCCGGTCGTCGCTGTTGCCGAACATTACCGCGTCGGAACCGCCGCCGGCGATCGTTCCGGCGTTGATCACCGTGCTGGCGCCCCCGCCGGCCAGGTCAACGCCCGCCACCACGCCATAGATCGTGCCGGCATTGGTCAGCGTGCCCCCGCCACCCAGGAAGTCAAAGACGCCGTATACGCCGTTCGGTGCGGAAATCAGTCCGCCCGCTTGGTTATCGATGACGAAGGTCGCGCCCTCGATGACAACGCCGTCGATGGGGTAGCTGTACTGCGGACGGGCGGTGTACCGCTCAGCAATAATCGAGCCGGCGTTGGTTACCGTGGAGACGCCGCCACTGAGAAAGATCCCGGTGAAGGCATGTATCAGCGACGCGGTGCCGATGTTGCTGATGGTGCCGTCGCGATTGAGTTCGACGCCGACGCTGTCGACGCCGAAGCCGCCCGCGATCGTGCCCGCATTGCTGACGGTGCTGTCACCGCGTTGGTTGTTTCCGGTGTTGCCGAGCTGGATTCCGCCCGAGATCAGCGCCGCGGTGTTGGTGTTGGTGACGCTGGTGCCGTAAACTGCTTCGATGCCGGAGGCGATCGTGCCGGCATTGCTGACCACAGCTCCGCTGCCGGCGATGCGAATATAGCCCGAGATCAGCGCAGCGGTGTCGGTATTGGAGATGCTGCCGGAATACAAAAAGACGTGGCCGCCGATCGTGCCGTCGTTAGTGACCGTACCACTAACACTGTTCTCGCCCCCGTAGCCATTGGCGAGGTTGCCGAAGTAGATGCTGCCTATCTGTGCCGTGGTGCCGATGTTGGCGACACTGCCGCCGGACACTCCAAGCTGGATATACCCTACGACCCCGCTGTTCGTGACGGTGCCGGTGCCCCCTCCGATATAAATCGCCCTTCCGCCACCGGCGATCGTGCCGCTATTATCGACGCTGCCGCCGGCAGAAAGCTCGACGGCGGCGTACTTCAGGGCGCCTGCGAAGTAGTTTCCGCTGCCGGTGATGGTGCCGGCATTGGTGACGGTGCCGGCGCCGCTGGCGATCCTTATTCCGGCGGAATAGGCCGAGATCAACGCCGTGGCGCCGCTGTTGTCGACGCTGCCGCCGTGCTTCAGATAAATCCCGACTTCGCGATTTCCGGTAAGACTCACCGTACCGGTATTGACGACGCTGACGGCGCTGCCGGTGCCGTACACGGCGGCGTTGCCGTAGCTGAAGCTATATAGGATGAGATATCGGCTGCCGGTCGTAATCGTGCCGGCATTGGCAAAGGTGGCGCCGGCGGCGACCGTGACCGCCGGGACGTCGCTGCCGGAAACCACCCAGCTCGCATTGGCGTCTTCGGCGATCGCCTCGAAATTCAGGTACTTGGTGCCGACCCCGCTGATCGTCCCGATGCTCGCGCCCGAGCCCAGCTCCATCGTGTCGGTGCCGAGGCCGGCATCGACATCGCCGATGAACACCGCACCGGGGTCCACGGCCAGCGTGTCGCTGCCGCCGCCGAACAGCACCGCGTCGCCGCCGGCGCCGCCGGCGATGGTGCCCGAATTGGTTACCGCGTCGCCGTAGGATCCGACGAATTTGACGCCGTCGCCGCCGGCGCCGGTCGCGGCGATCGTACCCGCATTGCTGACGATGCCGGCCGCGTCCTCGATCTCGATGCCGAGTGCGCGGCCCGAAATCAGCGCCGCGTTCGTCGTGTTGGCGACGCTGCCGCCGGTCTGCAGATAGATACCATCGCCGGGGCCCCCGGTTCCGGCGACCGTGCCGGAATTGGTTACGGTGCCACTTTTTAGGATGCTGATCCCGACGCTGGCCGAGATCGTGCCGGCATTGGCCACAAAGCCGTCCGCGCCCTCGATGTCGACGCCGATAACGCCGGCCGAGATCAGCGCCGTCGTCGCCCCGCTCGGCCCGTTAACGACGCTGCCGCCATCCATGAGCTTGACGGCGGCCACGCCGACGGCGCTGGCGGTGATCGAGCCGGCATTGACCACGCTCACCGCGCCGTTGGTGGTGCTGATGACCGTATCGGCGCCCGCGGGCGAGATCAGTCCGGTCTCGGTGTTGTAGAGGTAGCTGCCGGTGTCGAGCGTGACCGCGATGCCGACCGAGCCGCTGTTGATCATCGTGCCCGGGTCGACGAACAGTGTGCCGCTGCCCGTCAGCGTGCCCGAATTCGTCAGCGTTCCGTACGCGGTCACCGTGCCGCTGTCGGTCAGTCTATAGCCGCTGGCGATCGTGTTGCTGCCGGTGAGATGCCACCTCGCCCCGGAATCGACGGTGATCGTGCCGAAACCGACAAAGCTGGTGCCGAGCCCTGTGATCGTCCCGATGTTCGCCGCCGAGGCCAGTTCCAGCGTGTTGGTGCCGGCGCCGCCGTCGACCGCGCCGGTGAACACCGCGCCGGGATCGACGATCAGGCGGTCGGCGGTGCCGGAGAACTTGACCGCGTCGTAGCCGGTTCTCCCGATGATCGTACCGGAATTGGTCAGCGTATCGCTGTAGGTTCCCTTGAACCCGACGCCGATCCCGTAATCGTCCTGATTGCCGGGCTCGCCCTCGCCGATGATCGTGCCGGCATTGGTGACCGTGCCGTCGCCGGCGGCGATCAAGACGCTGCCGCGGATCAGCGCCGCGGCGCCATTATTGGCGACGTACCCGCCAGCCTGGAGGTAAACGCCGTAACTACTTGCCTGGATCGTGCCGGCGTTGATCACGGCGCCGGCGTCACCATTGATATAGATACCCTGGAAGCTCGAGATCAGCGCCGCGGTTGCTCCGCTCGGGCCGTTGACGACGGTGCCGCCCTGGTGCAGAGATATCGCGATGTCGGGACCGGAGATCGTGCCGTAATTGGTGATCGTGCCGGCCGCGCCGTTGACGCCGACTTCCCAGTAGTTGGAATAGATCAGCGCATTGGTCACGCTGGTCGAGCCGTTGACGACGCTGCCGCCGTCCTTCAGGTAGATACCATATGTGAGGCCGGTGGTGCCGGGCGCGCCGATCATGCCGGTGTTGGTGACCGTGCCCGGACCGCCGTCGATGCGGACCCCGAAATTGTAACCCGTGATCAGCGCCGTGCCGGTGTTGCTTACGCTGCCGCCGTTCTTCAGATCGATACCCACGCCGCCTGCGCCGGTGGCCTCGATCGTGCCGGCATTGGTGACGCTGTCCGCGCCGTAGGTGTCGCCGTAGACCGCGGTGCCGGCGACGCTGATGAGGCCGGTGCTGGTGTTGTCGAGATAACTGCCGCCGTCGAGCGTGACCGCGATGCCGACCGAGCCGCTGTTGACCATCGTGCCGGGGTCGACGAACAGCGTCCCGCTGCCGGTCAGCGTGCCCGAATTGGTGAGAATCCCGTCATCGGCCAGGGTCACGCCGCTGGCGATCGTGTTGCCGCCGGTGAGATTCCACTGCGCGTCGGCATCGACCGTGATCGTGCCGAAACCGACAAAGCTGGTGCCGAGCCCGCTGATCGCCCCGGTGCTCGTGGTTGAGGCGAGTTCCAGCGTGTTGGTGCCGGCGCCGCCGCCGACCGTGCCGGTGAACACCGCGCCGGGATCGACGATCAGCCGGTCGTTGCCGGAGCCGAACAGGATCGCGTCGTGGCCGCTCGCGCCGGCGATCTTGCCGGCATTCGTGACCGTATTGTTGTAACCGTAGAAATAGACGCCATCGCCGGCAGTGCCGATGATCGTGCCGTAATTGGTCACGGTTCCGGCGGCGCCATAGTCGGCGATCCCGTGCGCACCGCCCGAGATCAACGCCGCGGCACTGGTGTTCGCGACGCTGCCGCCGTGGTTGAGAACGACACCGTAGGCACCGCTGCCGCTGATCGTGCCGGCATTGGCGACGGCGCCGCCCACCTGTAACTTGACGTCGCCCGAGATGTACGCGGCGGCGCCGGTGTTGGCGACGCTACCGCCATTGTGCAATTCGACGCCGCCGGTGATCGTGGCGTAATTGACGACCGTGCCGGCCGCGCCCCCGGTGTAAGCCCCGCCCGAGATCAGCGCCGCAGTCGCACCGTTTGCCCCGTTGACGATTGCGCCGCCGTCTCGCAGATCGGCGCCTCCCTTGATCCGGCCGTAATTGCCGACCGTGCCGGCCGCGCCGTCGATCAGGATCGCAGTATCGCCGTAAATGTACCCCGCCGTCACGCCGCTCGCGGCGTTGACGACGTTGCCGCCGTCTTCCAGATGGATGCCTGGGCCCCCATCGCTCCGGATCGTGCCGGAATTGGTTAGAGTGCCGTCCAACTGAAGATAGACGCCACCATTCCCGCCGGCGATCGTCCCCTGATTATCGATCGTCGCCGACACGGTGGCAGAGACGTCAGACGCGCCGGAACGGGTTATATACGCCTGAGGGCCGAACGTGACCGGGTTTTGCCCGGCGCTGCCGATAACGAAGCCGCCGAAGTACGTACCGTTATACGTGGCCATGCACTGTCCCCACCAGGCCCGCGACGGCTTGCGGGCCACCCGCACTTCCTCCGTTCGCCCCCGTAGGGGACGCGCGGCGGCTGTCTACTTACGCAGAGATTACATGGCCGGTAAAGCGGCGAAACCGACTCAATTTAACGTCGTGATTCTTCGCACAAATCAGGCTAAAAGAGCCGGGTTCGCCGTGTGGAAACTCCACTCCGTGCCGACTCCGCCGACCGCGGCGTAGCTGGCCAAACCGCCAGCGATCGTGCCGATGACGAGGGCGCCGCTGCTGCTGTTGCGCATCAGGAACTCGCCGGCGCTCGCCCCGTCGTAATTGCCGGTGCCGACGAATTGCCAGACCGACCCGACCGCGCCGATCTGGGTGTAGTGCGCGGCCCCGTTTACCGCCTCGCCGACGACGAGGGCGCCATTGTTCCGGTTCCAGATGAGGAAGCTGTCCTGGCCGTCGTTGAGGAGGTCGCCCGACCCCTCGAAGACCCAGGCCTTCGGGTCGAGCCCGCCGATCGATTTATATTGGGCGGCGCCGCCGACATCCTCGCCGACCACCACCGCGCCATAGCTTCCGCTCGACTGGGCGGTGTCCCAGATCATGAAACCGGTCTTGCCGTCGCCGAGATAGTCGCCGGTGCCCTCGAACTGCCATTCCGGGCCGAGCCCGCCGATCGCGGTGTATTGCGCGACGCCGTTGACGTCGGCCCCAACCACCACCACGCCGTAATTGGCGCTCGCGCTGTCGGTGTCCCAGATCAGGAAATCGGCCGCGCCGCCGCCGGCGAACGGCCCGATCCCCTCGAATTGCCATTCGGCGCCGATCGCCCCGATCTCGTTGTATTGCGCCACGCCGCCGACATCCTCGCCGACGACCACTGCGCCGAAGCTCGGGCTGTCGTCGGCGCCGTAATACAACAGGAACTGGTCGTGGCCGTCGGCGACGAGCGGCCCGGTGCCCTCGAATTGCCATTCGGGACCCAGCGCGCCGATCTGGGTGTAGGTCACCGCGCCGCCGCTCACCTCGTCCACCACCAGCGCGCCGCCGGTGTTGGTCATCAGCGCATCGGAGACGCCGTTGCCCGCGAGGTCGTTGCGCAAGGGCAGCGGGGTCTCGTTGGCCGCGGTCGCCGCCTCCCAGCCGAGCGCCTGCATCAGCGTGTCGTCGACCGACCCGACGACGTTGATGACACCGGAATCGCTTTCGTTGTTGAACGAATCGTCGCCGTTAGGCGCCGGTCCCGACGGGGACCAGTCGGCGAGGTCGCCGTTGCGGGTGTTGTTGTTCCACGACCCGAGCAGCGTCGCGCCGCCGTCGACCGAGAAATCGGCGGTGCTGCCGCTGCGGCCGGTGGTGAGGTCGCGGGCGCCGGCCGATGTGTAGCGGTAGAGGTCGATCGGGGAATAGCCGTCCGGCTGCTGGTCGAGCTCGGATACCCGGCCCATCTCCTCGGTCAGCTCGTGCTCGACGACGCCGATGAAGTAGTACGCGTTGGCCCCCGGCGTCACGCCGAGCGCATAGCTGAAATTGGTGCCGGCGCCGGCAAACCCGGCATAGCCGTCGAGGCTGCCGCTGTTGGCCAAAAGCCCCAGCGCCTCGGCCTCGGCCGGGCTCATGCTGACGCTGCCCTTTAATGGCGAGGTCGCCGGCAGCGACGACGAGCCGGGCGCGTTCTGCGCGATCAGCGCGGCCTTTGTCGCGCTGTAGGTCTCGGAGACATCGTTGGTGTCCTCGTTTTCGCCGAGAGTGCTTGAACCCAGCGACTGGCCGTCGACCTCGCCATAGCCGATATCGAGCGTGACGGTGACCTGGTTGGTGAAGAGGCTTTCGAGATACTGGACCGCGATGGCGACCCCGTTGGTGAAATTGGCATAGAGGGTCGGGTTCGAGGTCTTGAGGTTGGTGACGCTCGTATCGTAGTCGATGTTCATCACGAACGTCGCGGGCCGCACCGCGATGTCGGTTCCGCCGTCGCCGTCCGACGCGATGTCGAATACGTCGCCGGTGTAGTTGTGGTTGGGGTCGAGGTTGAGATCGTAGACCCGCCCGGCCTCGGCGACCTCCAGCACATTGCCCGGGGTCAGGATCGCCGAGTCGCCGGCGGCGAAGGCGAGCGAGGTGAGGTCGATCGTGTCGCCCGGCGCAAACCCGACGATCGTACCGGTCGGCATCGTCGTGCCCGAGATGTCCAGCGTCGTGTCGGCGCCGGGCGGGAAGGTATAGAAGGTGCCGCCCGCGGCGCTTGCCTGCGACACCTGCGTGGTATCGCCCGAAATCGACTCCCGCCCCTCGCTCACGCGACCCACCTCCCTCGCCGCCACTAGCGCCTTCATGCCGACGTTGCGCCGCGGGCGATCGATCCCGCAAGCCTCGCTCAATCCTACGCGGCCAACCCTTTAAACGTCCCCTAATGCGCCGGCCGCGGCGCGTTCGGGGTCAGGTCGGCGCGATGGGATCGCGGATCGATTCGGCGACCTGTGCGATGACGGTCGACCAGTCGCGGCGTACATCCTGACGGAAGAGGCGCGCCGTCGGATACCACGGCGTCGTCTCGCCCTTGAGCCCCCAGCGCCAATCGGGCGCATAGGGCAGCATGATCGACACGGGCTTGCCCATCGCCCCGGCGAGATGGGCGACCGAGGTGTCGACCGCGACGACCCGCTCCAGGGATTCGAGGATCGCCATCGTGTCGGCGTAGTCGCGGATCTCGGGTCCGAGGTTGAGCAGCGGCGCGTGCCGCCAATAGCCGCCGATCTGCGCCTGCGACGCGCCCTTCTGCAATGCGACGAGGGTGACGCCCGGCAGCATCGTCAGCGGCCCGAGCTGCTCCAGCCCGATCGAGCGGCGACGATCGTTGCGGTGCGTCGGCCGCCCGGCCCAGACGATGCCGATGCGGCGGTAGCCCGCCGGCGACAGCGCGTCGAGCCGCGCCGCCCAGGCGGCACGCTTGGCGGCGTCGGCACGGAGGGGCGGCGTTGCTTGTGGAATTGACTCAGGGCGCGTACCGGCCAGTCGCGGCAGGCTCGACAAGGCGGAATAGGCGGCGAATTCGGGCGCCGAATCCCAGTGGTCGAACATTGTCGCGCCGCCGGCATACTGGCCTACGACCGGGCGCAGCTCGGCGCTGCACGCGATCGCGATCTGCGGCGCCCGCTCCGCGGCCCACGGGATAAAGCGAGAGAACTGGATGACGTCGCCGTAGCCCTGGTCCGCGATCAGCAGCAGCCTCGCGCCGTCCCGCAGCTTCCGGCCGTCCCATTGCGGCTTTTCCGTCGGCGGCATCAGCGGCTGGACACCGGCGAGGCGGAAGCGCCACTCGTACTCCTCCCACCCACGGGCGAACTCGCCCCGCAGCAGCGTGGCCTCGGCGATGCCGAAATGCGCGCCCGGGAAATTCGGCTCGAGCTGCAGCGCGGCCTCCGCGCTGGCGATCGCCTCGTCGAGCTCAAGCCGGTCGTAGCGCAGCACCGACAGGTTGTGCCGGCACAATATGTCGTTGGGATCGAGCGCGACGGCGCGCAGCCCGACCGCGAGCGCATCGTCATAGCGGTCGAGCGTGCGGTAGGCCTCGCACAGATTGCGGTGGAACAGCGCCGAGTGCGGGGCGAGCTCGACTGAACGCTCCATCAGCTCCGCCGCCCGTCCCGGCTGGCCGCGGCGGAACGCGACGATGCCGAGCTGGTGGATCGCGGCGGGATGGTCGGGCGCCTCCTCGCGGATGCGATTGAGCAGCGCCTCGGCCTCGTTGAGCCGCCCTGCCCGCTCATGGTCGCCGGCCAGGTTCAGGAGCCCGGCGAGCCGCTGCTCCGGCGATTGCTCGGGCGGCGTCTCGGTCGCGGGCTCGGGGCCGGCGCGCGGCTCGTCGTCAGCCATCGCCGACCGCATACTCAAGCCGGCGGATCACCGGTTCCAGGATCGGGATCACCGGCTCCAGATGCTTGCGATAGTGCCGGTGGCGATAGCGCGAGGTGTCGTACAGCCGCTCGGTCACCTGGGCGTAGCTCGCGGTGCGCGCATAGCGGCGGTTTTCATGGAAGCGCAGGCAGCGCTCGTCGAACGGCTCGCCGATAAAGTCGAGGATGCGCCGCACCGTCGTCTCCTGGTCGTCGACCATGTCCTCGTAATGGACCGGCAGGTAGCGCAGCGTCATCTGCGAGCGGTAATGCTCGACCAGGTCCATCGTCAGCGCGTAGTGCTGCGCGACGCTTTCGAGCCCGAACGCGCAATAGAAGCCGTGCGTCAGATTGTTGGAAAACACCGAGCAGACGACATCGAGCGGGTGGCGCACGACGTGGATCAGCGGCGCGTTCGGAAACATCAGCCCGATGAGGCCGAGATGCGTCTCGTTGAGCGGCATCTTGTCGGTGAACCAGGCCGAGCCCGGCTCTACAAACCCCATCCGCCGCACCCGTTCGAGATAGGCGTCGCGCAATTCGTCGAGCCCGTAGCGCCGGTCGCCCATCCACAGCTCCGACAGCGCCTCCGGGTAGGTCAGCGGGCTGTCGAGGCTGCGCTGCATCGAGTCGGTGATCTCGTGGATGAACGGCAATTCGTCGCCGGCGCTGATGCGCGGGTGCGCCGACAGCGTCTGCTCGACGAGCGTCGTGCCCGAGCGCGGGAAGCCGAGGATGAAGATCGGCTGCGGCACGTCGGTGCGCACCCCGGCCCGCGGCAGGATGCCGAGCCGGGTCTCGGTAAAAAAGCTCTTGAGCCGCTCGGCCTGCTGCCGCGCCATCTCGGCGCGGTAGATGAGGCCGCTGACCTCACGGCATTGCCGCTTGGCCTCGGCATACGCGTCCCACGCCTCGTCGTAGCGGCCGAGCCGGTCGAGCAGCCGACCCTTTTCCAACAGCTCGTTCGGCCCGAGCCCCGGCCGGTCTGCCGGCACGGCGCGGTCGAGCATGCTCAGCGCCTCGCTGTACGCGGCCTTGCGGCCATGCACGACGGCGCGGGTCAACAGGATGCTCGGGTCATCCGGGGACAGCGCCTGCGCCTGGTCGAGGAGCTCGTTGGCGCGGTCGAAATTGCGGTCGGCCTCCTCCGTCCGCGCCCAGCCGAGAAAGGTCTGGAGGATCTTGGGGTTCGCCTCGGTCGATTCCCGATAGAGCTCCCGCGCCTCGGTCATCTTGCCCTGGTTCTTCAGGTTCCAGGCCAGATTGGCGAGGAGGACAGGGTCGCGGCGCCCCGACAGCTCGATCGCGCGGCGATAGTGGAACTCGCCGGTCTGGGGCCGATTGATCTCGGTCATGACCATGCCCATCAGGCTGTGGGATTGCGGGTTCTCCGGCGCGATCCGCACGGCGTTGCGGGCGTGGGTCTCGGCTTCGAGCACGGCGCCTTTGTTGATCAGCACCAGCACCAGGTCGTTGGTCGCCCAGAACGTGTTCGGATGCACCCGCACAAACCGCCGCAGCAGCGCCTCCGCCGCCGCGGATCGCCCCGACGCCCGGCAGATCCGGTAAAGGAGGCCCAGCGCGTCCGGCTGGACCGGCGCCAGCTCCAGCACCTCGCGGCAGCATTGCTCGGCCTCGGCGACGGCGCCAGCCGCGTGCAGCTCGCGGGCGCGGGCGATCGTCGGCTGCAACGGCCCGTCCGACCCGAACAGCGGCAGCGCGTTCAGGTCGAGCGCGCAGCACCGCGCCGGCCTCAGCCCGCTGCCGCACGCGCATTGCGGTCGTTCGCCCTGCATCGAAACCGCCGTCCCGCCGATCCTCGTCCGCACCTAAGGGAAATCGGAACGCCGCGTCAATGGTGCGGCCCTCGCGCCTACTCGGCGATGGGCACGTAGCGGCTTCCGTCCTCGGGCCGGCCGTCGAGCTCCTCGGGGCCGCCGAGCTGCAACGCCTCGACAAAGCGCAGCCGGGCGAGCGGGTCCGCCTCGCGGCAAATGTAGAACCCGATCACGCCGATGCCGAACCGCCGCTGGTCCGCACCGTCGACCGCCGCCTTCGGATCGGCGCGGTCATCGGTCTCGAGCTCGATCCGGACATGGCCGCGGCGCTGAACCTCGCCGGACAGCTTGAGGATGATCCAGCGCGTCTCGCCGGGCCTGAGCCGACCGGTCCGCTCGCCCGATCCCGGCCCCCCAAACCGGACCGTGTAGCCGGTGCCCCCCAGGGGCTGTCCGCGCAACCCGAGATAGACGATGTACGCCGCCCCTGCCTCGTCGCCTTCGAGGGCGAAGCCGAGAGCGGCCAGACCCGGCTTGGTCCAGGTCCCCGATTCGTCCGGCGCCCACCAGCCGGTCCCCATCCGGTATATCTCGGCATTGGTCATGCCCGGCCAGATGCCGGTCTCGTGATTGCGGGCGAGGGAATAGTAGCGGTCCGGCTGCGCCGGCAGATACGTCCGGGGCTCGGCCGGCGCGGCGTCGCCGTCGAGCCGGCGGCCCGGGGAAAACGACAAGGCGCCGCGAACGATCTCGTCGCCGATCTCGTGCCAGCTCCGCGCCTGGAAACCGTCGCGGATCTTGGCCTCGCGGGCGCTGCGATAGCGGGTGTCGTCGATCAGCCGCTCCAGCTTGGCGATCATGTCGGTCACGGATTGATGGGCGAAATACTCGGCGAACTCGCCCCCCGCCTCGGGCAGGGCCGAGATCGCCGTCGTCAGCGCAACCTTGCCGTAACACAGCGACTCGGTGACCGGCAGCCCCCACCCCTCATACGAGCTCGGATACAGCGTGAAGAGACAATGCCGGTAGAGCCGCGACAAATCCGCGTCGGAAATCCGCGACAACATCTTGACCTTGCGCTGCAACAGCGGGCTGGCCTCAAACCTCGCCATCGCCGCCTCGGTCAGCCAGCCCTGGCCTCCGACGCAAACGAGCGTCGGCGTCCCCTTCTCGCCCCGCTTGCGGATCAGCTCGAGCCAGGCGTTGAATGCGAGGAGATGGTTCTTGCGCGATTCGATCGTCCCGACGAACAGGACGAAGGGCTCGCGGCCGGTGACAAACCGCCGCAGCTCGTTGCTCGCGGCCGGAAAGAGCACGCCCGGATCGGACGCAAACCGCGCGTCGAGCCTGATCACCGCCGGCGGCGGGATCGCATGGCCGAGCACCTCGGCCACCCGGCCCAGATCCCTTGCCGTGGCCAGCGAATTGACGAGGCAACCATCGGCGTGAAAGAACGCGCCGGTGATCCAGTTGATGAAGTCTCGGGTCAACTCCTTGGTGCAATGCTCCGGCACCATGACCGGAACCAGATCATGGATGAACGGCACATAGCGGATTCCGTACCTGGCCCTGGCCTGCCGCAGCACCAGGAAATAATTGGTGACCCACCACGAGGTGCCGAGGCTGACCAGCGTCGCGCCGGGGACGAATTCGACGTCGGGTCCGTTGTCGATCCTATAGGTCAGCTCGGCCCGCGCGTCCTTCCACACCGGGTGATCGACGTCGCCGCCCGACACCGCGAGGTCGAGCACCTCGAGAAACAGGTCTGCCGGCACCGAGACCCAAAAATCGCGCCGATCGACAAAACACGCCAGCGCAACCGACACGCCGGGAACCTCGCGCCGCAACAGGCTCGAAAGCACGCTGATCTGGACACGCTGGATGCCGGTCGGCAGCCGCGAATGCTCGAAATAGGAGAGCAGATCGGTGACATCGAAGACGAGCGAGGCGGCCTCGTCGCCGTGCCTTCGCGCCTCGACGGCCCGCGCCTCGTCACGGTCGCTCAGCCGGACCGCGCGCCGGGGCGCCTGGTCGAGCGCGATCAGCTCGATCTCGGCCTGACGCAGATAGGGCGCGAGCGAATGCGCCTGCGCATAGGCCGCTACCGCCTCGTCGACGCGTCCCTGCAATTTCAGGACGTGCCCGAGCTGCAAATGGGTATCCGCGAGGATCGGCTTTAGCGACAACGCCACCCGATAAGCGGATTCCGCAGACCTCAGATTGCCCGACTCCTTCAGCGCATGGCCGTATTGCACCCAAGCCGGAATATTCTCGGGATGGTCGTCCAAAATCTTCTGATAGAGCTGCGCCGCATTTGCCCAATTGCCGGTAACCGCTTCCCGCCTTGCAATCCCAAGCAGCCGTTGGACGTTGAATTTCTTTAGATTTGCCAGGCCTAACATCTAACAGCGCCTCTAAGGCCTTCTTTCAGGGTTCACGGGAGAAGGTTTATTTGCGTGGCGTAGCCACCGTCGCTCGTGTTTCGGGACCGTCACTCGCTGCGCGGCGCGCAAGCGGGGCGTCCCTGCCGCGATCGTCTCTGCCACCGCGAACTATACTGGCGGCCCGCAACCGATTAGGCAAAGCCTGAATCGGGCTGGCCGCGTCAGCAGGCCGACGCACGGCCGCAGGTGCCTTCGGCTGGCTCGCTGGGGAAAGGATCGCCAGCGAGGTTAGGCGTGCTGCCCGCCAGAACCGCGTCGCGCCGCTGGTCTGTGAACTCGCCGACTGGATGCGCGCCGAACGCGGCAGGCTGTCGCGTCACGCCGAGACCGCCAGGGCGATCGATTACATGCTCAAGCGCTGGCCGGCCTTCACCCGCTTCCTCGACGACGGCCGCATCTGCCTCACCAATAATGCCGCGGAACGCGCCCTGCGCGGCATCGCGCTCGGTCGTAAAGCGTGGCTGTTCGCCGGCTCCGACCGCGGCGGCGAGCGCACCGCGGCGATCTACACGCTGATCGGCACGCCAAGCTCGACGACGTCGACCCGCAAGCCTGGCTGGCCGACGTGCCGCGCCGCATCGCCGACCATCCGGCCAGCAGGCTCGCCGACCTTTTGCCCTGGAACTGGAAAGACCGGCCTGCCAAACTGGCGAAATGAGCCCGGCCAAAAGCAGCACCGCCTTCGATAGCTTCCAGCAGATCGCCGCCGTCCGGATCGAATTGCGCGACAGCGATCCGGTGATCTGGCGCCAGGTCGAGGTGCCGACCTCGATCACCCTCAAGGTCCTGCACGACATCATCCAGACCACGATGGGGTGGTGCGACTATCACCTCTGGGAGTTCACCATCGCCAAGCGGCGATACGGTCTGCCTTCGGACGAGGATTGGGGAACCGAACAACTCAATGACGCACGCAAGGTTCGTCTGCGCGAGGTCCTGCGGCCGCGCCGGACCACGATCGATTACCTCTACGATTTCGGCGATGGCTGGGAGCACCGCCTCACCGTCACCAATATCCGCGCCGGCGACCCCGATCTTTCCTATCCCCGCTATATCGCAGGCGACCGCAACGCGCCGCCCGAGGATTGCGGCGGCATTTCCGGCTTCTACGAGATGCTCGACGCCCGTGCCGATCCCGATCGCGAGGACCACGCCGAAGCCGAGGAATGGCTCGACGATTACGATCCCGACAGCATCGACGAGCTGCCGATCAAGTTCGCGCTCGGCCGCATTGCCAATCGGCGCAACGCCGCCAAGGTCCGCCTCGCCGGAAAGATGGCCCGCACCAGCGACTGAGCGGCCGTCATCGGCGGGCTGCGAACAACCGCGCGAACAGGCGCTCCGCCTCGCGTTTGCCGTCTTCGGTCAGCACGACGGACTTCGCCTTGCCCACCGGGTCGCAGATCAGGCCCTTCTTGTGCAGCCGGTCCATCGCATCCCAATCAAAGCTCTTCCAGACCCGGCTGCCGTCGTGCAGGCCGAGCAGCAGCAGCGCCAGCACCGCCTCGTCAATCCGTTCGGCGTCGATCTCCATAATCGCCCCGTCAGCGCCATCTCGATCGTCAGCATAGTGCAACGAGCGCCGATCATGCCCAGCCCTGGCTACCGGCCGTGCCGCGACGCCATCATCGGCCGCGAAGAGATCACCTGCTATTATCAGGGCCTCTATCGCGAGCCAATGCCCCGCACCCCACCGCCCCGCCATCTCTAAGTATCGGGAGTATCAGTGGATTTCGCTGGTGCCCAGGGGCGGATTGCGCTCGGATCGACCTAAGCCGTTGATCTAAAATCGAAATAATCTCGACTGAGCGCGACTTGTAGCACGGTCATGCGACACGGCATAGGGGCGGGTCAGTTTGAATTGTAACAGGCTATAAGCCAAGTTCCTCTGCGCTCGCGAGGCCATGCTTCGCACGGCGCTGGAGATCGCGCTTCGCCGCCTCGGCTTGGCGCGCGGCCTCACGATCCTTTTCAGTGCAGTGGTCGCGAAGGCACGTAGGCTCAACGCACGCCACTTCCGTCAGGGGGCACACGAAGTTGCGCGCTTCCTCCATGACCCGCCTCCTATCCGACCGAAGTTTGGCCTTCCGTTTCCCATTCTCCGATCACACGCGCCATGTCGCAATAGACCACAGCCTGCTCGTTACACCACTAAAGGCTGCCCCCTAAAGTCCCCAGGGGTCACACATGCGAGAGGGTGGGCCACGAGACCCGGCTGCGCGCTATCCCCCCGTATGGCCCTCCGCCGACCCTCCGTTCACGTCGAGCCGGCCCCTTGCCGTGCCGTTCGTGACCACGGCGCAGGGCTCGGCCAATCCAGGACCAGTTGGCGTTGACGGTCTCCCCGAAGTGTGTTCAATATCATCGTTACGTTCGTAGCGAAGGATATGCACAATGCCCAAGGGGCCTACCAAGACGGTCGCCTATTACCGCGTATCGACGGAACGGCAGGGCCGCAGCGGGCTTGGCCTTGATGCCCAGCGTGAGGCGGTGCGCCAGTTCCTCGCGGGCACGGGCGGCTATCCGCCGGTCGGGGAATACGTAGAGACTGAGAGTGGCCGGAAGACCGACCGTCAGCGACCCGAGTTGGCGAAGGCCCTGACAGCGTGCCGAGCGCACAAGGCAACGCTGGTGATCGCCAAGCTGGACCGGCTGGCGCGCAATCAAGCCTTCCTGATGCGGCTCGTGGACAGCGGCGTGGGCGTCCTGTTCTGCGACCTTCCCGAGATCAATGCGGGGGCGGTTGGGCGGTTCATGCTGCAACAGATGGCCGCCGTTGCCGAGCTTGAGGCGGGCTTGATAAGCGAGCGCACCAAGGCAGCACTGCGGGCCAAGGTGGCGCGAGACGGGCAATGGGATCGCAAGGCGAAACAGCACCTCGTACCGGGAGCCGGCCAGGCGGCGGCCACGGGGGCAGTGAGGGAACGGGCGGCACAGACCACGCGTGACCTGGCGGCCATCGTTGAGGATATCCGAGCCGGCGGGGCGACCAGCCTTCGCCAGATAGCCGCCGAGTTGAACCGCCGCGCGATCCCTACGGCACGGGGCGGGCAGTGGGCAGCATCAGGGGTGCGCAACGTGATCCTGAGGATCAACCCTCCCGTGGGACCCTCGCACTGATCCCTGGCAAGCAGACGCACAGCCGGCGGCCCTCAGCGCGCCTCCAGTGATGTCCGTAGACCAGATGCTTTAGCGCACGGGGCCGGCGCTGAGGGCGGGCGTTGAGCCCAGCCTAAGGTTACGGCTCAGCGCCGGCCTCTCGCCGCCCGTCAGCCAGTCTCACAGGGTCCGTTGGCGGCGCGTCCCGTGGCGTTAGCGAGGATGCTACCGCCTGAGCGCGCCTGGAAGCCCGCGAGGTAGGCTCGGCGGCGGTAGCTCTCAATCCCAGCCGTGCGCGGCACGTAATGGTCCATGTGGGGTTGGGCATAACGCCCACCGTCATGGTAGCCGTGAAGGTAGGCTTGGTCGTAGGGATGCCTTGCTGGGGTTCTGTCGGCCATCGAATAAGCGCGCATGACTGTAACCCTCCCGGAGAAGTCTTCGGGCGAGCGGGCCGGTTATGGACGACGGCGCAAGCACGATACCGTAAGCGAATTCACCCGTTACGTGAGATGCGACAGATTGACTCTCCCACATCCAACGCGGCTTGGTTGCGCATGCCTTCGCTATTGCCACCGGGCGAGGCCCTTGGAGGTGGTGCTATGTGCAAGCTATTGCTGAGGGTTTCGCTCAAAGTCTCCATGCTCGGCGTTCTGTTCTGGCCTGTGGTGAACCTCCTGGTGACAGGTGGCAACTACGCATGGGCGGGCATGGGGATGCTGGCCTTCGGCGTTCTCGCTGCGGTGCTTGGTATTGTGGTTGAGCGCAAGGGAAACAACATCTAGTAGGCGTTTTGGCCGACCTACTAACCCTAGGAAATAGGTGCCCTACTATGAAGGGTGCCCCCTGGAGGTTAGGCAGCCTACTGAAAGGAGGGCTCAGAGTTGTTGCACGGGGTCTCGCCCATCAGCCGGCTCGGTGGATCGCCGCTATCCCTTGGCAGGCCACCAAACCCTTGAGAATGCAGGCCGTTCCAATAGGTAGCGTTCTTAAGGGAGGCGCCCCTCGGAATTAGGCGGGTTACTGAAAGGAGGGCTCAGAGTTGTTGCATGGAGCCTCGCCCACCAGCCGGCTCGCCGTAACCCTACGCGGAATTGACCAAACCTTTGAGGGTGAATGCTTTTTCTCCTCTGCGGGAGTTAGGTAGCGTCCTTAAAGGAGGCGGCCCTCGGAAATAGGTGTCGTCCTATGAGAGAGGCCCCCAGAGTTAGGTTCCCTTCTTAAAGGGCGGCATTGTGCTATCAACGGCAGCCGCCTTGAGAGGACCCGCCGCAGCCAACACCCGAGAGGCCCCAGCACCCTGAGCCGGCCCATGAGCCAGCCCCCTTAAGCCAAACCCCCAGCGCAAGGCTGACTGCCAAGGTGGCGCTCGCCTAAAGCCAAGGGCCGGTGCCCTCCCGGTGAAGCCATCCCACTAAGCACCCTGAGCCGGCCCATGAGCCACACACCCTGTGTTGCATAAAAGCCACACCGTGTGATTGGATCGATGCGAGGATGTGCCAGTTAGGGCACTTCACGCCATCCCTTACGCCCAAGGCTCCATAGCACCCCAAGGGCAACACCCAAAACATAGTCTGAGTGCTCACCACCACCACCCGCAAGCGAGGCGCGGGCCAATGCCTTGCACCCTACAGGACCCCAAATAGAAATGACCCAAAGACGCTACACGCCCACCCGTCCCGAAGTGGCCGCCGCCCTTGCAAGCTATCTCCTATTGCCCGATCCCTCAGCCGAGGACTTACAGGACCTTCTCACAGTCGCCATTCCGCACGGCTCCCTGGTGGAGGCATTGAGCGATGGGCACGTGAGGGTCCAAGGCATCAAGTCCACCATTGAGCCCAAGAGGGGCACCCGCCGGGTTGACCCGGAGTGGCTGATAGTGGCCATCGCCCTGACCCTCTACGGCGCGCATTCCCGGATCAAGAACACTTCGGAGCGTCGTCGGCCCGATGGCACCCAGACTTCCCCTCAAGACTTACCTGGCGGCCACCCCTGGCATTACGTCTACGTGCACCATGATGGGCAGGGCGGAACTACCTGGGATCGGCTCATTGCCAACGCTGGGCCGGGGGACAAGGTGGACCTGTGCGACACCGACCACCATGACCTCACCATGAAGGCCCTCACCCTCAACGAAGGGGCTAATGGCCGGGCCACGAGCACCCGAGAGGATGCCATAAGGACGGCTTTGGGCCTCCGCAAGCGAAGCGATGACACCCTTGGTCTATCCGCCGAGGGATACGAGGCAATTCTCCGCGCCGCCTTTGCGCTCTTGGACAAGCGCCATGGTCGTAAGCTGCGAGTGGTGTCAGCCCTTGAGCACGCCACCGCCGTTGAGGAGCGCTGAGGCATGGACGACGCCACATTCCAACAACTCATGGCCGTCCAACGGTCCAAGGCCCTGCCGGTGCCACCACTCGATGCGCCTGTTGGCGATAGCCAAGCCTCACCACAGCCGGTCATGGACGATGCAACCTTCCAGCGGCTTAGAGCCTCTGTGCAGAATAGCATCACCTCCGCTACGCCATCCCTTGATGCCACCCAACCCGCCCCAGCCCAAGGCAACACGTCGCAAGGCGCTACCCCAACGCTATCGCCACCGGGCGAGGCCCTGAGCGCAGCCCTTGAGGTACATCCGCCGCCCTCAGCCACGCTTGACGAACCCGACCCGGAGGAGCCCTTAGGCCATCCCTCCAGCTTCCTCGACGCGGCGGCTGGTGGTGCGGCTGAGAGTTTCCTTCAGACGAAGGACTTTCTCACGGGCGGCGCTCCGGTTGACAAGTCTCCCATCAGGGCGGCCATTGAGGCGGGCACACAGACTGCTGAGAACAGCGGCTTCGTCCCCGGTACGGTTGGCGTCCTTTCCCAGTTCACGATGGGGATGCTGGGGGCCGGCAAGATTGCGGAGGGTGCAAGCCTCGTCAGTGCGGGAGCCAAGGCGGCGCTTGAAGCCCTGCCCAAAGTCACGGCGGCAGGAGAGGCCGCAGCGGCGGGCGCAGTGGCGTTCGATCCACACCAGGACTTCCTCAGCCCCATCGTGCAGTACGTGCCCTTCATCGGGGAGCCACTGGCGGCTGCCATCGGGTCCAACGAAGATACGCCAGACCTCTACGGACGGCTCAAGAATGCCCTCCAGTCCATCGGCGTTGATGCTGCGGTCGCGGGCACTGTCATTGCCGCCAGCAAGGTCTACCGTGCGTTGGCCGCTGGGGATCATGGCGCCGCCTCTGTAGCGACGGGTGAGCTTCAAGACGCCCATGACGCGCACCAGGCCGCACAGGCCGCAGCGGAGCCCGTACGGGCACCGGAAGCGGCTATCCCGTCCAGTGAGCCCGTGCCAGCTACCGGCTCTCCAGAAGCCTCCCAGGCACCTGAGATCGTCCCGCCAACAGCCGCACAGGAAGCCCACCCGGCAGTGCCAACCGAGGGTGGCCCATCAGTCAGCTTTGAAGAGGCTCCAGGACAGCCAACAGAGGCCCCAGGAGCGCAGGAAGCCCAGCCGGCTACGAGTGCCGCAGAGGTGGCTCCAGGCGCACCAGAGGACACCCTATCGGCTCCTGAGGCGGCTTCCGATGAGACAGCACCGGACAACGCAGCCCCGACCCCGGAGAACCCCAAGTTCAAGCCCTCCGTTACGGTCACGCCTGAGGAAGCCGAAAGCATCCTCTCCAGCAGCCAGTCCGACATCGACGCCCTCACCGAGCATGGCACTGTGCAGGGCGCTGTGGACGCGGGCCATGTGTTCGGCCAGGGGCAGGGCATTCCGTGGAACAAGCTGCACCTCCCCGGCGAGGTTGACGACTTCGTAGCGCGCGTATCCGATACGCTCCAGGCCAAGCTCGACGCCGCCAAGGGTGGGGACATCCTGAGTGACGCCACGGTGCTGCGCCAGGTCAACGGCATGGCCAGCTATTTCAATATCAACCCGGCGGTAATCACTTCCAGGATCGCCCAGGCGGGTAACGATGCGACCCGCATGGTGGCCAACATGGACGCGGCATACCTCCTGGCCAACCGTATGCACCAGGACGCATGGGCACTTGGTCAGCGCATCAACCTTGGGGACCTCACCGGGTTCGCCACGCGGGAAGACGCCGTGCAGGAGTTCCAACGGCAGGTCACCATGGCAAGCTCGATGCTCGCCTCGGGCCAGTCCATGCGGGCTTCTGCGGGCCGGGCCATGCGGCATGGGCGTTCGGAGTTTGCGGTGAACCCAGAGTTGGCCGCTCAGGTGCAGCAGCTTGGCGGGGATAAGCTCCTTGCCCTGTTCAATGCCACTGCCGGCAACCCCAAGCTCTTGAAGCGGGTCACACAGCCGGGCTTTATGAAGCGGGCCATGGGGGACTTTGGGTTCCTCGTGCAGAACAATCTCCTGTGGAGTTGGCAGACGCACTTGGTCAACTTCCTTAGCAACGCCTACATGCTGGCAGCAAGGCCGGCTGAGAGGATCGTTGGCGGGGCCTTGACGGGTGACGCTGCGTCGGTGAGGGAAGCCTTCGCCCAATACGGCTACTACGTCTCGCTATTCCCGCAAGCCTTCCCG